>CAZTLV010000001.1:0-220802 GCA_964614635.1 uncultured Occallatibacter sp.
GATTATAAAGTGGTAGGCGAGGCGGGGCTTGAACCCACAACCCCCGGCTTAGAAGGCCGGTGCTCTATCCAATTGAGCTACTCGCCCGCAGGTTTGATTCTAACGTCGGCAGGCTTCATTCTAACGTTGATTGCGATGAGAGTACACGGGCAAACACCAGCAGAGCTGCCTGGAGGGTGGAGTTTGCTTCATCCTCTGAGGCGCCACATGCGGTGATGTATGCGGTGATTCCGCGGTCCATGGGAGTGAGGCTGTGCGACTGGTCGGAGACGACAGCGTGACGGATGACGAAATCCGCTCGACAGCAAGCGAGTGGGACTGCGCGTAGATGGCGGCACGCCCGCTTGCAGTATTCAGCCACATCGATATGCGTCGTCCAGTGATAGCTGACCTGCGGCAGCAAATCGATGTAACAGGCAAGGGCGTGGACAACGGATTCAGGCGGCGCATTTAACTCGTCCACGTCCAGGTCCGAGACGTTGAGAACGGGCCAGACATCGCATTTTGACGTCCATACCGGAGATGTGCCGGCGTTGAGCACGAAGAGCGCTTCAGCCAGTGTGGGGAATGCGACAGCCTCAGGCAAGAGAGCGGCGCGCTCAGGGTGGGGGCGCAGGTCAATGAAACCGGGCCCATTGGCCTCGATGATCGGTGCGCCGCCGCCGAGTTGAATCTCCCAATCAGCTTCCATCGGATGCCCCGGCCTTGGAGAGAAGATAACGGACGACGGCAGCCTCTGCCCAGTGGATTTGATCGCCAGAGTCCCTTGAGAGGTAGGCGCAATGACCGCCGTGGCGCGTTTCAACAAATGTGACTTGAGGGTTGGCGAGCAACAGGGCGCGGGTTTCAGGAAATAGGCGTATGAAGGGATCGTCCTGCGCACAGAGGATGAGCGTGGGCACCGTAATGCAGTCCACAACACGGGCACTGGCGGCGCGGTAGTAGTAGTCGTCAGCATCGCGGAAGTAACAGTAGCGAGCGACGATTTTGCCATCGAATTCGCGAATGGATTGGATAGGGCCGATTTCCGCGGGCTTGGCAAAGCGGTTGGGAAAGAGTTGCGCCTTGCGGGCGTAGCGTGCCTTGAGCCCGCGCAGAAAGCGCCACTCATAGGCACGATTTTGAGGTTCGTGCAGGGCATCTGCTCCGGCAGCGAGGTCGATGGCGGGGCAAACGGCGGCCACTGCAACCAGCGGCAGGGTGTTTGCGCACTCCCCGGCCAGTTTGAGCACCAGGTTGCCTCCCATGGAATATCCGACCAGCGCGAATCGAGTGAGACCGCGAGTTTTAGAAAAATGGCGCACCACAGCGCCCACATCGCCTGAAAGCCCGGAGTGATAGAGCGTGGGAGTGAGGGCATCAGTGCCCCCGCAGTTGCGCATGTTCATGCGGACGACGTTGCAGCCGGCAGCAAATGCCCGGGCGGCGATCCCCAGGATGTATCGGGAGTCAGAAGAGCCCTCGAGCCCATGCACAAGAACCAGCGTGACCGTGTCGGAAGCGGCAGGACTGGCAAACGGAGGAATCGGTTGCCAGTGGCAATGGCAAAGTACGCGGCTGCCATCAACCGGATCCACTTCCACCGTTTCAGCCACCGTGGCAAATGGCAGGGGTGGCCGAGGCAGAAAGTTGCCCACGATCGTCTGCAGATGACCATTGGAGAGACCGAGCCGCGGCCGAAACGAGGTGAGCCACTCCGGAAGGACAGAGGACCGGAGATCTAACCTTGCATTTTCATGGATTTCAGCGGTCACGGGGACTCGGCAAGTGGGCTTTCTCGAAGAAGGTTTAAGTGGGTCGGTCCTGGCAATTCCTGGGGCGGCTAGAGGGGATCGAACCCTCGACATCCTGTGCCACAGACAGGCGTTCTGCCACTGAACTATAGCCGCCGTATATCCTATCGATTGTAGCATCGAATCAGGTGGAGAAATCTTCAACCCTGAGGACACGCTCTTGCCCCGCACCGACCCATTTTCGGCGGAGACCCGGATGCCAGCCGGCACGCCGAGCGCGGATCGCTGGAATCGGGGCGCATGGATCTTCCGTGACGAGACGCTGCACAGGCTGGAGATCCTGCTGGATGAGGCATTTCGCATTCCCGGCACCAGGGTTCGGTTTGGCATCGACGGAATCATCGGGCTGGTTCCTGGGCTTGGCGACGTGCTGGCCGGACTGCTGTCGCTGGTTATCCCGGTAGCGGCATGGGTGCGCGGAGTGCCCTACGTGACGCTGGTGCGGATGGCGGTGAACCTGGGGATCGGCGTGCTGGTGGGCTCAATTCCCTTCTTCGGCGATATCTTCGACATTGCCTGGAAAGCGAACCGCCGCAACTACCTGCTGCTTTCCCGGCACCTGGGCGAACCGCGGAAGCACACGAGAAAAGACTGGGCATTTCTGCTTCTGCTTGGCTTGGGACTGGCACTGATCTTCGCCATTCCGGTGGTCCTGGTGGTGTGGTTGATCGTGTGGCTTGGGCAGAGCCTGTCAACTCCGACCGGAATGCAGTTTTGAGAGCGATCCGCGATACAATCAAACTGGAACGTCGGGGCGTAGCGCAGCCTGGTAGCGCATCTGCTTTGGGAGCAGAGGGCCGGGGGTTCGAATCCCTCCGCCCCGACCATAGAGGGACTTGATATTTAAAACGACGTTGCAGTTCCCGCCAACACGGCGTCGGTGCAAAATCAGTCCTGGAGAACAAAACGATTAAGGGGCCGCCGGTTTTCCGAGTTAGAGCAGCTGCGGCGTTTGATTGAGAAAGAACTGCTTCACCCTGTCCCAATCGAGCGGCACCAGCATATGGGGCATGGGGTCCTTTTCTGCATCAGCGAAAAAGATCAGCGATTTGAAGATGTGCACCATGCTGTAGTGGGCCTGCGCGTATTTCGCAGAAAAAAGGCGCAGGATTTCGGTGAGGCCGTAGCGCTCTGCGCACGCATACAAGTCTACGAAGTCGCGCTTTGTACCGCGGCTCGCGATAGCGCTTACTTTCATTGAGGCAATGTCGCGCGGATCTGCAACTGCCACGTTGAGAAACAGGTTGGTCGGGAACAACATCGGGTACGCACTGCTTTGGGCGGGATAGATTGCTATGCAATTTGAAACTGGCTGGTCAATGGGTATGAGCGATTCGAGGATCGAAGGCCGCTGATCCGCAACCCTGCCCGCTCGGCGAAGCTCAAGGCCCCGGGATTGTTTTTTCAAACCATCCCGCAATTCCAAAACAGGACGCTCTTGCATCCGCGCCCAGTGGGTAACTCAACGCCCAATTCGCAGCACGCGACGAAGGCAAAGCGCCGAGCGCTCCGCCGCGTGTGGTTGAGAAGCGTATAAAGGACGGGTGGTTGGGCTCAAGTTGCGACCCTGTGAAGTTGGAGACTCCGGATGACTGCTGAACTGATCCATCGCTTGCATTTCGGCTTCACCATTACCTTCCACTATTTGTTTCCGCAACTCACCATGGGACTGGCGCTGCTGATCGTGGTGTTGAAGTCGGTGGCCCTGAAGACTGGCAGCGTGCAGTGGGACCGCGCGGCACGGTTCTGGGGCCGCATCTTCGGCATCAACTTCGTCTTCGGCGTGGTGACCGGGATTCCAATGGAATTCGAATTCGGCACCAACTGGGCGCGGTTTTCGAGGCTCTCCGGCGGGGTGATAGGCCAACCGCTGGCCATGGAGAGCGTTTTCAGCTTCTTTCTGGAGTCGGCTTTTCTTGGGTTATTTCTTTACGGCGAGAAGCGGCTCTCAAAATGGATGCATTGGTTCTCTGCCCTGATGGTCTTTCTGGGATCGTGGATCTCAGGATTCTTCATCATCGTGACCGACGCCTGGATGCAGCACCCGGTGGCCTACGACCGGCTTGCCAATGGGCAATTTGAAGTGCTGAGTTTCTGGCAACTGCTGATGAATCCCTGGGGATTGCTCCAGTATGCGCACAACATGACGGGCGCGGTGATTACCGGATCGTTTGTGATGGCCGCAGTGGGCGCGTTTTATCTCTTGGAAGAGCGACGCGACGCGTACGGACCCATCTTCCTGAAGGTTGGTGTGATTGCAGGCGTGATTGCATCCATCTTGATCATCTTTCCCACCGGGGATCTGCACGGCAAATATGTTGCACGCAACCAGCCCGCTGCCATCGCAGCGATGGAGGGCCTGTTCCACACTGAAAGCGGCGCAGGGATGGTGCTGATTGGCCAGCCAAATGAGGAAACACATGAGATTGACAACCCTATCGTCGTGAACAATGCGCTGAGCTTTCTTATTTATGGAACCACCAAAGCTGAAGTGATGGGGCTCGACCAGATTCCACACGATCAATGGCCAACGGCGTTACCGCTGCTGTATTACGCCTACCACATCATGGCTGGCCTGGGGACGTGGTTCGCGCTGCTGATGATTGTGTGCGCGTTTCTGATGTGGCGCAAACGGCTGTTCACGGCGCGCTGGGCATTGTGGGCGCTGCTGTTGAGCTTTCCGCTGCCGTACATCGCCAACACGGCTGGCTGGATGACAGCCGAACTCGGCCGTCAGCCGTGGCTCATCTATGGATTGATGCGCACCAGTGAAGGCTATTCGAACACGGTTTCAGCCGGCAATGGGCTTTTTACCCTGCTGGGCTTTATGGGACTGTACGCCTTGATGGGCCTGCTGTTCACGGTGCTCATCTATCGTGAAATCAGCATGGGTCCTGAGGCGAACGCCGACGCTTTGCAAGGGGTTCACGGCAATTGAAATCCGGTGGCGCAGCGGGCAGAACTGAAGAGAAAGGAGCGTTTCCATGTTGGGTCTGATCTGGTTCTGGCTGGTTGCGGTGATGATTGTGGCCTACGTGGTGCTCGATGGCTTCGATCTCGGAGTGGGCGTGTTGCATCTCTTCCTGGTACGCACGGAAGAGGAGCGACGCACGAGCCTTGCCAGCATTGGCCCGGTATGGGACGGCAATGAAGTGTGGCTGATTGCCGGCGGCGGCACTCTCTACTTTGCGTTTCCGTTGCTCTATGCCTCGGCGTTCAGCGGTTTTTATCTGCCGCTGATGATCGTGTTGTGGCTGCTGATTCTGCGCGGCGTGAGCCTGGAGTTGCGCAACCACATCGATGTGGGCGTGTGGCGGGCGCTGCTGGATGGGATTTTTGGGCTCTCAAGTGCACTGCTGACCATCTTCTTTGGAGCCGCGCTGGCCAATGTGCTGCGTGGCGTTCCGCTGCAGGCTGATGGCTACTTCTTTCTGCCCCTTTGGACCAACTTTCAGCCCGGTGCGCATCCCGGCATTCTCGACTGGTACACCGTTGTGGGCGGAGTACTGGCTCTGGTGGCATTAACATTGCACGGTGCGCTATGGCTGACGATGAAGGTTTCCGGCGAACTTGAGATTCGCGCTCGCCGCATCGTGACGCCGCTCTGGCTGGCCCTGGCACTGCTCACGCTGGTGAGCCTGGCCGCGACCATCGCCGTGCGACCAACAAGCTTGGACAACTATTTCACATACCCCATCTCGTTCATCTTTCCTATTGGCGTGGTTGGAACCATGTTCGCGATCTGGATTTTCAACCGCAGGACTGAGCCGTTGAAGGCATTCCTCTGCTCCTGTGGTTACCTGTTCTTCATGCTGGCTGGAGCGTGCTGGGGACTATACCCAACCTTGCTGCCAGCTACCACCGGTGCCGATCTCGACATCACATTGGAGCGCGCAATATCTGGCACGCGCACACTCGAAGTGGGGTTGGCGTGGTGGGGTTTTGGCATGGTCCTGGCGTGTGGATACGTGGTCTTTGTCTACAGCAAGTTTCGCGGCAAGGTCGATCTGCAGGGAGGCGGTCACTAGAGCGGCGGCTGCGGCTCCAATTCCACAACTCGCATGAACAGCGCAACCTTTGAACCCTTGTTCCGCAATTAATTGGCGTGCTTGCCCTCTGCGGCAACACGAACAATGGCATCAAAAGCCAGCTTCGGTTGACCGTTACGGTCGAAGATCAGCGGATAACTGGTGCGCCCCTTGATGGGCCAGTCGTTGCGCCATGAATCGCCATCTGTGACGCCCCAGAATGTAACGCGCGTGACAACATCGCGATGTTTCAGGTAGACCGCAAACAGGTCGGCATAGCGCCTGGCAAGTTCCTGCTGAACGGAAATCGGCAACCCAACAAAGTAGGGGTTCAGCTTTGGATCCTGTGCGAAGTTCAGAGAGATATCCGCGGTTTGCTGCTTGGTCGCGCTGGGCAGCACATCGATGTCCAGTTCCGTGACGGCCACCTTTACGCCGAGTTTTGCAAATGCGGTGATGGTGGCGTCCTCCGCTCCGACCGAGGGCCAGTTGAGGCTGCTGTGGCCTTGCAAACCGACGGTGGTGACTGGAACTCCCTCTGCCTTCAGCCTTGCGATCAGAGCCAGCGCGCCATTGCGCTTGGCTTCATTTTCGAGCGAGTAGTCGTTATAGATAAGCTGGGCCTGGGGATCGGCTTCGTGCGCCCACTGAAAAGCCTTGGCAACGTAGTCTTCGCCGATGATCTTCATCCACAGCGACTGGCGCATGGTTCCGTCTTCGTCGATAGCTTCGTTGACGACATCCCAGCTTTGAATACGCCCTTTATAGCGGCCGACTACGGTTTGAATGTGGTCGTGCAGGCGCTTCAGCAGGGTTTCGCGATCAACAAGGTTTCCTTTGTCATCATGAAATACCCATGCAGGAGTCTGGCTATGCCATACCAGCACATGACCGACAACGTGCATGTGGTGCTTCTCGCCAAAGGCTACATACTGATCAGGAAGTTCGAAGTCGTACACACCGGGCCGAGGATGGATGTTCTCCCACTTGAGGGCATTTTCAGGCGAGATGGTGCTGAACTGCGACTCGATGATGGCGTCTCCACGGCTGTCCTTGCCCGTGATCTGGTCGGCATTGATTGCCGCTCCGACAAGAAAATCACTGCGATATACATTTTTCAAAGAGGGAGGAGTTTGCGCGCCCACCGACCCACTCACGATGAACAGGGCGGTAGCGGCGATTAAACAGCGATTTGGCATGATCCGGCAGCTCCTGAAGCATTGCCACAGATGGCAAGGAAACTGGGCCATCACGTCCCCTATTAAAAAGCGGCCGCAACGATTTGACGATGCGGCCGTGGAGAAAGACTCGTCTTACGTCGGATCGGATACGTAGCCCTTCCGCCGCTCGGAGAGTTCGTTGGCAATCTTCCGGTTTCCTTCGCGAGAGATGGGGTAAAAAAACAGGCAGATGGCAACAGCGAAGAATGCGAGTCCGGCATAGATGCTGGCGGTCAAGAGAATTCCGGATTGTGCCTGCGGCGACTGCACGTCAGCCCTCGATACGAAGCCGTAGAACGAAAACAGCCAGCCGGCGATTGCGCCTCCGAGAGCCAGGCCTGCCCAGAGCGCGAAGACAACGGCAGAAGTTACGGTGCCAGTGGCGCGGCGGCCGGTCTTCCATTCACCGTAGTCTGCCACGTCGCCCATCATCGCCCAGATGATGGGACCGGACAACCCGTAGAAAAACTGGCGAAGCACTTCAGTGACGACAATCATCACGGTTGAACTGGGGGGAATCACGAACAGGGCCATGCTGAAGATGCCTGACAACAACATGCTGGCGATAAAGAGCTGGCGCTTGCCCACGCGGACCGATACCGCGGTGGAGAACGTAACGCCAACCAGCAATGAGGCAAGGCCGAATCCGTTGAACCACGAGTAGAGGTTGACATTGCCAGCGACAAATCGGAAGTAGGGCAGCATTACGTTGCCACGGATCACGATTGCCGCGAAGTAAAACAACGTGGCCAGGAAGAGAACCATCCAGGGGCGGTTTTTGAAAAGATCGGCTAGATCCTGCCCGAGTGACGTCTTCTGCTGCGGGTCCGGCTGTATACGCTCTTTGGTTGCGAAAAATGCCACGATGAAGAAAATGACGCTGAGACCCGACAACAACCCCATGGTGTATTGATAACCGCGCGCATCGTCGCCGTGGCCAAATAACCTGACCATGGGGATGGCAAGGCTGGCCACTATGAAGCCGGCAGAGTTGGCCGCAAACTGGCGGTATGAAGAAATGCTGGTGCGCTCGTCGGGGTCAGAGGTCATGACGGCCGTGAGTGAGGCGTACGGTACGTTGTTCACCGTATAGATGATTCTGAGCAGGATATAGGTGGTCCACGCGTAGATGATCTTTCCGGCGGGACTGATGTTGGGCGTGGTAAAGGTGAGAACGCCGATGATGCCGAAGGGTACGGCGGTCCACAGCAGCCAGGGCCGGAACTTGCCCATTTTGCTTCTGGTGCGGTCCGCAATCATGCCCATGATCGGATTGAGGCAAGCCACGCCGAGGCCGACGACAAGGAAGAGCGTTCCCGCCTGCGCCGCCGTGAGCCCAAATGTGTGGGTATAGAAGTCCAGTTGCAATGCCAGCATGGCCTGGAAGACAAAATTCGCCGCCATGTCTCCCAGCGCGTAGCCAGACTTCTCAGTGAAGGAAAGTTTCTCGATCATTGCCGCCTCATCTTTCGCCGTCGTTCCGGCGGTGCCTGCTACGTGACTCGCAGGATCAGCTTCGTAAGATCGGAATCCCGGGAAGAGGTACCGACCATGATTTCAAAATCACCGGGCTCCACAACATATTTCATATTCGCGTCATAGAAGGCTAGAAGGCCCGCTGTGATGTCCAGGGTGACCGTGGTGGTCTCGCCAGGCTTGAGCCAGACTTTCTTGAAACCCTTGAGTTCCTTGATTGGCCGCGTAGCCGAACTCACGAGGTCGCGAATGTAAAGCTGAACCACTTCGGTTCCTTCGCGTTTGCCAGTGTTGGTTACGTCCACAAGGACCTGTGTCGAGCCGTCGTGCCGAATCCTCTTCTTCGTCAGCCGCGGGTTCTGGATGGCGAAGCTTGTGTAACTGAGCCCGTAGCCGAAAGCGTAAAGCGGAGACACATCGTCAAAAAGATATCCGCGCCGCGCCGACGGCTTGTAGTTGTAGAAGACCGGCAGGTGACCTACCGAACGCGGCACGGAGATGGGAAGCTTGCCGCCGGGATTGCAATCGCCGAAGAGCACATCGGCAACCGCATGCCCGGTCTCCTGGCCGAGATAGAAGCACTCGTAGATGACCGGCACATTCTCGGCAACGTAATTGATGGAGAGCGGTCTTCCATTGAAGAGGAAGACGACAACCGGCTTGCCCAGCGCGACCATCGCTTTGACAAGCTCTTCCTGGCGTCCAATCAGGTCTAGGCTGGTGCGATCGCCCATGTGCTGCAGGTTCCAGGCTTCGCGCGAGGTCTGTTCATTGCCGCCGATGGCGAGCACTATAACGTCGGCCTTCTTTGCCACGCGCACGGCTTCGGCAATCGCCTTGCGATCTTCGACGGGATCGCTGGCCACCACCGCATCCCGATTCCAGGAGCCTCCGATGGTGATCTTGCAACCTTCGCTGTAGAGAACCTTGACCTTCTTGCCCGCCTTTGCCTTGATACCTTCGAGGACGGTGACTTCCTGCTTGGGCACGCCACTGTATCCGCCCAGCAGGGTGCGATCGGCGTTGGGCCCGATCACGGCGATGGTCTTGATCTTGCTCAGGTCGAAAGGCGCCAGGTTGTTTTCGTTCTTGAGAAGGGTGATGGATTCGTGGGCTGCCTTCAGCGCCAGGGCGCGATGCTCGTCGCAGCCAACCACGCGGTCCGCTTCTTCGGGATCGACGTAGGGATCGTCGAACAGGCCCATCTCAAACTTCCAGAACAGCATGGGCGCAACCAGGTCGTCGAGCTGCGATTCCTTGAGCTCGCCCTTCTTGACCAGGCTTACCAGGTGCAGATAGCAGTCGGGATCAGGCAACTCAATGTTGACGCCCGCCTCGACCGCCAACCGACAAGATTCCCTCTTATCCGTCGCAACGAAGTGTCCGTGTGTGTCTGGCCGGTAGCCGAGTTCCCAGATGGCGTAGTAATCCGAAACCACAAATCCCTTGAAGCCCCACTCTTTGCGGAGCACGTCCCGCAGCAGCCACTTGCTGGCGTGCGAAGGCAGCCCGTCGATCTCGTTGTACGAGGCCATCAGTGTGACAGCGCCGGCCTCGCGCAGAGCTTCTTTGAAAGTGAACAGGAAGGTCTCTCTGAGCACGCGCATGGACACGTTCGACGGAGCGCAATTCATCCCCGACTCCGGCTGCCCATGGCCAACGAAGTGCTTGAGGGTGGCCAGAACATGCTGCTTGTCGCGGAACGTTGCATCTCCCTGGAAGCCCTTCACCGCAGCGATGCCCAATCGCGAGACCAGGTAAGGATCTTCGCCGTAGGTCTCTTCAACGCGGCCCCAGCGAGGCTCGCGGGCCACATCCACAACCGGGGTCAACGCATGATGCGCGCCACGCAGCCGTGCTTCAAGAGCAGCCATGGTGAATAGCGATTCAACCAGCGCCGGGTTGAACGTCGCTCCCAGGGCGATCGGCTGGGGGAAGCTGGTTCCGTCAGGAGCCGCGTGACCATGCAGGCACTCTTCATGGAACATGACGGGAATGCCCAGGCGACTGTTCTCGAGGAAAAACTTTTGAATGGAATTGGTCAGCTCGGCCATGCTGCGCGCCTTCTTGCCGCCCCCGGCATCGCTGGGGCGCCCCACCTGGCCCAGCCCGCATCCATCGCGAAATGACTTCTTCGCCTTCTTGAAATCGAAGTCGCCGGCATCATCCAGCATGGTTTGGGCCTTGGACTGCCAGACGCACATCATCTGCGCGGCCTTTTCTTCCAGCGTCATGCGCGAGAGCAGGTCCTTGACGCGCCGGGCCGAAGGGAGACTGGCGTTCTTGTAAGCGGGAGCAGCTTTGCGGGAGGGCACTGCGACTGCGGACTTCTGCTTTTTCATGCGATCGATTCCTTTGCGTCCATGACGGCGACAATGCGTGGCGAATAAGTTGGAAGAGAGTGGTTGGCGGGCGCAGTGACGGAATGGCGATTTTGGACGTCGCTTGCATCGACAAGATCGACGAGTGGTGAGTGGCTAGCCTCTGCCATCTCTTCTCCGGCACCCGCATTCCGTCGATCTTGAAAGCTCACGAGCCCAACTCCTCGACTTACACACCAGACAGCATACCTATCCTTCGCGGGTTCGGAGCGCGTCCGGCCCCGCGGAATTGCCTGCTTTGCCGCCTCAATTAATCTAGTAGCTCAACGGCGAAAGAGCAACTAGAAAAACGATTTTCTTCAGTATAAATGGCATGGCGGTGGATGTCGGGGGCGGCTGAAAGGGGGCAATTTGGCGGGCGGCCGGTCTCAAGCAGGTTTGATCGCTGAGGCGAACGAATCCTGCCACCGGATGTGACCCTATCCTGCCGCCCGGTTCGAGGTTTCTGCCGCCTTTTCACAGGGGCCGGCCTCTGAAAAAGTAGAAAAGCTCAATCAGGAGGATCAAAACAACCGTCGCTTCAAGGAAGAAGGCGCGGCTCTGATTAAACTGCTCGACCATGAAGTTGTATAGGTCTTCGGCGGTCTTGAGCTTTCGCTCTACCAGATCCTTGTAATCGGGGACACCTACTTTGGCAGCGGCCAGCTTGTAGAGCCGGGCGGCAAACATGTCGCTGAGAAACTTGATCGCGTTGTCAGAGCGCTCTGTCAGTTCCGCCACTTCCAGCAGAACCGTGTGCAGGCTGGTTGCGGAGCGGGCCAGGCGCCAGCGTGCGAATGTTCCCTTTTTCTGCTCCAGCGAGGCATAGACGCCATCCAGAATCCCCGACAAGAGCTCGTCGTAATGGCGAAACTCAAGAAGCTGCGAGTTGGCGTACTCGAGCAGTTGAATGGCGGTCTCGGCTCCCGCTGTGCTGTCGTAAAGGAAGGCGGCATTCCAGCCAATCACCGCCACGTCGGTGGTGTAGTAGGAAATTTGTGAATGCAGTACTTCATTGGCTTCGCCAGTGGAGAGGTTCAGCCGGTCGCCGCGAACGATCTGCACAATCCTGAGTTCAGTATCCCGGATCAATTCGGCGGCTGTGGGCGCCCCGGATGCCTCGCGAACATGGAAGATGAAGTAGTCCTCGCTGAGCCAGCGCGCATAGGGCTTGACCATGGATGATGTTGCGCGCTGAAGTTTCTGCCTGACGATCGGCTCAACGTGGGAGGCGAAATCAACATCCCAGACCCACCGGCTGGCCAACTGCACCAGGCTGTCCCAGTCGCCTGAAAAAGGGAGCTGGTAGACGACGCTGACGACGCCATAATCGTAGTACTTGATCTCACCTTCAAGGCGCTCACCACTCTCAAGAAGAAGCGCTTGAAGGGGTTCAACAACCGGCGGCCTCTGGTAGCGGACGTAAGCAGGCACCGAGTGTTTCATGCTGGGCAGCTGCACGGTGCGGGCACTGACTGTTTGCTGGAGGCGATCTAAAAGGAACTCTTCGCAAACGTCAAACTGGATGAGCACCAGAACCGAGCCATTCAGCGGGGGCGAGGTCTGGGATTGGTGATCGGACGACATGGAAGTCACAGGTGGCATCGAAATCCGGCTAGGAATGGCACTGGAAACAAGAAGCGGGGTTGTTCCATCAATACCTTAGATGACGACACGAGAATGTGAACAGCTCATCTGGACCCGGACGACCGGCTGGATGGCTCGGCCGCATAGGTAACTCGACCGTTGAATCCAAAGGCCTTATCAACCTGGAAGACCCGGGCCAACTGGCGGTGGAAATCAGCTCCATCCACCGGGCTGCCATCGCCATTGATGGAATGCGCTACCGAGATGCGGCGGGGGGCGATGGCGATCATCAAGTCGTCGAGATCGTAGTGCAACAGGACGCCGGGAACGATGGATTCGGCGACATTGCGGTGGACGTCCGCGTCGACCACAGAGCCCCAGGTGGTAAGCGCCCCCTCGATGGTTACCTGGCTAATGCGCGGCTCGAGCACGGCGGCATGCAGCAGGACCGTCCCCGACGCGCCATCGGCCCAGGCGCTGATCATTGCGGAATCGACGGTTTCCTGGGCCGCAAGCCATTGCACGGCGGCAATCACGTCCTCAGTCCTCATGCCGACAAAGGTCTTGCCATCGAGGAAGGCGCGCGCTGTCCAGGGAAGCATGGTGCCCATCGTGGGCCGCATTGCGTCTTTGCTGGGCGGCCACGGCAGTGGATTGATGGCCAGAACAACGCTCCCGTCCTGAGCGGCGCGATCGAAATCGCTTCCTGGACCGGTGAGGGCGTCCATGTCTCGCTCGCTGGTGATGATCAGCGCCGTATGTCGGCCGGGTTGCTTCGGTAGTGCGAGTCGAGCCGGCAGCAACATACCGGAGCGGCTACGGAAAACAACCGTTTCAATCTCCGAATTCCCGCGGACTTCCTTGGACGTGACGTCAAGCTGCGGTAGAGTGGTTGCACCTGGACCCATCCCAATAACCGCAGGTATCTCAAGCCTGAGCCTGCTCAGAAGCTTTTCCAGATCACGCCGGGTCCCGATCGGAGCCTTGACCGGGAGAATGTTGCGCGCGCGGTCCTGGTTGACCTGGTAGATGGTCCGGCCCGGCAGCGCCGTAGTCACCTGGCCTGTGGTTGTGCAAAGCAGTTCGGGATGCGCTTTGAAAGGAAATGCTACAAGCGGTGCCGGAGGATTGTCGTTGTGCAAGAGCCAGTGGTGGAAGAATGCCTCGATCTGGGGGAACATGGGAAAAATCATGCCGTGGGTACCGGGCCCGGTGAACCATTGCAGATTTTCGCCTGCGCCGAAGAGTTGATAGAAGCGTTCTGCTTCATCGTGTGCAGCCTTCGCACCGGCGTAGGGAAACATATCCTCAGTGGTGCTAACCATGACATACCTTCGAGGCGCAGCCAACTCAATCCAATCGGGAAAGTCGAGGCCCTCCTTGATTTGATCTGGAATTACTTGTTCACCGTCCTGCGGTCCGATCCCTTTGAGCAGTTCTTGGTAGGAGGTGAGATAGCAAGCCACCACGCCAGCCTCGACGCGCGTATCGAGTGCTGTGAGATATGCCGACAGGGTGCCGCCGCCGGAGCAGCCAAACGAGCCGATGTTGCCGGTATCAATATCAGGGCGGGTCGCGAGATAGTCGATGCCGCGCATCGCATCCCAAACCATGTAGCGGGCAACCTGGTCTCCGAGCAACGAAATGGGAATCCCGGCCTGCGAATGCTCATCGGGACCAGCCCATGATTTGCCGGTGGCAGGGTTCATGGCCTGCAGCCGCTCGCCCGCGCCCAGAGGATCGTATGCCAGTACGGCAATGCCGTCGCGGGCCAGGTTTGCGCCCATGCCGTACGCTTCAGTCTTGCCGAACGGGGCGTGGCCCGCGTGGTAAATGACGGCGGGAAAAGGGCCCTTGCCGCTGGCCGGAAGGTAGAGATTGGCGGTGACGTGGTAGCCAGGCAGGCTGTCATAAATCAGGCGCTCAACACGAAACCCATCGCCGGAAACCGTGCCCACCAGTTGTGAGTTCAGCGGGTCGTGGTTATTGGGCAGACCGCCGATCAGCTTCAGGAATGTTGCGCGCACATGAGCCTGGCGCGCTTCAGCCTGCTGCCTTGTGCGGATCCCCTCCATGGTGAAATGCCGTTGATTCAGGAAAGGCTGCGCAAGCTGATTCATGACCTCCTCGTAAGAGGGTGCACTCGGCACATGCTGCGCGGGTTGTTGTTGTGCACTGGCGTTGAAAGACGGAACGAGCAGGAGAATGCTTGAGAGAAATGCGGCAGGGAACAGGAAGAATTGTCCGGGTAGGCAGTATGGACCGTTCGAGCGACGAAATTTGAAGCGCGGAAAGGCTGGCGGGGTGTTGGTAGTCTTCAGCGTCTCAAAAGGACGGTCCGGGACGAGCTCCATAGGTGGTTTTCTCCCTGACCGAAGGTTATAGCACCTCGGCCTGGGCCGATGGGCTTCAAGGGGAATCCCGGCAATCAAGCGTTTTGTTGACTTTCCGCGGAATTGAAGGGTTTGAGCATTTCCAGGCGATATATATGTAGTGAGAGAATAGGGGTGAGAATGGCACTGACAAACCGTGCACTTCGAAGCCTGAACCGGCTTGAACCCATAGTTCCCGGCCAGATCGGCAAGCCCTTCCGGCTCATGGTTTTATGAGGCGAAATCCCACCTTCAGGGGATGATCAATGGGACAAGAGTGCGTATTGTCATTCTTGCCGGAAACTGTTACTTTCTGTCCACATCCTGCTTAATTGGACTCGGCCCCATGACCTAATGACTGAATGGCAGGGAGTAAACCGGTCTTCCTTCTGCGCAGCGCGGAAGTACCAATCGAAATGTGAAGTTCTGGCGGAGTCATCCGGAGAGAACTAGCTTCGGAACGTAATCTTGATACTAGCGTTATCCCGGATGGGGATTGGGCAAATGGCGTTTTGGAATCTCAGGGCAATGGACGATGCGCTTGCGGCCATCGACGCTCGCACCGGCAGAGAGTGGAGTTATGCTCAACTGAGCCGGGACGCCGCGCGGATTGGAGAGGCATTCCCGCGTCTGGATCGCAAGAGCCTGGGAGTGCTTCTGGCTCAAAACCGTTATGAGTGCCTTGCCGCCTATCTTGCGGCGCTGCGCAACGGTTCGACTGCGGTGATCCTGCTCGATGCCAGCCTGCATCCTGCGTTGCTGAAAACATTTCTTGAGGAGTACCGTCCGGATTGGATTTTCACGATGCGGGTGGAGCTGGAGTTCGCCGGCTACGGGCCGAGCGTGTCTGGAGAGCCAGGACTGCTTGTGAACGAACAACCGCAGGAGATGAGAATTCACCCGGATCTGGCGTTGCTGTTGAGCACATCAGGGTCGACGGGAAGTCCAAAGCTGGTTCGCCTGACATTGCAGAATCTTGAGGCAAATGCCGTCTCCATTACGGAGTACCTTGGCCTGACCTCAAAGGAGCGACCGATCACCTCCCTGCCGATGCCGTATTCCTATGGGCTTTCTGTGATGAACAGTCACCTTCATGCTGGGGCGGCAATCGTTTTGACCGAAGATGGGGTGCTGCGGCGCGAGTTCTGGGATGTGGTGGACAAGTACGGTTGTACTTCGTTTGCGGGCGTGCCTTACACCTACCAGCTTTTGCTGCGGGCGGGATTGCTGGCCAAGAAAGGCGCGAGCTTGAAGACCCTGACCCAGGCGGGCGGAAGGCTGGAACCCGAATCCATAAGCGCGATGGTGAAGCTCGCCGGCGTTCGCGGTTGGCGGTTCTTTGTGATGTACGGCCAGACCGAAGCTACTGCACGGATTTCGTATGTGCCATGGGAGCAGCTGGGCGGCAAGATTGGGTCGGTTGGAGTGCCGATTCCGGGAGGCTCGCTTTCAATTGACGAGACCAAAGAAGAGCTGATTTACGAAGGCCCAAACGTAATGATGGGCTACGCGGAGTGTCGCGCCGACTTGGCGAAGGGCGATGAACTCCACGGCGTGTTACGGACCGGCGACCAAGCGCGACGCGATGGTGACGGCTACTACTACATCACCGGGCGGCTAAAGCGCTTCCAGAAGATGTTTGGCAAACGTTTCAATCTCGATCACGTTGAGAAGATTCTGGCCGGCAGCTTTGGAACAGCGGTGGCCTGCTACGGGCGCGACGATATGCTGATTGCAGCGGTTGAAGACTGCGCGGACACACTGAGGGCCAGCGAGACGATTTGCCAGATTTTTGACCTGCCGAGGACGGCGGTGAAAGTGGTGGCAGTGGCAGAGATGCCTCAAACAGCCAACGGAAAACTCAATTACAAGCGCCTGATGGAATCTTCGCAGGAGCAGGAAACCGCGGCGGTACGGAAATGAAGATATGCGGGAGATAGTGGACGGCATGGAACCAGGAAGCCGAGTGGTCTCAGGCGGGAAGAGTGTCACGGAAGAGGCACTTGCCCGGATATGGGCAGAGGCGCTGCGCCTGCCCGACGTTCAGGTTGACGCGAACTTCTTCGATATTGGCGGCGACTCAATGAAAGCGATGGAAGTGATCATGCGCATGGGCGAGGTGCTTGGCGTCGACATGCCGCTGATGGCTTTCTTTGAGGACCCCACCATTACGCACCTTGCAGCCGTGGCGGATGAGCTGAAGGGCAGCAAGAACTCATCGAGACAGGTGATTGCCGGGATTTGGGCCGAAGTGCTGCGCCTGCCCCAGGTTGGAGTTGATGCGAACTTTTTCGATATAGGCGGCGACTCGCTGAAGGCGATGGAAGTGATTGTGCGCATGGGGGAGGCCCTGGGTATCGAAATGCCGCTGATGGCATTCTTTGAAGACCCCACGGTAGCGCACCTGGCCACTGTCGCGGACGAACTCAGAGGGGGCGAAACAGCTGCTGCGCCGCTGATCACGCGGGTTCCGGGGCGGCGTGAGTTTCCGCTTTCGCACTCACAGCAGGTTTTCTGGTTGCTGGCACAGCAGAACCGCGGCACGGGCCTGTACATTACTGCCCGGATTTTTCGCGTGCAAGGCAACATTGACTCGAACATCCTGGAGCGCAGCTTGAACGAGTTGCGCCGGCGGCACGAGATTCTGCAGGTGCGTTTTGTGCTGGGAGCAGACGGCCCCCGCCAGGTGGTGGATGCAGGAGCAGCGCTTCACCTAGAAGCCTCTGATCTGCGCTCGATGAAGGCAGATTCGAGAGACCGAGCAGCAGATGAACTGGCGCTGGCCACTGTTCGCGTGCCGTTTGATCTTGAAGCAGGCCCAGTGCTGCGGGCGCGGCTGGTTCGGCTGACGGACGAAGATTCGCTTTTGTGCGTCGCAATCCATCACGTGGTCAGCGACGGCTTTACGGGCAGCATTCTCCTAGACGAGCTTTCCGCAATCTATGACGCGTTTGCCGATGGCCAGAAGGATCCCCTGCCGGAACTGGAATTGCACTTCACCGACTATGCGGCATGGGAACGCGAGTGGATGGCAGGCTCGCGTCTTGAAGACGAGCTTGGATATTGGCGTGGGGTGCTCATGGGCGCGCCGACCTCGATCGATCTCCCAACGGACGGGATGCCCGGCTCAGAAATGGACCGGCGAGGGAAGCTGAAGACAGTGACCTTCCCCGGAGAGTTGCTTCAGCGCCTGCAGGCACTGGCTCAAGCAAACCAGACAACGCTGTTTGCCGTGCTTTCGACAGGATTCCGCATCCTGCTCTACCGCTGGTCGGGCCAAGCTGATTTTATGATTGGCACCATTGCCAGCAACCGCAGCCGAAGCATGACGGAGCGGATGATCGGCTGCTTTGTGAACCCGCTGCCATTGCGCAATCCCGTATTGAAGGGCGAGCGCGTGGCCGATTTGCTAAGTCGCGAAAAGAGCGCTGTCATGGACGCCTTTGCGCACCAGGACTGTCCGTTTGCCAGGATTGTTGAGGCGGTCAACCCGGAACGCACCTGGAGCGACAATCCTTTCTTTAACGTGGCTCTGTTGCTGCAAAGCTTCCCGCAAATCGCAGTGAACGGGCGCAACTTCAAAGCGCAGGACATCGACTTCGACGCGCAGATTGCGCTGCTTGACTTAAGGTTCATCGCCACCGAGACCGCTGGCGGACTGCAGGTCAACTGCGAATACAACACCGGCCTCTTTGGCGACGAGACCATCGACAACCTGTTTGCCGGTTTCGGTCAGGTGCTGTCGCAGATGGTTCAGACCCCCGATGCGGCCGTGGCAAACATCGAACTACCAGAAGGGCTCATCCGGCAGAGCGAAGCACATCGCCGCTCGCTGAACCGGCAGACGATTGCAATTGCCGCTAATTTCACGGCAGAGCCCATTGAAGAGCCGCTGGCTTTCTGGATGGAGCAGCTGCGCATTCCATCGCGGGTTGAATTCGCTCCCTTCGACCAGGTGTTTCAGCAGCTGTTGGACCCGGCAAGCCTGCTGGCGACCAATGCAGATGGGTTGAACATCATTTTGATTCAATGGCGCGAGGGACATGCTCCGGGAGAACAGGCGCGCGAGCTTGCGGAAGCGTTGAAGTCCAGGGCAGCACGCGGCGGAGCGCCGACGCTGGTATGCGTGTGCCCGCCAACCAATACAGATGAAGAAGAGGTTCTAAAGGCCGAGCTCGCAGGACAGAGCGGCGTGTACGTCGTCTATCCGCAGCATATTTTGGACCTGTATCCGGTGGCGAACTACCGCGATGCGTATGCGGAATCGGTGGGCGCCATTCCCTATACGCCGGAGTTCTTTGTGGCCTTGGCTTCGATGGCGGCGCGAAGGATGCATGGGCTGCGCAGCACTCCTTATAAGGTGATCGCGCTGGATTGCGACAACACTTTGTGGAAGGGCGTGTGCGGCGAAGAGGGGGCGCTGGGCGTGGAGGTGGACGCGCCGCGCAGGGCATTACAGGAATTCATGCTGGCACAACGCGAGGCGGGCATGCTGCTTTGCCTTTGCAGCAAGAATGTGGAAGCGGATGTGGCCGCGGTGTTTGAACAAAACTCTGGGATGCTGTTGCGGCCAGAACACTTTGTTGCGTCCCGCATCAACTGGCAATCGAAATCAGAAAACCTGAAAGACCTGGCGCGCGAGCTGAAGCTGGGCATGGACAGTTTTGTTTTGGTGGACGACAACCCGCTGGAGTGCGCCGAGACACGGGCCAATTGCCCCGGCGCCCTGGTGCTCGAGCTGCCCGCGGAAGCCTCTGCAATCCCTGACGTGCTGCGGCAGATGTGGGCATTCGACCACTGGACCGTGACGCAGGAAGACCTGCAGCGCAGCGAGCTCTACCAACAGGAGCAGAAGCGCGAACAGGCACGGAGCGGAACTGCGGACCTTGCCGAATTCATCCGCGGCCTCGACCTGAAGATCGACATACGCCCGATGGCGCAAGAAGATGTGGCGCGCGTTTCCCAACTGACCCATCGCACCAACCAGTTCAACTGCACCACCATCCGCCGCTCAGAACTTGAAATCACCAGCGCGATGGCGGGCGGCCTTGAATGCCTGGTTGTGGAGGTGCGCGATCGTTTTGGCGATTATGGGCTTGTAGGCGTGGTGATATTCGCCGCGCGGCGCGGAGCGCTGCTGGTGGACACCCTGCTGATGAGTTGCCGCGCGCTTGGACGCAAGGTGGAAAACCAGATTCTTTCAAAACTGGGCGCCATCGCGGTCGAGCGAGGACTGGAACGCGTGGATGTGAGATTTAATCCCTCGGCGAAGAATCGGCCTGCATTTGATTTCCTTGAGAGCGTCGGGGTGCAATTCAAAATCGCGTCAAATGGCGGATCGGTTTACGAGTTCCCTGCCCCGTATGCCAGCGCGGTTGATGAGTTGGAGACGGCTGCGTTTGAGCAATTAAGGGAATCGCAGACGGAATCCGTGATTGCAACGTCGGCCCCACAAGTTGATCTGGAGCGTGTCGCCAAAGAGCTTGGGCAGGTGCAAGGCATCGCGCGGGCGATGAGTTCGCGCCCGCGAAGGGAGTTTGCAGGAACCGGCGGGGCGCAGGAACGCAACGCAACTGAAGAAATACTCGCGGGCATTTGGGCAGGGCTGCTGCATATCAGTTCACCCGGCGTTCACGACGATTTCTTCCGGTTGGGCGGAAACTCACTGCTCGCCGTGCAGGTACTGTCGCGCGTTCGCCAGTCGCTGGGCGTGGAACTGCCGCTACGGGCGATGTTCGAGGAGCCTAAGTTGGGAGGATTGGCACAGCGCATCGAAACGGCGCGACGCGCGCAGACCGGCGCGGTTACGCCACCGCTGAGGAAAATGCCTCAAGTTGGCCCCATTCCGGCATCCTTCGCACAGCAGCGGCAGTGGTTCCTCAATCAACTCGCACCGGACAAACCAATCTACAATATTCCGCAAATGACCCGAATTCGCGGGCCCTTGAATGTGGATGCACTGCAGCGAAGTATAACTGAGATCGTTCGCCGGCACGAGGCGCTGCGGACGAGATTTGAGGCGCTGGATGGACGCCCGATACAGGTTATTGCTCCCCCTTCTGCGTTCGCTCTGCCAATCACCGATCTTTCCCTCCTGGCCGAGGAAGAACGCGAGCGGGAGATCGCGCGCATCGCGCAAGAAGTGGCAGCCGAGCCTTTCGACCTCGAACACGGTCCTGTGATCCGCACGCTGCTACTTCGCCGAGCGCCCGACGATCACATTCTCCTTAACGTACTGCATCATATCGCCGGAGACCGCTGGTCAGCAGGTATTCTTGCCGAGGAGATGGAGGCTTTGTATGCGGCCTACGCGGTGGGCGAACCCTCGCCTTTGGCCGAACTTCCGGTGCAATATTCAGACTTTTCGCAGTGGCAGTCGAGCTGGCTGCAAGGGCAAGAGCTTCAAGAGCAAATCGCCTACTGGCGGGAGAGGCTGGCCGACGCACCTGAGGTGCTCGAATTGCCAACTGACCTGCCGCGTCCTGCGATTCCCAGCTATAAAGGTTCAACCGAAACCACTCTCCTGCCTCAGAAGCTGATCGACAGATTGACATTGCTGAGCCATGGTGAGGGCGTAACGATTTTTATGACTTTGCTAGCGGCTTTGCAGACCCTGCTGAGTCGTTATTCCGGGCAAGACGACATTGTGGTTGGTTCCCCGATTGCAGGGAGAAATGTATCAGAGATCGAGCGATTGATTGGTTTCTTCGTCAACACGCTGGCCCTTCGAAACGACTTGTCTGGTGACCCGTCATTTCGCGAATTGCTGGAGCGCGTACGAGAGACTACCCTGGATGCCTACTCTCATCAGGACATTCCTTTCGAAAGACTGGTGGAAGAACTCAAGCCAGAGCGCAGTCTCAGTTATCAACCGATTTTTCAGGTCGTTTTCGCACTCCAAAACGCGCCCCAGCGAACACTCGAACTGGCAGGGCTCAGTCTTGAGCGTCTGCCGTTGCACCAGGGCACCTCTGCATTTGACATGTCGTGGTTTGCCACCCATGTGCGGGAAGGCCTTGAGATACGAGTCGAATACAACGCCGATTTGTTCCATTCAGAGACCGTTAGACGAGCAATCGGGCATTTTCGAAACTTGCTCGAGTCGGCCTTAGCCCACCCGGAGTATCGATTGTCACAACTGGCGCTACTTGACCCCAATGAGTTGCGACGCGTTCTGATCGAAGTGAACGACACCGGGCACGAATACCCCAAGGATCGCTGCGCTCATGAACTCTTTGAAGAGTGGGTCGATCGCGCCCCAGATCAAATCGCGGTTTCGAACGAATATTGGTCCATTACATATCGGGAGCTAAACACTCGAGCCAATCAGCTGGCGCATGAACTTCGCAATCGGGGCGCCAGCTCTGATTCACTGGTGGGAATTTTCCTGGAGCGTTCAATAGACTTCGTGGTCTCGATATTGGGCGTGCTGAAGGCGGGCGCAGCGTACTTGCCGATCGATCCCGCCTATCCGTCTGATCGAGTCGCATTCATGCTTGAAGATGCGCAGTGCCTGGCCGTGCTTACTTCATCGGAACTGGCGAGGAACCTGCCTTCGACCAGTTGTGCCCCGATCCTGCTGGATGCAGATTGGGCGTCGATCTCGGCTAACCCAGGCTCAAACCCTTCCCGGATCGCCAAGCCGGGAGATTTGGCGTACATGATTTTCACCTCCGGCTCGACTGGCAAACCGAAGGGGGTGCAGATCGAGCATGGCAGTTTGATGAATCTAATTTCTTGGCATCAGCATACCTACGCCGTGCGCCCGAACGATAGAGCCACACAACTGGCATCGGTTGCGTTTGACGCGTCAGTGTGGGAGATCTGGCCTTACTTGACTGCCGGCTCCAGGCTATGTCTCCCTGACCCTGAAACTGTGATGTCGCCGGAAAGCCTGTTGCGGTGGCTGGCTCGAGAAGAAGTGACAATGAGCTTTCTTCCAACGCCGCTGGCTGAAGCCGTTCTGGAGGCGATACAACGGGTTAGCGTGGATGGACTGAAGCTCCGGGCGCTGTTGACCGGAGGCGACAAGCTGAACCACAGGCCGGATCCGGGACTCAAGTTCGAAGTGGTCAATCATTACGGTCCCACGGAGAATACGGTGGTTGCAACTTCACTTCCGGTTGCGAGCGAGGGTGATCCTGCGCCTCCGATTGGTAAGCCAATCTGGAATACGCGCGTTTACGTGCTGGACAAGGACTGCAATCCGGCGCCCTATGGAATGCCTGGCGAACTCTTCATCGGCGGGGATGGATTGGCAAGGGGATATTGGAACCGGCCAGAGTTGACGGCAACACGATTTGTGCCTGATCCATTCAGCGCGCAGCCGGGTGGCCGCCTGTATCGCACGGGTGATCGTGTCCGTTTTCTACCAGACGGCAGCCTATCTTTCCTGGGGCGGATCGATCATCAGGTCAAAGTCCGAGGCTACCGCATCGAGTTGGGCGAGATCGAGAGCACGCTTGCAGCTCATCCCGGCGTGCGAGATTGTGCCGTGGTTGCCCGCGAAGACGCGACCGGAGACAAGCGCATGGTTGCCTATGTCGTCCCCGCCTCTGATCGCAAGGAACCCGAGAAAGAGAGCACCGTCGATTCTCTTGGCGAGGAGAGGGTTGCGCTGTGGGTGACAACGTTCGACGAGGCGTATCGCCGAGGCAGTGACAGTGCGGAAAGCACGTTCAATATTATCGGGTGGAACAGTAGCTACACAGGCGAGCCAATTCCGGCCGGCGAGATGAAGGTGTGGGTCCAGACCACTGTAGATCGGATCCTTGCGCTGCAACCGAGGAACTTATGGGAGATCGGCTGCGGCACCGGGCTGCTGCTCTTCAATGTGGCGCCGCACTGCGACAGATACTTGGGTACGGACGTTTCCACCACGGCCTTGACTTACTTGGAGCACCAGTTGAAGAGGCCCGAACTGAATCTCCCACAGGTGGAACTGATGCGAAGGCCGGCGCATGAGTTCAAAGAAACCCGGGGAAACTTCGATGTTGTAGTTGTGAACTCGGTGGCGCAGTACTTTCCCAACCTCGACTATTTCCTGGAGGTCATGGAAGGAGCGGTACGGGCAGTTGGACCAAATGGCTCCGTATTCCTGGGCGACTTGCGCAGCTTCCCCTTGCAAGAGACATTCGAAATGTCTGTGCAGATGCACCAAGCTTCAAATTCGACGACGGTGGCCGATCTGAAGAAAATCGTAAGGCAGAACATGACGCAAGAAGGCGAACTACTGATCGACCCTGAGTTTTTCCACGCGGTGAGGCACCGGCTACCCGCGATCAAATGGATTGAGATACAACTCAAGCGAGGCCGCGACCAGAATGAACTGACCCGATTCCGCTATGACGTGATACTTCACCTTTGCGGTGCGGAGAACAAGGTTGAGTGCCCCATAGTTGACTGGCTCAAGGAGGAATTCAGCCTTGATCTGCTGCGGCAGACGTTGCAGAGGACGGAGCCGGCCATGCTTTGCATGACCAATGTGCCAAACGCACGTTTGAGGTTCGATACGATTGCGAAGGATGTATTGGATTGTGCGGCAGACTCTGAGACCGTAGGGGAGGTGCGTGCAATTGTCAACCGGCTGATGCCTGTGTCGCAAGCGATGGAACCCGAAGATTTCTGGCTGTTAGAAACAGAAACGCCGTACAAGGTGGAAATTCACTCCTCGCGAGGACAGGCGGCCGGCTGCTTCGACGTGATCCTCCGCAGGGTTGATGCGAATGGCCAGTCACAATCGGTGGAAATGATGTACCCGGGGGAGCGACTAGGATTCCAGCCCCTGCACAAATACGCGAACAATCCTTTGCGGCAGCGGGTGGCAGCGCAACTCATCCCAGAGCTCCGATTGTGGCTTGGAACCAAGCTGCCTGAATTCATGATTCCCCAGCGCATCGTTGTATTGGATGCACTGCCACTTTCGGCAAACGGAAAGATTGACAGGAAGGCGCTACCCGCGCCTGATCTTTCCGAGTCGGAGAGTATGCGTGAGTACGTTGCGCCGCAGACCCCAGCGCAGGAGATGCTGGCCTGGATCATCGCGGAAGTTCTGCGGATCGATCGCGTCGGCCTGCACGATAACTTCTTCGAGATGGGAGGGCATTCACTTCTTGCAACCCAGGTCATCTCGCGCATCCGGCGGGACATGAGTACAGAACTGCCCCTGCGCACCATCTTCGAGTTTCCCACAGTTGAGAGCTTGGCAAAGCAGATCGTGGGAACAATGCAGTCAGCGCAACCGGCAATCATCCCACGTGTCCCGCGGGACAAACCACTGCCCCTCTCCTTTGCGCAAGAGCGGTTGTGGTTCCTCGATCAATTCGAGCCAGGAAATCCACAATACAACGCGCCCTTGCCGATGCGGTTGAAGGGCCCATTGGATCCAGCGGCGATGCAGAACGCCATCAACGCAATCATCAAGCGGCACGAGGTACTTCGCACAACATTCCGTATGGACAACGACCTTCCCGTCCAGGAGATTGCGCAAGAGCTCACTATTGAAGTGCCAGTCATTGATATTTCAGCGGTCCCGGCGGAAGATCGAGAGAGAGAAGCGAGGCGACTCGCAATCAAAGAGGGACGTCGTCCGTTCAACCTGCAAGCCGGTCCCGTCATTCGGGCCTCGCTCCTGCGCCTCGACACAAATGACCATATTTTTCTGCTAGACATTCATCACATCGCGACGGATGGCTGGTCTATCTGGCCATTCATTCAGGAACTTGGCACGCTCTATGACGCGTGCCGTGAGAACAGACCGTCGCCGCTTCCGGAACTACCCATTCAATACGCGGACTTTGCGGTTTGGCAACGGGACTGGATAGAGAGCGAGTTAATTGCAGGCCAACTCGCCTATTGGAGGAAACAGCTTGCGGGAGCGCCGGATCGGATCGACCTGCCCACCGATCGCCCGCGTCCGGCGGTGCAGCGTTATCGTGGCGCGACAGAAACGGTTTGGTTTTCAACAGATCTCTTGAAGGAATTGCACAGTCTTGGGCAACATGAGGGCGTGACCCTCTACATGACACTGCTGGCTGCTTACCAGTCCCTTCTCTACCGATATACTGGCCAAGAAAGGATCGTGGTGGGTTCGCCGATTGCGAACAGGACACGTGCCGAAATCGAGGACATCATTGGTTTTTTTGTGAACATGCTGGTGATGCACTCTGACCTGTCCGGTAACCCCACGTTCAGAGAACTGCTGCAGCGTGTGCGCTCGGTGGCGCTTGGCGCGTTTGCCAACCAGGACCTGCCATTCGAAAAGCTCGTCGAAGCGATCGCACCGGACCGCGATTTGAGCACCAATCCCCTGGTCCAGGTTCTACTTGTCATGCAGAATGCGCGCCGCTCCGTACTGCGGATCGCCGGGGTGGAATTCGCTGGGATGCCGATACACAATGAGACAACAAAGTTCGACATCGGCATCTTTCTTCTGGAGACGCCCGAGGGGCTGTCGTGCATGGCGGAGTACTCGACGGACCTGTTTGACGGCTCAACGATTCGTCGCATGCTCGGGCACTTCGGC
This sequence comes from uncultured Occallatibacter sp., assembly GCA_964614635.1. Taxonomy (GTDB): domain Bacteria; phylum Acidobacteriota; class Terriglobia; order Terriglobales; family Acidobacteriaceae; genus Telmatobacter. The sequence goes on from CAZTLV010000001.1 coordinate 26,361, forward strand.
ACTCTTCTGGAAGCGATCATCAAGAATCCTGACCAGCGAGTTGGCGAACTGCCCTTGCTCACGCCGGAGGAACGGCAGCAACTGGAAATGGCCTCGAGCGGTTCGAAGGTGGAATTTCCGCACGAGCGATCTTTGCACGAGCTTTTCGAAGACCAGGTCAAGCGTGCACCGGAAAACGTAGCGCTCGTATTTGAGGATCAATCGCTCACTTACCGAGAATTGAATGCGCGCGCCAACCAGCTCGCAAGTCACCTTAAACGCCTAGGCGTCGGACCGGAATCCCTGGTGGGCCTTTACACAGAGCGATCTTTGGATATGGTCGTTGGCCTGCTTGGGATTCTGAAAGCTGGTGGCGGCTATGTGCCCATTGATCCTGCTTATCCGAAGGACCGTATTGGCTTCATACTGGAAGACGCTGAGGTGAGCGTTCTCCTCACGCAGGAACTTTTGCTGGCCTCAATCTGCAAACCCCAGGCGCCAGTTGTCTGCCTTGACAGCGAATGGGGAACCATCGCCTTGGAGAGCGAGGACAACCTATCGGCTGGGGTGAAGTCCGACAACCTTGCATATGTCATTTACACTTCCGGTTCCACAGGGAAGCCAAAAGGCTGCCTCGTCACGCATTACAACGTGGTCCGGCTGATGCAAGCCACCGAACCGTGGTTTCACTTTGATGGCAGCGATGTCTGGACGCTATTTCACTCACATGCATTCGATTTCTCGGTATGGGAAATATGGGGAGCGCTGCTTTATGGCGGCCGGTTGGTGGTGGTGCCGTACTGGATCAGCCGCTCCCCGGAACGATTCCATCAATTGCTCTGCGACCAGGGAGTGACGGTGCTGAATCAGACCCCCTCGGCATTTCGCCAGCTTATTCAAGCGGATCAAGCAGCGAAGGATTCAGACCTTTCGCTGCGCCTGGTCATCTTCGGTGGCGAGGCGCTCGAATTGGAGAGCCTGCGACCCTGGTTTGAAAAACATGGCGATCTCCGGCCGCAATTGGTAAACATGTATGGCATTACAGAGACCACAGTGCATGTTACCTACCGGCCCCTCACTTTCGAAGACCTGCAAAAAGGCCGCGGCAGCGTAATTGGTGGCCCTATCCCCGATCTGACACTGCATATCCTGGATTCGCATCTCCAGCCGACACCTGTTGGTGTGCCTGGCGAAATCTGCGTCGGCGGGGCGGGTGTGGCGCGCGGATACCTGAATCGGCCAGAGCTAACCCAGGAGCGCTTCATCGAGAGCCCCTTCCCTGCGCAATCCGGCAATCGTCTGTATCGCTCTGGCGATCTGGCGCGGCGTCTCGCCAATGGTGACATCGAATACCTGGGGCGCATCGACCAGCAAGTCAAGATCAGAGGATTCCGCATCGAGCTGGGCGAAATCGAGAGCACGCTCACCAGTCATCCTGGAATACGTGAAAGTGTCGTGATGGCTCGCGAAGATGAACCAGGGAGCAAGCGCCTGGTTGCTTACATCGTTCCCGAATCAGATTACAAGGGAGAGGATCAACAGGAGAATACCGATTCATTAAGTGAAGAGCGGGTCGCGCAGTGGGTAGCCACATTCGACGAGGCATATCGGCAGGGCGGAGAGATTGCTGACAGTACGTTCAACATAACAGGGTGGGATAGCAGCTACACAGACAAGCCGATTCCGGCGGCAGAAATGAAGGTCTGGGTGCAGAGCACGGTAAATCGGATTCTGGCGTTGAAACCGGAACGGGTTTGGGAGATTGGCTGCGGCACCGGCTTGTTGCTGTTCAATATTGCTCCGCTTAGCAAGAGATACTTTGGCACCGACGTTTCCAACACGGCGCTGAGCTATCTTGAGCAGCAATTAAAGAGGCCGGAGTTGGCGCTGCCGCAGGTTGGACTGGCGCGCAGGCCGGCGCATGAGTTCGAGGGCACGCGGGGAGAGTTTGACGCCGTTGTTGTGAACTCCGTGGCGCAGTATTTTCCTGATCTCGAGTATTTCCTTGAGGTTCTGAAAGGCGCGATGGAGGCGGCAGGTCCGAATGGATCAGTTTTTATTGGAGATTTGAGGAGCCTTCCTCTGCTGGAGACTTTCCAAACGTCGGTGCAAATGTTCCGCGCTGCAGATTCGGCGACCGTAGCCGAGATCCAACAGCTGGTTAAGCAGAACATTGCGCAGGAGGGAGAGTTACTGATCGACCCAGATCTGTTCCACGCTCTAAGGCAGCAGATGCCGGGGATCAAGCGGGTAGAGATCCAACTGAAGCGCGGGCGCGAACACAACGAGCTGACCCGGTTCCGCTATGACGTCACATTGCACCTGGGTGCGACATCAGCGGAGAAAGTGGATTGCGCCCATGTGGACTGGCAGGAGCAGCAATTCAGTCTCGACCTGCTCCGAGAGACATTGCGGACGACGCAGCCGGAGATGCTCCGGGTGACCGGAGTGCCAAACGCGCGCCTGCGCTCCGCCTGCGTGGAGAGGGACGTTTTGATGAGCGAGGGCGGCCCGCAAACGGTCGGAGAAGCGCGTGAATTAATCAGCCGCTTGGTTCGTGTGGAACATGGGATGGAGCCTGAGGACTTTTGGATTCTCGAAGCGGAGACGCCTTACCGTGTGGAGATTTCAGCTTCGAAAACAGACGTAGACGGCTGCTTCGATGTCATCCTTCGCAGGGCTGCCGAGAACGGAGACATCCTGTTCGCGGAGGTGCGCCATCCGGGTGAATTGCTTGGATTCAAACCGCTGCGCAGCTACGCGAATAATCCGCTCCGCCAGCGTGTGGCGGGACAGTTGGTTCCGCAGGTACGCCTGTGGTTAAGCACGAAGCTGCCCGAGTATATGGTTCCGCAGGCATTTGTAGTGCTGGATCAATTTCCGCTCTCGACGAACGGAAAGGTGGAGAGGAAAGCACTACCGGCACCGGACCAATCTGGGCTCGCGAGCACGGGCAGCTATGTTGCGCCACAAACTCCAACGCAGGAACTGCTGGCCTCAATCGTGGCGGAGGTGCTGCGGCTTGAGCGCGTGGGGTTGCACGACAACTTCTTTGAGATGGGTGGACATTCACTCTCAGCCACACAAGTGGTGGCTCGGGCTAGGGCAACGTTCGGAGTGGAACTGTCGGTACGTGTTCTGTTTGAAGCGCCTACCGTTGCCGAGCTGGCGCAAGCGATTGAGCGGCTGGAACGCGGCAAATACCAATTGGAAACGCCGCCGATGGTGCGGGCCGACCGGAGCAACCCACTACCACTGTCTTTTGCGCAGCAACGGCTCTGGTTCCAATATCAGCTGGACCCGGACAGCCCGCTCTACAACATTCCCTGGGCCACGCGCATGAAGGGGTTGCTGAATCCGGATGCGCTGGAGACAGCGCTGAACGGCATCGTGAAACGGCACGACATCCTGCGGACAACCTACGCGGTGGAGCACGATCTACCCGTCCAGAGAGTGCGGCCCAACGCGCATGTCACGATGGAGATTCGGGATTTGACCTCGCTGGCTGCGCCGGATCGCGAGAAGGAAGCGCGGCGAATTGTGCAAGAGGAGAGCGCGAAGCCTTTCGATCTGACAAGGGACGTCCTTTTTCGGCCTATGCTGCTGAGGCTGAACGAGCGGGAACACGTCCTGTTTGTGAATACACACCATATTGCCTCCGATGGCTGGAGCCTGGGAGTGATGGCTTCTGACCTGGCCGCGTTCTATGAGGCGGCGCTGGCTTTAAAGGGCCAGCACGGAGAGCAATCCTCAGCGCTTCCTGAACTGCCGGTTCAGTATGCGGATTTTGCCGCTTGGCAGCGAGACTGGTTGCAAGGCGACGTGCTAGCTCGCCAACTGGCGTATTGGAAACAGCAACTCGATGGCGCGCCGCCTGTGCTTGTGTTGCCGAGCGACCGGCCTCGGTCTGAAGAGCCGAGCCTCCGTGGAGCAATCGAACGTGTGCCAATTTCGAACGCGCTGGCTGCCAAGATTGGACAGCTGAGCCGACAGCAGGGGGTTTCGTCGTTCATGACGATGCTGGCGGCGTTCCAGAGCTTGATCCTCTATTACACAAAGCAGCCTGACGTGGTTTTAGGTACCGACCTTGCCGGCCGCAACCGTGTGGAGACGGAGGCACTGATCGGCTTTTTTGTGAATCTGATCGTGCTGCGCACCGACTTGTCGCATGATCCGACGTTCAGCGAGCTACTGGGCCGTGTGCGCGAAGTGACCCTGGGGGCATATGCGCACCAGGACATGCCCTTCGACACGTTGGTGAAAGAGCTGCAGCCGGAGCGTAGCATGAGTCACAATCCCCTGGTCCAGGTGTTGTTCGTGCACGTGAATACTCCGCGCAGCCGCCGAAAGCTGCCCGGAATCGAACTGAGCGGATTCCATTTCGAACTGCCCTCGAAGTTCGACCTGGCGGTGTTCTGCAGCGAGAGCGACCAGGGTTTGACCGGTACTTGGAACTATAACGCCGACTTGTTTGACCGGCGGACGATCCTTCGCGCAGCGGCGCAGTTTGAGACTGTTCTGGACCAAGTGACCCGAAATCCCGACTTGCGGTTGAGCGAGATTCAGCAAATACTGGAAACGAATGAACAGCAACAGCAAGCGGAAGAATACAGTGCGCTGCAGGAAACGAGCGCGCAGAAGCTGAAAGGCATCAAGCGCAGGCCGACGGGAACGCCTGTCAAAACGTCGTGATGCTGAGCAGGCTCAGGAGTTGGTTTTCGTTGAACTGAACCTGCGCATTGGATCAGACAGTGAATGGGATCGAAGGAACGCATCGGAACGGGAATTGAACTTTGATGAACAGGAGTCAGAGATGAACGCGATGAGTGCAGATGCGGCCGTCAAGCTGCCCCAGACATACGACGTAGACTTGCTTTTACGCGATCTGCAAACACTGCGGGATGTGCCCACCGCTCCGCAGCCGGGCCCTTACCACAAGGGTGAATGGACGGGGATTGCTCTGCACTCCCTGGGTGGGAAAGATTCCGTCTTCCCAAGCTCTCCCGGGATGGACCGGTACCAGGAGACAGAAAACCTGCGCCAGACACCATACTTCAAGAAAATCCTTGAAGATCTGAAGTGCCCTAAGGAGGTAGTCCGCATCCTGTTTCTGCCCCCAGGTGGCCACATCAAGGATCATTTCGACTTCCATACGAATTTCCAGTTTGGCATTGTGCGCCTGCACATCCCAATCCTCACGGACCCTGCCGTAGCTTTTATCATCGACGGACTGCGCATGAACTGGAAGGCCGGCGAGCTATGGTATGGCGACTTCTCTCGCGTGCATTCGGTGAAGAACGACAGCCAGATCGTCAGGGTTCACATCGTGATCGATGTTCTGATCAACGACTATCTGCTCAGCTTGTTCCCCGAGGACTTTGTGGCACGACGGCGGGCCGAAGGCATATCCATGACTCGAGAGGCCGTGCCTGCCTCAGAAGCAGACCTGCGCCGGTTCATCTGCGACTTCATGATACCCGGCGAGTACATGCCGATGTTTGTGATCGGAAAGCCGCTGTCTACGTTGGTAAAGGGCGCGGTTGGTTCCGTGCGCCTGATGGACGGCGGACTGATGGTGATGGTCAACAACGAGCCCTCCTTCCGGTTGGAGCGGGTGTCCGATGACACCTTCAGCATCTCCGGACTCCCTCCGGGTATTACTTTGCAGTTCAAAGAAGAGGATCACGTGATTCGCGAAGTTGCATTGAATATGAAGGGTCTGCCAAAAGATCTTTATTCGGCGCGCCTTGGCATGTTCCAGGGACCGTCGATCGACGAGAGGCGAGTGGCTCTTCCACTGGTTGCGGGCACTACACCGGCAGCTGGCGCGGCCCCCGGGGTGCTTTGATGGGATCAATGATCGAGGTGCAGGGACTCTCCAAGGAGTACCGCATTGGCCAATCCATTGATCGGACCTCGAATGTCCGCGAACTAATGGTGCGCGCGTTGGCTGGCCCATTCAAGCAGCGGGCGAAGGATGGGTCAAAGCCAACGACCTCTTTCTGGGCGCTGAAGGACATCAATTTCGACGTCAAGGCTGGGGAGATCGTCGGCATTATTGGAGCCAACGGTGCGGGCAAGAGCACACTGCTCAAGATACTTTCGCGAATCACGGATCCGACCGAGGGGAAAGTGACTCTGCACGGGCGAATGGCCAGCCTGCTTGAAGTGGGCACAGGATTTCATCCCGAACTCACCGGGCGCGAGAACATCTTCCTGAACGGTGCGGTGCTGGGCATGCGCCATTCCGAAATCAAGGCCAGGTTCGACGAGATTGTCGCATTTGCCGAAATCGAGAAGTTTCTTGATACACCTGTAAAGCGCTACTCAAGCGGAATGTCGGTGCGCCTCGGCTTCGCGGTGGCGGCGCACCTGCAGCCCGAAATATTGATTGTGGATGAAGTGCTTGCAGTGGGCGATATGGCCTTCCAGAAAAAGTGCCTGGGAAAGATGAGCGAAGTAAGCAAGGCCGGCCGCACTATTCTCTTTGTTTCACACAACATGGCTGCGGTTGAGAATCTTTGCGAGCGTGGCATTGTGCTGCGCCAGGGCCGCATTGTCTTCGACGGAGAAACAAAGGGCGCGGTCGGTGAATACCTGTCTGGCACAAGCCGGCCAGGCGCAAGCCATAGCCATGAAATCGAACTGACGGACGCTCCGACCCGCAAGCCGCAACATGCGGCGTTGATGAGAAGAATTGAACTTTACACCACCGATGATCGTCCTGCGCCGCGCTCCGTCCAGGTTGGGGAGCCGCTGAAGATCAAGATTCACATTACCCTGCCTTACGAGACTCCGCGACTCACATTTGCGTTCTGCATCAACACCATGTTCGGGCAGAGGGTACTTACGCTGAATACGCTTTGCGATCCCGAGCTGATGCATGATTCATTGTCAGGTGGCATCGTTTTGGTCTGCGATGTGCCCAGCCTGACGCTTGTTCCCGGAGAGTACCTCATTTCACTTTACATGGACTTCGGTGCAGAGCAGACAGATGTGGTACCGGAAGCTTTTGTTCTGAGTGTGCTCGACGGCAATTACTATGGCACTGGCAAAGGAACATTCAGCGGTGTCTGTGTGGCGCCGCACCGTTGGAGCGTTGAGCAGGTAGGTGAACCATCGCTGCAAGACGCCCAGAGATGAGCGCAACGCTCTTCCCTGGCGTTAGCATTCAAATCTGCTGCAATTTAAGGCCTGGCCCTGATCTATTTTTGGATGAGCTTGAGATAGAGCAGTTCATAGTCGCGGCTCATTCGCTCAACCGAGTAATATTCCGACACTTTCTTACGGGCACGTTCGCCTTTTTCCCGCAGTTCATCGCATGTAATGGCGGACTCCAACGCGGCGGCCAGGGCATTTACATTTCCCGGCGGGCAGACCCAACCCGATTCAGTAATTGCTACCATGCGAGGGACGTTGCCTACCGCAGTCGCCACGACTGGAAGGCCCGATGCGATGGCTTCGAGCAGCGACAGGGGCATGGCTTCGCTGGATGATGGAAGGGCGAAAAGATCGAGTGTGCTTAGGTAGGCGGGCACATCGTTTGAGACCCCACAGAATTCAACGACACCGTCCAGCCCTAGCTCAGTCCGTTGTTTTGTCAATTCCGTTTCAAGGAACCCCTCACCCAGGATGCGAAGTCGAATGTTGCTGTGCCTGGCACGCAGTTGAGCGAATGCCGCAAGGAGCAAGTTATGGCCTTTCTCACGAGACAATCGACCGACAGTACCGATGACGATTTCATGGTCTGAAGTACGCTGGGGCACAGCAAGGAAGCGTGCCAAATCGATCCCGTTTTCAATTACGCTGAACTTTCTGCCGGGCAGGAAGAATTCACTCCGAATGACAGATTCCACTTCGGCACAGACAGACACAATGGTGTTGGTGCACATCGCGCCAACCCAGAAGACAAGTCTCCATTTTCGCTTGCCCAGCAGCCATACCGTGGCGTGCATGGTTTCCACTACCTTTGTTGATCCGGCGGCCCGGGCGGCAATGCCGCCATAAAGGTAGTACCAGAATGGATTGTGCACGTGCAAAATGTCCGCTTTGCCTTTGCCAAAGTACTCCATGAGTTTGAGAGTCAAGTATTTCTTCCCGCCAATCAGTTGCCCCTGCGCCCCTCGGCGCAAGTACACAATTTGCACTCCCGCATCCTGAAGCTGTGCTTCGGCCACCAAATTGTTGCTCGCGTTGGTCCAGCAGCCGATGGTCACCGTGTGGCCGGCTTTGCACTGAGCCAGGCAGAGCACGCGAACGATCTCCTGCAGACCACCGAAGTTCATGTTGGGGACCAGGTGGAAAATCCGCATGCTTCACCACTTTCTTCAGCCTGGCGATTGCTTACCAGCACTCCGGGCCGGCATTGAGAAGATGCCGGCCATCAGAGCGCGTCCTGGTAACAACTCCGCCCGGCCAGCAGTCGAATTCATCTTGAGACTCTAAGATCGTAACCTAGTTGGCTTTACACCGGGAATGACACTTTCATTAACTAGACAGGGCTCTGAAAGGGTCATGAAGCTGTGAAAAAATCCTCAGCCAGATACTGGCCGGCTCTTGGCTGGTCGCTTGTGATTCTGAATGCCCGCGAGCAAGAATAGGCCTCACCTGAGCTCACAGTCGCCGGAGCACAGCGTTCTAGGATTGATAAAACGTGACCCTGTCAACTCCTGTGGACCCGTGGGGTTGTTTTCGTCGTTGCCGAATATCCAGGCCCAAAAACTGTACTTTTTACGTATGACCAGCAGCCTCTCCGCTTGTGGCCTTGAACTGTGCTTCTTGTTTCTGCTCGAGTCACAGCCTAACCCACGGTTACCGCATTGGTGCCGGTCACCCCATTTGACTAAACATTGTGACGTTTTTCGAGAACGCGATGAATCTTCTCCGCTTTCCCAAACGGTGGAAAAGCAAAGTGATCCACCACTTGTCCTCCACAGAGCATTCCTCGAGAAGTAGAATCTCAGGGAGGCGTCCCGGAGAACGAAGATTCCCAATCATTGCGGCGGAAGACACATCGAGGCAAATTTTGAAAAGACTTCTCATTGCATTCGTGCTGGCTGTCTTAGTTGGCGGTTGCCATAGGCGTTTGCCCACTCCAGCCACCGGCAACTTCACTGACCAGGAGTTGCAGCAATTCGCCGCACTGGATCCGATCGACGCACACACGCATGTGTTCGCAGACAACGCGGAATTCTATCCGATGCTAAGCAAGTTGCACATGCATGTTCTCGACATTCTCGTTGTCGATGATACCAATGCGTCGAGAAACAGTCTGTCCAAAGAGACTGAGGAAGCGTGGGAATTAGTCGACAAATCCAACGGTCACGTCGCAGTGTGCACTACGTTTGACCCGTATGAGTTCAACCAGGCTGGTTTTGCACAATCGACGATTCGACAGATCAACCGAGAATTTGATAAGGGTGCCGTCGCTGTAAAGATCTGGAAAAACATTGGCATGGAGATCAAAGACACCACCGGTCAGTATCTTCTTCCGGACGCTCCCGTCTTTGAGCCAATCTATCGTGACATTGCCGCCCATAACAAGACCCTGATCACGCACCTTGCAGACCCAAATAGCGCATGGGAACCGCCAAATCACGATCCTTTCGCCAGCCAATACTTTAAGAACAACCCGCAATGGTACATGTATGGCAGGCCTCATCCGGCTTCCAAGGAGCGGATCCTGAAGGCTCGCGATCACATTCTGGAGGAGAACCCAAGTCTTCGCGTCGTAGGGGCACATCTCGGCAGCATGGAAGATGATTTCAAGCAACTGGGACAACATCTCGATCGCTATCCAAATTTTGCAGTCGATCTTGCGGGCCGCATTCCAAGAATCATGTTGCAACCGCGCCCGCAGATGATTGCATTTATTGCAAGGTACCAGGATCGACTCATCTATGGAACCGACCTCGAAATCGGTTTTGGAGAGACGGGGGTATCGGAAACAGGCGCAAAGTGGGAAGACACTTACGCAAGGGATTGGCGATTTCTGGCTACAGACGATGTCTTGCAGGTCCGCGGTCACGCGGTGCAGGGATTAGCTCTCCCCCAGTCGATCCTGCGCAAGCTTTATCACGAAAATGCTTTGCATTGGTTCCCTGGGATGCGATAGTGCCTCAGTTTGAAATCCAGAGGTTAGCGAATGTCGAAGTCGTCGGACAACACACAGTAAGCATCAGGTGATCCTTTCAATAACCGACAAGTTGTGCTCCGATCATGATCATCAGTTCAAAATCGGTGAGTCGTGACTGCCCCCAGATGACTGTATAAATCGGTGGCGGACCGTGCGTGCGAGCAAGTTAGCCACCGGCCTGGCGAGTTTGACGATGTACTGCGCGAGAGGTGCGACTGGATCCGGGGCAGGTCTGTCGGAGACCATGGTGTTGCGGGCAGGAGCACCTAGACGAGCCGTTTGCAAATTCAGTTGTGCCCGTTGTCGCGGATACCTTACCATGACCGAAGCCGAGGGCAAGTGATTGTTTTAGCGACATTTACTTTGACACCTGAACAATATCCAGGATCATTGCGGTTCCCTGGACTAGAATGGCTAAGAGATTGAAGAAAAGAAGCTATTTGCGTGACTGCCAGGCCTGACCTGGCGATGGTTTTGTGCTTCCCCAAAAGCGTCCACGAGGTAAATGTATGCTGCCGGAACAATGGGAAACGTTTAAGCGAGCGGTGCGCCGCGAAAAGATGGAAAAGATTCCGATGGCGATGATCATCGATAGCCCATGGATCCCCGGATACCTCGGAATCAAGCATCTTGACTACTTTCTGGATCCCGAACTCTGGTTTCAGTCGAATTTGAAGATCATGCGCGAGTTCCCTGACGTGATCTTCATTCCGTCGTGGTGGATGGAGTATGGGATGGCGGCCGAGCCCTCGATTCTGGGCGCCAAGATCAAGTTCTGGCAGGACAACACGCCAAGCGAATACCACACGCTTTACCGGATCGAGGACATCGACAGTTTTCCCGAGTACGAAGTGGAGGCAGATGGCTTTGCCGGGTTGACGCTGCATCGGATCTCCATGGCCAGGCAGCGGATCCTGGATGCCGGATACATTCTGCCCATGGTGACCTCGCGGGGTCCGCTTTGCACGGCTGGATTTGTGCGCGGCACCACGAACTTCATGATCGACCTGGTGGAAGATCCGAAAGGCGCGCACAAGTTAATCGACCTGTGCACGCGGGTGGTGATCGACTGGCTGAAAGCACAGCAGAAGGTGATGGGCGACACGGTCGAGAGCATCTTCATACTCGATGACATTGTGGGGTTCATCAATGAAGAGCATTACCTGGAGTTTGCGCATCCCTACCTGAAGCGCATTTGCGATGCGTTTCCAAAGGACTGGGTGAAGCTTTACCACAACGACGCCGAAGTGGACGCCTGCCTCGACCACCTGCCGGACGCTGGATTCAACGTGTTGAACTGGGGAAAGCAGAAGCATATTACCGAGGTAAAGCGGCGCATCGGCGACCGGATGTGCCTGATGGGGAACGTGAATCCGCTGGAGATTGCGGTTCGCGGAAATCCGGAGGAAGTGAAGGACGAAACGCTCGATGTGTTGGAGGGCTCTGGCGGCGAAGGCATCATCCTCTCGGTCGGCGGCGGCGTGAGCCCCGGAATGCCCCGTGAGAATGTGTTGGCCATGATTGAGGCGCTGAGCGAATTCAATGGAAGGCGTGCTGCGAACCCGGTTGCAAGCGCTCGCTAAGCGGAGGATTGATGCCTGATTACGCCTTGATGAACCAGTACCTTTACGAGGGAAACGCTGACCAGATCACCCGCCTTACAGAGGCGACCCTGGCAGAGGGGCGGTCTGCGCAAGAAGTGTTGACTGAGGGATTGATCGCGGGCATGAGCGTGGTCGGCGAGGACTTCAAGCACAATGTCTTGTATGTTCCGGAAGTGTTGATTGCGGCACGTGCGATGAAGGCGGGGCTCGCGGTGCTGCGGCCGCTGCTGACTGCAAAAGGAAGCAACACCAAACCCAAAGGCGTCCTGTTGATGGGCACGGTTCGCGGCGACCTGCACGATATCGGCAAGAATCTTGTGGGCATGATGGCCGAAGGCGCGGGTTTTGAGTTGCACGACATCGGCGTGGATCAGAGCGTGGAAAAGTTCATGGCCGCAGCGGATAAATGCAAGCCCACCATCATTGGCATGAGCGCGCTGCTAACCACCACCATGATGTATATGAAGACCGTGATCGACGGCTTTGATGCCGCAGGCCTGAGCCACATCAAGATTGCGATCGGGGGCGCTCCGATCAGCCAGATGTTTGCTGACGAGATTGGCGCGGACGGGTACGGTGCCAATGCATCCGCCGCGGTAGACCTGTTTTTGCGCTTGGCGACAGAGGGCTAACAGCAGTGGCCACATACAGGATTCTGCATTGGCAGGAGATCCCCATCCAGATCAATGCCGTGGATGAGGTTGAGGACGTCACTGTGATGCTGCATGACAGATTCATGCAGCAAGTGGATATTCTCGCGGCCAAGCGGGGACTGCAAGCCTCTGACGACTACCTGGCCCAATGGAAGTGGAGCGAGGAAGAGGAGCGAGAGGGTTCTGCACGCGAGGTTGCGGAGGCACTGAAGGCCGAACTGGAAGCGAAGGGCTGGTAGGAATTCTCTCTGAATGGCCGTGACCCTCACCATCAACGGACAATCCATCGAGGCGGCAGGCGGGCGATCGCTCTTTGATTACGCCGAGGACCTGGGCATCGATGTGCCCACCTCCTGTCGCATGCAGGGCAAATGCAAAGAATGCATGGTTGAAGTTGTCGAGGGGATGGACGCCCTTTCGCCGCTTGCTGAGCCGGAGCGTCATCTCAAAGGGAATTTTCGGCTGTCATGCCAGGCTTGCGTAACCGCGTCGGAAGGCAATGTTCGCTGCCATACGATGCGCCGCGGACACATGCGCATTGAGCGGCACGCGTTTGGTCTGCCGATCGGCAATCGCGCGTTCAATCTTGACCCCGCTGTGACTCGCAACGGGGATCGCATCCTGATCGATGGCGTGGAAGTAGAGCGCTCGATCGGACCGATTCTTGGCATCGCCATGGACCTGGGGACCACGACGGTTGTGCTGCGTCTCGTTGACCTGGAGAGCGGCGAACTGATCGCGGACACCTCGTTTGAGAATCCGCAACGCTTCGGCGGATCTGAGGTGATGTCGCGCATCTCGTACGACACTGAGCACCCGGGAAAACTGCTGATGCGCACGCTGGCCGGCTATCTCACGCATGCCATCGAAGCTTTTCCAGTCGACCCGAAAACCATCTACGAAATGGTCGTGGTGGGCAATTCGACCATGCGCGATCTTTTCTTCAGGCAGAGCGTGTATTCGATCGGGCAAAGCCCGTACCTTTCCATCACGGAAGTGGAAATGGCCGAAGGCAAGCGCACCACCACAAGCCTGCAACAGACTGGCCTGCGTAGCCTCTTGCCGATTCACCCCAAGGCTCGTGTGTATGGAGCGCCGATCATCAGCGGTCATGTGGGTGCTGATGCGGCAGCGTGCATGTTGGCAGTGGACTTGGCGCATGAAGAACGCCTGGTAGCGGTGATGGATATCGGAACCAATACCGAGTTGATTGTGGGCAACAAAGACCGCATCCTTGCGGCGTCCTGCCCGGCCGGGCCGGCGTTTGAGGGTGGCGCAATTTCCTGCGGGATGCCTGCCCTGGACGGTGCAATCGATGGGGTGGCCATTGGCGACGACGGGGCCTTCAGCCTCCGTGTCATTGGCGACCTCAAGCCAGCGGGCATCTGCGGGTCAGGCCTGGTGAACGTGTTGAGCGAGCTGCTGCGCACCGGCAGGATGAATGAGATGGGCCGGTTTGACGACGATGTTCGCCGGATCACTCTCCACCATGGCGATTCGCCCGGCGAAGACATTTATTTGCTGGAGAGCGACGTGAACGAGTTGGCGCAGGCCAAAGGCGCCAACGTTGCCGGATTGCATACGGTGTTCAGCAGCTACGGCATCGACTTTGCCGACATCGATGTTTTCTATCTGGCGGGAGGATTCGGAAGACACCTCAAGGTTGAAGCATCGCAGCGTATCGGGCTGATTCCGACCTTGGATTCGGCGAAAGTGGTACAGGCGGGAAACACCGCAATCGAGGGCGCGACGATCGCCTTGTTGAGCAGGCAAAAGCGGCAGGAATTGGAAGAGATGGTAAAGAAAGTGCAGCATTGCCGGCTTGAAACCCATCCAAAGTTCTTTGAATTCTTTGTCGAGGGCTGCCAGTTCAAGCCCGTGGAGCCGATTCCATGCGCCAGGTAGCCGAAGCCATTGAACTCGCCAGCACGGCGCCCGATCTGGATGTGCTGCAGGAGGAATATGTCCGGTTGCTGGGGTACCCGCGCGGGCGGGTGCTGGAGGGACGTGCCCTGGAATTGGCAGACTGGGCAAGGGGTTGGTATACGAAGAATGGCCGGCCATGGATTTACGCGCGGCAGGCGGAGAACTTTGAGATCGCTGGCAATTCGATTCAGGTTGATGGGATTTCATTCAGCAGCAACCGACTACAGAGCACGCTCGCAGAGGCTGGAGCGCACAGCGTGATCCTGGTTGCTGTCGGCGCGGGTCCAGAGGCCGAAGAGGAGAGCCGGAAGCGTTGGGCAGAAGAGAAGCCTGACGAGTATTTCTTCCTCGAAATCTATGGATCGGCGGTCGTGGAACACCTTGCTTCGTCGACCGGAGCTCGCCTGTGTGACTGGGCAGAGAAGCACGGCATGGCGGTGTTGCCTCACTACAGCCCCGGCTATCCCGAATGGGACGTGGCGGAGCAACCGCGGCTGTTGGAGCTGATGAAGCGGACGCGGAGAGAGGCCTTTCCGTCAAATGTGGACGTATTTGACTCAGGCATGTTGCGGCCGAAAAAAACACTGCTAGGAATTTACGGATTAACCCGGCACACCGAGCGATTGCGCAGGCTCACCGATCTTGTTCCATGCGAAAACTGCTCATTCGGTCCTTGCCAGTACAGGCGCGTGCCTTACCGGCGAGCTCCGCGACCATGGGGCGAACAAGTTCCGGCACGCATTGCGGCGCATGATCAGGACGCGCAATACAGCGTGAATCGCAAGGCATTGCAACGATGGGCCCTGGAGCGCTTGCGGATGCAGACGAACCAGGATGGCTCGCAGGACGCAGTGTTCCGCTATGAAGGCACCACGTGCACCAATATGGGCCGGTCGCTGACCTTTGACTATCATGTCAAGCTCGGTCCGCGTTCTGAAGGGTATCCTATCTGGGAGCAGCATTGCGCTCCAGCGGCGGGCGACACAGGCCACACAAGAATGTGTCAGTACCTCGAGAATCCCATGGGCCTGATGACCGCCATTGAAGGCGAAAAACCTCTGCGCGGCGAGCGCTTGAATGCCGTCTTGTCGTGGACGCGCAAGCCGAGCGTCGCGGGTTGCTATTGCGAGTCATCAAGCCGCGAACACAAATGGGGACTGGTGCTGGAGACGATTCATTTCGCGTTGGCACAAAAGGAATTAACTGAAGATACGGAGACTCAATGAAGAAACTTCTGCAGGATGCGATCAAAGAGCGGCCATTGCTGGGCGACGGGGCAATGGGCACGCAACTCATGTTCGCCGGATTGGAACAGGGAAACTGCGGTGAGACATGGAATTTGACGCATCCTGAGCGAGTGCTCGCCATCCAGCGGCGCTACGCGGAGGCTGGTTCGGAGTGCATCATTTCCAATACATTCGGCGGCTCCCGCATCATGCTCAACCGTCACTCGCAGACCGGTCACGTGGTAGAGATCAACAAGGCTGGCGTGAAGATTGCTCGCCAGGCATTCGGAGACAGGGAGGGATACGTGCTGGGCGATATCGGGCCCTTCGGCGGACTGCTTGAGCCTTTTGGCGATTTCACTGAATCGCAGGTTCGCAGCGCATTTGAAGAGCAGGCAGGGGCACTGGTGGATGGTGGAGCGGACGCCATCATCATCGAGACCCAAACCTCGCTTGAAGAGCTTTTGATTGGTATTGAAGCGGCACAGGCGGCAGGCGCGAAATGCATTATCGGATCGATGGCATACGACGTTACGCTGGATGGCTCGACCTTCAGAACCATGATGGGCATTGAGCCCGAACGGGCTGCCACGTTCATGGAAGAGCACGGCGCACACATTGTGGCACTGAATTGCGGAACCGGCATGGAGATGCAGCGTGCACGCGATGCCGTGATCCGCTACAAGAGCGTGACCAGCCTGCCGGTGATGGTGCAACCCAATGCTGGAAAGCCACGGTTGGAGAACATGAAGGTGATCTACGACGAAACGCCGGAACAAATGGTGCAGGGACTCCTACCGCTTCTTGAAGCGGATGCGAATGTTGTAGGCGCCTGCTGCGGCAGCACGCCGGAACATATTCGCGCATTCAGAAAAGTCATGGACGAGTTTCTGGAACAAAAGGGGATTGAAGTGATGGGAGGCCAGCGTGAAATTCAAGCTCTGTGATTTGAACCAAGCCGCAGACGGCAAGCTTCCGGCGCTGACTGACGACAAGTCCGGCATCGGAGTTCACTACGTTGACGCCTATATCAAGCCGATGAATGTGAAGCTCGAAGATGGAACTGCGGTGAAATGCAAGCGCCGCGGATTGAAGATCGTGCTTTCAGCAGGCGCAAAAAAAGGTGAGGGGCTGATGCGCAGAATGGATGTCAGCCCCGACCCGACAGTGATGCTGCCCGCCGCCCTTCAAGAGGCCGCCGCGGCTGCGGGAATTGAATTGACGGTTGAAGACGGCGCAATCTTTGTTGGCCTTTGATGGGCGATTGGGTGCGACGATCAGCGCGCCGAATCGAATTTCACACGCTGAGTTGCTTAGAAGGAAAAGAAATCCGTCTTGAGCGTGGCGACAATCTGCGAGCCTGCATCCATGACAGGAGTGGGCCGCACACTCTGGCTGGGACCCGGCCGAAGGTCGATCCGCATCGTCATGCGTTTGTGAGCGATAAAATCCGCACTCACAATATTCGAGACCTTTTGCACGCCGCCTGAATTGACCGCGACGCGAACCTCGTTGACTCCTGGAGGCGCGTAGAGGCTGTCGTATTCGGACTTGTTTGCAATCGGGCCGGCGTAGAAGAATTTGCCATTCATTTCCACTGAAAAGGTTGCGGTCTGCGGAAAATGCTCGAAGTCAAACCGCAACCGCGTGTTCTGCTTTGGGTCGAGTTTTTTGGGATCGAATGCGACCGGCGCAAGTTTTGGGGCTTGCGCGGGAGCTTGAGCAATGATCGGCGCGCTCGGTGGTGCTGCTCCGGCCGGCGTTCCGGCTTCCGGCTTCTTTGCAGTTCTTGGGATTGCCGTTCTGTCGGGCTGAGTCTGCAGGGCTTGGGTTTGCTTTGCTCCCGCCGGGGGTGGAGCAGTCGGCGCCAGGGCAACCGCGGCTGCGTCTGTTGGCGGCGGCGGCGACTGGGCAGGCTGATTGCGATGCAGCAGCCAATACCCTCCACCCAATGCGCCCGCAACCAGCAACGCAACAATCGCGAGCTCCACCCGGCCTCGAACTTTGGAAGACGCGGGAGGTTTCGCTTGTGTGACCGCCTGAGGCGGCTGGAGCGTTGAAGCGAATGTCGCTCCTTGGGCAGGTTTGGGCGGGAAGCTGGAAGTGGGAAGAAAAGTTTCTTCAGAAGCCACTCCGGCGCCGAATTGGGCATCCGGATTCTGCAGCGAACCGTCCTTCGCGCTCGTCCTGAATTCCGCAAGAGTGCGTGAGAGCTCTTCGCCGGTCTGGTAGCGATCGGCGGGATTCTTTGCCAGGCACTTTAGAATCACCGCTTGCAACTGAACAGGAATGGCGGGATTGAGCTTTCCAGGCGGAACGGGCTCAGTGTGAACAATCTTGTAGGACACAGCCGTCATGGTCTCGCCGGGAAATGGCTGCTCGCCGGTAGCCATCCAGTACAGGATCACGCCGAGCGAAAACAGGTCCGTACGCCCATCAATAGGAGCCCCGGTAAACTGCTCGGGCGGCATGAACGCCGGCGTTCCCAGCAGTTGGCCACTGGTTGTGACCTCTCCGGCGGCCAGCTTGGCAACGCCGAAGTCAGTGATCTTGGGGCGCTCTTCTCCGTACACCTGGCGTGACGTCAGCAGGATGTTGGCAGGCTTGATATCGCGGTGGATCACGCCACGGCTGTGCGCATATCCAAGCGCATCGGCCACCATCTTCCCGATCTCGCAGACGCGATCGAGCGATGCCCGTTCGCCCTTCTTCATGGCATCGGCCAGGGTTCTTCCGTCGACATATTCCATCACCAGGAACGGCATGCCTTCGTCTTCGCCGACATCGAAGACGGGCACGATTCCAGGATGCGCCAAGGCGCCCGCAGCCTTCGCCTCGCGATAAAATCGCTGCCGGAATTCGGTGCCTTGTTCGCCGCCAAGAACCCCTGCAAGGATGGTCTTAACGGCTACGATGCGATCCATGGCCGGGTCACGCGCCCGGAAAACGCTCCCCATTGCACCGTGGCCAAGCTCATCGACGATCTCATATCGTCCAATATTCTTCGGAAGGGTCATAACTCGATTGGTCCCACTCTAGCACACGGATAGAAGGCATCGGAACAGCTATCCTGATGACGGTGTATGAGTTCGCTTAGCTTGAAGACCTCGACAACCGGCCGGCAATGGGCGATAGTTTTATCCATGTCGAAACCAACCAGATGTTTGCACACGATTCTTGTTTGCACCGGCCTCGCTGTTGGGGCAGCCGCCACCTCCGCGCAGCAGGCAGTCATTGTTCTTCATGCCGCCCGCCTGCTGCAGGTTGATAGCGGCGCGGTGCTCCAGCCTGGTGAAGTGCTTGTGGAGGGAGACCGGATTCACGCCGTGGGCACCAGCGTGGACCACCCGCAGGGCGCAAAGATCGTCGACCTCGGCGACGTCACGCTGCTTCCCGGCCTGATTGATGCACACGTTCACCTGTTCCTGCATCCCGGCGCCGAGGACCTGCAGACGGTGCGGGAGTCCGTTCCCTGGCGCACCATTCTTGCCGAGCAAGCAGCGAAAGCGGACCTGCTGGCTGGATTCACCGCAGAACGCGACATGGGTACGGAAGGCGCAGGCTCCGCGGATACGGCTGTGCGCAACGCCATCAACGATGGGCTGATTTTGGGCCCGCGCCTGCGCCTCAGTGGCAACGCTATCGACATTCTCGGAGGGCACGAGGACGCACTCAATTTCAATCCCGCTCAGCACGTTCTCTCCAACGCCGATTACGCCGACTCCGCAGAAGAGATGGTGGCCGTGATGCGCGCGCAACACAAGGAGGGGTCGGATTTCGCCAAAGTCTACGAAACGGGACCGGACAGAATGGCGGATGGAGTTCTGCATACGCCCTACCAGTACACCGAGGCGCAGTTGGCTGCCGCCGTTGAAGAAGCGCGACGTTTGGGAACCGTGGTGGCAGTGCATGCGATGGGCGAGCCGGGAACGCTCTTCGCGGTGCAGGCAGGAGTGGCCTCAATTGACCATGCCACGCAACTGAGCGACGAAACCATGAGGCTGATGCGCGAGAAAGAGATTCCCGCGGTGCCGACGTTCACGATCTTCGAGTATTTTGCGGCGCACGCGGAGTCACCTGCAATGACCGCGCGGGAAACCGCGTTGTTGAACTACAAGATCAGCGAATTCAAAAAACAGGTAGCGGCCGGAATCCCTTTCGCGGTGGGATCGGACGTGGGACCGTTTCCTCATGGGACGCAGGCCAGGGAGCTGGAACTGATGGTGCGTTATGGCATGAAGCCGCTGGCAGTGCTGCGGGCTGACCTGATCAATGGGGCAAAGCTACTGAGATGGGACGGGCAGATCGGACAACTCAAGCCTGGATACTTTGCCGATGTAATCGCGGTTCCAGGCAATCCGCTTGACGACATCACCACTTTGCAGCACGTGAGCTTTGTGATGAAGGGCGGCGTGGTGGTGCGGCCTTAAGGTCCTGCTTGCCGGCTTGGATTGGCAACAGCGCGGCGGCCAGTTCGGCGAGTTTGGCAACCGTGTTCATATTGCGGGCTGTGCCCTCTTTGGCTGCAAGGATGTTCAGCCGGGATTCGCCGACTCCATTCGCGTAATAAACATAGATTTCGCGCTGACCCAGGGCCAGCTCTTCGCAGGTCTGGTTGGTCACCGCCCGCAACGCATCGGCAGGCGGGGACTTCTCAATAAAGTGCGCCAGAGTGCGATCACCACGCTGCTGCGGAAAGGGGTTGGCGCCGAGAACCGCGGCCATCTCCGCCGCGGTACGGATGTGGACGGCAACAGGCCTGCCGCTGTGTTTGGCGAGCGCGGACGCGAGCAATGCCTTGATCTGGGCTTCAGTCTTTGTGGATTTGAAGATGACATTGCCGCTGGCAATGTAGGTGCGGACCGATTGGAAGCCAAGAGACTCGCACATCGACTTGAGCTCGGCCATGGGCAGCGTGGTGTTGCCCATGACATTCACGGCGCGAAGAAGAGCGATGTAGGCATTCATCTTCATCGGGGCGGACTCACTTGGGAGCGGAGGACGCCTCTTCTTGCGCTCGGCGCAATGCGATCCTCTTCAATGTCTCGCGGAGGCGCTTTGATTTGGTGGGAGCGAGCGTGTCTTCGACCGCCTTCCGATATCCACCGAGATAGATGGAGTACATGATGGCGAGCGAGCATCCCGTACCCCACATGAAACCTACGCAAAGGCCAAGGACAGCAGCGGGACCGAATGAGCTCATAGGGCCAGACCTCGATTGCGCGGCTACACGGCCACGGTAAAGGTGTCTTCAGTGCGAGTCACGGCGTGGTAGAGCGTATCCCGCTCCACGGGGACGCGACCGGCCTCGGTGATGAGGCGGCATAGTTCTTTGCGAGTCATGCCCTGCGGCGTGGTTGCGCCGGCATCGTGATAAATCTTCTCTTCAATGACCGTACCGTCCAGGTCATCGGCGCCAAAGCGCAGCGCGATCTGGGCGATCTTCGGCGTCAGCATTTGCCAGTAGGCCTTGATGTGAGGGAAGTTGTCGAGCAGCAGGCGACTGACAGCGATCTGGCGAATATCTGTAAGACCCGTCGTCACGGGCAAGTGGTCGAGGGGCGTATTTTCCGGATGGAAAGCAAGCGGAATAAAAGTCTGAAAGCCGCCGGTCTCGTCCTGCAACGTGCGCAGCTTGAGCAGGTGGTCTACGCGGTCCTCATTGTTCTCAATGTGCCCGTAAAGCATCGTCGCGTTGGACTTGAATCCCAGCTTGTGGGCGAGGCGGGCGGTGATTAGCCACTCATCGCCGTCAATCTTGTGGTCGCAGATGATGGACCGTACGCGCACAGAGAAGATTTCAGCTCCACCGCCAGGCATGGAATCCACACCCGACTCTCTAAACTTGATCAGCGTTTCCTCGATGGATAGTTTGGCCCGACGCGCCAGGTAAGCAACCTCAACCATGGTGAAGGCCTTGATGTGCACCTTGGGAAAGCGCTGCTTGAGGCCGCGCACCAAGTCAAGAAAATACTCAAGCGGCAGGTCAGGATGAAGTCCACCCACAATGTGAAACTCGGTAACCGCTTCAGAGTAGCCTGAAGCAGCCGTTTCCCATGCCTCTTCAAGGGCCATGGTGTAACCGGCGGGGTCGCCCTTCTTTCGGCCGAATGCGCACAACTTGCAGGCAGCGACACAAACGTTGGTGGGGTTGATGTGGCGATTGACATTGAAGTAGGTGATGTCGCCATGCATGCGCTCGCGGACATGGTTGGCCAGCCAGCCTACTGCCAGCACGTCTTTCGAGCTGTAAAGCGCAAGCCCTTCGTCGAAGTCGAGGCGCTGACCGGCCAGCACCTTCGCCGCAATCGGCTCAAGCCGTGGGTCATGACTCCGAAAGGCGATAGGTTGGCGAGAGTCCAGGGTGTCAATCCTCCTGTATCCATGATACAGAAATCCCTTCCCGAGCCGCTGGGCGGGCGATTCCCTGCCCTGCATACGCGAAATCAAGTCACTTTTGCGCGGTGTTGGCGAGTGCAGCCTGCGGCTCTACAAGAACTCCGTCGAAGAGTGACGCCGCCACTACGCGCCCCGCTGCGGTTCGTACCAAACCGATGCGATACCCGGTTTGCCACCACTCCCACTTCAAAGTTTTTGCGTTGATGGCGTAGATCTGTTCGCTGGTTCGTGAACTCACCAGCACGCGATTGGATGGCTGGTCATAGTACAGGTCGTCCACGTCGCTGAAAGGAAGGCGACCAATCCAGAGCCAAGTCTTGCCCTGGTCGTGAGAAAAGTAAACTCCCTCGCGGGCGCCGAGCCAGATGGTGCCGTCGCCGGAGAAAGCGACGGTTCGGATCCGGGTGAGCGTTGCAGGAATGCCCATCGGCATCCACGTTGTTCCGGCATCGGTAGAAAAGACCACGCCATCAGGACGGGCCGCAGCCATCGTGCCGCCGTGCGAAGCAACGGAGAGGTATCCATTGGAGGCCATGACCGCCCCTCCCTGCCAGGTAGCGCCCTGATCTTGGCTCGTGAGCAATCCAAAGCCCGTGGAAGCAAGCCACACATCGCCGGAAACGTTGAGCGCGTTGACGCGGCTCTGCAGTTCAAAAGCGGGATCGACTACACGCTTCTCCACATCGACGTGCTGCCCGTGGTGCGTCTCAACAATCGTCTTCGCGCTGGTGTTGGAGATGGTGTTTCTGGGTAGCCAGACAGGCTTGTCCAGAGCAGGGCTCAAGGCTTCAGACGACTGCGGCCCCGGAGACGCCGGGGTTTCGTGCTCGGACGGGGCCTTCTCAGCTTGCTGATTGGTGGTGGCCAGCACAAAGATGCCGTGGCCAGTGCCTGCAACGATGGTTCCGTCCTTTGCCTGGGCCAGCGAAAAGACATCGCGCCCGGCGAGGCCGCCGCCGGGGCCTTCGCCTACCTGGTCCCAGCTGATGCCTCCATTGGTTGAGACAAATGCGCCGCCATAGCTCTTGTCGTTGACAACACCGGCATACATGGTGGCCGGATTGGCTTGATCCACCAGAAGCGCCTCGACTCTGCGACCGGAGAACCCGCCGTTGGACGGCGTGAAGCTGACGCCGGCGTCCTGACTTGAAAGCACACCCCCGCGATCGATCGCCAGCAACACATGATTGGAATCGGCAGGGTCAACAAAGACATCGTTGACCACGACTTCCGGTCCGGTCATGCGCTGAAATGTCTTGCCATTGTCCTGTGTCTTGTAGAGCCCTTCCGTAGTCCCGGCATACACCACTTCATGATGCGAGGGATCTTGCATAAGGACGCGCGTGCGCCGCGCGGTGGATGGAATGCCCTGTATTTTATGAAACAGCTCACCGGCGTTCTCGCTCTTGTAGATGCCGCTGCAGGCGCTGAGGTAAACAATGTGCGGCTTCGTCGGGTCGATGATCATCGAGAACACGTCGGAGTCTTCGATGACGCCATTCTTGATGTTGTGCCAGTGCTGGCCGCCGTCGATCGTCTTCCAAGGCAAATGCCATGTGCCCGCATACACGATGTTCGCGTCGACTGGATCGATGGCAAGCGACTCAACTTCGTGAATCTCATGGCTGCCGGGTGGGCTGATCAATGTCCAGGTCATGCCCGCATCATCGCTCCGATAGACTCCCTGCAGAGTGCCAACAACGATCATGTTCGGTTGTGACGGAGACTGGGCGATGGAGAAGATTGACTGGGTCCGCATGGACTCGACGGCGCTCCAGTGCTTGCCGCCGTCGCGGCTGACATAGAGTCCCCCCGGATGCTGGTCTGGCTTCCATCCGCCCGCAAACAGGACCCCTGGATGGGCAGAATCCACCAGGATGCTGTCGAGAACCGTATCCTCTTCCGAATCCAGTTTTGCGAGCCGGTGCCATGAAACTCCCTCATCGAGAGATTCGTAGACCCAACTGTTGGTGGTGCCCAGGTAGAGGTGACTGGGATTGCCGGGGACCATAGCAAATGAGCGGGCATCGCCGCCGGCAGGCCCGACAGCGTTCCACAGCGACTGCGCTGCCAATGCCGGAACAAGGAGAACCGAAAGCACCACTGCGATTCCGAGCAGAAGTCCTCCGCGCCGAACTATGGAATCCGGGCAAATCCGCAAGCGGCTCATTGAAGAAATAAAGCTCCCCGATTTCTGGAAGATAAACATGAAGAAAGAGCGTGCATAAAAGTGAAAAGGCCGACCGGCTTCCCGGTCAGCCTCAAAGGATTGCAGGAGGAGTCTTTTTACTTTGTGCTCATCAAGCCTTCCCCTTGTTGCGGAAGGCTTGATGAGCGAGTTCACTTTTGCAGCCGGCTGGAGCACGTGCAAATCGCCAGCTAAGCCGCAGGGTTCTTCTTGTGTTTCTTCTTGGGCTCAACCATCCCGATGGGTTTGCGCGTGACGGTCTTGACTGCGCTTGTATCCACCGCGGTTGTTCCCTGCACATCGTTGTCGAAGGTTGCTCCCGCAGGAACCAGGTAGTCTTCAACAGACTTGCTATCCCCGGTGCCGGTGCGAACGATGATGCGAGAGGCATCGATGCCGCTCTGTTCTTCGTTCACAAGGTAGTCCTTCGTGTTGACGGCGCGCTCCGCGGCAAAGTCCTCAGGAGTCTTCACGTGCTTGCCCTTCTTCGGTGTCTTTTCCTTCGCGGTCGATTCGCCAACCACCACAACGGTTGCTGTCGGATCGTTCTTGAGCGCGTCGGTCACCTGGTCGAGGCAAGCCTTGGCTTCGTTGTCCACTCGAGTGGGACGCTTGAGGTCCTTGTCGAAGCTGATCGAGCAGAGGGCTGTCGCGTGCGGCAACGGCGGAGTCGGAACAGGCGCGATGGTCACCGAGGTGCCACTGGACGCTGTGCCGCCCTTGTCGTCAGCGGCGTTACACGTTATGCCGACAGCGCCGGTTGGAGCACCCGTGGAGTTGAAAGTGGCTGTGTTCCCGTTTCCGGTAACTGTGCCAGCCGATGCCGAGAACGTGTAGGTGAGCGGGCGATTCTGCGGGCTGATGCCGGTCGCGGTAATCGTGCTCATCTCACCAGGGTGAATACTTGAGGGATTGGCCATGCAACTGACGGTTGGCGGCTCGAATGCCTTCACATTGAAGATCGCCGAGCAGTCAGCTGTCTGACCGGGCTTCAGGCCCTCTTTGCCGGGCTTGCCTTCCTTGACTTCACCCTTCACGGTATAGGTGCCGGCAGCCAGTGACCCTGTGGCCACAGTAGCCGTGGTTCCTGTGCCGGAGACGCCTGTTCCCGACCACGAATAAATAGCGTTCAGTTTTGGATCGAGGTCGGCGGTGGTGGCAGTGATCGTGACCGGGTCGCCGGGGAAGATTGTCACCGGGCTGGGGGCACAAGCCATGGTCACTGGCGGAGGAGGAATGACGCTGCCCAAGCCCCATACAATACCGGTGCTCAGCTTGAGAGCGTTGACGCTTTCGTCGTCGCCCCAGACCCATGCTCCGCTTGAAGTGAAGTGGGATGTCCCGGAGTCGGCGTGGAGATACTCGTAATCGGCCTGGACGACACGAAGTTTCAGGTGGTGGTGAAACCAGTTGGTGTTGTAGTCCAAACCGCCGCCGGCGGTAGCGCCGAAGCCCCACGTATACGGCTCGTGATCCGGACCATCGACATCTGCTGGGCCAACGAGCGCATGAACAAATGGAGTGATGTGTCCATACGGGAAGCGGAAGATGATGCCCGGCTCGATTGTGAATATCCCGCTGTTGCTCGATCCGGTAGTCGAGGGGCCAGTGTCCGTAAAGAGATCGTGCTCCCCTGACTCAAGTTGCACGCCGACATTCCGGGTGAAGAAGTATGCAACACTCTCGGTAAGGCCCTTCGACTCAGGCTTGAAGCTGAACGGCGCGATGCCGCCGTATATCTGGATCGGATAGACCGTGTCATGCGGCGAGAAGTAGCTGTATCCCACGAAGATATCCCACTTCGACGGAGGATTTTCCGCAGGAGCTCCCCTTCCGGCCGGAGCCACCTGGGCAACCAGCGCAACGGGCACCAAAACAGCAAACGCCATAACCAGAACCAGGTAGGCGAATTTAAAAACTCGAGCGTGCATGCGTCTCTCCTCCGCAATCAAGCTGAATGAATAGAAAGTTATGGCCGTTTGCGGGCTCGCAGCTCGCCTCGGACTGGGTTGAATCTTCACAACGAACGGGCGCTAAATCGCCCAGAAAGCACAACTAAACTTACCATAGGAGCATTCCGGCAGAGCACATTTTTCAATGGATGCACACTCTCAGTACATCCTTTCGAGCGCTTCGGTTGGGTTACTTCAGTAATGCAGCGCTTGGCCATAAACCCAGGCATCAGGCCAATTAGCCAGCATTCAAAGTCTTCATCAGGCTCCGTGGTTCACGCTGAATCTTCTCTTGTAGAAGCGTAATGGCATACAAAAGTTGCTCAGGGCGCGGGGGACACCCTGGCACATACACATCCACGGGAATCACCTGGTTGACTCCTTGCAGCAGAGCGTAGTTGTTGAACACTCCGCCAGAGGTAGCGCAGGCACCCATGGAGATCACCCATTTCGGCTCCGGCATCTGGTCATAAAGACGTCGAATGACCGGCGCCATCTTCTGCGACACTCGGCCTGCGATCACCATCAAGTCCGACTGGCGTGGCGAAGGCCGGAAGACTTCAGCTCCAAAACGGGCAAGATCGAATCGGGACGCGCCCATCGACATCATTTCAATTGCGCAGCAGGCAAGGCCAAACGTCATGGGCCAAATCGAACTTTTTCGTATCCAGTTGACGGCAAAATCCATCGATGTAAGAAACACACCCTCAGGCTCTTCGAAACCGTATGTGACTTCCTTGAGCTTGGTGCGATTCTGTGCGCTGCTCTCGAGCGCTCCAAAAAGGTAATGGTCCCGTTCAACCGTCGACGCCATGCCTCTACTATACCTCCGCCGCGATGAACGTTGCATGTTCACTTTTGAACGGTTCGTGAACGACCTTCTGACATTCTTGCGGCATGACCAAACCAGCGTGAAATGCGGCAAAGGCTGCAAAAATAAAGACAACTTCCAAGAATCCGATCCTTCGCCGCCGGTTCAACCTTGTGAGCCAGCTTGCCCTCAACCCTGGCGTGAGTTGTCCCCAAAAACCAGCATTCCTCCATGGAAATACATTTTCCCTTCATCCCTTTACCACATTCTTCCTCATGAATCCATGGATGCACCCAAATATACTTGCGTAATCCAGTCGTCTTAACGAGAATCGATTCAAGCGCCATTTCAAACTTTCCGGCATTTGCTTGAGGCCGGAGTTTGCCGACCACAATTCCGTTGCGGCCTCTGGCCGAATCTCAGCAGACCAACTGT
Source organism: uncultured Occallatibacter sp. (assembly GCA_964614635.1). Lineage (GTDB taxonomy): Bacteria > Acidobacteriota > Terriglobia > Terriglobales > Acidobacteriaceae > Telmatobacter. Next base: position 53,669 of record CAZTLV010000001.1, read on the forward strand.
CGGCAATCCCAACCTTCCACTTGTTCCTCGTCTCGGCAATCCACTCATGGACGATTATTTTGGAGCGGAAATTAATGTGTAAGAGCACGTTGAGGCTGATTCTTCTGTCATTCCTTCTGGGAATTCCTGCACTATTGCCAGCCCAATCCACGGCAGCCCCAGCCACACAAGCGCAGATCGCCGCACTGCAACAGGCCGTGCAGAACGCACAGTCGGCAGGCGACAACGCCTGGATGCTGGTATCGGCGGCGCTTGTCCTGTTGATGACCGGCCCGGGACTGGCGCTGTTCTACGGTGGCCTGGTACGCAAAAAGAACATCCTGGCAACCATGATGCAGAGTTTCGCCATGATGAGCCTGGTGACGGTGATCTGGGCGGTTGTGGGCTACTCGCTGGCATTTGGTCATGGAAACGGTTTCATCGGCGGATTTGAGCACGTCTTCCTCCGCGGAGTGGGCCTGACCCCCAACACGGATTACGCACCGACCATCCCCGAGCAGACATACATGATCTACCAGTTGATGTTCGCCATCATCACGCCGGCGCTGATCACAGGCGCATTCGCTGAGCGGATGAAGTTCAGCGCGATGGCCGTGTTCCTTTCGCTGTGGTCGATCCTGGTTTACAGTCCGATGGCGCATATGGTGTGGGGAGTCGGCGGGCTGCTGAACGCAACCGGCGGCCACTTCCCGAGTCTCGATTTTGCCGGCGGAACGGTGGTTCATGTCACCTCAGGCGTCTCGGCATTGGTGACCTGCATTTATCTGGGCAAGCGAATCGGATACCCGCAAACCAACATGCCTCCCCACTCCATGGTGCTGAGCTTCATTGGCGCCTGTCTGTTGTGGGTAGGCTGGTTCGGCTTCAACGCCGGAAGCGCCCTGGCCGCCAGTCCGCTGGCGACCTCGGCCTTCATCAACACCCATTTTGCTGCGGCTGCCGCTGCACTGGGATGGACGGTTGCCGAGTGGATTCACAACGGAAAACCCACTGCACTGGGAGCGATCTCGGGCGCTGTGGCGGGACTGGTGGCGATCACCCCGGCATCCGGCTTCGTCCAGCCCTTCCCTGCACTGCTGATTGGGCTGATCGCTGGCGCGTTCTGCTCGTTCATGGTGTTCGAGGTGAAGAGCCGGCTCGGCTACGACGACTCTCTGGATGCCTTTGGCGTTCATGGAGCCGGTGGAACTCTCGGCGCCTTGCTCACCGGCCTGTTTGCCACCAGGGCCATCAACGCGGCCTTCGGCAAGGATGTTCCCACCGGAGCTATCGACGGGCATTGGGGCCAGTTGTTGAACCAGTTGGCGGGCGTGGGTATTGCCTGGACCATCTCCATTGTGGGCACCCTGGTGCTGCTGTTTGTTGTGGACAAGGTCATGGGATTGCGCGTTTCACCCGATCAGGAAACCGCAGGACTCGACCTCTCGCAACATGGAGAAGAAGGATACGACCTCAACTCTTGAGCATGATTGGGAGAAACACATTTTGCGCTCCGCCAATTCACAGATTTGATGGAGTTCACTAAAAACATCCGGCGGGATTCGGCCATCTGCCCTCTCCGCCTGTTACGCTGTCAGACGAGGCATTTCGAATATGCTCAAAATTGAAGCAATTCTCCAACCGTCGAAGCTGGATGCGGTAAAGGACGCCCTGCTTGAAGCAGGCATCGAAGGCATGACCATTCTTGAGGCTCGCGGCCACGGCCGCCAAAAGGGCCATACCGAGTTTTATCGCGGGCGAGAATACACGGTCGATCTCTTGCCCAAGGTCAAAATTGAACTGGTTCTCGCCGACGATTTGAAAGAAAAGGCGATCCAGGCCATTCAGAGCGCAGCCCGCACGGGCCGCATCGGCGACGGCAAAATCTTTGTGAGCCGGATTGAAGAAGCCATTCGTATCCGCAACGACGAACGCGGCGAAACGGCTCTGTGAGCTGCTTTCCTGACCTTTGTGAATGTTCTAAAAATGAGAACCATCGCAAAGGTACGACACCCCGGACTTCCAGAGCGTACCCTCCGCCAAAATCGGAGGGGAACCGGTGGAGCTTGTGGAATGCTGCGACGCGTCATCTTTCTTTTTGCTTCCCCATTTTTATTCAGCCCGCTCCTCGTTGCACAGGACACGAGGAACGTGACCGAGCCGGCGGTGCCTCCTGCCTGTGCAACGCTCGACGCACAGCTTCAGACCATGGGACAAACGCTGGCTGAAGCGGACGAAACCAGGCTGGATACAGTCCGCATTCAAAAAGCTATCGACCATTGCAGCAAGGAGCACGGCGTATTGCTGCGCGCCGTAGGCACCTCAAACGCATTCCTCAGCGGTCCGCTGTTTCTGCGCAGCGGCGTCACCCTGATCGTCGATAAGGGTGTCACTCTCTTTGCTTCACGCGACCCGGTACTCTTTCAGGATCCAGGTCTCGACAAGAGCCCTGTTCTCTCGCCCAACAATCAGCATCGCGGCAAAACCACTCGCTTCGATGCGCCCCCGGCTTGCGGCACGGTCACTGATTCCGGTCACGGCTGCATGCCCCTGATCACGGCCGATCGCGTGATTGGAGCAGGTGTGATGGGCGATGGCGTCATAGACGGCCGTGGCGGCGAAAAAATTCTGGGCACAGACCACACCTGGTGGGATCTGGCAGAACTTGCGCGCGCTGGAGGCCGCCAGCAGGTCTTCAGGCTGATCGTGGCCGATTATGCCGACAACTTCACTATTTATCGCATCACGCTGAAGAACTCACCGAACTTCCACGTCGTCTATGACCACGGAGATGGCTTTACTGTTTGGGGATTGAAGATCGACACGCCCAGGCGGCTGGCTCGCAACACTGACGGAGTCGATCCCGGCATGGGCTCGAAAAACATTACCATTACCCACAGCTTTATCCGCACCGGCGACGATAACGTGGCCATCAAGGGCGGTCCCGGCGGAGTCACCAACATGACGGTCGCACACAACCACTTCTACTGGGGGCACGGCATGTCCATCGGAAGCGAGACGGATGGCGGCGTAAACAGAATCCGGATCACCGATCTCTCCCTCGACGGTCCGGACAACGGCATCCGGATCAAGTCCAACGGCTCCCGCGGCGGCCTGACCCACGACGTGGTCTACGACGATGTATGCGTTCGTGACTCGCCCAATCCCATCACCCTCGACACCGGGTACACGGCTGCGGGAACGCTCAAGGGCGACTCCAGGCCCACCATGCGCGACATTACCCTGCACAACGTTCGCGTCTCAGGTGGAGGGAAACTTTCGTTCAACGGCTACGACCAGGACCACCGGATCGCGGCCACTCTCGACGGCGTGTTGCTCAGCGATGACGCCGGGTACAGCTACTCACTCCATCATGCTGACGTTCGGCTCGGGCCTGGACCCAGCAACCTGCACTTTCCGGCTGGAGAAGACTCCGCAGTCCAGGGAAGAGTGTCGACTGGCAGCGCTGAGTCCTGCGCCGAAAAGTACATCCCGTTCCCGTAGCACTTTGATAGCGGGAGATTTGCCGATTCATTGTGTTCAGATCACAATAGCTGAAGCATCCCTTCAGAGGGCCGCTGATCGAGAAGAGTGAAGCCCGCCCGCAAATCGATTTATTCAAACTGTCTGTTTTCGGGACATTTTGACCAAAAATTCACCATGGGCGCCGTCTTCGCTTATTCTGTTAAGAATTCCTTACTTGCTTCTGCGAGCCACGCACAAACTCATATGAATCCAGTCGCCTTGGCGGTTGACGATCTTCGGGAGCAGTATCTGCGGGAGATGGCGCTTGTCCGCCAGACCTGCGAGCGGACGGGCGACGGCACGGCTGCCATCCGCCGACGCTCGGCGGTCGTGGACCGGATTCTGATCGAAATGTGGCACCGGGTCTTTGCGGGACAGCCAGCGCAAAACGTGGCGCTACTGGCCCTGGGTGGTTATGGGCGCAAGGACCTGTTCCCGTATTCCGACATTGATGTGCTGTTCGCTTTCGCGGATGAAAAGACCGAGGCGCAATCGAAGGACGCGGTCCAGGCGATGATCAAGGGGATGTGGGACATTGGCCTCCGCGCCAGTCCCAGTTCCCGAACGGTCAAAGAGATTGGGCGTTTCGATGCCGACAATCTTGAGTTCACGCTGGCTACGCTGGATCGGCGATTCCTGGCAGGCCAATTCCCTCTTTACCAGCAGCTCCACCAGACTGTGCTGCCCGGGTTGGTGCTGAGCGAGTGGAATACGATCACGCAAAGGCTCGGCGAGATCGCCCGCGCCCGACATGCCAAGTTCGGCAACACGATTTTTCATCTTGAGCCGAACTTGAAGGACTGCCCCGGCGGCCTGCGCGACTATCACCTGGCGGTCTGGTTTGCACTGCTTTTTCATCTGAAAGAAACCAAGGAGTGGCCCCGCCAGCGGGGAGGAGTCTTTCAGAGCGCCCGAGGGGATGCCGAGGCGGCATTCGATTTCCTGGCTGCGGCACGATGTTTCCTCCACTTCCGCCACGGCCGCGACGACAATACGCTCGACTGGCAGTCGCAGGATGAGGCAGCCACCAACTCGATTGGGCTTGAGACACGAGGAACGGCAGATCCGAGCTACTGGATGCGGACTTACTACCGTCATGCCCGCATCATCTACAGGCGTGCCGCTCTGCTGATGGAGCATTTGCCCGCGCCGGTAAGCTTTTATCGGCAATTCCGGCGCCGCCGCGCCCCCATTGCTGGAACCGACTTCCTTCTCGACCAGGGGCGCATCGATATTGCCCCGGGCGCCCAGTTCAACGACACCAGTGCCATTCTGCGCGTTTTCTCGCTCATGGCCACGCACGGATACACGCTCTCCCAGGCCGCTGAAGACCGCATTACCGACGCACTGCCTGCACTGGCTATCCACATTCCTGAGGGGCCCTATCTGTGGAATGCCCTGCGCGAGGTGCTTCTTGGCCCGCACGCGGCCCATGCGTTGCGGACCATGCACGCCCTCGGTGTTTTAGAGATGCTCATCCCCGAGTTCCACGGGATTGATGCCTTGGTCATTCGCGACAGCTATCACCGCTATACGGTCGACGAGCATACCTTCCTGACCATCGACAATGTGCACACCCTCCGCCAACCGGCGCACGACTACGAACAGCGCCTGGCGCAGTTGCTGCCTGAAATCGACAGGCTCGACCTGTTCCTGCTGGCTCTGCTGCTGCACGATACAGGCAAGGCACGGCGCACCGGGGAGCATGCCGGCCAAAGCGTCGAGCTCGCGGACGCCTTTCTTGCGCGCCTCGACTTCGACTCGGAAGAGCGAGAGGCCATTCTCAACCTGATCCGGCTGCATCTTGAAATGTCGAACGCGCTGCGACGGGACATCTTCGACCTTGAAAACGTGCGCGGCTTTGCTGAAAAGATAGGCAGCCCCCAGCTACTGAAGATGCTCACCATCATGACCTTCGCGGACGTCAAAGCGGTCAACCCTGAGGCTCTGACACCGTGGAAAGCAGAGAACCTTTGGCAGTTCTACATGGCAACGGCGAACTTTATGGACCGCAGCGTCGACGAGGTCCGCTATCACGCCGCCGTCGACCCAACGCTGCTCAATCGTCTTCGCTCCATGGTGCCGCCCACGCAGTTCGATGCTCTCAAACATTTTCTTGAAGGCCTGCCGCAGCGCTACCTGCAAACACGCCTCCCCGAACATATCCGCAATCACTTCCAGATGGCTCTGAACCTGACAAAAGACAATGTTCAGCTCGATCTGCGCCCCAACCGCCAATTGTTTGACCTGACCGTCATCACCCGCGACCGCACACGCCTGTTTGCCGATGTTGCGGGGGCTCTTGCCGCCTGGGGTATGAACATCGTCAAGGCCGGCGCCTTTTCAAACGATGCCGGCGTGATTGTGGACAGCTTCCACTTCACAGACGTGTTTCACACCCTCGAACTGAACCCCAGTGAGAAGGACCGCTTCCTGGCAAACCTGCATGACGTGGTGGCGCAGAAGGTTTCGGTTCAGCAATTGCTTGAAGCGCGCAGCCACATGAACCATCCGGCCAACCTGAAGGTGGAAGTGGCCACGCGGCTGCAATTCGACTCCGAGTCATCGACTCACGCCACTCTGCTGCAGGTGGTGGCCCAGGACGTACCGGGTCTTCTGCGACAGATCGCGCTGACCCTGAGCGCACACAAATGCGACATCACGGTTGCGCTGATTGACACGGAAGGCGATACCGCAATCGACGTCTTCTACCTCACCAGCAATGACGCCAAGCTGGGCGAAGAGGCCCAGAAAACCCTCGCCGCAGAGATGAGCGCCGCGATCGATGCGATGCGAGCCCCAGCCGTGCAATAGCGCAGCGCACTGGCCCTCCCAAGACTGACCGGGCTGACGCCGGCCCAAATTCCGCGCGGCAAACCAAATTCCCGTTTTTCAGACATGAAAGGCACACCATCGCGCTGCAATTCTTTGCGCCTACGCACTGATTCTTGATAATTTGCGGGTTTAAATGCCCGGTCCCTAATATTTCTTGACAACAGTGGTCGGACCACTATATAGACTTTACTGGATTTTCAGGCCGCGTATTTCGATACGCAAAGTATTCCCCGGCTTCAGGGTTGATGATTCTTTCCCGTCTCAGAATGGGCTTTGAGCAGACCAGAAAACCAACGCGAATTTTGGAGGCACTCATGAACTACAAGTTCCTGTTGCAACGCAAGAGAGTCCCGCTCTTGGTAATCGTTTTCAGCGTGATCGCCTTATACCTCCCCGGCATCCACGCGGATGCGCAGATTGCCGGAGCGGGAAACATCCAAGGCACCGTCTCCGATGCTTCCGGAGCTGTGGTTTCCAACGCAACGGTTACCGCAATCGAGATTTCAACGCAGGTAAAGCACACTTCCAGGACCGACAGGTCCGGCGTGTATGTCTTCCCGGGCCTTCCTATCGGCACCTACGACCTCGGGGTCTCCGCTTCAGGCTTTGAGACCTACCTTCAAACCGGCATCGTGCTTGAAGTGGGCAGCAGCATTGCAGTAAATGTCAGCCTGAAGATCGGCAGGGCGGACGTAAAGGTCGAAGTCCATGCCGAGGGTCTCGCCCTGCAAACTGAGGACGCCTCGTTCAAGCAGACCGTCGACGAGCAGGACATCCAGGAGATGCCGCTAAACTCCGCCAGCCGCCAGATTACCGGACTTTTGACTGTCTCGGGAGGCTCCGTCGCAGCGCCCGGCAATGACTTTACTGGCAGCAAGTACTCCTACCAGACCATTTCAATCTCCGTAGCCGGCGGCAATGGAAACACCACTCTCTGGCGCCTGGATGGCGGCGACAATCAGGACTATATGGGCAACGGCAATCTCCCGTTTCCCTTCCCGGATGCGGTCAGCCAGTTCAGCGTGGAATCCACCGTGCTCGGCGCTCAGGATGGCGAGCATACCGGGGGAATGGTGAACGTGGTCACCCGTTCGGGAACGAACCAGTACCACGGATCGGCTTTCGAGTTCATCCGCAACAACTTTCTTGACGCCGTGAATTTCTACTCCACGTGTACACCCGTCGCCCCTGCCACCACTTGCACAGCGAAGGATACGCTGCATCAAAATCAGTTCGGCGGCACTTTCGGCGGTCCCGTCAAGCGCGACAAGCTTTTCGCATTCGCCGCCTACCAGCGCCTGAAGAACGATCAGTCTCAAGCCAGCACCGAGGCCCAGGTGCCGACGGTGGCCAATCTGGCTGGCGATTTTTCAATCACGGACGGCGTCCCGGGCCCAGTCGGCACGCTTCCAGCCAACGAACCCAAAGACAATCCCTGCGCTTCAAACGGGCTGGCTCTGCAGTTGTACGATCCCCTCACCGGCACCGCCCTCACCGGCAACAAGTACCCGTCTACGCCTACCTTCAATGCCCAGGCACTGGCCTTGGATAAGTATCTGCCCGTGCCCGTTTCTTCGTTTGACACGCTCGGTTGCGGGTTTGTTTCTTACGCTATCCCATCCCAGGTCTCCGACAACCAGTTTGTCACCAGGGTGGATTACACGATCAATCAGAAAAACAATCTGTACGGCCGGTACCTGGTCGACGGCTATCAGGCCCCGCCCTTCTTTTCTTCAAACAACATCCTCATCACCACTCAATCGGGAAACATCGAGCGCACTCAATCGTTCACGCTGGGTGAGGCCTACACCATCACTGCAAACCTTGTGAACGCAGCCCACGCAACCATTCTGCGGCGTGTTAACAATCGCGGATACGCTGCCAACGACATCAACGCCGCGACCCTCGGCGTCAATCTCTCTCAGGTGGTGCCAAACGGACTGCAGATTTCTGAAGGCAAGTTCACCATTGGCGGTGGAACAAACTCTGTCTCCCACTTCAACGACAACACCCTGGCTCTTGACGATGACGTAACCTGGGTGCGTGGCAAGCATCAGATCATCTTTGGCGGAGAGTGGGTCCAGAATGAGCTCAACATCGGCAACGCCTATGAGGGTAACGGCGTCTTTACCTTCGCCGCCACCTACAGCGGCAACGGACCAGGCGGGGGCAGTAAGGTGGGCGACCAGTCCCTGGACTTTCTGCAGGGAACACTGAGCGCATTCCAGCAAAGCAAGGAGCAGCAGAACGCCCTTCGTGGACCAATTCCGAGCCTGTATGCGCAGGATACTTTCCATGCCACCAAGCGACTCACCCTGGTGGCCGGCCTGCGCTGGGGACCTAACTTCATGCCCACGGATTACTTTAACCGCGGGAGTGTCTTCAACATGGCCGACTTCCTTGCAGGCACAGCGAGCACGGTCTACCCCAACGCCCCAGCCGGCGTTCTGTTCTACGGGGATCCGGGCGTACCCAAAGCGTTCACTTTGAATTCACCCTGGCAGTTCTCGCCCAATATCGGCTTCTCGTTCGATCCCATCGGCGACAGCAAGACGGTCATCCGCGCAGGCGCCGAACTGGCATTCGACAAACCCAACTTCTTCAGCGGCCAGCGCGTCCAGCAGAACCCGCCTTATGCCACGGCCATCAGCAACCTGCAAACATCGTCCACGGGACCTTTGAGCTTCAGCTCCCCGTGGTCGGTTGGTTCAATCACGACCAGTCCATTCCCACAACCCGAAATTCCAGGGCCCTCGGCGCCTTTCTTCGCTCAATCTCAGTACATCTGGATGCCCAGGCAATTCCACGCGGCCTACACCATGCAGTGGACGCTTAGCGTACAGCACGACTTCAGCCACGGCTGGCAAGCGCAGCTGGACTTCATCGGGAACGCAACGCGGCACGACCCAATCGGTATCCCGCTGGACGATGCCGTTTATATCCCCGGTGTATGGGGCGCTGGGGGCACCGGCTGCACAGGCATCGTGACAACGGGGCCGGCCAAAGTGACGCCAGGTGCTGCGGGAACAAACTGCTCCACAACCAAGAACTATTCCTCGCGTTTCTCGCTCACCATCGCCAATCCTCTTCAGGGCAACCAGATCGACGGCAGCGGCGCCGGCAGCACGCTCGTAGCGGATTCCGCCACCGGCAACTACAACGGATTGGTGGCATCTCTGAACCACCGTCTGTCATCAACCTTTAGCCTGCTGGCCAACTGGACCTGGTCGAAATGTCTGGATGAGGAGGACGGTCAGGGCGACCTCTCCGGCGTCTCGGTCCAAAATCCTGCCAACATCCGGGGGGATTATGGCCCGTGCGGTTTCGATTTCCGGCACGTCATCAACACCGTGGTTGTGGCCAAAAGCAATTTCAGCCGGTTTAACCGCGTCGAAAAGATGTTCATCAACAATTGGGAGATTGCCCCTCTCATGCACATCGTCAGCGGCGCCCCGGTTAACGTAACCGCGGGCGCGGATAACTCCCTCACCGACAACAACCAAGATCGCCCCAACCTGATCCCCGGGGTGAACCCCTATGCCGAGGTAAAGTTCAATCGCGCCACTGGCGAGGCCAACCGCGAATACCTCAACCCCGCCGCCTTCGCCGAGATATGCCCTGGCAACGTCACCCAGGGTTGCACCGCAGCCGGAACCTTCGGAAACATCAGCAAGAACGCATTTCGTGGGACTCCGTCACTCCAGCTAGATTCCCAGATCTCCCGGATATTCCCAATCCACGAAACCTTCAACCTCGACTTGAGACTTGAAGCCTTCAACCTGCTGAACCATCCTAATTTTGGCGCTCCGAACGCATCGGTCGCGTCAACTTCGTTTGGACAGATCTCATCGCAATCCAACGCAGCCAGAGTCTTCCAGGGAGCCATCAAGTTCTCCTTCTAATCCTCTGCCTCGCTTATCTTCAAACCAGTTAACTCGCTCGCCGCATCCATCGGCGGGCGAGTTGTTCTGTCGGCAACCACAACGTTTCTCGACTGCTTTGCGCAACAGAACTCGCTCGAGAAGCTCGGAAGCAGACATCGCCACACTTGACGAGTGGTTCCCCGCGGCGGGACCATCATCGTTCTGGTAGCTGGTGAAGTTTCAACTACCTGAAAACCAATCCCAAGGAGAATCCAGGCCATGGCCCTGATCGAAAACAATCGCAGAGAATTTTTGAAGGTGGGCAGCGCGGCGCTGGCCGCAACCGCGGTCTCGTGGAACGCATCGAGCTACGCCCAGATCCTTGGCGCCAACGATCGGGTCAAAGTGGGAGTGGTGGGCTGCGGTGACCGCATGAAGGGCGCGTTGATTCCCGCTTTCCTGCAAAACGCCAAGGACATGAACTTCCAGTTCGTGGCCGTCAGTGATCTCTGGAGCCGTCGCCGCGAAGAAGGCGTCGCGTACATCCAGAAGCTCAGCGGTCGTGCGGTCGATGCTGTCAGAAACAACGATGAACTCTACGCCCGGAAGGATGTGGATGCGGTGCTGGTGGCGACGGCCGATTTCCAGCACGCTCTGCATGGTGTTGAAGCCGTCAATGCCGGCAGGGATGCTTACGTCGAAAAGCCAACTGCCCACACTATGGACGATGCCCGCAAGTTTCGCGCAGCGGTCCACAAGACCGGCAAGATTGTGCAAGTGGGAACCCAGCGCCGCTCCACGCCCAGTTATCAGAAGGCTGCCGAGTACATCAAATCCGGAGCGTTCGGCGATATCGTCATGGTGGAGATGACATGGAACGTGAACCAGCCCGGCCGCTGGCGCCGCCCCGATGTTGTTCCATTGCTCAAAGAAGAGGACACCGACTGGAAGCGCTATTTGTTGAACCGTCCGATGGTTCCATTCGATGCCCGCAAGTATCTTGAGTTCCGCCTGTTCTGGCCGTATTCATCCGGCATTCCCGACCAGTGGCTGGTCCACCAGATCGACACCGTGCATTGGTTTACCGGATTGCCGCATCCGCGCAGCGTGGTGGCCAACGGCGGAATCTACCTGTGGAAAGACGGCCGCCAGAACTGGGACACCATGACGGCGGTCTTCGACTACGGTCCGCTTGATGACCTGACCAAAGGGTTCCAGGTTCAATACTCCTCGCGCTTCACCAACTCCGCCGGCGGAGTGAAAGAACTCTACTACTCCAACGGCGGCATGATCGACATGGACAAGCAGACCGTGACGTCGACAGGCGGGCTCAGTGCGCGCTCCGCTGCGGAGATGGGCATGAAGCCCAACTTGCTGAACGGGTTTTCGCTGGCGACCGAAAAAGCTGAAGCTGTCTCGACCGACGCCGACACCCATGCCGATCCGCAGACCTCAGCGAACATGCGCAACTGGATGGAGTGTGTTCGCTCCCGCAAAACCCCGAATGCCTCAATCGAAGCGGGCTACAGCCACTCGATTGCACTTTGCATGAATGTCGCAGCCAGTCAGACCGGGCTCAAAGTCACATTCGACGACAAGACCCAGCAGGTGATGGCAGGAGGCAAGGTCTATGCGTAACATGATCGCGCTGGCCGCAGTGTTGACCCTCGCAGCCAGCGCTTTCGCTGCTCCATCAATGGGCGTCAAAGTCGTGGCCCACGAGGCGGATCGCCGCGTGGACATCACCATCGATGGCGCCCCCTTCACTTCGTACATCTGGCCCAGCTTGCTGAAGAAGCCGGTTCTTTATCCGCTCATTGATGATGAGGGTGTCACGCTGACGCGCGGCTACCCCCTGAATCCACTGCCCAACGAGCGCATTGATCATCCGCACCACGCCGGCATGTGGTTCAACTACGGCAATGTGAACGGCTTCGATTTCTGGAATAACTCCGATGCCATCAAACCGGAAAACCGCACGAAGATGGGCACCATTCTCCAGACCAAGATTGTTTCCACCAAGAGCGGCTCCGATCGCGGCGAGTTAGTGGTTGAATCAGTCTGGATCACCGGTACAGGCAAGGAAATCCTGGCACAAACCACGCACTTTGTCTTCGCGCGCCGCGACCATGCTCGCGTCATCGATCAAGTCATCACCTTGAAGGCACTGGATGATGTCGTCTTCAACGATGACAAGGAAGGTGTTCTTGGCATGAGAGTGGCCCGGTGGCTGGAATCGCGGGAAGAAAAAGGCGGCGTGTTCAAAGACGCCAATGGCAACGCCACCAAGGTTGACGCACTGCCGCCGGGAACTGCGAATCCCGCGACTGGCGTCTACCTGACCAGCGAAGGCGTCAAGGGCCCCGCAGTGTGGGCGACGCGAGGGCGCTGGTGTACCCTCACCGGCAACGACGGGAGCCATACCGCTTCGATCGCGATTCTCGATCATCCCGGTAATCCAGGCTATCCAACCTACTGGCACGCCCGCGGCTACGGCCTGTTTGCCGCCAATCCCCTTGGCCGCAGCATCTTTGATCCCAAGCAACCGCCTTTTGGTTACAAGCTTGAAAAGGATAAGTCAGTTACCTTCCGCTATCGGGTCATTCTTTTTTCCCGTGCCACCACGCCTGACGAGATGAACCACGAAGCCGATACCTTTGCCGCCGAATCCAGGTAACTGAAGGCAAAGCAAGTTCAGCACCTGGCTGCTGCTGCAGTATCAAAGATCAAATGGCAGAAAAGCTGGATTCGGCCTGGCCGCGGATGCCCTTGGGAGGAATCAGGCCTGGACAGCAACAGCGTCAGGCTGAAGCGATGGCTCGCGTGTCGAGCGCCGCTGAAAGACGAGGGCCGCCGCTCCCCTGAGGCGTTCGATATCACCGTCATGCGTGGGTAGAATTCGCGGAGGTGTGCCGACCAGTGTAAGGGCTGCTGCCTCCTTCTCAATGATGGGGCCAAAACGGTGCCATGCTGAAGTGATGTCTCCCGCAACCAGGATCACGCTCGGGGAAAGGCCGGCCATGATGGGCGCAAGGCCACGCCCGATGTAGAGCGCCTGCTGGGCCAGCGCCTGCCCCGCGTGCTGATCGCCCTCTTCTGACCGATTGAGCAATTCATGGAAGGTGATGGTTTCGGCTTTCGGCTGAAGATCCTGGTAGTACCGCAATGCCGCTCTGCACGAGGCAAATGTCTCCCAGCAGCCTCTGCGGCCGCAAGAACAGGGTGGGCCAGCCGGGTCGAGTGCAATATGACCGAATTCCCCCGCCATCCCATGAAGGCCATTGATCATGTGCCCGTTGGCGAAGACCGAAGTACCAACGCCCTCAGAAACAGTCACCATGACGGCGTCGCGAATTCCATCGATTCTGCCGCCTGTAATCTCTGCAATCAGGCACGCGGTGGCCGCATTCTCCATGGTGACCGGCAGGTGCATCGTCTTTTCGATGGCTCCCTTCAAATCGAAATCCGGCCACTGCAAGTTGGGGGCAAAGATCAAACGCTGGGTCACCGGATCGATCCTGCCGGGGAGAGCAACGCCGATTCCTTCAATTGATTTGCCGGGAAGCCCGCGTTGCATTCGCAGCATGCACTCAGTCATGAGCCGCGTTGAGGCCTCCGGATCGGAGGTGAGAGGCACTACAGATCGAGAAAGCAGGCGGCCATTCAAGTCCACCGTGGCAACGGTTGCCAGCTTGGGGTGAATGTCGACGGCAAAAACGACCAGGTCCACATTCAACTCCAGCAGGGTGGAGGGGCGTCCGCGAGGCGCCGCTGCCATCGCCCCTTCGCAAATCCAATTCTCCTCAATCAGTTGCTCGACGATAAGGGAAACGGTGCTTCTTTGCAGTCCTGAACGGCGCGACAGATCGGCCCGCGAGAGGGGCTGGTTGGCGCGGACCAACTCAAGCACAATATCGCGGTTGATACGGCGTGCAGTCTCGCTTGAAGCGAGCTGGACGTCAGTCAGATCGATATGCCGTATTCCTCTGGCGTTTTGCCGCATCTGCTCTTGAATTTCTCCCCTCCGCGTCAAGCCGTTCCCAGGCAAAGCGCGGACGTTCATTCCCACTGTCTGAAAGCAGGAAGAATACCACGAGTGAATAGCTCCGGTGACCGGTTTCAAGGCCAGTAGAACAGCGATGTTTCAACGATCCGAGCCAATCGCTGCCGGTCGCGCCACGCATCAAAGAACCTGAGATCCAATGACTTGACGTGGACCGGTCGACCTGAATCAACCAAACCTTAACAATACCGGTTGAATCCGCCTTCTACGATAAATGGAATCGCCGTGCCCGGTTCGCACATTGAAGGCCACCGAGCTTTTCCTGATTCCATCGCATCACTTCAAATAGGCGCGCACAAGATCGATCAAGTCCTCAGCCAAATCCGGGGCGATCTGTTCTTTTCCCCCATTGACCAGGTGAAATCGAATATGGGTCTCGAGAACCTCACCCATCAGCCCGTTAATCCCTCCTCGAACCGCGGCCAGGAGCATCAGTTGCCCGCCGCAGTCCTCGTCGGCCGTCAGCAGCCGCTCAACGGCGTCCAACTGCCCGCGCAGCCTTTTCACTCTCTGCAACAGCTTGAGTTTTTCCCGTTCGTGAATGGACATGGCGCGCTTCCTCCTCTTGACTATACCAACCCTGGGTATGGTATATACCGAGTGGGGGTACAGTAGTGGCTTCATTGTATGACATCACCCGGACAGATCACCAACAAGGCTTCGTCATGCTCGGCACTGTTCCAGTTCGCCGCACTTCAGAGCGTTTCAGTTTCATGATCAACCCCGCCGGTTTGGTCGCCCGGTTGCTGCTGGCGACCGGCATCGCTGCCAACCTGGCGGCTGCGCAATCGTTCGATTCGCTGCCTTTGGCACCCGAGCCGCAAACCCCGTCAACGCAATCGATTGTCCAGAACGGCCCCGGCCTTTCACTTCTGGCTCCTGCGCAGGATGGCTACGGGCGCAAAGCCACCGACATGAGCCCAGTGGGCCACGAGCCACAGGACGCGCCGGTGGTGGCCATGTTTCCGCATCCCGACAACCAGTCCTGGTGGCTCTCAGGACAGGCCAACATCATATTCCAGGGTCGCCTTCCCTTTCATTCCCTGTATCAGGGGCCGAACAGCTTCACGAACAGTGCCGAATACAAGACATCTCTGGTCGGCACCATCTACGGCGCATGGCGGCCTACACACTCCATCCGCTATAACAACGATCTGATTCTCGACCTGGAGAGCGCGGGTGGGCGCGGCTTAAGCGAGGCGCTGGGACTTGCGGGTGAGACCGACATCGATGTGGTCCGCAATCCCAACCTCGGATCAGTGCCTTATCTCTCGCACTATGAGATTCATCAGGTTATTGGTTTTACTGAGCAGACCACCACACAGGACCCAGGGCCTTGGGCACTGGCCCCCAGCGTGCCCTTGCGGCGTCTGGAATTCCGCATCGGCAAAATGTCACTGCCCGATTTCTTCGACCTGAATGAAGTGGGCTCCGACAGCCATCTGCAATTCACGAACTGGACCGTGGACAACAACGGCGCCTGGGACTATGCCGCTGACACGCGTGGGTACACAGTGGGCGGCATGGCGGAATACGACGACAGAATGTGGAGCGTGCGCTACGGCATCTTCGCCATGCCCACGGTGGCCAATGGCATTGATCTTGACTGGGCATTCAGCCGCGCCCACGGTCAGAATGGCGAATTCGAATTGCGCCAGAGCCTGGTGCGCAAACGCAAAGGAACCCAGAGGCTGCTCTTCTTCGCCAACCGCGCGCACATGGGTATCTATCGGGAAGCAGTGGAAGGTTTTCTCAACGGAACCGACACCGCAAAGTACGGAGTTACGGTTCCCACCATTACCCTCCACGAGCATTTCAGCGCCCTGAAATACGGCTTTGGTTATAACGTCGAGCAGGAGGTCACAGAAAATCTGCGTGTGTTTGCGCGATTCGGTTGGGATGAGGGCCAGCACGAGTCCTTTGCCTACACAGAAGTCGACCAGACTGTCCTTGCCGGCGCGGATTACGCGGGCACGCGCTGGCATCGCCCGGTGGACAAGGTTGGCCTGGCCTTCGTCTCCAACGCCATCAAAGCTGATCACCAGGAATATCTGAAGCTAGGCGGCCTGGGCTTCCTGCTCGGCGACGGAAATCTGAACTATGGCCGCGAGAATATCGTGGAGAGCTACTACAACTGGCATGCCTGGCGCGGCCTGTTTTATGCCTTGGACGTGCAGCATATCGACAACCCCGGTTACAACCGCGATCGCGGCCCAGCTTGGGTGGGTTCAGTGCGCGCTCATGTGGATTTTTAGAACATGGATCACAGAACAGAGAGTTTGTTCACCTTCACGGACACGAATATCTCGACTTACTTGCCCGTTGAGCCTGCTTGGGTTTGCGTCTTCGGGTCCGGCTGCAGGGTGACGATCACTTCATTGGGTTTTGCATAATGAAGCTTTTCCCTGGCCAGAATCCCCATGGCATCAGGATCGGATTTGAGCCGTTCAATGCGCGTGTGCAGCCGTGCATTGTCGTCCTGCAAGTCCTTGATCTCCTGCTGGAGTTGCTTGTCCTGCGTGCGTTGCTGCTGCCAACCGGAGAGACCATGTTTGCCGTTGACCACGTGCCAGGTGAGCAACAGCGCCAGGCCCACGGCAACGGCAGTACCCGCCGGACGCCACGCGCGAAGCGTCCAGTCAAGCGCCCGCCTGGGGATTAGGCTGGAACCTTGATCGCCGGTCTCGCCCTTCACCCCTCGGTTCACTGACTGAGTTTTGTTGCCTTGCATCAACCCTCGCTGCCGTTTTATTCGAGCACAAACTTCTTGGCTGCCGTCCGCAGCGCTTCACTGTCCTGCTCCCTGCGTGCTTCGGTATAGGCCCGAACCACCGGTTCTGTGCCTGAAAGCCGATAGCAGACCCAGGAACCGTCGTCGAGAACAAGCTTGAGCCCATCGGTGCGTACGATCGCTGTGACCTTGCGCCCGCTGAGCTCCGTCGGATCGGTCTTCAACTTCTCAGTGAACGCGGCCTTCACCTCCGGGGTCAAGTGGAAGTTCTCGCGAATGGGATAGAAGGAACCAACCTTATCAAACAGCACTTTCAACTGGACACCGAGAGTTTTTCCGCGCACCGCCACCATCTCCGTTACCAGCAGCCCCGCCAGCACTCCATCCTTCTCCGGCACATGGCCTCGGATCGTCAGCCCGGCCGACTCCTCGCCCCCGATCGCGATCTTGTCTGCAATGATCAGTTCGCCGATGTACTTGAAACCCACCGGCGTCTCGTAAAGCGGAACCTTGTGATAATCGGCCAGCGCGTTGATCAAATTGGTCGTGGCCACGCTCTTGGCCACGCCGTTCTTCCAGCCACGCGTCTCTACCAGGTAGTCGAACAGCAGGGCAATGATGTAGTTGGGCTGAATGAACGTGCCGTCAGCATCCACAATGCCGAAGCGGTCCGCATCCCCATCCGTGGCAATGGCCAGCGCGGCGCCGATACCCCGCATTTTGGCCTTCGCATCCCCCAGCAGGTGGTCGTCAGGCTCCGGCGCATGACCGCCGAACAGCACGTCGCGATAGTCATGCACCGTTGCAACCGTGACGCCGGCCCCGCGCAACAGGTGGCATGGATAGCCACGGCCCGCGCCCCAAAAGGGATCGTAGACCACTTTGATTCCTGATTTGGCAATGGCTTGAAGATCGACCAGCTCCGCCAGCCGCTTGAGGAACGCCGGCTTGACGTCTGCAGTGTCGAAAGTAACTCCCTCCGCCTTGGGCATGCTGAAGCCGTCGCTCAGGCCCGCGATGGCTGCTTCAATCTGCCTGGTTACCGCGGGCAGCGCAGGGGCGCCGTCATGCGTAGAAAACTTGATGCCGTTATACTCCGGCGGATTGTGCGAGGCGGTAAAGTTGATGGCCCCTGAAGTCTTGAGCTCGCGCACAGCATAAGCGATCGCGGGCGTCGGCGCGGCGTCAGAAATGACGATGGGGGTAATGCCGGCCGCGGTCAGCACCTTGGCCGCCTCGGTTACAAATGCTTCACCCAGAAACCGCGGATCGCGCCCCACCAGGACCCGGTGCGGCTCGGGTTGAGTCTTCACGTAAGCGGCAATTCCCGCCACCGCCAGCCGAATATTGGCAAACGTAAACTCCTCGGCCACAATCGCCCGCCAGCCGGACGTTCCAAACTTGATCGCTGTGCTCATTGCTGTTCTCCACATGCGCCGGCTTTGCCAGGCGCAAAGTCCATACTGCCTTACTCGGCCGCCCTCGGCAAGTTTTCCTGCACCATGAACCCACCATTCAAGAATGAGTCGCCGCTTGCGAGATTTGGGAATAGATTGTTTAAAGCGTGTGACTCCTCCGGAGGCTCCCCATGCCGTATCCTCGCAAGACAACGGGCCTAGACGTCCGCGTCGTGCTCACCACCGAATCAACCCTCGAGGATGCTGAGCGCCTGGGCCGCACCCTGGTGGAAGAAAAGTTGGTGGCCTGCGCCACGTTCGTCCCATCCGCTCACTCCATTTACCAATGGGAAGGCGAAGTGGAGACCTCGACCGAGACCATGATGCTGCTCAAGACCGTTCTCGATCAATTGCCGGCTCTGCAAGCCCGTTTGATGGAGTTGCACAGCTACCAGACGCCGGAATTCCTGGTTTTGCCGGTTGAAGCAGGCAGCCAACCCTACCTCGACTGGATTGCTTCGTCGCTGCGTCAGGTCTGAACGATGCGCTGGAACCGGTACCCCCTCTGGTATCCTGACTAACAGCGGTTCTACCTGCGCTCAAGACCAGGCAAGATATCTGCAGGGCCCCTCCGTTTTGGAAGACCGCTCATTTTACGATGCGCTGGTTAATGATCGGTCTTCTCGTCTCGCTTTTTGCACTGCTGGTTGCAGCCGCCGGCGGAGCGCGTCACATCTTGATACAACGATCGAAACTCAATCGGAAGCCGGCTCGGGGCGCTGGGGAACTCAAAAGCACGCCTGTTGATTCGAAAACGAACACAAATCAGACCCCGAACAACGACCTGACCGACGAATCAGACCTCTAGCCCCGAAGGAATTCCAGTGAGCAAAGTATTCCCCATTCCGTTTGGTCCTGATGCCGCAACCTCCTCGCCAGTGGACGCAACATTCACTTTGCTGCGCAAGGCGGGCATTGTATTGGCGGGAAGCGCATTGCTTGCCGTCTGCGCCCACATTGCATTGCCGCTTTACTTCACCCCTGTGCCGCTCACGCTGCAAACCTTTGCGGTGTTGTTCCTGGGGTTGGTGCTTTCTCCGCAAATGGCCGCTGCAACGCTTTGCGCTTACCTCGCCGAGGGCGCGCTGGGTATGCCAGTATTTGCGCTGGGGCCGCTGGGTTCCGGAGGTTTTGCTCACCTGATTGGACCCACCGGTGGTTACCTGCTGGCCTACCCGGTGGCCGCAACCCTGACGTCGTACCTTTGGCGGCGAATGAGCTCGAACACCGGACGCGGGTTCACCGGCGCGACAATCAGCGCCGCGGTCGGAAGTCTCCCGATCCTGGCCCTTGGGGCTGCCTGGCTGGCCGTTTTGACGCATGCCTCCGCCCAATCCATTCTGACAGTTGCCGTGCTTCCCTTCCTCCCCGGCGATGCGCTTAAGGTGGTTTCCGCCGCCGCATTGGCTGTTGGACTCGTTCGCCTGCGCCGCCGCATCGGATAGCCGATACGTTCCTTCGCCTTCAACATTTCCCTACGCAGTTTTCCCTGAAAGGATCCTTACCAATCGTGAGTACTCAGAAATCCGGAGTTGCCAAACCCGACGCTCCGCTCGAGATCTCCATCGCTCATAGTCCCGACTCCGATGACGCCTTCATGTTTTATGGGCTCGCAACGAGCAAGGTCCGCGTGCCCGGCTACCGCTTTACACACACTCTTTGCGATATCGAGACATTGAACCAGCGGGCACGCGACGAAGCCTTTTATGACGTCACCGCGGTCAGCTTCCATGCATATCCCTATATTCAGGACAACTACACGCTGATGGGTTGCGGCGGCAGCGTGGGCGAGGGCTATGGCCCGATGGTTGTGTCAGCGCGCCCGCTTGCGCCCGAGGGAATTGGACGAATCAAAATCGCTGTCCCCGGTAAGCTGACCACCGCGTACCTGGCACTCAAAATCTTCAATCCGGAGATCGAGACGATCACCGTTCCCTTCGACCGCATCATCCCTGAGATTCTTGCAGGCAACTTCGACGCCGGGCTCATCATTCACGAGGGGCAACTCACCTTTTCAACCAACGGCTTGTACAAGGTGCTGGATCTTGGGCTGTGGTGGCGCGAAACCACTGGGCTCGTACTTCCGCTTGGCGGCAATGCAATCCGTCGCTCCCTTGGGCCAGCGTCCATGCGGATTGTCACCAAAGCAGTCCACGACAGCATCCAGCACGCGCTCGACCATCGCGAACAGGCTCTTGAATACGCCATGCAGTTCGCGCGCGATCTGGACGCGCGGCTGGCAAATCGCTTCGTCAGCATGTATGTGAACGACCGCACGCTCGACTATGGCGAAGATGGACGACAGGCAATCAGAAAACTCCTCGACCTGGGCTACGAGCGCGGCATCATCCCGATTGCACCCAACCTGGACTTCGTCGACTAGCTGACTTTTTGCTCTTACCGCGATGAGAAGACGGTGATGCGGTCCACTGCAGGTGTCTCGGCGCTTTTGAGCCATGGCTCGCGGGCCAGGATCGCCGCGCAGGGGCCAAACGTGCAGACGCGGGTTTCGCGGTTCGCGGCCGCCTTGCACAATGAGTCGAGCACGGAGCGCAGAATGGACCCCGTAAACGGCGTGTACAGGTAGAACACCGTACCGGCGGACAGGTCCGCCACGCGCGCGTCCTGCTGGATAAAACTCACCTTGCCAAGACCCAGCGCCTTCGCGCTAAGTCGGGCACAATGGACGTACGCGGCCTCAAGCTCAACGCCGATGCACTGGGCATATGAGCAGACACCGGCAAGGATGGGAACGTGACCCATGCCGGAGCCGAGATCGATGAGCACGTCCTTTTCTGTGAGGGCGGCCTGGAAGATCAGGTCCATCATGTGACGCGCAGGAGTGGGCTGATAACGCACCATCTCCTTTTCCAAGAGCGAAACTTCAGCCTCGGGCTTCTCAAGGCGCAAAACACCGCCAACCAATTCATCGAGATAGTCGTAGGAGTCTCCGCGGACACAACGACCCGCCTCATTGACCGGGTCTTGCTGGCCAATCGCCTCAAGGAGTAGACCACAGCCGTCGCCCCGCTGAATCTGGTCGCGAACGGCCTGGTAGAGTTTGCCGTTTGCGGCCTCCAACATGGCAGACAGCGCTCTTGCCCGCTCAAAAACTTCCGAATCGCCGGAGTGGAGTCCATGGGAGGGGTACTCCTCCATCAGCAGATAGGCGTCGAGCCGGTCAAGCGCCTCAATCCGCAGGCGAACGCGATGCGGCAGCTGGAGCGTAGGATCATTCTCCAATTCGACGATCAGGCCCAGCAGCCCATCCGTGATTCGCCGTTCTGCCATTCGCCGTTCAGTCATTCGCCGAAAACTCCGTCCGTCCAGTGTGCCACACAGCATCAGCAGGCTGGCGCACGAGACGCAGGGCAGATTTGACCGGGTTGCGGCGCGGTACCAATGGCACCTGGATTCCCGCCATCGGTCATTGAAATCGCCCCATAGTTCTGTCGCGATTTTCTAAATGTTTTCTATCCATCGCCGATGCACGGGGTAAGGAGCTTTTAATCCATGCTCGCCAATCTTGCTCCCTTGTTTCTGCTTGCCTCTCCCGAACCGGAAGTGTTGAATGCCCTCGAACCGGCCCTGCTGGCATCGGGCGCGCGCGTTGATATTGTTCTTTCCGCGGACGCCGCATTCACCGCCATGATCGCGCCCCGCGCACCGACCGTAGCGCTGCTCGATGTGAATCTTCCCGGCATCCCTATGGCCGAACTGCTTCAATCGATCCGCACGCACGTCAGCAGCAGGAGACCTCCGATTGTCTTGATTTCCGACGTCGTGACCGAGCAATCGACCGGCTGGCTTGCTGAGGGTATGATCCATGACCTGATTCCACGCACCTCCGCGCCGGCCTACTGGCTCATGCGGCTTGAACAGGTGCGACGCCGTCAACGCTGCGATCGAGAGATCGACCCGCTGCGCGAAGGTGCAATGCTGAACGCACAGATGGATCACCGGACCGGCGTCTACAATCGCGCGACCATCCTTTCCATGCTCTTTCAAGAAACCGACCGCGTGCAGCGAATGAAGAGTTCGTTATGCACCCTCTTGTTCGATGTCGATGATTTTGGCCACTGGAACTCGCGCCTTGGCCCAGACGCCTGCGACGAACTGCTCTGCCAGATCGTGGGCCGCACTTCGCCGCTTTTGCGTACGTACGATTTCCTGGGCCGGCCAGGGATGGACGAGTTTCTGATCGGGCTGCCAGGATGCATCTCAGAAAATGCGGTCTTACTGGCCGAGCGGCTCCGCACAAAGGTCTTCGGCAAGCCCTTCCTTGTCGCCGGGGAGTCCATACGATTATCGGCGTGCTTCGGCATCGCAACCAGCCAGGGACGTTCGCCGATGGTCCTGCGCGAAGCGGAGCAAGCACTCCAAATTGCCAAATCAGATGGACCGGAATCTATACGGTGCTTCAGCCAAGGGGGGCAATCCATCGCAGGGCCGGTGGCTTTCCTGTCGTCGACTTCGGGGGATGAACTGCTTGCCTGGTAGGCCGGATGAGCTGGGCGCTATGGGGTGGTGGCGCTTGTGAGATTACCCTCTTCTTTTTCGATCTCGAGGAATTCCTGGAATACATCGTTGGAGAGGAGCTGCCCCTGGGCTGTAAGACGGACTGTCTTACCGTCAGACACCATCAGCCCATCTCCCACCATCCGCCGCACCACAGCCATGGCCCGCGAAACTGCTTCAAGCCCAAACTCAATCTCCAGCGCCGCCACGTCTACACCTGCATTCAGGCGGAGGCCCAGAAACCATGCCTCCTCGTGTTGCCGCGCAGGTGAGTGCCAGGCAGTTTCTGCTGCGCTGGGCCCAGCAAGAAATGCACCCAGATCATCCCTCGTCGTCGAGCGCAATACAAAGCCGGTTCCCTCGCCCCTCGCTTCCCGCAGCATGGAGGAAGCATCCAACCCCAACCCCAGGTACGGCCGGCGTTGCCAGTATCGCAGGTTGTGCTGCGAGTCAAATCCCGGCCGGCGGAAATTGGAAATCTCATACTGACTCAGCCCCGCCGCCTGAAGTTGCTCGATGGCTGTGGTGTACATCCGCGCAATCGCGTCATCGGCGGGAACCTGTTCGGCATAATAGCGCGCCCCACCGCCGAGCATCTCCCGCCCCAGCCGCGAATCTTCATCGACCTCGAGCATGTAGACACTCGCATGAGGAACGCCGCACTCCACCAGCGTTGAAAGCGACTCGTCCCATGAAGCAAAGGTCTGTCCCGCCAGGCCCGCAATCAGGTCCACATTGAGGTTTGAAATACCGGCCGCGCGAAGCCGGCTCAGATCTTCCAATACGATCGTCCGGTTGTGCAGGCGCCCGCTCACCTGCGCTTCCCTGTCGACGAACGACTGAACGCCCAGGCTTACGCGATTGACGCCGGCCGCAACCAGCGCCCGCAGAGTCTCATCCGCAATTTGGCCGGGCGCGCACTCGACGGTGATCTCCGCGTCAGCCTCAAAATGGAATTGCGCGCGCATCGCCGCGAAAAGTCGTTCGATCAACTCCGGTGCCAGCAGGCTCGGCGTCCCTCCGCCCAGGTAAACAGTATCCACCCGGCGCGGAAGCTCCACGCCCATTTCTTCTGCCCAATCGGCTGGCGCTCTTGCATCCTCAATGAGCCGCTCAACATACCGCGCATGTTCGCTGGCCGGATAGACTCCTGACGCGAAGTTGCAATATGTGCACTTTGAGCGGCAAAAGGGGATCGAGATGTACAGACCAAGCAAATCGGCGTTCCCAGCATCCATGAAACAATTGTTTCACGCAGACCGCGATCCTCGCGGCGGGAGCGCATTTCACCGAGCCTTGTTGTGCAAGAATTGAAGCAAGGAGACTCCGTTTGAAAGCCTGGCCTGTCCTGGCAATTGCCTTTATCGAAGCCAGTTTGTTCCTGGGTCATTGGCTCATTTATCGCACCATGGTTATTTTTCTGGCGGGCAGTCTCAGCCCGACGGCAACCCAGGTACTTCGAGGCTCTTTCTTCCTGCTGGCCTTCAGTTTTGTCATTGCCGCGCTGCTCGGCTTCCGTTTTTCAAACTGGGCAGTCTCGCTTTTTTATCGACTTGCCTCCATCTGGCTTGGAGTCTTCGACTTCTTTCTGCTGGCAGCCATCCTTTGCCGGCTGGTGGATTTCTCGCTCCACATGGCGGGTTTGCATCCGAACCGCCCCTTGATTGCCAGTGCCCTCTTCGCTCTTGCCGTTCTGGTCAGCGCATATGGTCTGTTGAACGCCCGCAGGGTTCGGGTCCGGCGTGTCGCCGTGCAACTCGCTAACTTGCCTGCCGCGTGGCGTGGCCGCGCGGCTCTTCTGTTCAGCGACCTTCACCTGGGCCACATCAACCGGCTCGCGTTCAGCCGACGCATTGCGGCCACGGCTGCCCGGCTCAATCCTGACATCATCCTCATTCCCGGTGATGTTTTCGATGGCACGCCCGTCGATCCCGACCGCCTGGCCGCTCCGTTCAAGCAGCTTTCCCCGCCCTTCGGCATCTACTTCACCACCGGCAACCACGATGAATTTGGCAACAAAGCGCATTACCTTGCTGCTCTTTCTGGCGCCGGTATACGCGTTCTCGCCAATGAGAAGGTAGTGGTCGACGGGCTCCAGGTTCTTGGCATTCCCTATCACGACACCACGTATCCCCTGCGCATGAAAGCGACTCTGAACGATCTGCGCCCGGACCCGGCCACCGCGAGCATTCTGCTCAGCCACGTTCCCAACCGCCTGCCCATCGTTGAGCAGGCAGGTGTCAGTCTTCAGCTCTCCGGCCACACCCACGGAGGCCAGATCTTCCCATTTACATGGATGACCCGCCGCGTCTTTGGCAAGTTCACCCATGGTTTGCACAGCTTCGGCGAGCTCCAGGTCTACACTTCTTATGGTGCTGGAACCTGGGGCCCTCCCATGCGCGTAGGAACGAGTTCCGAGGTTGTCTTGCTCCAATTCGAGTAGCGATGCTTTCATCATCCTTCAGCACCGAATCAGGGATTTGATCCGTTAGGGGAAATGCCATGCGACTGTGCGGCAAACGTTTTCTAGCCCACCTGGCCATCGCGCCGCTGTTTCTCACCGCTGCAGCGCAAACACAAGGCACACAATCAGCGTCAAGCGCTCCGAACCTGGATTTCCCCACCGTGCTCTACGGCGCCGCGTACTACAACGAGTACATGCCGCAGGATATGCCCGGCGGCCAGGCTGCGCGCCTCGACAAGGATGTTGAGTTGATGAAGGCCGCGGGCTTGAACGTGGTCCGCATGGGCGAATCCACCTGGAGCCTCTGGGAACCTGAAGATGGCCAATTTGATTACGCCTGGATGGATCGCGTTGTCGACGCCATGGGCAAGGCAGGCATCAAGGTCATCCTCGGCACGCCCACCTACTCCATCCCCGCATGGATGGCCCATCAACATCCTGAGATCTTTGCCCAGCGCATTCCGCCCGGCATGTTCGGCGGCCAGCCCGTCGCCAGCACCTACGGTATCCGACAGAACATGGACACCGATTCTCCCGCTTACCGCTTTTACGCAGAGCGCCTGATTCGGCACATTGTTGCCCATTACAAAGACAACCCTACCGTGATCGGCTGGCAGCTCGACAACGAAACCGGCAGCTACGACGCGGCCAATCCCGACGTGTTTATTGGATTCCAGCACTATCTTGAAAAGAAATTCGTCACCCCTGAAGCACTGAGCAAAGCCTGGTTCCTGAACTACTGGGGCGAGAATCTGCATACCTGGGAGGACCTGCCCACACGCGACGGAACCATCTCCACCGGCTACAGGCTTGAGTGGACTCGCTGGAGCCAGATGCGCGTCACTGACTTTCTCCACTGGCAGGCAGACCTGGTTCGCGCATGCGCTTCGCCCAGCCAGTTTGTCACCACCGACTACGGCGGCATGATGAAGCGGGACGTGAATGAAGAAGCGGTGGCGCAGTCGCTCGACATTGTGGCCAACAATATTTATCACGCCACGCAGGATCATTACGACGGTTCCTTCCAAGCTTTGCAGAGCGACTTTGCCCGATCGTTGAAGCACACCAACTTCCTGGTGACGGAGACCAACGCACAGACCATCGGCTGGACTTCCGGAAGCCAGTTTCCGCCCTACGATGGGCAACTTCGCGAAGATGTTTATACCTACCTGGCCAATGGCGCCAACATGGTGGAGTATTGGCACTGGGCCTCGATTGCCGGCAACCAGGAAACGTACTGGAAGGGCATTCTATCCCACGATCTGGAGCCGAATCGCGCCTATGCCGAAGTGAGCCGCACGGCTCACGAGTTGCAAAAAATTGGCCCCCATCTGGTTGGCCTCAAAGTGCACAGAAATATCGCAATATTGTGGAGCCGTGACTCAGCCAACGCCATCAGTTTCATGCCCTACGGAGGAGGCGTGCCGGCGCGCAGCTGGACCGGCGAGCGCGATGGCTACGTCTCGGTCGTGCAGCAGATTCACAAATCCCTGTATGACTTGAACCTGGGCGCTGACTTTGTCTTCCCCGAGACTGAAGATTTTTCAAAATACAAGCTTCTCATCGTTCCCGTCCTCTACATCTCCGACGACGCGTTGCTGCATCGGATCTCAGATTATGTGGAGAATGGCGGCCACGTGATCATGACCTTCAAGAGCGGATTCGCCAACGAAAACTCGGCCGTGCGCTGGGAGCGCGCTCCCGGCCCGTTGCGCGAGGCTGCTGGAGTCAGTTACCAGGAATTCTCCAATCTCGAAGAACCGTTGGCTCTGAAGGGCGACCCATACCACGTGGGCGACGAGAATAAAGTGAGCTACTGGGCGGAGTTCCTGATGCCCGAACACGCCAAGGCGCTTGCCTGGTATGATCACCCGTTTTTTGGAAAGTGGCCGGCCATCACTGAAAATGAATTCGGAACGGGCACGCTGGTTTATGAAGGAACTTATCTCTCTGACAAGATGCAAACCGCAGTTTTGCGAAGCGCCATTGAGAAAATCGGCTTGTCAGGCCCTGACCAGCAACTCCCCCCAGGAATTCATGTGCAGCATGGCGTCAGCAGGCTCGGCAAGCACCTTCATTACTACTTCAATTATTCGGGCGCTGTGGTGAGCGCAACCTACACCTACGGAGCGGGGACCAATCTGCTCGACGGAAAGCCGGTGGCTAACTCTGCTGTGCTGACCGTGCGGCCTTGGGACCTGGAAATTGTTGAGGAGAATTAGGGCAGCACTATTTGCAAGTGGATTCGTTTGAATTTGACTTGAAGGGGCACGGCTTCAGCCGTGCCACAAAAGCCGCATAGCCAGTCCGGGCTTTAGCCGCTGACGGGCGTCCTCTCAAGCTCCGGAACCGGCGATGTATTGAATTTCTTGACAATGCTGCGACTGCCCGCATCAAATCAAGCGACAGCGGTTCCCCGCCGCGACTCAAATTCCCCGGAGGAAAGCTTGCATGATGAGAATGAGAGGTCTTCTTATGGCCGCCCTGGTTCTGGGTTGCGCCGGCTGCGCCCCGCCACCGCCGCCGGATACGACCGCGCAGGATCAAGCCGCCATCCAGGCATTGGAAGGTAAGTTCACAGCCGCCTTCAACGCCAAGGACGTGAACTCGATCATGGCCTTGTACACGCCGGGCGACAACCTCATCGTTTTCGATGCGGCTCCGCCGAGGCAATACAACGGCTGGGCGGCTTACCAAAAGGACTGGCAGGATTTCTTTGCATCCTTCCCCGGTCCAACCGACTTCACCTTGACCGACCTCAGCGTGACTGTCGGCGGCAATGTTGCTTACAGCCACAGCATTCAGCATGGCATTTTGACACAGAGAGATGGGAAGAAGTTCGAAATCACCGTTCGCGTGACCGATGGCTACCAGAAGGTCAACGGCGTGTGGCTCATCGCCCATGAGCATGTGTCTGTACCGGTGGACTTGAACAACATGAGGCCGGTTCTCAACTCCCAGTAGGTCGCATCGCGCCTTCCCGGATGAACAATATAATCATCCGGGGGATGCCATGGATCGCCGATCGTTCCTGAGCAACGCAAGCGTTCTGGGAGCAGCGACAGCGCTCGACAAGAAATTGCTTTGGGCGTCTTTACCGGCGCATGCCCAGCCCATTCTGAATGGCGATGCCCGGCATGTGCGCTTCAGCGACTGCGAAATCTCGGTTCCTGACGCAGACTGGCGGATGTGGCCTGACCAAAAGGCAGCCTGGAAAGACGACACCATCTACCTGCCCGACGACGTGCACCTTGAAAAACTTCCTGTGAATCCACCAACGGGAGGTTGGAGTGCTCTATCCGGTGCGCTGGGAGTCCCTGTCACCCTTCCCGCCACCGTAGAGCAATTCTTCTGGGGCATCGACGGCTTCAGGCCTTACAAGGATGAGTACAAGTTCGAGACCAGCGATCCGGAAGTCAAGAACGGCGCATATTACGGCGTCTCCTGGTGGTGGCAGGAGATTCAGATTCCCGCATCGTTTGCTGGGAAGCGCATCTTCCTGCACATCCGCGGCGCGAGGCAGCGCGCTGAAGTCTATCTGAATCGACAGCTCGTGGGTTACTCCATCATGGAGGAACTCCCATTTGAATGCGATCTGACCAAAACTGCCCATCCGGGGCAGGCGACTCAGCTAGCAATTCGCATCACCAATCCCGGTGGCCGGCTCGACTGGGTCGACGGCAATCGCATGAACTGGGGCGGGATGGAATTCCAAAAGAGCCATGGCTTTGGCGGTCTCGATCGCGGCATGGTTCTCAGCGCGCACTCCGACGTGCGATTTGCCGACGTATGGGCGCTGAACACCCCGGTTCCGAAGCAGATTACCGCGCATGCGTCCGTTGAAAACAATTCCCGGCAAGATGTTCGCGGAACGGTGCGGTTCTCGGTTGTCGCTGCCGGCGGGCATGTGCTTGCCAATGTCGACGTGCCTGCGACCATTTCGGCAGGAACAACGGGCGAGTTTCAAAGCCCGCTCAGAGCGGAGGCCGCTGCGATCTGGGATCTGGAAACGCCGCGCGTCTATCGCTTGCGCGCTGAGTTTATCGGACACGACAAGATTGCCACCGAAGCGCGCGAAGTTGACTTCGGGTTCCGGTGGATTGCCGTGGATGGTCTGGGCAAGGATGCGTTGATCCGCCTCAATGGCCGGCGCATCCGCATCTACACGGCGATTTCATGGGGCTTCTGGGCGCTGAACGGACTATTTCCCACGCCAGAGTTCGCGGAAAAAGAGGTGCGCGTCGCCAGGCAGCTGAATCTGAATTGCCTCAACTTCCATCGCAACCTCGCCAAAGAGGATGTTCTCTACGTGCAGGACCGGCTTGGCCTGCTGCGCTGCATGGAGCCCGGGGGAGGCAGCCAGGCGTTGATGCCCGTGATAAATGGTAACGACAGTTCAAGGCGCTACATGGAAGCGAAGATCCGCGGCATGATTCGCGTCCACCGCAGTCATCCATCGGTGGTGCACTACATCATCCAAAATGAGACGACCCTCGATCCACAGAGCCCCGACGTTGCGCGCCTATTTGCCATGATGAAGGCTGAAGACCCCAGCAGAACGATTGTTGGGAACGATGGTTTTACCATGCGTTCACCACAGGCATGGGCGGAGCCGTATAGCGCCGAGACTCACAAGTCGGGACCTAAAGCCACCGTCGACGGCGGTGCGGGCGGCTGGTGGGTCGATCACACGGGGCACTTCTCAGACGTGTGGCAGGACACCTATTACAACTCGCCGGCCGACTTCTACTACCGAAGTTCAATCGAAGGCGAGATCGTGGAATGGGGCGAGATGAAGGGCGCCGCATCACTGGATAATCACACCAGCGTCCTAGCCCAGATTGCCAGGCATGGCGGCCGCAGCTACGACAAGCTCGATCATCAGGAAATTCTCGCTGCGTATGAAAAGTTCCTCGACCGTTGGGGATTTCGAATCGCCTTCCCAACCGCCGAGAAGCTATTTCTCTCCATCGGCCGCCGCGCATACGAGTCCTGGGGTCAGTTCATTGAGAACGTCCGCATCTGCGATGAAAACGATATGGCCGCCATCAGCGGATGGGAATCGACAGCGATGGAGAATCACTCCGGGCTCGTGGACAACTTTCGCGATTTCAAGGCCGATCCTCGCAGCATTGCCGACAGCCTGCAAGCCATACGCCCTGTGGCCAAACAGCGCAACCTGGTGCTGAAGAAGGGTGATGCGGCGGCATTCGATATCTATCTGCTGAACGACAGCAACGCACCGGTCGACGGGTCAGCAACGTTCACACTCACGGGTCCGGAGCTGCCGGAAAAAACCATCGGGAGTTTCGCTGCACCGACATTTGAACGCGATCGTCTCTCCTACCTGGTGAAAGAAAACCTTCGGACACCGCCGTTGACCAAGGCGGGTGCTTGGCGAACCAGCCTCGCGCTCAGTGGCCGCGCAGCAGCAACCCACGAGTGCACGCTTCTGGTTGTGGATGTTTCGCCGGCTGCGCTTGGCCCGTTGCGCATTGGAATGGCCGATGTTGCGCCGGCTATTGAAGCCTGCCTGGCCGCAATTCCCAACGCAACAGTGGAGCGCTTCGACGCGCAAAAGCAATACGACGTAATCGTCGGCTCCGGCGGGGCACCCGAGGCATCGAAGAATCTCGCTGTCGATGCTGAAGGAGCCTACAAGCCCGGACCGGGCCCGTTGGCTGAATCCACGCTTGGGCCGGATGTGTTGGCCGCGGTACGCGCAGGCACCCCATTGCTGGCAGTGACGCCGACAGATGGGCAATCGATTGGTGTGGCAAAGCAACTGGCCGCCATGAATGCATTTCAGTTCAACGGCATGGTGGGCATTTCCCGGGCTTCATGGATGGGCTCGTGGTACTTTGTGCGCAAGCACCCGCTCTACGACGGAATGCCGGTGGATCAGGCGATGAGCATCCACTACCAGGTCAAGGGAGGCGGTTCCAATGGCTGGATGGTCGACGGTCCCGACGTTGACATTGTGGCCGCTTACAGCCGCGACCACGACCGTAACATCGGCGCGGGAACCTTGACCGCAAAGGTCGGCGCCTCGCGAATTGTGATGCACCGCATTGTCGATATGCATCCGGTGCTGCTGCAACGCTTTATTGCAAACGCCCTACGATGGCTCACGGAACCGGTGTAGCCGGCTACTCCTTTGTATCGCCGCCAATTTGGATCACGACATATTTCGCCGGAATATCGCCGCCATTCTGCACAAAATGTTCGGTCCCAATCGCCACATACAGGATTCCACCCGCAGTGACGCGCTCCACCTTGCCGTCATGATGAAACTCCACAGTGCCCTGCTGAACCACGATCAATTCTGAGTGCTGAATCTTGTGCAGTGCGCTTGGCGCGGCGTCCACCGGCTGCGTGGTCTCGTGCGCACCCACGGCCTCACCGGTAGGCAGCGTGCCGGTAAACACTCTTCGCCCTTCGCCGCCATTCGGTGTGGATCGAACAACCATGTCTTCGTAACGAAATGCGCGCGAAGTTGCCAAAGGATTGCTTTCACCGGTTGGAGCCTGCGCTGTGGCGATTTGCAGCGCCAGAAAAGCCGCACTCAACAAGAATGTTTTCATTCATGCCTCCTGATTTCCCTAGCGCCGGCTGGCCTCTGGAACTCGAGACCTACTCACCATCCGGCGGCACTTGCTCCAACAAGCGCTTCCACGTCTTCTGGTTCTTGCGGAATCCCTTTTTCAAATCTTCAAGAATTCGTTCGAAGTCGGCATTGGTGCGCAAATGATTCCATGCCGGATTCTTCTGGAACCATGGATAATTCTCGTTTCCCAGGTAGATGGCCCTCCGCAACCAGTGCAATGCCTCGCTGGAATCGCCCTCAACCGCAAAATAAGTAGCCAATCGATACGCCATTTCACTGTCGGCTTCAGCGGCGGCCAGGGTGTCATCCTTCAGCAGCGCGGCAGCCCGTTCGCGCTGGGCCGCCTGAACATAGCACAACGCGAGAGTTGGCACGGCGATGCGCAATGAGTCGTCATCGCGAACCACCCCCTCAAGAATTTCGATGGCCGCGGTCAGGTTGCCGAGGCGCATCTGCTGGTATCCCGCCGACGTGCGCAACAGAGGGTGGCGCGGCTCAAGCGCCAGGCCCTTGTCCAGCTCATCGCCGGCCAGCTCGATTTGATTCTGATAGTGATAAACGCGGGCTCGATGGTTGTAGAGAATCGGCGCATTGGCAGGATTCAACTTGAGCGCGCGGCTGAATTCAAGCAATGCCTCGTCGTACATCCCGTCGCCACGGAGCGCGAGTCCAGCCACCATGTGCACATTCCAGTCGTTTGCCGCGCTGGCAAGCAGGTTGGCAACACCATGCCGTGCCGATTCCTTCTCTCCGCGTGATAGAAGCATGTAAATCCGATAGAGGTTAGCCTCGGTCGACATAGGGTCCAACTTGAGTGCTTCGTCAAAATCGCGGCGCGCATGCATGACGTGAATCTGCCCGCCAAATCCATGACGAACGTATTGTAGTTCGGCAATGCCCAGCCCGCACCATCCCGCCGCAAACTCAGGATCGGTGGTGGTGACATGCGTAAACAGTGAATGCGCCCTGTCAAGGTCGCCACGAGCCCCGGTCCGCACCATGAACGAGCTCAGCAACGCGCGCGCCTGCAGGTACTCTTCGCTCACAGGACCGGGCAACGAGGATTCTCTTGTTCCTGCGCGTGGCGCATCGATCTGGTCACCGGCGCTCAAGCCGTGCAGCGCCGCAAATACCTCGTTCGAAATCTCCGTTTGCACTGCAATCAGATCCAAAGACGCCACGCGAATTGCGCCGCCCGCCCGCACACTTTGCGTGTGCACATCGAGCAGTTGCCAGTTCAGATCGAATCCATGTTCCGAGCGGAAGAAACTTCCCGCCAGGACGAACGAAACCAACAGCCGTTGCCCAACTGAAAGTGGGTCCATCTGCGCGATGGGCAGCCGCATCAGCGTGCTCGATGGCCGGATGACCAGGGAAGGAATGCGCGCCAGCCGCGCCGCAATTGCATCGGCGAGTGCAAACCCGTACAAAGGAGCCACCGCGGCTTCGCCTAGATTTGTAAACGGCAGCACGACCAGCGAATTCTGCCGGGCACGGTCCACCGCCGACTCGCGGAACCGCTCCGCAAGCATTGAAAGCAATCCCGTATTTCGCTTTTCTGCTTCCGCACCCGTGGTAGGCAGGTTGGCCGCTGCGTCGCCAGGGATGATGCCTGTCTCAATTTGCAGCGCCTTCATCATGGTCTTCAACGCTTCACGCACCTCGGCGGCAGAGGTATAACGCGAACCGGGATTCTTGGCGAGGCAAGCCGCGATCACGCTTTTCAATTCGATTGAAATGCCGGGAAACATGACGCTCAAATCTTCCGGCTCCTGGAACTGGATGGCGCGAATGGCCTGAAAATCTTCAGCTTCCGGCCGCACAAACGGGTGCCTTCCGCTCGCCAGTTCATACAGGATCACGCCCAGTGCCCACACATCCGACTGCACGCTCGACTGCCCGGTGACAAACTGTTCCGGCGCCATGTAGCGGATGGTCCCACCGCGCGCGGTGTAGGTGGCAGCCATCGATGCATCCTTGGCCAATCCCGGCGTGGAGGGATCGAAGTTTGCGTCTTCAGGGCGCAATCGCCGCGCCAGGCCGAAATCCAGAATCTTCACCAGGCCGCCATCAGTCAGCATCACGTTCTGCGGCTTCAAGTCGCGATGAAAGATTCCCAGCGCATGTGCAGCCTGCAGGCCATCAGCGATTTGAATGCCCACCGAAAGGACCAGTTGCAAACTTGCCGGTCCGCGCTCAATCAACTTGTCAAGCGACTCGCCGGGCACGTATTGCATCACGATAAAGCCTTCGTCGCCGTTTTCGCCCACCTCGTAGATTCCGCAGACATTCGGATGCTCAATGGCCGAGGCAAGCCGCGCTTCGCGCAGCACCGTGGATCGCATCTGCTCGGCAGAGAGCAATCCTGTGCGCAGAATCTTCAGCACCACCGGACGCTGCAACAATGTGTCGTTAGCCAGGTAGACGACCCCGCTGCCGCCTGCGCCCAACTTGCGCTGAATCTCGTAATGTTTAATCGTTCGCCGCTTCATGGTTATGCTCAAGTGTACCGGCCTATTCGTTATGACTGTCTCAAATTCCGAGTCAGCAAGGATAAGCTTCCACAATTGAGCGGCTTAGGAACGTGAGATGGAATTCCTGCAGACCGAATCTGATAACGTTCTATTGAGCATGAGCAGCTTACACAGAGTGGAAACGATGCAAGCTGGGCGTGTTGCAGCCGCTCTTGCAGGTGGCCTGTTGACCCTGGGCTCAGCTGTACTGTGGGCTCAGCAAGCGCCTCCGCCCGCCCCGGGCCCTCAGCAGCCGGGCGCAGGCGAACAGGTACACACCGGCGTCACCAGCGGCCTGGACACCGACGTCCGTCTGCAGAATCTGCTGGCCGACCACCAGTTTCTCCGCGTCGAGTCGCAACTGAGCCAGTTGCCGCCCGATGAAGCTCAGTTCTATCGCGGCATTCTTGCCAACCGCAACAACGACCTTAAAGGATCCATCGAGTTGCTCGAGCCGCTCATTGACAAGGTCACTGCAAGCGGGAACACGGCACATGAAAAGTTGCTCCGCAAAACGCTTGCAGAGGACTACCTGCGCGCCGGCGACCTGGCCAACGCAGCCAAGGCATATCAGAGCCTTGAAAGCCGGCTGAAAGACCACCTGAGCCCTGACGAGCAAGATGAGATTGAGCTTCCCGTCAAGCTGCTGCCATTGGCAGCGTCAAATCCCCCGATGACCGTGGAGCCGTATGACCTTTTCCATCTCCAGGTAGACAAGAACCCCCTCGGCGTGACTGAACTGCCGGTGTATGTCGATGCGCGTCCCCATAGCTTCATGCTTGATCCCACGGCGCCATTCAACCTGATTGCCCGTTCCCTTGCCAGGGAGGCAGGCCTCACCGTTTCAGATCAGTCGGCAACCATTCACACGCTGACCGGCCACCCCATGCAGGTCCACGTCACGGTGATTCCCCGCTTCACCATCGGCGGACGCATCACCTTCCGCAACATGACGGCCTTTGTGTTTGAAGACGCCGACTACTTCTTTCCGCGGTCGCACTTCCAGGTGGAGGGTGTGCTGGGATACCCGGCGCTGTCCGCCTTGGGCAGCCTGACCATCTCCGCGGACGACACCATCGATGTTGTGCCCTTCAAACTCCAACAGGCCAATGCGCCATCCGAAACACCAGGAACGAATGGAGAGAAAGAAATAGTCGACCATCCCCTGCCCGGCGCGCGCTTTTTTCTGGACGGCGATCAGATGATTCTCGCGCTTGGGGATGCAGGCAAGGAGCGCATGTACGTGGTGGATGCGGGCAGTCAGCAGACCTACCTTACGTCCCGTTATTATGACGAGCACGCCGCCGATTTCACCGGGCAGAAGATGGAGCTGTTTTCGCTCCCCGGCCAGCAGAACAGTGCGCCGCAACCGGCCTTTGTTGCAGAGACTGTGCCATTCGCGATCGGCCCCGACGCAGTTGACGTGCACTACATCCAGGTGCTCACACAGCCGCTCGGTTCCGCAGCCCTCGACGATGTCTACGGATTGCTAGGTCTGGATGTCCTTGACCAGCTGCGCTCGTATACCTTCGACTACCGCACAATGCGCTTCAGTGTTAAGCCGGAGTAAAGCGGGCGGCCCGCTTCCCTGCTCGCCTGCTCACTCATTCACTAATTCACCGGCTCACTTACTCACAGGTTCACTGGTTCTATGCTCTCAATGCCCTCGCCGGGCATCCCCATCCGCCGGTTCTGGCGGTAGCTTGGCCAGCCGTTTCTGGCTGCGCCTGCCCAGCAGAAGCATGGTAAGACCAAAGGCCAGCAGGACCAGGCCCCACCAGAGATTCGCATTGATGCCGAGACTGGGCGCATAGAGTTTCTGGTTGCCATTGGTGGCCAAACCAAACGCCGCAAGGATCACCCCCACCAGCGTAAACATCATTCCCATCGGAATCCGCAAATCGAGACTCATCGCCGCCTCCTGCACTCAGTAAAAGAATATGTTCAACGCAATCGCGCCCAGCAGCACGGCCACAGCCAGAGCTTCGGGCTTCTTCCACCAGACAATGTGCGCGCGATCGGGCTTGGGCGTGAGCGAATGCACCAGTCCCACCAGTTCCGATTCAGGACGCGCCTTGGTGCAGTAACTCACAATCACGGTGACCACGAAGTTGGCGCCAAAGGCAAAGATTGCCGTCCAGAAGTTCTGCGCCATGTCGCTGGGGTAGTGATGCAGCGCCGTAATCCATCCACCATGGATGCCGGGGCGCGCCTCGATGGGCAGAGTGAGCCCATGATGCAGCATGGCCGTGGCCGTGCCTGCAATCAGCCCGGTAAATGCAGCGTGGCCGGTTGCGCGCTTCCAGAACATGCCCAGCAGGAAGGTCGCAAACAAGGGCGCATTCACAAAGCTGAACACCAGTTGCAGCGTGTCCATGATGTTGTTGAAGTTGATGGCCGCATACGCCGTGGCGATTGAAAGCAGGATGCCGCCCACCGTCGCCCATCGGCCCACCGCCATGTAATGCTTGTCGCTGCCGCCCTTGTGAATGTAGGACTGGTACAGGTCGTAAGTGAAGACAGTGTTGAATGCCGTCACGTTGCCGGCCATGCCGCTCATAAAGCTGGCCAGCAGCGCCGTCAGACCAAGCCCAAGAATCCCCGTCGGGAAGAAATGCAGCAGCATGTTGGGGGTAGCCATGTCGTAGTCAAGCAGCGGCTCGCCGCTCGCGGTCAGCATGGGCTTTCCAGTCACCGGGTTGATTTTGGCGGGCACCAATCCCCTGCCCTGTTCAACCTGAGGCGAAACCACCGTGGTTTCGTGAATGATGGCGCCATTCACTGTGCTGACCACGGTTGTGGTGTGCGGCGTGGGCAGTCCAATCGCGATCAGGCCCGGCAGGATCACCAGGAACGGAAACACCATCTTCGGAATCGCCGCAATCAGCGGCACGCGCCGCGCCGATTCCATATTCTTTGAAGCCATGGCCGTCTGAATCACAAGGAAGTCGGTGCACCAGTACCCAGAGCCGAGGACAAAGCCAAGGCCCATGCCCAGCCCGATGATCTCGATACCCATGGGGTTGGTGCTGGCATGCGCCACGCCCTTCCACTCATGCATGTATTGCATCGGCACGGATGCCTTGAGCCCGCTCCAGCCGCCGATTTTGCGCAGCCCGATCAGCACCAGCGGCAGGAACCCGGCAATGATCAGAAAGAACTGCAGCACCTCGTTGTAAATTGCGCTCGTCAAGCCGCCGAGGAAAATGTAGAGAAGCACAATAAGCGCCGAGAGGCAAATGGAAAAAGTAAAGATTCCATCAGGATTCCAGCCCAGCGCGTTGAACAGCCCATTAAATACGTGCAGCGCCTGAATCAACCGCGCCATCGCATACATCGAGATCCCGGAACTGAACACCGTCATCACGGCAAACGAGCAGGCATTCAGAGCGCGTGTCTTTTCGTCGAAGCGCATGCGCAGAAACTCAGGTACCGAGCGCGCCTTGGAGCCGTAATAAAACGGCATCATGAAGATGCCCACAAAAATCATGGCCGGGATTGCGCCGATGCCGTAGAAGTGAGCGGTCTCAAGGCCGTACTTGGCCCCCGAAGCGCCCATGCCAATCACTTCCTGCGCTCCCAGGTTTGCACTGATGAAGGCCAGGCCGCAGATCCAGGCGGGCAAAGCACGCCCTGCCTGGAAAAAGTCCTTGCTGGTCTTCATGTAGCGCTTGAGCGCGAAGCCGATGCCCAGCACAAACACAAAGTACAGCAGCATGATCAGCCAATCGACTGACGTCAGGTTCAACACGGCCGGCTCCTTGAGACTTTTACGTTCATTCCCATTGGTCTTTGAGCAACCAAACCACTCTAACCAGCAGGCCGGAGGCAAGTCCAGCAAAATATGAAAAGGTTTTCATCCGCGTGCCGCCCGGCTCTTGCGCCCAATCTCAGGCCGGCGCCCTTTCTTCCCCGTTTACACTGGAGAAGCATGATTCCCAC
Organism: uncultured Occallatibacter sp.; assembly: GCA_964614635.1. Taxonomy (GTDB): domain Bacteria; phylum Acidobacteriota; class Terriglobia; order Terriglobales; family Acidobacteriaceae; genus Telmatobacter. Next base: position 92,166 of record CAZTLV010000001.1, read on the forward strand.
CCTGGCATGGACCCCCGAAGGCGTCCGCTTCATCGATCAGACCAAGCTCCCTCTCGAAGAGAGCTTTATACTCGCGACTACCTACAAGCAGGTAGCCGAGGCGATTGTCACCATGGTCGTCCGCGGCGCGCCTGCCATCGGCGTGTCTGCGGCCTATGGAGTTGCACTGGGCGCGTTGCGCACCGCCGCCCCCACCACCAGTCTCTTTGCGCCGGAATTCGAACAGATTTGCGCCGGCCTGGCCTCAACACGGCCAACTGCTGTCAATCTTTTCTGGGCCATCGATCGCATGAAGAAACTGTTCGCTGAGCTCGTCGAAGAGGACGCGACCCTCGACAAGGTGAAGGAAAGAATCTTGGCCGAAGCCCATGCCATGTATGAAGAAGACATCGCGAACTGCCACACCCTCGGCGCATTTGGCGGTGAGCTACTACCCGCTGAGGGCAGCGTTCTCACCCATTGCAACGCCGGGGCACTTGCCACCTGCGGCTACGGCACCGCTCTTGGCGTGATCCGCGCCGCTGTGGAACAGGGCAAGCATATCCATGTTTTCGCCGACGAAACGCGGCCCTTCCTTCAAGGCGCCCGACTGACAGCCTGGGAGCTGATGGCCGACAATATCCCAACAACGGTGATTTGCGACAACATGGCCGCAAGCCTGATGCGCGCCGGCCGTATCCAGGCCGTTGTTGTTGGCGCAGACCGCATTGCGGCCAATGGCGACACGGCCAACAAGATCGGCACGTACAACGTGGCCATCCTGGCTAAAGAGCACGGCATTCCCTTCTACGTGGCCGCCCCGTGGTCCACCATCGACCTGGCAACTGAAACCGGCGACGCCATTCCCATTGAAGAGCGTTCGCCTTTTGAAGTCACGCATCACGGAGGCAAGCAGCTTACTCCAAATGGCGTGGGCATCTGCAACCCGGCATTCGACGTGACTCCGGCGAAGTATGTCACGGCCATCATTACTGAACGTGGCGTGCTTCGCGCACCTTATACGGAATCGCTGAAACAGATGGAGCTCGTGGCTAGCTGAAGCCAGGCACACTACAGTAAGAGGGTGGCTCCTCGCCTCTCCATCTTCCGCCTGCGCACCAAGTCGCTTTTACGCGGAATCTTTTTGTCGCTCGGCGCTCTGTTGGCAAGCCTGCGTCTTGAAGGCTTTCCAGGCAAAGACTCCCTGCACGCTTCCCCTTGCCAGATCCTGATGGTTCCGATTGCCGCATGGGGCATGGTTGAAACCGCGCGCTGCCTGACGCGCAAATGGAGCCTTTACCACGCCGGCGTTCTCATCCTGCTCTACTCCGAACTCATGATCCTGGCTCTGGCCATCTTTTTCTGGCTTTATCCGCTCTAGAACGTGTCATCTAATACCGCCGGGTTACCATGATTGAATTGCGCCCGTGTACCATGGTGCGGAACCTTCGATTGGCCTTGTGCAATCGATCAAAGTTCATCTTCCCCATGGGATTGATTGGAGAACAGTATGCTGAAGGGACTTCGAGATTTTGTTCTGCGTGGAAACGTTGTCGACCTGGCAGTGGCCGTTGTTCTGGGCGCAGCCTTCAATTCGGTAATCACGTCGTTCACCAAGGATGTGCTGGGCCAGCTGATCGCGGCGGTCGTGGGCAAGCCCGACTTCAGCAATGTGGTTTATACGCTGAATGGAACCGACATCCGAGTGGGCAATTTCCTAACCGCATCCGTGCAGTTCCTGATTGTCGCCACGGTCGTTTATTTCTGCGTCGTTCTTCCCTTGAACACGCTGATGGCCCGGTTCCATAAGCCCGTCCCGGATGCGCCGCCAGCCACCAAGGCCTGCCCCGAGTGCCTGAGTGAGATTCCCCTTGCTGCGAAACGCTGCGCTCACTGCGCCCAGCCCGTGGCGTAGCTCCATCAAGCTTGCTGTGTGCTCGATCCATGCGAGGTTCTTGTTTTTGTCGCATCGGTGGGAAGCCAACACTGTTCAATCCAAGAGCCGAAGGCGGCTGCACCACCGCAGGTGGCAGGGTTTCCCATCCTCTCCGCGTTTTCGCGGAAAGGGTGGGAAACCGAACGGACACTCTCACATTCGCCGCTTTCGTGCGCGCTACCTTCGCAGGTCCCGCTATACTTCCCCCATGATTCCCATCGGTTCCCACCCGGTTTGGCATCCGGTGTTTGAAACCCTGGCCTACGCTGCGGGTTATGGCGTGTTTCGCCACCTTCGCGAACGCCAGGGAGATGTGGTGGCCGAGCCGCAACGTTGGACCGTGCTGGCGGCCGCAGCCGTGGGCGCTCTGCTGGGAAGCCGATTGCTGGGACTCGCCGAGCAGGGGCCGACCATTGAAGCAGCCTGGCGATCCGGCCGTTTGATGATGCTGCTGTTGTCGCCGGGCGGCAAAACGATTGTCGGCGGTCTTCTAGGCGGATGGCTGGGCGTCGAGATCACCAAACGTTTCATCGACCTCCATCGCCGTACCGGCGACCTGTTTGCACTGCCGCTATGCGTAGGCATCGCCGTCGGCCGTATCGGCTGCCTGTTAGCCGGGCTGGCCGACGACACCTTTGGCAAACCAACCAGCCTGCCCTGGGCTGTGGACCTGGGTGACGGTATTGGCCGCCATCCCGTGCAGGTCTACGAGATTCTCTTCCTCATTCTGCTCGGCTTGATCGTGAGCACTCGCGTCAAACTTCCTGAAGGCGCCCGTTTCCGCATTTTTCTGGGAGGCTATCTGACCTGGCGGCTGGTCATTGACTTTCTCAAACCGCAGCCCTTGATTCATGGCATGAACCTGATTCAATGGAGTTGCGTGTGCGGACTTCTTTTGCTGATTCTGGATGAAATTCGACCGTGGAAGGGATTGCATGACACAGTCAAAATCTAAGACATCCGCGTTTGCCAAGGTTACGATCTTCTTTACTGTTTCCTTCCTGGTCGGAGTGGGACTCTGCGGCCTGGACTACGCGCTCGCCGCCAAAGGCATCGGCAAGAGCACTCAAGAATTCGGCATCGGCCCGCTCGATGGCGTCTCGATTGTCATGATGATTCTCTCCGCAATCGGTTTGGTGATTACCACCGTTCTTTGGATCCTCGTGGCCGTGATCAGAAGCTTCAGCCCAAAAGAAGCAGCGCCGCAACAATTGCTTGAAGAGAAGGATGAAACCAAGCCCGACGATCACTAAACTCTGACACGAATGGGAATCATTACCGGACCGCGCGGTAAAGTATTCACCATTGCCAAGGTCATCACCGTGCTGGCGATCGTCTTTGTCGTTTCCCTTGGACTGTGCGGAGTGACTTCAGCTATCTCCTCAGAGAGCCCGGGCCGGCAGAATGTCTACATCGTCATCATGTTTGCCGGGCTCGGAGGCTCACTGATCTCAGGGCTGGCGCTGTTCGTAACCGTCATCGTATGGATTATCGTGGCAATCGCTGGCAGCTCAAAGCGCAAACAGCAAGCATCGCAGCAAACAGCCGATGACAAGCACGAAATCGATCATGACGCTAACCCGTAAGACCCGGAAGCCAGGTAAATGCAGTATCCGGAGTAGAATTCGAACATGCTTGGCAAGAAACTTGTGACACTCGCCTGTGCAATTGGAATTCTGGCGTGCGGGGCGTGCTTTCTGCCGCCACCGCCCTATCACCCCCCGCCAGGACTCGACTTGCATGGAGTTCAGCGCATTCGGGTCGAAGCAGAGAATGTCTCCGAGTCGCACCATCTTGATCCATCCGACTTCGCCTCGATGGTTGCAATCTATATCAACTATCTGACCTCTGAAACCCGAGTCGCCGCAGCTTCTGAAAAGGAAGCTGGAGTTGCCGAGTCGGTGCTGCACGTCTCGGTCCTCAGTGAGAGCATGTTGCCCTACAGAATCGAGAAAAGGGCATTGCCTTTCAAGATTTCAATCTCGGCAACGTTGACAAAACCAGATGGAGAGTTGGCTTGGCATGAAACGGGGGCGGTGTATTCGGTAACATACTATGGCTCTCCTGACTCCTCCGCAGATGTTTGGAAAGATCGCAACGTACAAAGTTGGATCGCTTCGGCCGTCGGCTCCAAACTGGCCAACAGCATATTCTATGGGCACCGATAGAGTAGTCGAGACCTTGCAGCGGCGTTCGCCCCAAAGCGATTCGACATAAGAGGGCCTAATGACTGAGAAACTTCGTCCCTACCTCTTCTACGACGTGGCCATCTCCATCTGCTCCACCTGTTACCGCCGCGTCGACGCCAAAATTGTCTTTGAAGACGGCAAGGTGTGGATGCTGAAACGCTGCCCGCAGCATGGCCATGCTCGGGTGCTTGTTGCCGACGACGTGGACTACTATCGACGCTCGCGCGAAGTGTTTATCAAAACCCCCGAGCAGCCCATGGTCTACAACACGCCTGTGAAATGGGGCTGCCCCTACGATTGCGGACTCTGTCCGGACCATGAACAGCACAGTTGCCTCACCCTGGTGGAGATCTGCGACGCCTGCAACCTGACCTGTCCCATTTGCTACGCAGGCAGTGGCCAGCACCGCACGGAGTTCCGCACACTCGAGCAGATTGCGGCCATGCTCGATTGCGTTGTGCGCAATGAGAAGGAGCCCGACGTCGTGCAGATCTCCGGCGGCGAGCCCACGCTGCACCCGGATTTCTTCCGCATCCTTGAAATGTGCAAGGAGCGGCCCATCCGCCACCTGATGGTCAACACCAACGGCATTCGCATCGCGCAGGATGAAGAGTTTGCCAAGCGCCTCGCCGACTTCATGCCGCAGTTCGAAATCTACCTGCAATTTGACTCGCTGAAGCGCGAGCCGTTGATGCAGCTGCGTGGTGCAGACTTGCGCTCGATCCGCGAGAAGGCTTTGGAGCGGCTGAACAAGCTGGGCATCTCGACAACACTCGTCGTCACCGTAGAACGCGGCGTTAACGATGGCGAACTCGGCGAGATTGTGGACTTTGCTCTCAAGCAGCCGGCCGTGCGCGGAGTGACATTTCAACCTGTGCAGCAGGCCGGGCGCGTGCAGGGCTTCAACTCCGCGCAACACCGTTTGACTCTGACCGAGGTGCGCCGTCGCATCCTCGAGCAAACCGACGTGTTTCGCCCCGAGGACCTGATTCCCGTCCCCTGTCACCCTGATGCGCTGGCCATGGCCTATGCGCTCAAACTCGGTTCAAAGATAGTTCCGCTCACCGGCATGATCCCACCTGAAGTCCTGATCGACGGCGCCAAAAACACAATCATTTATGAACAGGAGGCAGGCTTGCGCGATCATATCTTCAAGCTCTACGCGACCAATCACTCGCCACGCTCGCAGGCATCCACGCTCAAGGAACTGCTCTGCTGCCTGCCCAAAGTGCTCATCCCCAAGAATCTTGGCTACAAGAATCTCTTTCGGATCTTGATCGTCCAATTCATTGATGCCGAAGCCTTCGACGTGCGCAGCGTGAAGAAGAGCTGCATTCACATTGCTCACCCAGACGGAAAGCGCCTGATCCCCTTTGACACCTTCAATATGTTTTACCGTGGCGAACTGGAGACCACGCGCCTGGCTGGTTTGCGGCGCGAAGAAGCTGAGCAGATAAGGGTTTGATCCAGGCCGGCTGCCCCGTCCATCCGACGTTCCTGTTTTTGTCGCATGGGTGGGAGGCCAACACTGTTCGATCCAAAAGCCGAAGGCGGCTGCCCCACCGCAGGTGGCTCAGTCCAGTTCCCGAAGCGGCCTTGAGAAGGCATAAGTCCCCATGAAGAGAATCCCCGCCGTGCCCGCCATCAAGGCAAGCACATGGCCGGTGGGGATGTGGCGCGACATCTCGCCCGCGAGCAGCGCTCCCAGCGGCGGCAGGCCCAGAAAGCTGGTGGCGTAAATGCTCATCACCCGGCCGCGCATCTCGTCTGACGACAAGTGCTGGATGGCCACGTTGAACGAGGAGATCATGAGGATTGCGCTGAATCCCTCGGCCAGCAGCAGGCACTGTGACAGCACAAAGCTGTGCGAGTAGCAGAACGAGATAATTGCCGAAAAGAAAACCAGGCCGCCAATGGTGACCACCGTCCCGCGGTGGCGCAGCGTTCCCCGCGCCGCCACCGTGACCGCGCCAAGCACGGCTCCCAGCCCCGAAGACGCAAGCAGCCAGCCCAGCCCCGTCTCGCCGGAGTGCAACTGCACGCGCACAAAAAATGGAATGAATGTTATGAAGGGAATTCCCAAGAAACTGGCCACAGCCGTCATCCACACCAGCACGAGCATCTGTTTTCTGCCGTGCAGGTAAGCAAACCCCTGCCGAAGACTGTTGAGAAAACCGGGGTAATGCGAAGCCTGCTGCTCTGGATACTCGATACGCGTGAGAGCCCACAAGACTGCGAGAAAGCTCACCCCGTTCAGGAAGAAGTTTCCCGCCACACCCACCAGCGCCATTGCATAACCGCCCAGTGTGGGCCCCAGAATTCTGGACATGTTGAACTGCGCGGAATTGAGTGCGATGGCGTTGGTCAGGTCTTCACGCGGCACCAGCCGAGGCACTAGCGCCTGGTAGCTGGGTGCATTCATAGCCATCGCCATGCCGTTCAAGAATGCCAGGACCACCACCTCCCACACCGTGATGATCTTGAAGTAGGACAGCGCGGCCAGGGCAAACGCCAGTACCATCATCACGGACTGGGTGACAATCAACAGCTTCCGCTTGTTCACCCTGTCTGCCACCACCCCGCCAAAAAGCGTGAAGATCAGAAACGGAATCGACCCGGCAAACCCCACAACGCCCAGCCAGAACGCAGAATTGGTGATGGTGAGCACCAGCCACCCCTGTGCCACGTTCTGCATCCAGGTGCCAATGTTTGAAAGAAAATTTCCGCTCCAGAACAGACGGAAGTTGGGATTCCGCAGTGCGCGCACCACCTGGGGCAATCGCTCTTCGCGCTCTGCGGGAAACGCGACGGTCGCCGCTGCGGCCTCCTCGACGGCAAGGCTCTGGGATTCCTCACTCACCTTGCGGTCGGCATTCAAGACGTCTGTCCTCAGCTTTAGTGTAAGCTGTGACATTGTTCCGCGCACCGCGTCGCTTTGGGGCTGAAACGACGATTTTGCCCGTCTTGTTTGCATGCTCCCGCGATTTGCGTCCATCCCCAAAGGACCACATGATGATGACCGTCCGCAACCCGCTTTTACTCTTATTGTTTCTTGCTCTTTTTCCTGTATCCTCGCTGGCCCAATCCACAGCCCCCACTGTCTTCGGCTATACCGACTTCACTGCGCAAGCCAAACTCGAGGCAAAATTCCTCGCTGTCCCTGATGCCCAGTTGGCGGGCCAGCACTTGAAGATCCTGACAGCCGAGCCGCACCTGGCCTCCTCGCCGGAAGATCGCAAAACGGCCGAATATGTTGCAGAAAAGTTCCGCCAGGCTGGACTTGAGACTGAGATCGTTCCGTATCGCGTTTTGATGAATCAACCCAAGGCTGTCCGCGTTGAGGCATTTGACGACGCCGGTCACTCGCTGATGAAAGGGCCCACCCGCGAGCACGTCCTCGGAGATCCCTACCAGGACGATCCCCGCGTTGTGATGCCCTTCAACGGCTCGTCGGCTTCGGGGGATGTGACCGGCCAGGTGGTTTACGCGAACTACGGCAGCCTCGAAGACTTTGATTTCCTTGCCGCACAGCACCTTGACCTTCACGGCAAGATCGTGATCTGCCGCTATGGCGCCAACTTCCGCGGCGTGAAGGTCTACCTCGCACAGCAACGAGGTGCCGTCGGAGTGCTCATCTATTCCGATCCCCAGGACGACGGATACTTCAAGGGCGACGCGTATCCCAACGGCCCCTGGCGTCCAGAAACCGGCGTCCAGCGCGGGTCGGTGCAGTTTCTTTTCCAATATCCCGGCGATCCCGAAACGCCCGGCGTCGCCTCTACGCTTGACTTGCCGGACTCGGCGCGCATTTCACCCAAAGGCAATCAACCCCAGATCGTCTCCATTCCCATCAGCTACCACGACGCAGCGCCAATTCTGAAAGCACTCTCCGGCAAGGGTGTGCCACAGGGCTGGCAGGGAGCTTTACCTTTCCGCTATCACCTGGGAGCGGTTTCCGATGCCGGATCCGTCAAGGCCCACCTTTTCTCGCAGCAGGACTATCAGCGCAGAATCATCTGGGACGTGATTGGAAGAATACCGGGGTCCATTTACCCCGACGAATGGGTCATCGCCGGAAATCACCGCGACGCCTGGGCCTACGGCGCAGCCGATCCCAACAGCGGCACAGCCGCGATGCTTGAATCCGTGCACGGCATCGGCGTCCTGCTCAAGCAGGGCTGGCGCCCGCAACGCACCATCCTGTTCTGCAGTTGGGATGGCGAAGAAGAAGGACTGATTGGCTCAACCGAGTGGGTGGAGCAGCATGGCACACAGCTGGACCGGGCCGTGGCCTACTTCAACACCGATGTTGCCGTTGCCGGGCCGGAGTTCGTTGCAGCCGCGGTGCCTTCGCTAAAGCAATTCATCCGCGACATCGCCCGGTCCGTTCCCAGCCCGCTGGGTTCTTCGGTGTACGCACAGTGGAAAGAGCTCCGCCGCACCCCAGACCCGCGTCGCTCCTCCAATAACCCACCCCCGCCTGGCGAGGTGGACATCAGCGATCTCGGTTCCGGCAGCGACTTCACGCCCTTTCTGCAACACGCAGGCGTCCCCTCCACAGACATCGGCTCTGAGGGTCCGTACGGCGTGTACCACTCCGTCTTCGATAACTACGCATGGTTCACCCAAAATGCCGATCCGCATTTTCTCTATTTGCAGGAGATGGCTCGGGTGTTTGGCCTGGAAGCGCTGCGCATGGCAGATGCGGAGGTTCTTCCCTACGACTACGTCGCCTATGCGCATTCCATTTCGGCGTACATCGAGACGGCGAAGCGCCGCGCTGAGGCGCCAACCGAGAATGCAACAGACCAGGCGACGCGGGCCGTCGATGAGAAAATCGCCGAGCTCGATTTTGGCCCCGCGCTGGCCGCCGCGAATCGGTTCATGATAGCTGCCGAAGCAGTTCACAATCGGCAGATTGCGCCCAGCGGGGACATCGCCAGACTCAACCGCGCATTGCGCCAAACTGAGACCGCCCTGCTGTCTGAGGCTGGTTTGCCCAACCGTCCCTGGTACCGGCACACCATCTACGCCCCCGGCCAGTACACCGGCTACGCTGCCGTGGTCATTCCCGGAGTCAACGAGGCCATCAGCGCCAGGAATCCCTCGGTCGTTGTTCAACAACTCGCGGTCCTTACGCAGGCGCTTGATCGCGCTGCTGCGGCTCTCGAGCCCTCCCACGAGCCAGTCCAGCGGGAAATCGTTCATTCTGCCCACGATTGAGTGCAAAATTGAGCCGAAATGGAGCTTGATCGCTGGTTTTGACGAGCCCGGCCATGCCACCTTTGGGGGAGAGTGGTTACCACCTATTGTCTACACAAAAGCCATTAGAATCAGCATTTTATGCTTGACTGAGCATGCGAAAAGCGTAGAGTAATGACACCGCGCTGATTACCAATATCCGGTTTCGGTGTTTCGAGGATTTCACCCGGACGCTAAGTGCAGACGTATCAATCCGGGGTGGGCCAGATATCTTCAGGGAGACTCTGGGATGCATCAGTTGATTGTTGCCTTCGCCTTCGTCACCATGGTCGCCTGCCCCGCGATTGTCGCGCTGTTCCCGCAGTCTGAGGCCGAAGAGAATTCAGATCCTGTTGCCGAGTGCCACACCGACGCACCCTGCCATCACAACCAGGGTTGACCGGAGCATCCCCGGAGCCGCTCAGTACCTTGGTGCAAATCCCATAAACCACCGTCACTCCGTCGCGGCTTACCGCTGCGCCATCCCCAATCCCACCAAGTAGATATTTCCCTGCGTCACCCTCCTCGGTAGAGTTCTCTCAAGCTGATTCACCCCCCACTGTTCCAGCGGAACTGCCTACACACATATCTCAGAGGAGTTCCCGTACATGCTTGATTTCCTGCTGTGCATTGCCTGGTTAGCACTCATTCTGGCACCGGCCATTCTGGCGCACTACAAGCCCGTTGTACCGAAGGACGCTTCAATTGATTTCACTGCCGAGGACTTGACTGAACCCCATCCGGGGTTGACCCGCAAAATGAAAAAGTGAGAGCTGGCACGTCGTTGAACTGCCGGCAAGCCTTCATTCCCCAACCGCTTGAGCCCTCCCCCTTCTGCCTGTTCGAAATGTGATTTAAATCACACCTGTTGCGCCAACTGGTTGACCCGCCCCCTTTCCGCTCGTATCGTTAGGGTGAGACTATGAAGAACTCTGGAAACACCATACGGATCGGGATTGCGGTTGCCGTGATTGTCGGCACCATTGGCTGGCTTGCATACTCAGGTTATGGAGCCAACAAGAGTTATTACGTGACGATCGCCGAACTCGGTGGAATGGGAGACAAGGCCTACCAGAACCAATTGCGCGTGGAGGGATTTGTCCAACCAGGTTCCATCGAGCACAACGGCCCTCATGTTGATTTTGTGTTGAACGAGTTTGAAAGCCACTCGCCCAAGGCCTCCTCCGGGCGACTTTTGCACGTGACCTACAAGGGCTCAGAACCGCCGCCGGACACATTCAAAGACGATGCGCAGGCGCTGGCTGAAGGCTCTTACGGGCGCGATGGAGTGTTCCACGCAACGGTGCTGCAGGCCAAGTGCGCGAGCAAGTACGCACCGGCGCAGCCTGGAGCAGCGCCAACGGCAGCGCCGAACGGCAGTCCTCGCGCTGATGCCGCCACGCCTGCAGTTCAACCCGCCAAATCGACCGCAGACAACTGATCGAATGACCGTAACCGCATCCGAGGCCGTCCGTTCTTCCGCCGGCGCCCAGCCAGTCTGCGTCCGATTGGACAAGGTCTCGAAGCTCTTCGGTTCCTTTGCCGCGCTTCGCCAGGTGACTGCTGATCTGGAGCCCGGTCGATGCTATGTGCTGATCGGTGAAAATGGCGCCGGAAAATCCACATTGCTGCGCATCCTCGCCGGCTTGATTCGCCCCAGCTTTGGAACCGTGAAAGTGTTCGGCGACCTTGAACCACACGATGCGCGCGACCGCATCGGCTATATGAGCCACGCGCCGATGCTGTATGACGAACTCACGGCGATCGAGAATTTGCAGTACTTCTCCGGACTTTACCCAGGCCGTCCCTGCCTGACGCCGGCCGACGCTCTAACGCAGGTAGGACTTGACCCCGAGCTCACGCGTACCCTCGCTCAGTACTCTCAGGGAATGCGCCAGCGCACATCCCTCGCCCGCGTTTTGTTGCCCGTCCCCGAGTTGCTGCTGCTCGACGAGCCCTTCTCCAACATGGACGTGGAATCCGTCAGCCAGATGGTGGAACTGCTGGCCGGCTTTCGCCAGGGCAACCGCACCATCGTCTTGACCACACACCAGCGTGAACACGCCGCCCCCATTGCCGACTGGGTTTTAACCCTGCGAGCTGGTCGCGTAGCTTCACTTGAACCCGGAAGCCCAGACCTATGAAGACCAATGGCGCACGCTTCCTTGAGTCGCTTGGCATCCCTTTCGAACTCCGTGAGTACGAGGTGGATCCAGAAGATCTCTCCGCTTTGACGGTGGCCAAAAAGATTGGAATGCCGCCGGAGCAGGTCTTCAAGACTCTGCTGGTCACCGGGAATCTCGCCACCGGCATATCTCCCGCTTATCGTTTTGCCGTCATCCCCGGGGACGCCGAGCTGGACTTCAAGAAGCTTGCCCGGGCATCAGGCCTGCGCAAAGCTGAGATGGCTCCGCTCAAAGACGTTCAACCGCTCACAGGCTATATCCGCGGTGGTGTTACATTGTTTGGCGCAAGAAAGCCCTACCCGGTCTACATTGACGAAACGGTTGTCCTGTTCGACCAGATCAGCGTCTCAGCGGGGGCACGCGGCGTCCAACTCATCCTCACCCCGGCTGACTATCTGCGCGCCGCTCAAGCAATCGAAGTGGAAGTGCAGACGGCGGACCTGACCAAAGATGCGCACAGGCCGGCGTCGGAGGTCCAGGCAGGATGACCCGCGCCATGTGGACCCACCTTGTGAAAGACCTGCGCATCGAGTTGCGTTCACTCGACGCTTTTGTCTCCATGCTGTTTTTTTCGCTGCTTGTTGTCGTGTTGTTTTCGATTGCGTTTGATCCCCACGGCGAGTTCTCACGCGACATTGCCGGCGGCGTGCTCAGCGTTGCCACCATGTTCGCCTCGGTCAGCGCACTCAACCAGGCATGGGCACGCGAGATCAGGCACAACGTCATCGACGCGCAGCGCATGGCTCCCAGCCCCGGTGCAGAGCTCTTCCTCGCCAAGGTCATCGCTAACTTCCTCTTCGTCACCGTGGTCCAGGTCATCCTCGCGCCATTTTTCCTGATCTTCTATAACCTGCATATCGCGGGCCAGGCGTGGCTGCTGGCCATTGTTCTTCCTCTTGGAACCTGGGCCCTTGTGGGTAACGGCATCTTCTTTGCCGCGCTGTCCATTCGCACGCGCAACCGTGAACTGCTCCTGTCGCTGATCCTTTTTCCCATCTTCATCCCAGCGCTATTGGCCATGGTGCGCGCCACCACTTCGATCCTCACCGGCGACGGCGATCCGAGTCTGTGGATCAAGCTGCTGCTCGGCTACGACATCATCTTCACAACCGTCAGCCTGCTGCTGTTCGATGTCGTCTTCCACGCGGAATGAGGATGAGAACATCCATCGCAAGATCGACCTCATCTATGCTGCTCCGTCGTACACTGAAATGGTTCGACCAGGATTGATATGAAAAAAGCTGCAATCGGCCTGTACGTCCTCATCACCATTGCCTTGATGATCTGGGGCTTCTATCAGGCTATCTACGTCGCGCCCAATGACGCCATGCAGGGTGAAGTCTCGCGCATCTTCTATTACCACGTGCCGACGGCGATGCTCTGCTTCCTTTTCTTCGCCATCAGCCTGGTAGGCTCCATCGGCTACCTGGCCTACCGCCGCGGCAATCCGCTGCGGGCTCAAGCTGCCGATGCGCTGGCCCTGGCTGGCGCTGAAATTGGCGTCATCTACTGCACGGTTGTGTTGATCACCGGCCCCATCTGGGGACGCCGCGCATGGGGTATCTGGTGGACCTGGGACTGGCGCCTTACCACCACCCTCGTCCTTTGGCTTATCTATGTCAGCTACCTGCTTCTCCGCCGCTTTGCTGCCGGACCGCAGGTGCAGACACTGGCCGCCGTACTCGGCATCTTCGGCGCCCTCGACGTGCCCATCGTATACATGTCCAACCGCTGGTTCCGCACCCAGCATCCAGCCCCGGTTTTCGGCGGCGACTCCGACTCCGGCCTTAAAGACCCCCTGATGCTCCACGCCTTCGGATGGAACGTCCTTGCATGGTTTGCGTGGGGCATTCTGGTGTTGTGTTTCCGCTACTATGTTGAACGCCGCCAGCAGAAGATCGCCGCGAATGAAGCCCAGGAAGCCCTCGAGGCCTGATCGAGCGTCACAAATTCGCACCAAAAGGATAGGACCATGGACACCAAAGCGATTCTCGATCATCAGTTTGTTGTTGCCGCCTACGTTGTCACCTGGGCCATTCAGCTTGGCTACCTGGCGTGGCTAGGGATGAAATGGCGCGCGCAAAAGCGCGAAGTGACCCGCATCGCCAAAACGCCTCGCTAGTCTGGTTAACACCTAAGCAGCTCCATTGTCAGCAACTTAATGAAGATATGATCTCTCCGCAGGCCCTTGCCTCAGCGCCCCAACAATTCCTTTCCAGATTGAAATGCTACTTTCGTGGGAGTGCCATCTGCGTACCTATCTCCCACACTGGATCTACGTTGTCTTCGCGTTCAAGAAATACACGCCGATGATGTGTGTATAGGCAGGCTCCGACGAGCCGCCCGAGGAGTCAGACATGCATGACCTTTTAATTGCCCTGGCATTTATTGGAATGGTGATAGCTCCAGCGATTGTTGCAGCCAAAGCAGGCTCCAACCCCTCGAACGAAGGCAACTGAGGACGCTTCACCAGCCAACAAGCCCCCTTTTCTCCGATCTGGGTTGTTACTTCCCGATCACCCCCAACCCAATCACTGTCCCCAGGCCGGTTCTGCGTATCTGCGCACCCCTGACCCTCAAATGAAATTGCCGATCCCCCGCCCACCCGTTAAACTGATGGTTTGAGGGCCATGTCATGTTGGTTGTCATGAAGGCGCACGCCACGGCGGAGCAAATCCAGGCCGTCTGCGAGCACATTGCACAGCTGGGATTCCGCGCTCATCCGCTCCCCGGCGCCCAGCGCACCGCCATCGGAATCACTGGCAATCAAGGTGAGGTGGACCGCGGCAACCTGGAATCGCTCTCCGGTGTCGCAGAAGTGATCCGCGTCTCCAAGGCCTACAAGCTGGCCAGCCGCGACGTGAAAGAAGAAGACACCATCATCAATTTCCCGGGCACTGACGCCTCCATTGGCGGCCGCAACCTGGCTGTAGTTGCGGGGCCGTGCTCCATTGAAACGCGCGAACAGGCCTTCGCCATCGCCGAGCAGGTGGCCGCGGCCGGAGCACAATTCTTCCGTGGAGGAGCATTCAAGCCGCGCACCTCGCCCTACGCGTTCCAGGGCCTCGGCCTTGAAGCTTTGCAGATCATGGCCGAGATTCGCGACCGCTTCAGCCTGCGCATCATTACTGAAGCCATCGACAACGAATCGCTTGCGCTGGTGGCCGAGTGGGCAGACGTCATCCAGATCGGCGCTCGCAACATGCAGAATTTCTCACTTCTCAAACGCGCTGGCCGTCTCCGCAAACCGGTGCTGCTCAAGCGCGGCCTCTCCGCAACGCTTGAAGAATTCCTGATGTCGGCCGAGTACATCATGAGCGAGGGCAACTACCAGGTGATCCTCTGCGAGCGCGGCGTGCGCACCTTTGCTGACCATTCGCGCAATACGCTTGACCTCAGCATTGTTCCCGCCATCCAGCGGCTTAGCCACCTGCCGATTCTGGTGGACCCCAGCCACGGCACAGGCAGGCGCGACAGCGTGCTGCCCATGGCGCGGGCCGCCATCGCAACCGGCGCGGACGGAATTCTGGTGGAAGTCCACCATCAACCCGAAAAGGCCCTGTCAGACGGTCCACAATCCATCTATCCCGCCCAGTTCGTCACCATGATGGACGAGATCGAAAAGATTGCCCCGGTGGTGGCCCGCCATCTGCCCCGAGGCATTCACATCGCCGCTGCCGTTTAAGCGCATGACCGCTTTGCCGAGTACGTCAAACTTTTCGCGTAACAAGCAGCGGAAACCTCGAGGCGTGAGGACCGCCGAGACTTGGCCTTTGCGCCGCTGGAACGATGCCTGCCACAAAAGGATACTGCGTTCCCGCTGGCCAGCGTCACGATCGCTGATGTTTGCCATCAGCCTTGTAATCCTGGGGCTCAGTGACTGCAGCAAGCACGACTTCCCGCAATACCCGCCTGACTATCGCGAATACGCCTATATAACCAACGGCGGCAGCGGAACAGTCACCGTGCTCGACGTGGTGAACATACGCATCGATCGAGAACTGCCCGTGGGCCGCAATCCGGTGGCAGTCGTGGCAAGCCCCACCCGCAACGAGGTGTACGTCGTCAACTCCGGACCCGCAGGCGGCGAAGGCTCTGTCTCGGTCGTCGATGCGGAAAACAACACGGTCGCGGCCACCATTTCAGTTCACCGGCAGCCGGTTTCAATCGACCTTGCACCTGACGGCTCACTGGCCTACGTCGCCAACTCAGGCTCGAACACCATCTCTGTCCTCGACCTAAAGACGCGGCGGGAGACTGGCCAGATCGGCGCGGGCGAAGGGCCGGCCTCCGTGCGCATTGCTCCCGACGGCAAAAGCCTGGTGGTGGCCAACCAGCGAGGCAACAGCGTCAGCATCATCGATCAGGCGACGGGAAGAATCCGCGCGGTCTTCACCGGATGCCCGGGCGCCAGCGATGCCGTTATTTTGCCGGACTCGACCAAGACTTTTATTGCCTGCACCGGGGGCCACCAGGTGATCGTGATCGCCCTCGCGCACTCAAAGTTCAATCCTAATCAGCCTGACCGCCTTGAGACGTTCCTCGATGTTGGCCGAGCGCCCGTTCAATTGGCCTTGAAGCCCGATGGTGGCGAAATCTTTGTGTCAAATTCCGCATCAGACTCGATCTCCGAGATCTACACGAGCACAGACGAAGTCGGCGGAGCAACCATGATCGGCCAGTATCCCGTGCGCGCACTCGTCTCCAGCGACAACACCCTGGTTTACGTCGCCAATCTGCAATCCCAATATGTCACCGTCTACGCCATCGAAGACGGCCGTGTTAGCGACCCGCAACATCCCCTGCACGTTGGCGACGGTCCATCCGCCCTGGCATTTTCGAGCTCCGGCCTTCTGCTCTTCGTTGTTGACGCCCGCTCCGCCGACGTTGCTGTAGTTCGGACGGCTTCGCGCTCGCTGTTCACCATGCTGCCAACCGGCCGCGCGCCAAACGCCATCACCATAAAGTCTTTTAAACTGCCGTAACCCCAAGCAAAGAATGGTCCCAGACTGGACCGGCAGCCCCAACGCTCCGGGTTCAAGCATCTTCTCCTATCGTGACGAACTTTGCATGCGCTACAATTCCTGCAAAGCCATTTCCCCAGCGACAACTTCTCACCGGGAATCCTGCTTTTGTTCATTCATTCTCTGGCTGGAGCCATTTTGTCTCTCAGCCGGGCATGAAAGCAGCAGCAAGGGCGAAGGGACGAGTGTGCACGATTGCCGTGAGACGCGTAGAGGGATGGTTCTGCGGCTTTCAATTCTGCTTCGGCGATTGAAAGATCTTGAAGGAAATAGTGCGCTTGTTTGGCGTGGGATCGCGGTCCTTTTTTAAGAGATAGGAATCTTTACATGGGCAGAATCGACAGCCGGATGTGGCGTTCAGCGGCGTGCGTAGTTTGTTTTCTCATTTGCAGATTCTGTGTGGGTCAAGAAAGCCCGCCAGAGAGCAACGCGCCCATGCCAGGTGCGCCCGCACAAGCCGCTCCGGCACAGCCTTCGCCCGCGCAGAATCCGACCGCTTCGCTGCCCGACGCGCCCAGCGCAACTCAGCCCACCCCCGCGCCCGTGGCACCGGCTTACGAACAGCAAACCAAACGCATCATGGGGATGCTGCCCAATTTCCGCTCGGTGAGTGCCGGCGCAAACGTGTCCAAGGAGACCACGCGGCAGAAATTGATCACAGCGACTGAAGACAACTACGATTACACGTCGTTGTTCTTTGCCGGAATTATTGCGGCAGACTCGTTCGCCACCAAGTCAACTGCGGAGTTTCACCAGGGCGCGGCAGGATATGCCCGATACTACTGGCACACAGTGGCCGACCAATCGGTCGAAAACTATTTTGTTGAACTGATTCTTCCTGCCGTCACGCATGAGGATTCCCGCTACTATGCGATGGGCAAGGAAGGTGGCGGCTTCTGGAAGCGTGCAGGCTATTCGCTGACCCGTGGCGTGGTGGCGCGGACGGAGTCGGATAAGGCGACGTTTAACTACTCTGAGATCATCGGCTCAGCCGCAGCGGCTAGCGTATCTATTTTCTACTACCCGACCAAAGAACGAACCGTCGCCAATGGCTTTCGCAATTGGGGGCTCGACATCACTTACGATTCGGTGACCTTCGTCTTCCATGAATTCTGGCCAGACATCCACCACATGATCTTCAGGGGAAAAGGCGAAAAGGCGGCAGCGACACTATAGCCTCCATACTCGACGTGGCCTTCAACAACGCACAGCGCCGACGAAATGCTGAGTCCGGCCGCCAGTGCTAGCCCGCATCTCCGGCGCCGAACTCCAACTCGTCGAAGCGACGCCATTTATAAATCGCAATCGATAATATCCAGCTGAAGGCAAACAGCCCAATGATGCAGTAACCAAGCACGCCGAAGTTATCGTTGAGCTTGCCCACCCATCCCCACAAACCACCAGTCAAGTGGAACTGCCCAGCCAACAGCCCCAGCGCCTCTATCCCGCCCACCGCGAAGGCGACAACAACGGATACCGAGGTAATGGTGATGTTGTAGTACAACTTGCGGATTGGTTTGACGAAAGCCCAGCCATAAGCTCCCAGCATAAGAATATTGTCGGTTGAATCGATCAGCGACATGCCTGCGGCAAACAGCGTCGGGAAAACCAGGATCGACCACAACGACAGCCCCTTCGAGGCTTCAGCGGCCGAGATTCCCAACAAGCCAATTTCAGTGGCTGTGTCGAATCCAAGACCAAACAGGACGCCCAGCGGATACATGTGCCAACTGCGCTGGATGAGATTGAACATGGGGCGAAACAAGCGGGATAGAAATCCGCGGCTGCCAAGCAGCATGTCAAAGTCTTCGTCCACGTAAGGCTCTCCGCGCCGAACCCGCTTGAAGCTGCGATAGATCGACAGCAGAACGATCAGATTGACGATGGCAATGGCAAAAAGAAAAAACGCTGAGACCAGAGTGCCGATCAGGTTGCCAATCTGCCTGAAAGCGTCAATGCGATGCTGGAGTGCAAGCGCCGTAGCCGCAATCGCCAGGGATCCAACAATGACTACCGTGGAATGGCCCAGCGAAAACATCAGCCCCACTGAAACAGGCCGCTTTCCCTGCTGCATCAACTTGCGCGTTACATTGTCGATGGCTGCGATATGATCGGCATCCACCGCGTGACGAAGGCCAAAACTGTAAGCCAGAAACGCCGTACCCAGCAGCACCGGGTAGCCATGAAAAGCGATCAGCGCCCATAGCCACGCCGCCAGGTTGAAACCCAGCAGCAAAGCATAAATGCCGATCACCTTCGCTTTGGTACTGCCCGGTTCGTCGCTGAACAGGTTTCGCAGCAGGGATGGCATCTGGTTCCTTCTTGACGCGGGTCGAAGTGGCTTGAGCCATATTGACCCAACCCATGATCGTAACACGATTTTTGAAACCATGCGAACGATGAGGAAAGCTGGTCGTGGGTCGGCCGACTCGGGTTAACAAGCCCACCGGCTATCTTCTCAGCTCATACCGCGTCGCCACCGCCCCCGAGCCAAACTCCAGCCGGCTCACGAGCCTCAAGTCGATACGCTTCGATAGCCCCGCGAACAACGTCGGCCCGTGGCCCGCCAGCCTGGGGTGCGCCACTAACTCGTACTCATCGATCAAACCGAGCTCCGCCAGCGCCAGCGGGAGCTTTACGCCTCCCACAAGCAGTCCGTTGCCCGACTCTTGTTTGAGTTGCTGAACGGCCGTCCCCAGATCCCCGCGCACCAGTTCCGCGTTCCAATCGACCCAGCCAAGGGTGCTCGACACAACGTACTTCTTTGCCGCGTCGATCGTCCGGGCAAAGGGTTCCATCCAATCAGGTCGCGCTCCTGTCTGTGCCGGCGGCCGCCAGGCCGCCTCCATCATTTCGTAAGTCACCCGTCCAAACAGGAGAGCATCGGCCCAGTTGAGGTTCTCGATTGCGTTTCGATGCAAGTCTGGGTCCGGGAACATTTCACGATGATCGCAGCACCCGTCCAATGTGATGTTGATGGAATAGCGAAGGGGTCGCATGACGGAAGAATATCGCTCAAGGAGTGGATGAGCAACGTATGCGCGCCTCAGCGCCAGGAGCCATTCAAGTAACGCATGACGATGGCAATTTGAGAGCAGCCAGTGGCATTTGACAGGAACAACACTACCGCGTTCGCGGAGGTCGAGCCGAACGCTTTGCCAGATTGCGGATCCAGCGGCTAGTGCGAATGTGGATGCGGGTGAGTGGCGCTCATCAGGCTGGCGCCGGAGTTGGTCAAAACCAGTTTGCCAAGTTCGACACCGCGCAGGGCCAACATGCCGTCAGCCACTCCCTGCAATTCCTTGCTCTTCCCTTTCATGATGATGACTTCAAGACAATAATTATGATCGAGATGAACATGTGTGGCAGCCAGAATCATGGCGCCGGCATGATGTTGAACCTCGGTAAGCTTTTGCGCCAGGTTGGGTACATGATGGTCGTAGACAAGCGTTAGTGTTCCGACCACGGGTTTATTCGATTCAATGATTTCAGAAAGAAGCGCCTCGCGGATCAGGTCGCGGAAGGCCTCTGACCGGTTGGCATACCCGCGCTTGGCGATCAGCCGATCGAACTCCTTTAACAGGTCTTCTTCAAGTGAAACGCCGGTCCTGCTCAACTGGGTCATCGTGCTTCTCCATCCCGATTGTAGACCGCAACGGAAGCACGCAAAAGCCGCGGATTGAGCCTTCAGCAACATCGCGAAGATCGCCGGCTGGGCTCACAATCCGCGGCTCTCAGTGCGAAAACTACATTCCTTTGCGGCTGGCCGGAGGAATGATGTTGTTCATGCGCAGGTACACCGCCATCTGGCCGTAGTGGTCCATAAGGTGGGCCATGCCAAAGGCGGCCATCTCTCCGCGCGTACCGTTCGCCGTCATCACAAACGCATTTTCAGGAGTAATTGCGTCCACGTAAGCATGCGCGTGGGCAAAAGAGTCCTTCAACGCCTTCACGATTTCGGCCTTGGTTTTCAACTTGTCAAATGAGGCGGCATCGTCCACCATCGGCTTGTTGGGATCGTGGAAGAAGTATCCGTTGGCCTGCGCAACGTGCTTCACCTGGTCGCCGAAACTGCGCACGCCCTTGAAGTCGCCCGCGCCTGCTGGTGGCGAAAAGTCGTACTTGTCCTCAGGCATGGCTTCCGCCGCGCTGACGAACTCCTTTTCAAGCAGGCTGAGCAGCTTTCCGTATTCGGCCGATGGGGCCATCACGGTGCCGACGGCTGGCTTGGCGGGCGCAGAGGCCTGTGCTGAACCGAAGGCGGATGTGGCGGCCAGCAGGCAACAGGCAAGGATCTGATCCGCAATCTGGGTACGTATGTGCATGGAATTTCTCCTCCTGCGGCTTGTGCCGCATGACAGGAAATCTACCAGACCAGCATTGAAATCCGACAGTCCAGAGTTGTGAATCTTCCGCTCAATGTGACGAGCCGCGCGAAATATCCTGAATGCCCTTACAATCAATAAGTAGGAGACTGCCACGATGCGAAGAGTCTATGCGGACGCAAATGCCACCACCCCACTGCTACCTGAGGTGATGGAGGCCATGCGCCCGTACTGGATGGAGCATTTTGGCAACGCCTCTTCAATCCATCTTCACGGCCAGCAAGCCCATACCGCCGTGGACCGTGCCCGCGAGACAATGGCCGAGTTCTTCAATTGCCATGACGCCGAGGTTGTGTTTAACTCCGGCGGCACCGAGGGCGACAACACCGCAATCTTCGGGATTCTGCATCCCGGCGACCACTTCATCACCACTTCGATTGAGCATTCGGCAATTTTGGAAGCGGCAAGGCGGCTTGCCCGCAACGGTATTGAGACGACCTTTGTGGCGCCTGAGCCCAGCGGCCTCATCAATCCCATGGACATACGGCGCGCTATTCGCCCTGAGACCCGCCTGATTAGCGTCATGCTGGCTAACAACGAGACGGGCGTGCTGCAACCCGTTGAGGAGATTGGGAAGATCGCCTCTGAGACCGGTATTTTCTTCCATATTGACGCGGTGCAGGGCGCCGGCAAAGTGCCGTTCGATGTGCGCCGTTTTGGCTGCCACCTGCTCTCCATCAGCGCTCACAAGATGCATGGTCCCAAGGGAATCGGCGCCATGTTTGTTCGCCGTGGCACACCGATTGAACCGCTGCTGGTAGGCGGCAGCCATGAGCGCCGTCAGCGTGCCGGCACTGAAAATGTTCCCGGCATTGTGGGCCTTGCCAAGGCCGCTGAGCTGGCCATGCACAGCCTGGGGGACGGGACCATTGGCCGGCTGGCCACCATGCGCGACTGGCTTGAAGAGGCCATTTTGCGCATTCCTGGCACTGGCGTCAACGGAGCCAGCGATGGCGAACAGAAAGTTCCTCGCGTCGCCAATACCACCAATATCTGGTTTGACCAGTTAGAGGGTGAAGCGCTGGTGATTGCGCTGGACTTGAAGGGAGTTTCTGTATCCGGCGGCTCGGCCTGCCACTCCGGAGCCACCGAACCCAGCCATGTGCTGATGGCCATGGGCCTGGACAAGACCAGGGCCCGCGCCAGCCTCCGCTTCAGCTTGCTCAAGGCCGCAAACGACGCCGACATTGACCACGTGCTTCAGGTGGTACCGCAGGCAGTTGAGCATCTGCGCGCACTTGCGCCGGTGGCAGCCGGAACCCTGGGCTGACGAAATGCTGTGATGACCATGAACATAACCATCGCCGTAGCCATGTCCGGAGGGGTCGACTCCTCGACGGTTGCGGCAGTGCTCGCCCATGCGGACGACGGCGACGTCGCTTCGCAGAACTCCGTAGTGGGCCTCACGCTTCAGCTTTGGGATCAGACGCGCCTGGCCAGCAAGCGCGGCATCCCCGACGCGCCCAAGGCGGGCCGCTGCTGCTCCCTCGATGACGTGTATGACGCGCGCAAGGTGGCCGAGCATCTTGGCATCCCCTACTACGTCGTCAACCAGCAGGAGCGCTTCGAGCAGGATGTGGTGCGGCCGTTTGTGAGCGAGTACCTGGCGGGACGCACGCCCATTCCGTGCTCGCTTTGCAACAACCACCTCAAGTTTGACCAGCTTCTGCAGACCGCGCGCTCCATTGGCGCGGACCGAATCGCCACCGGGCACTATGCGATCAACGAGTACGACGCCGATCGCAGCCGCTGGATTCTCAAGCGGCCCGTCGACAAGGCGAAGGACCAGACCTATTTTCTGTTCGGCCTGACTCAGCCGCAGCTTTCGCGCACACTTTTCCCTCTGGGAAGGCTGACCAAGCCTGAAGTGCGCGAGGTAGCTCGCCAGCGAGGGCTGGCGCTGGCCGAGAAGCCGGACTCGCAGGAGATCTGTTTCATTCCCGGCGGCGATTACAAGCAGTTTCTGACTGCCTATCTCGAGGAGCAGGGTCAAAAGGCTCCCGAGACTGCAGGCGAGCTCGTCGCTTCAAATGGCCAGGTCATCGGGCATCATGAATCGATCTCCAACTTCACCGTGGGCCAGCGCAAGGGCCTGGGCGTCAGCTCTCCTTCGCCGCTGTATGTTCTGAATATCGATCCAGCCAGCCACCGCGTCACCGTCGGCGCGGACGCAGAGTTGGCCACGCGCAGCCTGCGCGCCAATCGCCTCAACTGGATCAGCATTCCTGGGCTGATTGCCCCCATGCGCGTGCGCGCCAAGATTCGCCATCGCCACGAGCCAGCCTGGGCGACCCTCGAACCGGCCGGCGAAGACCAGGTGCTGGCCACCTTTGACGAGCCGCAGCGAGCAGTCACTCCCGGCCAGTCAGCCGTTTTCTATGACGGCGATGAAGTGGTGGGCGGCGGCTGGATCGTCTAAGCTTACTGCCGCACTGCCCACGCCAGGCCATCGGGGCTGGCCACCTCGATGCGGCCCACCAATTCAAGCGCCTTCAGGTCGATGACCGCGACGAATCCATCCCGACCGCAGGCCACATAGGCACGCGCGCCGTCAGGCTGCATCTGGATGCCCCCGGAGCCATGAACACTAGGTAGCCGTTTCACTTCCTTCCGGGTAGCAGCATCCAAGATCACCAGCGCCGAGCCCGGAGTGACCAGCGCCAGCTTTCCGTCTGGCGTGAATTTCAGCCTGTTCGCTCCGGGCACGTTGGCGTCAAGGGTTTCCACCACCTTTTCAGCACTAATGTCGATGATGGAAATGGTGCCGTCCCTGGCGTTGGCAACCCATGCCTCTTTGCCGTCCGGGGTGACGTCAAAGCCCTCCGATCCGCGGCCAACCGGAATGACAGTCAGCTTCCAGTCGCCTCCCGGCGGCGGCGGACCACCCTGGCCCGGAATTCCTGGAGCGGGACTTCCTGGAGCCGGACCTCCAGCTTGCGGAGCACCCATGCCCGGTGGCATTCCGGGCGGTGGCCCGCCTGCGCGGCCTTCCGTCTTTTCCATGAGGGTCACCGTGGCCGAGCTCACGTTGGTGGTGACGATGCGCTTTGCGTCTGGAAAAACAAAAAGCATGTGAGTCCGGTCCTGACCGGTTCCCAGAATCCAATCGATCTTGCCGGCAGCCGGGTCATAGCTTCCGATGGCCTTGGCGGCCTCGGCGGTAAACCAGACTTTGCCCTTCTCAAACACCAGGCCGTGGGGCCCGCGCAGTGCGCCCAGATCGATGAAAGGAAGCTGTTTGCGTTCGACCAGGTCAATGACCGCCAGGGTGTGGAAGGCGCCGAAGCCGTAATTCGAGACGTAAGCTGTCTTGCCGTCCGCCGAGGCCACCACCTCATGCGGATCGTCGCCCACCGGAACCCATGCCAGCACATTGAGACTTTTGGGGTCGATGATCGCAAGCGTATGGTCCTGCTTTGAAAGTGCCAGAAGCGTTGCGGCGGGCGCGGGCTGGGCGTAGGCCCAGGACGAGAGCATCGACACAGAGAATCCAAGCGCAAGCAGAAAACGAGGCTTCATCGTGCTGTCCTCTCTGACGAAGACGGACTAAATGAAGTCGTCCCGGTCGCGTGCAGAGTGGTTCCCGCGTGCTCCACGGGCGGAGCCGCGCAGAGATTCGACAATCGCTCTGATCGACGCCATCACGCCTGAAATCTGTCGCACCGGCCGGTTGACCACGTCGGTCAAATAATCCGCAGCCCGGTCAACCGTATTGAGCACGGTTGATACCATCTCGTCGACCCGGCCGGCTTGCAGACGCACGCGCTCCAGGATCTCCGAGGCCGAGGCCTCTGCCTCAGCGGCCTGCGCTTTCAACCCGGCCACAATCTCCGCCATGTCTGACGTCGCGCCCTCAACCTTTGGGCCAACACGATCGAGGAATCCGCGGGCATTTTCAACGAATGGAACAATCGTGGTCTTCAGTTCATCGACCTGCCGCACCACGGTTTGTGCAGCGTGCCGCAGAGCGAGGAAGATTGCCAGCAGCACGAATGCCTGCAGCAGCACCGCTGCCGATGTAATGGCAATCAGGATTAACTCAATGGTGTCATGGTTTGGCATCGGTTTGATCTCGCGTAGCGCATCCACGGACGTACGACAACCGTTTCAATTCGGTCCCCCGGGCCAAGACGCCGCCTTGGCCTGGAGCACTTGCGCGAGCCACGATCATGCACTCTCGCACTCAGCTTCAAACCGATCAGCGAACAACTGATCCCGGTGCCGCTCTGTTTCCCAGAAAAAAGACAAAAGCATTCTGTCTAGGAATTGTTCTCAGTGGTTGTCGTTCGATAAGCCTCGCGTCCAGCTTCTACGGCTGCGGTCACGCGGGTGGTCTGGTCGCTCACGATGCCTTTCCCCCGCTCCACAAACTGTTCCCACTGGGCGCGACCGCGATCGACAGCCTCACGGCTGCGGCCCACGTATTCGCTGACCTGCTCTCTGCCCTTGTCCATCAGGTCGCCCAACTGCTCCTTGCTCTGGTCGACCAGGGCACTCACCTGCTCAGCAGCCTGCTTGGTCTTTGCGCGCACATACTCTGTGCCTTCGCGGGCGCTGTTCGCAATGTCTTCGCGCGTTTCACGCCCGCTCTTGGGGGCATAAAGAATCCCCACCAGCGCGCCCACGCCCAATCCAGCTATGAACCAACCTAAATTCTGCAGCTTGCTATCTTCTGCCATAACGAGTTATCTCCCTCCGCTCAAGCCAGGAAGCCTGAGCCTATCAAAACTGTTGGCTTTGCCGCAAATCGCAATTCATGTACGAGACCGGATTCCAAAATAATCAGTTCGAATCCGTTTGCTGGTCCCGCATTGATCAGGATTTAACAGCGTCCGAGGCTATTGGATTCACTTACCGCGCGCGCAGTTGCAAGCCCCTTTTGGAGCAAGGCAGCTTACCTTCATCCTATTGAAGACGATACACCCAAACTTTCCCGAAAACTGTCCGTTTTTCACCACCATCGGCTGCGACCCAAGCCTTGCGTCAGTCAGTCTGCGGCAACCGCCCGCCCGAACAGCCCCTCGTTTCATCGTTCAACCGCCACATCCACAATTGCGATCCAGGGCTTCAGCAAAGTGCATCGCCCTGCGGTTCGACAACCCGGATATCTGCTCCCGGCAACTGAAGCCGTCGGCGACAATGAGCGTGAGTGGATCTGCAGATTCCACCGCAGGGAGCAACCCGTCCCGGGCGATGGTCTTTGAAACCTCGTACTTGTCGGCTTCAAAGCCAAAGGGCCCAGCCATTCCACAGCAGCCGGCCTGGATGGGCTCAACCGTGGCACCGGCTTGCCGCAACAACGATATTTCGCTGGCCGGACCGCCAAAAACCGCCTTATGGTGGCAGTGACCGTGGAGCAGAATATGTGCGCCTGTGAGTCTTCCAGTTGCCCATTCCGGTGCTTTGGCGGCAAGCCAATCGGCGAGGAGCCAGGTCTGTTCGCTTAGACGCCCGGCGCGAGCGTCGTTCGGAAAAAGTTCCAGCAGTTCATCCTTGAAGACGCTGGCACAACTCGGCTCAAGGAAAATGAATGGCAAACCTGCTTTGATCTGTGGCGCCATCCGGTTGAGAACCTTGGCCAGATAGCTGCGAGCGGCGTTGAGGAAGCCGAAGTCATAAAGTGGGCGCCCACAGCAGATATGTCCGCTTGGGATCTCAACATTGAATCCAGCCTGTGTGAGCACCGACTCCGCTGCCCCGAGCGTCTGCGGATGGTAGCAGTTATTCCACGTGTCCGGCCAAAGCACCACCGGCTGTCCTTGTGAGCCTGCGCCCGCATGTCGGGCCTTCTGGAAACTCTGTGCAGCCAGCCGAGGCAGTGCGCGTTGCGGGGCTACACCGACCATTTTCTTGATCAGCGGACTTGTCACCGGCCCGCTCAGCAGTGCGTTGGTCAAAGCCGGGGTCAGCGAACCCCAATGGGCCATCTTGTCAGCGAATCCAAAAATGTAGTGACGCAATGGATGAATTCGGCCTTTGTAGTGCTGCGCCAGGAACTCTGACTTGTATGCGGCCATGTCCACCTGCACTGGACATTCGGTCTTGCATGCCTTGCAACTGAGGCATAGATCGAGCGCTTCGTGGACGGACTCGCTTCTGAAGCCCTCTTCACGCAGTGCGCCGGCCAGCATCTCCCACAACAGTCGCGCACGGCCGCGCGTGGAGTGCTGCTCCTGGCCTGTTGCGCGATAACTGGGGCACATCGCGCCGCCATCGGCCTTGCGGCACGCGGCTACGCCCACGCAGCGCTCGGTGGCCCGTTCAAACGAACCACCATCGATTGCGAATGCAAAGTGGGTTTCGAGCGCTCGGGATGATTCGCCGGGCGTGTGTTGCGGGTGACGCAGATTCTCGATTGGGTCGTAGACTCGAACGGCATCCACCAGCTTGCCCGGATTCATGCGATTCTCAGGATCCCAGATCGCCTTGAACTCACGAAACGCACCCATCAACTCCGGCCCGAACATCTTGGGCAGTAATGCGGCGCGGGCCTGGCCATCGCCGTGCTCGCCACTGAGCGACCCGCCAAAGCTCAACACCAGGTCGGCCGCGCGGCCAATGAACTCTCGGAAGCGGCGCAAGCCCTCTGCAGTGGCGAAGTCGAAGTTGATGCGCATGTGTACGCATCCCTGGCCATAATGCCCATAGAGCGGACTGCGGTAACCGTACTCGGCCATGAGTGCGGTGACTCCGCGGAGATAGGCGCCCAGTTCCGCCGGAGGGACGGCAGCGTCTTCCCAACCTTCAAAGCGGTCCGGCTCACCGGGAACAAACACCATGGCTCCAAGAGCGGATTCGCGCACATACCAGACCCGCGCGGCCTCTGCGGCAGAGTAGATGCGTGCCGTTGGAACATGCGGCCAGCTCTTTGTTGCGCGCACCAGCGATTCGGCCTTGGCCCGCGCTTCCGCAGCGTCCCACGCGCCCATCTCCACCAGCAGAAATCCCACCCCCGGCGGCAACATCGCAACATCGTCGACTGCGAGGCGCTTGCGGCGCATAAAGTCCACCAGCATGGTGTCAAAGCCTTCCAATCCTATGGGGCCATGCTCCAACGTGCGCGGAACCGCGTCAGCAGCGATGAATGCGTCGTCGAAGGCCAATGCGGTGAGGACCCGGAAAGGTGGGCTGGCGGTGAGATTCAACGTGGCTGACACCACGTTGACGCAGGTGCCCTCGCTCCCCACCAGCGCGCGCGCCACATGAAAGCCATTCTCAGGCAGAAGATCGTCGAGATTGTAGCCGGAGACTCGACGTGGAATGCGCGGGAACCGCTCTCGGATGAGGTTGCCGTATTTGTCGCGCAGGCGGGCCAGGCGAGAATAGATCTCTCCGGTTCGACCTCCAGCTATGATTGTGGCTTCGAGTTCAGCAGGGCTGGTGCGGCCAACGGTCATGCGTGTTCCGTCATAGAGAACGATCTCCAGCGATTCAACGTTGTCCGCAACTTTGCCGCCCAGAAGGCCGTGCACCCCGCAACTGTTGTTGCCAATCATGCCGCCCAGGGTGCAGCGACTGTGCGTGGCTGGATCGGGAGCATAGGTCAAGTGATGCCGTTCTGCTGCCTCGCGGACACGATCGAGAACAATGCCCGGCTCCACGCAAGCCAGCTTGGAAGCTGGGTCAATTGTTGTGAGCCCATGCATGTAGCGGGAATAGTCAAACACCACCGCGACGTTGGCGCATTGACCGGCCAGGCTGGTGCCGGCGCCACGCGGTAACACCGCGGCGCCAGTGGCACGGCACGCAGTAAGCGCAGCCTCAACATCGGCGGCGTCCCTCGGCATCACCACACCAACAGGAAGCTGGCGGTAGTTGGAGGAGTCAGCAGCATAAAGCGCGCGGGAACCGAGATCGAACAGCACATCGCCGCGGAATGTGCTCTTGAGGAGTGACTCGAGCTCGCGGTGTGCGGCAAAGCGTTCGTGATCCAGCTGTGGCTGGTTGGTGAGGATAGGAAACGAAGTGGAGCTCACGCGATAATGGTACCGCGTTGCCAGAGGCTTACCGCGTTGGCCACTCTTCAACCACGATTCCCAGGTCGTTCAGCTCTTTGATGGCAGCCTCAATATTGCGGCGAACCTTGGGACGGACTTTGCTGTTGGCGAGCGGGGACTCAGCCACAGCAACAACGCGGCCATAGCGCCAAGCCCCGGGAGGCAACGCAATCAACGCCTCCGCCAGGTCAGAAGGGCGCAACTGAATCTCCTGGCGGCGCGCGGCATCAGGCCTCAGCATGGTTCCCTGGCCCAGGTTGCTGGGGTTGGCATCGGCCATGTTGACGCGCAGGTCGATCTGGTCGGCATCCACTGAAAGAAACGGGTTGGCCCAGGCGCCCGGTTCATGGACATCCACGTACAAGCTCTTGGTAGGAAGCGGAATCTTTGCCAGTGCGGCACGCCGTTCGTCGCGTTCGGTGGCATTGGCCTGGGCGGCCACTTCAGCCTGATGCTCGGCACTCACCGCATGCTGAGCCACGCCCACCACAGCCTCTTCTTGTCGATGGCAGGCCACGAAACAGACCGCCTGCACCAGGACCAGAAGAAAGGCCCAATATCCCCTTGCTTGCGAACGATGAATCACTCCCCAAGAATAACAGCACCACGCAATCGCCTTTGCAGGTAACGGTACGAACGATATGTTGCTGAATTGGCGACAATTTGTGGAAGCCGCTCACTGGATGTACCTTTACTTGCATGGAAATCCTTCCCCCCATCTTCCAGTTTCGATCGCAGGCTGTTGGCAAACCTGAAAGACCATCGTTGATTTTTGCCATGATGCTGACAGCAGCCATCTCAATGAGTTGCATGCTCAGCGCCGCGGCCAGGCCTGCGAAGGAATTCCAGACAGCCAGGTTGGTTGAAGCGGCGGAGTACATTCCCTGTGCAGACGCCTGCTCCCCCTTTGAATCTCCGGCCAGCGCCTTTTGCTTCCGAGTCGACGACGAGTTCATGGTTGGCGAAGAAAAAAGTGCTGACCACAAGCTAAAGTCCGCCGGAACCGATGATCTATCCGGGAAAGAAGTGTCCATTCGGTTCAACAGCCACTTCATCTGGGTGCAACCGGAGGATGGCCCCTCAATGAAACTGAAGCACGGGTCTCTTTATGAGGGATTCAAAGAGAGCGGTTGCATTGCCGAGGTTCATAAGCCCATCCTTGTTCACGCCAGGTCGTCCAGCCGGTCGGTAAAAATTCCCGACGATGCCATCGTGATTGCGGGTTCGGGCCGCGGCGATTTTCAGCCGCTCTATCTGTGGTTTGAGTGCATCAGGGATTCGGATACAAACACCATCGGCTGTGCGCGATGGTACGGCAACGGCGACTCCGACGGGAAAGAGTGGTACTGCTCGCGAACCGTGGACGGAGCGCCAGTGGGACCAAACCTTGCCATCGATCAGCTGCAAAGTCAGTCGGGGCGCCTGGTTCTTACGAATGGCAACGTTTTGCAGTACGACACGCGGGCAAGAACCGGCGACAAGCTTGACCGCCCCGGCGAAGCCTGTCGCTAGGCTTCAAAAAACTCTCGATGAATGAAGCGAGTTGAGGTTCACCCGCGTTCCCTACTCTTCACCGAGCTCGTAGGGAATACCGAATCTTCCAATCTGAATCAGGGCCTTGTCGCCCGGCGGCCAGATGTGCAGGCTTTCAACGCGGCTCGACCCTGCGATGCGATGCGCATCCGCAGTCCCCACCAGGTTCCCCGTTGCCGCATCGTGAAAGTGAACGCTCAATGCATCGCCGCCCTGCGTCCGCGTCCATCCGAAAGCATAGTCGCCGGGCTTGAGTTGAAATCCACCAATCCGCATTGGGACCTGCACCAGCAGATAGTGCGAGTACTTGCCATCTGCAGAGTAGCCCGCAGTCAGCAGAACCACTCCCGCAATGAAGTGCCCGTGGCCGTTCACAATTCCGGACGCCGTACGCATCTCGGTTTCGATGTGTTCTTTCTCGACGGGTGCCCGCGCGGGCAGAAGCGAGGCCAGCTCCGCTTCCGTCGCCTGGCGCCAGGTGGCTTTCTGCGCTCGCGCAACAGGTACAAGCAAGGCCACAATCGACAAAAGGATTCCGGTATGATTGATTCTCTTGATCAGCTTTTTCTTCATCGTCTCGTCTTTCTCAAGGTTTGGACTTTTTCAACGACTCGAGGGGAACAATTCCCCGCTGGATAGCCGCCGTCGCGGCCTGCGTCCGGTCGGTGACGCCCAACTTGCCAAGCAAACTGTTGATGTGGGTCTTCACCGTGGCCTCTGAGATTTCCAACTCCGTTCCAATCTCCTTGTTGCTCTTGCCGTTCACGATCTGTTCCAGCACGTCAAACTCCCTGGGCGTCAAACTCTCAGTGCCCATGCGCTCGGCCAGCTTTTCCGCAATTGCCGGCGGAATGTGCGACTTGCCGGCATGCACCGCGCGGATGGTCGTGATCAACTCATCCGAGGTCATGCCCTTCAGCAGGTAGGCACGCGCGCCGGCTTGCAGTGCGCGATAGATGTCTTCGTCGCCGTCGTACGTGGTCAGCACAATGAGGCGAGCGTTCGGCGTCTCCATGCGGATGCGCTGGATAACATCAACGCCGCTCATGCGCGGCAGGCGCAGGTCAATCAGCGTGATGTCCGGCAGGTGCTTGCGGAATTGCGTGATGGCCTCCACGCCATCCGCGGCTTCGCCCACAACCTCAAGGCCATCAACTACGTTGAGCAGTGCTACCAATCCCTGGCGCACAACATGGTGGTCCTCGACAATCAACACGCGAATCGATTCCTTGCTCACTGGGTCTCTCCCAACTGCACTTTTGTTTCTCGCGCTGCCTTCACGCGCAGCCTCACTGTTGTTCCGGCACCGGCTTCGCTTACCACGCCGAGCGTTCCGCCAATTGACTCGGCGCGCTCCCGCATTCCCGTCAGGCCGTAGTGTCCGGCATTCGAAGCATGGTTCGCGTTTTCCACGAATCCACGTCCATCGTCCCTCACTTCGAGCGCTATCTCGTCGGGCCCATACTCCAACTGGACCTCAAGGTCTGCGGCGCCCGCATGCTTCTTCACATTATGGATGGCCTCCTGCGCAATGCGCAGAATTTCGCGTTCGGTATCCGGCGGCAGCGGCCGATACGCTCCAAAAATGCTGAATTCCGCCTGCAGCGCTTCATTTCCCGCCGCCTCAACCATGCGCCGCATCCTGACAGGCAGTGTCGTCTCATCCGAGTCCTGCGACCGCAATGCCCAGATCGACTGCCGCGCATCGGCAAGTCCCTCGCGCACGTAGCCTCGGGTCAAGTCAAGATGCTTCGCGGCTGCATCCACTTTTTGGTGACGAAGCAACTCCGCCAGCACTTCCAACTGCACTGAGACGCCCACGTAGCCCTGCGCCAGTGTGTCATGAATCTCGCGGGCAATGCGGCTGCGCTCGCCAAGCACCGCGCGAAACTCGCTCTCAGCCCGCTTCAACCGTCGCCTCAACAGCAGCACAACCAACCCTGCCAGCGCCGCAAACACCAGGATGTAAAACCAGACCGTTTGATAGAAATGCGGACGCAGGTCAAAGGCCAGCGCGGCCCCCTGCAAGTTCCAAACTCCATCGTTGTTCGCGGCCTGCACCCGGAATGTGTAATGTCCAGGCGGGATGGTCGTGTAGTATGCGCTTCTCCTTGAGCCGGCCTCGAGCCACCCCTTGTCAAAGCCCTCCAATGTGTAGCGGTAGCGCACCTTTTGTGGGGCGGTAAAACTGAGGCCGGCATAGTCGAATTGAAAATGGACGTGGCCGGCTGGCACTTGGAGAGAAGATTCTGCCCCGTGCAACCCCTGGTCGACATCGTCGACCGCAAATCGCTCAAGCGCCACCGGCGGCGGCATGGTGTTGATGGGGAAATGTGCCGGATCCACTTCAACCAACCCCTTGGGAGTGGCAAACCACAAGTGGCCGTCGCGGGAGCGCCAGGCGGACGGATGGCTGTTGATGGCGGTCTCGCGGCTTCGCAAACCATCCGCCGTGCCAAACTCGATCCAGTTGGGGCAATTCTCCGCGCTCATGCCTCCTGAATCGCAGCGCGCAATTCCGTTCCCGGTGGCGAACCAGAGATGGCCGCTCAGGTCTTCAAGAATGGCGTGAATACTTGTCTGGTCCGGACCTCCGTGGGTCACTGCGAAGAATTGCTTTCCATCCCACTCGTTCCAGCCATGGTCCTGCGCTCCGATCAACAGCGTACCGTCATTGCGCGATAGCAGCGCCGTGATCACGTTGCTTGAGAGCCCGTCGGCTGTCGTGTAGTTTTCAATCTTGGCGCCGTGCAACCGCGACAGTCCCGCAAACGTGGCTACCCACAGATCTCCATTGCGGTCCCTCGTCATTGCGCCCACCAGATCGCTGCCCAGCCCATTCGAGTGGGTAAACGTCTCCACCTGCGCGCTTGCCCGTGCCATCCCTTTTGAGCCTGTCCGAAACGACAAATGCGAAAGTCCGCGACGGGTGCCGATCCACACCGACCCGTCCGGGTCCACCAGCAGTGAGCGAATGAAGTCATCCGGCAATCCATCGGCGGAGGTGATTGAGTCCACCGCGCTTCCTCGAATGCGATTCAACCCGTCCGGCGTGCCCACCCACAGGTCCCCATTGGGCGCGGCAGCCAGAGACAAAATCACATCGCTCGACAGCACGTCGCGTACTGAGTAGATTCTGGCTGCGCCGGGTTCAATCCCGTTCCGTCGTAATGCATTGAGCCAGCTTCCGCTGGTTCCCACCCAAAGCTTCCCTGCCACATCCTCAACCACAGTCGTTGTGTTGTCCGATGAGAGCCCATCCCGCACGCCCGTGGTGCGGAATCGCTGGTCGCGCAGAATGTGCAGGCCGCCCGTCTCGGTGCCGACCCAGAGATTGCCCTCACGATCTTCCATCAGGGTCAGCACACTCTCGGTTGCCAGTGCATCGGTCACCGGAAACTGCTGCAGGTTGCCGTCAACCCAGCGTGCAAGTCCCCCGTTGGTCCCGATCCACAAACCGCCTTCCCGATCGGCAAACAATGCCTGAATGCGAGATCCCGGCAGTTCCTTGCCCACTGCCATTCGTCCCGCCGCCTGATTCAGGCGATTCATGACCACCGCACTCTTGCTTGCAACCGCTCGCGTCCCATCTGAAAGAGTTGCCTGAAACTCGGCTGCTCCCTGTCCGCTTGCTTGCTCGGGGACAGTGCGTGTCCATTGCCCGTTGTTAAGCCTTGCCCATCCGCTCGAGGTCTCAACCCAGAATCCATCCCGCCCGTCAGGCAGCAGGCTGACGATTCCACCCTCGGGTAGACCATCCTTCGCAGTGAAAGCGGTGACGACGCCATCCCTCCAACGAGCTAGCCCGTCGCTGGTTCCAATCCACAGCGCTCCGTCCCGTGTCTCAAGCAGGCAGCGCACGTCGTTTCCCGGCAGCCCTGGCAGTGTGTTCCGGTCGAAGACCTGAAACGAATTTCCATCGAACCGCACCAGCCCGACTTCGGTTCCCAGCCACACAAACCCGTCCTGGGTTTGGACAAGCGCCTGGACCGTGTTCTGCGGCAGCCCATTCTCCATGACCCATGCCTGCCGCCCGTAGTTCGCAAGCAGAGTCGAAGGCTCAAGCGCCCATGCTGCCGGCCCTGCGCAATAAGTTAGAAACGCACATGCTAGCGGCCGCCACACGCCGCGAAGAACAGCAAACGCAGCCAGGGCGGCTCGCCGCAGGCCTGAGCCTTCAGGTAATCCGGCCGATATGTAGGGAAAACTTGCCATAGGCGTGGGCGGACGATCCTTGCCTGAGACCCCGCCAGGCGCGAAACCCGCGCAACTCAACACTAATGCCGTAGACGCCTCAACGCACAGGCGATCGGCCATAATACGGTTAAAAACCGGCTGATCTCCACCCATTGATGGAGATCAGCCTCACTCCATTGACTCAAGACTTGGCATCAGTCGGCCGATAGTCTGTGTATGTCTCTATCGCTGGTCTACTAATCAAGTGTGACTCTCGGGTGGCCGCCCTCTCGCTGGGCAGCCACCCGATTCCTTTTTCAGGCCGCACCTGACCAGCACTCGCAACCCAGCCTGCCTCGCAACAACGAAGAATCCTAGAGAATGGCAGCTTGCGGCCGCAGCGCCTCGGCGCTCAGCTCATCGGCGCGTCGCAACCCCGGAAACAGCGCCGCCCAAAGGCCCGCAACGGCAAGCGCGCCAAAACCGCCGGCAATGGTAGCCCGCACCGCGCCCCACCATTGCGCAGTAAGCCCGCTTTCAAACTCGCCAAGTTCGTTTGAAGCGCCGATGAACAACGAGTTCACAGCGCTCACCCTCCCGCGCATCGCCGGCGGAGTTGCCAGTTGCAGCAGCGAGCCGCGGATGATCACGCTGATAGTGTCTGCCGCCCCGGCCAGGGCAAGCGCGCCCAGCGAGAGCCAAAGATTATGTGAGAGCCCGAATATGACCGTAGCCGACCCATAGATGGCCACGCACACAAACAAGCGCAGACCAGCCCTGCGACGGAATGGGAACCGCGCCATCAGCAGCGACGTGGCCAGCGCGCCAACTGCGGGTGCAGCCCGCAGCATTCCCAATCCGCGCGGCCCCTGGTGCAAAATGTCATGCGCAAAAATCGGCATCAGCGCCGTGGCGCCACCCAGCAGAAC
Organism: uncultured Occallatibacter sp.; assembly: GCA_964614635.1. Lineage (GTDB taxonomy): Bacteria > Acidobacteriota > Terriglobia > Terriglobales > Acidobacteriaceae > Telmatobacter. The sequence goes on from CAZTLV010000001.1 coordinate 127,741, forward strand.
TACAAACAGATCCAGCGAGGATGCTCCAAGCAGCATCGGCGAGCGGCGGACATACTGAAATCCTGCCAGCACCACCTTGATCGATGCGGCGCTGTGCTCCATCCGCCCGGGCCGCGTATGCAGGCTCCCCACCAGCACCAGGAACCACCCCAGCGAGCCCAGTGTGAACACATAAACAATTCCCGCGCCTTGCAGGGCCGTGTCAGGAACCCAGCGTGCCAACGGCAACGTGAATAACAAGCCGCCAAGCGCCGGTCCGGTGATGTTGGAGAACTGCCAGATAGCCCCGCCCCACGTAACCGCATTCACAAAATGCGCCTCGGGAACAAGATGAGGAATCAGCGCCGAGCTGGCGGGACCTGAAAACGCCCTCGCCGTCCCCATGAAAAACAGAACACAATAAATGGGATAAACAGGATGAGCACCATGGAAGCCTCTCCGGGTCAAGAGCAGCAGTACCGTCGTAGCCACCACTTGCAAGCCGTAGCACACCAGGATGATCTGCCGCCTGTCAAAGCGATCGGCCACATGGCCGGCCGGCAGCAGGAAAAGCAAACCCGGCAAAAACAGTGCCAGCCCGGTAAAGCCCAGATCCAGTGCGCGGTGGGTGATGGAATACACCTGCCAGGCCACCGCAACCGACTGCGCCTCCGCTCCAAGGATGGCTGTGACCCGCGCAAGCTGGTACCGCGTGAAGTCGCGGGAGGCAAAAGCCTCCATGCCTCGTGCGGGCGCGTTGGGGGGAACGGCAGGCATGTTATTCATCTAGGGTATATCCCCTGCCTTGTAACAGGAGTGAAAACTGCCGGTTAACCCCGTTGCCGCATTCAATACCTGGCGATCTTCCGCTCTCAAGCAGTCGGCAGATGGTAACTGAACCCGCGTCAGTCGCATGGTATCGTTAATTGCCGCGGGGCCGCATCGCCCGTGCTGCGCCCAGGTTTCCATGAGTACGTTCGTAACTGCGACTCCTCCAGCCCCAGCCACTCGGGTACACCACTCGCTGGTGCCGCAGTGGCTGATGAAGCTCGGTCCCCTGGGACTCTTCGTCGTCGCTGTCATCGATTCGTCGATCATCCCGATGCCGATTCCGGGCAGCAGCGACCTGCTGTTGCTTCTCCTGGTTTCGCACCAGGGAAACCCATGGCTCTACGCCGTGACTGCCAGCGCAGGAAGCGTGCTGGGCGGCTATACCGCATGGTTGATGGGTCGTCGTGGCGGAGAGGCGGCGCTACGCCGATACGTCCCGCAAAGGCTCCGTGCCCGCATTGTTGCATGGGTGGAACATCATCCTATCCTCGCGGTCTTTGTTCCCGCTGTGCTGCCTCCGCCTATGCCGCTTTCGCCGTTTGTGCTCGCCTCCGGTGCGCTGGGAGTTTCACGCCGGCGCTTCTTGATCGTCTTTACCTCGGCACGCACCCTCCGTTTTGGGCTTATCGCCTGGCTTGCGGACATTTACGGAAGGCACGTTGTCCGCCTCTGGTCGAGTCTCCTGGCAAAGTGGTCCACCCCACTGCTCTGGCTGTTTTGCTCGGTCCTGGTCGTGGCCATCGGGTCCACCGTCGTGAAACTGCGCCGTCCCAAACCTGAAGATCCAGGCGCCGAAACGGCCAAACCCAAGGCGAGCTGAACTGTTGCGCCCACCGCCCGCCGCAATTTGTCACGAATCAAGATCGCTGTAGCGGTTCTCCAATCGCCGAACGCCGAAGGCAGCATGTCGAGTTGCTTTTTCCTTAAGAAAAAGCCCCCTTTGCATGGTACTCGAGAGGGTATATCTATTGGAGAACCGCTCTAAGAGCCGTGGCCCTGCGCCCAATCGCGCGCGCGGTCAAAGAACTGGCGATCGCGCCAGACTCCGCGAGCCCAGCGATCCCCGATGATTTCGAATTGTTGCCGTGCCACATTGGCATCGCGGAACTTGTAGGCCATGAAGGCAACCTGATTATTGGCTCGATTGGTAGCGCCATAGTGCGTGGAAAGCGCCTGGTATCCATGCTGAATGCGAGCCCAATCCATCTCCTGCACCGGGAAGTTGCCGTTGCCTCGGCTGATAATTAGGGTCGCGATTTGAAAATAGAGCTCGTCGCCCGCATCTCCGCCGATGTTATCCGCCGAAGTCTTGGCGAAAGACGATGCGTCTCCGTCCTTGCCATACCACTTGGGCAACAGGTAGTTGGCATATTGAAGGTAAAGATAAAAATAGCCGGGCTCTGCCTGGGTGCCGCGATCGAATATATCTTTCAGGCGCCCCGCGTCCCAGCCCTGCGCCAGCCCCACGGTCATCATCTCCGCATACCATTGCGGACAAAGCGGAGGTGGCAGCTTTGTCGCGCCTTCAAGAATGGTTTGCGAGCGCTGGATTCGCTCGTTAAACAGGCGCCAACCCTCCGGTGTCACCGTGTTTGCCAGACCGTTACCGCGAGCTACCCACGCCCACCGGTGAAGACTCGTGGCCAGAGCAATCCTTGCCGTCATGGATTGCGGCCGTTGCTGCATCCAGCGCTCAAGATGAGCAATGTGATCTACGGAGTCCTTGTCAGTGAGCTGCGGGGCGTCCAGCGCACCGTAAAAGCTGCGTAGCTTCCACTCCCCGCCCGGGAACCGGCTCTTGTCACTGCGATACTCCGCCGCCATGTGATCGAGCTCGTCGAATTTCTCATCGACCAGGTTGGATTCAACCAGCTGATACCACTTCCCTGGCGTCAAGGCCGACTCATCACTCTCTGTGGCCGGGTTGTTTTGAGCCGCCTCCTGTGCGGCCATGGGTCTCAGCAGACTCGGACAAAAGGTGCAGGCAAAAACAAACAGGGCGGTGGATTTAGAGATAGACATCGCAGGCCCCCGAAATCGACTCCATCTTAAAACACTCCCGGAGCGAGAACAAGATCGGCCAGATGAATTCACAGGCTCAACTCCGTCCGGCGCCCAGGTCATCGTCCTTAGTCTCCCTGATCATCAAAAGGCCGACGAAGGTAAGCGCAGCGGGTGCCCGACAGGTAATAACCCACATATTGCAGCCCAAAATTTGTTGCCAGCCACGTGGCCATGTAGGGTGCCAGCGATGCACCAAGTATCCCCGCAAAGTTAAAGGCCAGCGAGCTACCCGAGGAACGCACCGGCGTGGGAAACAGCTCTGAAATCACCGTTCCCAGTGGTCCGTAGGTCAACCCCATGAGCGAGAGCCCCAGCGCCATCATGCCAAGCGCTCCACCAGCCCCGCCTTCAAACATGGGCGCCAGGATCAGCCCAAACAGAAAGATCGCGCAGGTAATCCAAAGCATTGAGCTTCGCCGTCCCCGCTCCGCAAGAATCGCTGACACAGGAATCATCAGCGCAAAGAACAAAGTGTCAAAGAGCTGCATCTGCAGGAATTTGCCGCGGGTGAAACCGAGTGCACTGGTGCCCCAGCTTAGCGCAAATACAATCATCAGGTAAAACAGCACGAACGTCGCAAGGCAAACCAGGATGCCGGCCACCAGCGCCTTTGCATGGTCGCGGAAAACAACCACAACCGGCAGCCTGACCTGCTCACCCCGTTCCAGAGCTTGCCGAAACACAGGGGTTTCCGTGATCGTCAATCGCACATAGAGGCCAAGGAAGACCAAAACCGAACTCGCGAGAAACGGCAATCTCCAGCCGAAGACGAAGAACTGCTTGTCAGTGAGCAGTTGCGACAGCATCAGGAACACGCCGCCGGACAGAAAGAATCCAACCGGCGCTCCGAGTTGAGGAAACATGCCATACCACCCGCGCTTGTTCGGCGGCGCATTCTCAATGGCCAGCAGCACCGCGCCGCCCCACTCGCCGCCCAACCCCAGCCCTTGGCCAAAGCGGCACAGCGCCAGCAACGCAGGCGCAGCGTAGCCGATGGTTTGATAGGTGGGCAAAGCGCCAATCGAGACTGTAGAAATCCCCATGGTGGCCCGCGCGATCACCAGCGTTGTCGTGCGCCCGATTTTGTCACCAAAATGACCGAAGAGGGCCGAGCCGATGGGCCGTGCCAGGAATGCGATCCCAAATGTAGCCAGCGAGGCAAGCGTCGCCGTGGCCGGATCCGAAGCTGAAGAAATAGCTTGGGAAATACCAGCACCGCCGCCGTTGCGTCAAAGAACTCAATCGCCGTCCCCACCAGGCTCGCGAATAAGACCTGGCGGGGAGAACTGATGAGTTTGCCTTGCGCGGTGATCCGGCCGTCCGCAGCAGCCACTAAAGCTTGGCCGCTTCTGAGGGTTTGACATCTTCGTGGCAGACCGGAACAGCCAAAACACCTTTCCCGCTCAGCATCTCACCATGGCTCAGATTGCTCGCACGCGGAGCGCTCTTCATCGACTTCAGCAGGCTGACCAACCGTGCGAAACCCTGCTCGCGCGCTGTCTTGTTCCCCGGAACGGTGTTGCCGGGATCTTCTCCCGCACGCATGAAGCCGTGTCCGGCGCCGTCGTAGGTCACAGGCTCATACTGCTTGCCCGCTGCCTTCATTGCGTCCACGGTAGCCGGAATTGTGGCCCCGATGCGGGCATCGTTGCCGGCATAGAAGCCGTACACCGGAGCGTTGATTGCGGTGACGTCCGCCGGACCGGGTCCGTAGAACACGAACGCCGCTGAAAGATCCATGCGATGCGTGGCGAAGGCGAAGGACTTTCCGCCGCCCCAGCAAAACCCTAGTGTGGCAATCTTGCCGTCGCCTGCGGGAATGCGTTTCGCATAGTCGGCTGCCGCATCCAGATCGGCGTTTACGCCGTTCGGATCAAGCCCGGAAACAGCCTTGACCGTCGCGTCCTGGCTGGGGAACTCGCTCGATCCACCCCCGCTTGGCCCATAGCCTGAGAGCAGATCGGGAGCAACAACAATAAAGCCCTCCGCGGCCAGCTCGTCAGCCATCTCTTTGGCCCAGTCGCTGAGACCGAATATCTCGTGAATCAAAATGACCACCGGCGCCTTGCCTTTGACCTCGGGGTAAACAACAAAGGCCTGCAAGGAACGGTTGTCGTGCTTGAGAGTGACGTATTCGTGATGGCGCGGCGAGGCTTCGAGTCGAGCTTTAGCCCAGTCCTGCGCCTGTAGGGTCACAGTGGCAATGCAAAACATCCACATGCCAACGAAGAGCATCAGTGATCGGGGACGGAAGTTCATCATGCGAAAGATCATAGTGGCACAGAACTCCCTGCCACAAGAGACAAGCGCAGATTCTTGTGAACTGGTCTTCAATCTCTTACGGATACCCTCTCGCGCGTCCAATTTCCCCGAATGGCAGGCCCGACCAGGTGCCCAACCATTGCGCATCCTTGCGAAATGGATGGGAGAGATCATTTCCCCACTATTTAAGATCGCCCTATTGCATTCCCATAGGAAGAGGTCTACATTCTTCCTATTGGTTGGCAACAGGAGACTGCAATGGGCGAGAAACCGGACGTTTGGCAAGGCACACTGGCATTGATGGTCCTGCGCACGCTCGAAACCCTGGGCCCGCTTCACGGCTACGGCATGGCACGGCGCATTGAGCAAACCAGCGGCGACCAGTTGCAGTTGAACTACGGCACCCTTTATCCCGCACTGCTCAAGTTGGAACAGGAAGGTTTCATTCGTTCCCACTGGGGCGTGTCTGACAACAACCGCCGCGCCAAATTTTATGAGCTGACCAAGGCCGGGCAGCGCCAGGCTAAGAAAGCCGCGGCAGAGTGGGAGCAGACCTCTGAGATCCTGGCCCGCTTCCTGAACCCGGCGGAGGAGGCGTGATGCCAAAGTTGAGAGCATTCTGGATTCGATTGGCTGGATTCTTCACCCCTGGGCATAAGCAAAGCGACTTCGACGACGAACTGCAAAGCCACATCGAGATGCATACCGAAGACGGCATCCGCGCCGGCCTCACGCCCCAGGAGGCTCGCCGTCAAGCCGTGATTCGCCTGGGCGGTGTGGAGCAGACACGCCAGGTCATTCGTGAACGCCGCGGCCTGCCCTGGCTTGAATCGTTGTTGCGCGACATCGCCTACGGTTTGCGCACTCTCGGCAAGCATCGCGGCGCAACAGCCGCGGCCATCCTCTCCATTGGCCTCGGTATCGGCGCCAACGCCACAATCTTCTCCATGGTCAGCCGCTTTGTCCTGCGCCCAGCGCCCATGGGCGATCCCAGCACGCTGCTTACTCTCTACACCACCCACGACGGCGGCCAATGCTGTAACCACTTTTCCTATCCTGTCTACGCCGATATTCGCGATCAGGCAAAATCCTTCTCCGGGGTCGCCGCATACAACGAGTTGATTCCGGCTTCCATCAATGGCAGCGGAGAACCGGAACGCGTCTGGGGCCAGGCAGTCACCTCTAATTTCTTCACAGTCACACAGCTCCCCATGCTCCTTGGCCGCGGATTTGTGAGCGGTGAAGAGAACGCCCAGGAGATCGTTCTTGGCGCAGGCCTGTGGCGACGCCGATTCAACAGCGACCCCTTGATTGCCGGCAAGCCCGTTACACTCTCCGGACACCCCTACACTGTTGTGGGCGTTGCCTCCCCCGCCTTTCATGGTGTGGACCAAATCCTGTTCACTGAGTTCTGGGTACCGCTGGGCAACGCCCCGGTTCTTGCGGCAAGCCTTCCCAACCCAAGTGATCGCGGCCAGCACTACCTTGTCGTTGTTGCAAGGCTCAATCCCGGCGTCACCCAACAAAGCGCCTCTGCCGAACTCAAAACGCTGGCCTCCCGCTTTGCAAAGAGCTACCCCGCCACTGACAAAGACATTGGCTTTGCCTCTGATCAGTCTGGCTCGCTCCCACCTCGGGAACGCAGCGCCATGCTCATCTTTTTTGCCGCGCTCTCGGTTGTTGTTTTGCTGGTTCTGGCCATCGCCGGAGCCAATGTAGCCAATCTCCTGTTTGCGCAGGCCGCAGGACGCCAGCGCGACATGGCTGTTCGCCTGGCTTTGGGAGCCACGCGCGGCAGGCTTCGCCGCCAGATGCTCCTTGAGAGCACCTTGCTCGGATTTGGAGGCGGCATCCTTGGCGTGGTTCTCTCCCTCTGGTCTACATCGGCGCTGTCAAGATTTCGCCTTCCCGCTCCCGTTCCTCTGGATGTCAGCATCGGTGTGGACTGGCGCGTGCTCCTTTATTCCTTCGCGCTGAGCCTTGCGAGTGGGCTCTTGCTCGGCCTGGCGCCGGCCTGGGCTGCCTCACGGCCAATGCTCGCCAGCGCGCTCAAGGGCGAAGATGCGCTCGCCCGCCCCGGACGACGCTTCACTTTGCGCAACATTCTGGTTATTGTCCAAATCGCCATGTCCGTCATCCTGCTCTGTGTGACCGGCCTGTTCCTTCGCAGCCTTCAGAGCGCGTCCACCATCAACATTGGCTTCCGTACCGACAACATTCTCATGATGTCCATCGATCCCGGTGTCAATGGCTTTACTCCGCAGCGCTCCGCCGATTTCATCATGCAGCTACGGGAGCGTGTCGCGGCATTGCCCGGGGTTGTCTCAGCGGTCGCAACCGATATACCTCCTCTTTCCGGCGGTGGACGCAGTGACGGATTTCGCATCCCAGGTTCACCTGAGGGTCCCAACTCATGGATCATTACCGAGCTATTCATGGCGACTCCCGGCTACTTTGAAAGCCTTGGCATTCCTCGCCTTGCCGGTACCGACTTTGGCTCTGAAACCCCGACCGGTCCCAGGGTCGGCATCGTCAATCAAGCATTCGTTGACCAAGTCCTTTGCGGACGGAACCCCATCGACGCACAGGTTGACGGAGCAGGAACCATGTTCCGGATCATCGGAGTGGTGGGCAATGTCAAGTCGCGCACTCTCGGTGAGGAGACTCGTCCTATCATGTACCGCTCGCTGCAGCAGACCATCGCCAACGATCCCTCGTTTATGGGCTACGCTCTCTTGGTTCACACCGCAGGCAATCCATCTTCTGCTGCGCAGGCTGTCCGCCGCCAGATCTACAACCTCGACCCCAATATGGCCATCTACAACGAAGAGACCATGGAGCAGCACATCCGCGCAGCCTTCTTCCTACCCCACATTGCGGCCGCGCTTTTCGGCACCTTCGGCTTCATCGGCCTGGTGCTCGCCGCCGTCGGTCTATACGGAGTCATGAGCTATGCGGTCAGCCGCCGCACCCGCGAAATCGGCATTCGCATGGCCCTCGGAGCCAAGCCCGGCGCCGTTGAACGTCTCGTTCTCCGCCAGGGCCTTGTGCTTACATTGATCGCGGTCGTCCTCGGCTGGCCCGCCGCATGGATGTTATCCAAACTCGCCGCCTCTTTCCTGTACGGAATTCAGCCCCATGATATTTTCACCTTTGCCGTTGTCCCGCCGTTCCTCATCGCCATCGCCCTAGTCGCCTGCTGGATTCCCGCCCGCCGAGCCGCCTCAATTGACGCCATGAAGGCCCTGCGCGCCGAATAGGCGCATTCATCAGCCTCCGCTCGGAAATCCTCTGCTTGCTCACGTCGCTGCGTGAGCAAGACCCTGTCTGCTCCCAACTGGGGGTTTTTCGCTGACCTCCCGAATCCCTGAACCCCAAAGCCTCTCTCGGGTATCTAATGGAATAATTGCGGAAGCCCTGAAGCCCCAAACTTAGCCAGCACTGCCAAGAACGACAACCGCCGCGATCTCCGGGCCCAACCAACGCAGCAGCCAGCACAGGAGAAGAGTTTTGTCCGAGTTGCAGACCGCAACGCCGTCCCCTTCCGGCGCCGGTGCCACCGTCAACAATCCGCAAACCGCGCTGCTCACGCCCTGGAAGCCCCGCGTCAATCCGTGGCTCATCGCCATGACCGTCGCGCTGGCCGCCTTCATGGAGGTGCTTGACACGTCCATCGCCAACGTGGCCCTGCCCCATATCGCCGGCTCGCTGGGCGCAAGCACCGACGAAGGCACATGGGTGCTCACCAGCTACCTGGTCGCCAATGCCATCGTCCTGCCCCTTGGTGGATGGGCTTCCAGCGTTATGGGCCGCCGCAACTTCTTCGTCTTCTGCATTACCATCTTCACCGTTTCCAGCTTTCTTTGCGGAGCGGCCCCCTCGCTGCCCATCCTGCTCATCTGCCGCATCATGCAGGGCGCGGGTGGCGGCGGCCTGCAGCCCATGGCCCAGGCCATCATGGCCGACTCATTCGAACCTCAGAAGCGCGGACAGGCCTTTGCCCTCTACGGCCTTGTCGCCGTCCTCGCCCCGTCCATTGGACCAACCATGGGAGGCTGGATCACTGATAACTTCTCCTGGCGCTGGATCTTCTACATCAATATTCCCGTCGGCATTCTCGCCTTCATTCTCGTGACTCGACTCGTCGAAGATCCTCCCTGGATCAAGGCCGACCGGTCGCGCCTGCTCAAAATGGACTACCTCGGCCTCGGCTTCCTAACCGTCGCCATGGGCGGTCTTCAGATCATGCTCGACAAAGGCGAAGAGAACGATTGGTTCTCTTCGCCTTTCATCTGTTTCTTCGCTTTTCTTTTCGTCGCTGGCATGATCGGCCTTGTCGTGTGGGAGTGGCGGCAAAAAGATCCGCTCATCAATCTCAAGGTCTTCCGCTTCAAGAATTTCGCCATCTGTTGCTTTCTCATGGCCCTGGTTGGCGGCGTGCTCAACGCGAACACCGTGCTCCAGCCTCAGTTCATGCAGCAACTTCTTGGCTGGACCGCCACCACCGCCGGGCTTGCGCTTACGGCCGGTGGCTTTACACTGGTCATCGTGATGCCCCTCGCAGGCTTAGCCACCAGCAAGGTTTCCGCCCGCTACCTTACAGCACTCGGGTTCCTCCTCTTCATCATTACCTTCCGCGTTGCGGCCGACGTCACTACACTGAACATGACCTTTTCGCAGGCTTCATGGCTGCGCGTCGTCCAGATGATCCCGCTTCCCTTCTGCTTCATCTCCATCACCACCGCCGCCTATGTCGGCATGCCCAAAGAGACCAGCAACCAGGTGGCGGGCCTCATCAATTTCTCCCGCAACATCGGCGGAAGCATCCTCATCGCCGTCACAAACGCCCAGGTCACCAACCGCGCAACCTGGCATCAGCAGCACTTGCAAAACACCATGACTTCGGCCTATATCGCCTTCCAGCAGCAAACCCAGGCGCTCACGGGCTTCTTCGGGTCGAGCGTCGGACAGAGCAACGGCAAATCCATGGCTCTGGCCTCCATTTATAACCAGCTCAATCAGCAGGCACAGGCGCAGGGCTATCAGGATGTCTACATGGAGCTTTCCTACATGTCGATCCTTCTCGTCGCTCTGGCCTTCATGTTGAGCAAAAACAAGCCCGGCGAAGGCGCCGGCGGAGGGGGCGGCATGCACTAAATGCCGCTCAAAACATGAATTCGCCGATGTTCAAAGCTACGGCCCCCATCGAACAGGTGCAAATCCAATGTGGGAAAATCACTTGGGCCTCCTTTCTGAGAAGTTGGTCCAATCAAGGGAGGGAGAAATGAGACTCGACAATCAAGGGCGTGCGATTCTTCGCATGCTAATCTATCCCATTCAATTCAGCGCAAATCCGGTGGAAGCGATCGACCACGTCTTCGACTACAGGGTTCTTCCAGGCTTGACAGACACCCCCCAGCACTATCTCGACGCAATCGATGATGGTCTTGAAAGCAAAGAGCAGTTATCTCTTCTGATTCCGCAAAATCATTCCGAATCGGTCATCCGCAATTATCTATCTGCCGTTGGCCAACGCCTGCGCTAGCCGGCGAACACACAACAGGGAAAGCCCTGCCTCAAATGCGCAGACATCGCATTCGGCAAATCAGCCGTCTGTAATCCGCTCCAGTAACTTTCGCACACGATGCTTCACGGCGCGCAGCCTTATGAATGCCGTGTGACTTGGATCCATGTCGCCTACTTCTTCCGTGCTATAAACCAACAGTCGCGCTACGTGGTACATTCTCCGCAGGAGAATCTTGTGACCATCGCAAAGTTCCTGGCCAAACAACTGATCGATGTTATTCAGTGGAATGAATCGGTCGACGGCATTCTTGCCTACCGCTATCCCATGCAGGACATGGAGATTCAAAATGGCGGCCAACTTACCGTGCGCGAGTCCCAGATGGCCGCATTCGTCAACGAGGGCAAGATCGCTGACATCTTTGGCCCTGGCCTCTACACCCTGACGACGCGCAATCTCCCCGTGCTCACAGATCTGATGAACTGGGACAAGGGCTTCGAATCCCCTTTCAAGTCGGATGTCTATTTCTTTTCCACGCGGCTTCAGATCGACCAGAAGTGGGGCACAGCCACACCCATTACTTTCCGCGACAAGGATTTCGGAGCCGTTCGCATCCGCTGTTACGGCATCTACTCCTACCGCATCGTCGATCCGCGCGTCTTCTTCACCCAGATCAGCGGCACCCGCGATAGTTATTTCTCCGGCGACCTTGAAGGCCAGTTGCGCAATACGATTGTTGCCCGCATGACAGAGATTTTTGCCTCCAGCGATTTGTCTTTCCTTGATATGACCGCCAATCAGTCCGCACTCGCTGACAAGCTGGTGCAACTCATGAATCCCGCTTTCGCCGCGTTCGGCCTCGCCCTCAATCAATTTGCGGTGGAGAATATCTCCCTGCCTGAAGAGTTGCAGAAACTCCTCGACCAGCGCATCGGCATGAACATGGTGGGTGATCTTGGCCGCTTCACACAATTCTCTGCCGCGGAGTCGCTGCAGACCGCGGCCGCCAACACCAGCGGCGCCGCAGGCATGGGAATGGGCCTTGGCGCCGGTGCGGCCGTTGCGCAAGTTCTGTCCACCTCGCTCAAGCCAGCCGCGCCCGCAGATGCAGCAGCAGCTGCACCGCCGGCACCCGCAACTGCTGAGGCCACCAAGTTCTGCATTGACTGTGGCAAGCCAATTCCACAGCGCGCAAAGTTCTGCACGGAATGCGGGAAGCCGCAATGAACTGTCCCTCCTGCGGCGCTCCAATGCACCTCAAGCCCGATGAGGACAGCTACAAGTGCGACTACTGTCACGCTGTCTTTTTGCCTGAAAGGGATGACGACGGTGTGCGCGTCCTGGGCGAGCCAACCCAGCAGGAATGCTCCATCTGCAGTGCTCTTCTCAGCAACGCCGCCATTGCCAAGATTCGCATTCTCTATTGCACGCAATGCCACGGCATGTTAATCCCCATGGCTGTTCTTCAGGCTCTTGTGGATGAGCTGAAATCAACGGCCTCGGGGGGCACCATTCCTCAGCCCCCTGCCGACGCGCAGGACCTGGACCGCAAGATCATCTGCCCTCAGTGCCACCATTGCATGGACACACACCGCTACGCCGGCCCCGGCAACGTGGTCGTCGACGCCTGCGAAGATTGCGGCCTCATCTGGCTTGATCGCGGAGAGCTGATGCACATTGTGCACGCCCCCGATGAGCGTGTATCAGATACCTGGGACGACGACTCCGCCGCCTGAACGCGCCGTTTTGATGGCTGAGAAAAGTAGCTTGAGCCGTGACGCGACCGCCGTTATCATGGATTTGTATGGCTTTTCCGATCAAAGTTTGCGCCATTTGCTCAGAAGAATTCGAGCTGCGGCCAGATAAGCCCGGCTTCGCGAATCGCTGTCCCGAGTGCACTGCCAATGAGGCAGCCGAGCCCGCCACAAAGCATCGGCTCACCGCTGACGAACTCAAGGCTCAGAAGGAAGTTGACGCCGCCCGCCGCCGCGCCATCCGCGATCTGCTCTACCGCAAAGACAGTTGACGCTCCTTCGCGGGCAGACCCTTCTGCGGTCTGACGGCACGCGTGCCAGCGTCCAATCCTATCACTCGACGTTTCTATGGCCTAAGTACGCCATGCCGGTCGATGCGGCCGCCTCTGAAAAAGCGGTGCTGCACCATGCTTTCACCGAGCCAGAGGAGCGCTACCACCAGTGCCACAATGAACACAACACGCCAAACTTCAAGCCATGGCGACCTTCGTTCTGAAGGTTCTGGAGCATCCAAACTGTTTGCCATCTGAATTACCTCCGCGCCTTGCCAGACGTCCCCATGCTACGCCCGCTTCGCCCTGCCCGTCATCGCAAGTGCCTGCCGGATTCAGCAGGTTCTGCGATTGATTCTTCGGGCAATGATGATCAATCACCGGTAAGATTCTCCCATAAGCATGATCTGGAGTTGTCAATGAAACGTTTCGATCGCCGCTCGCTTTTGCGCTATTCAGGCATGGCCGCTGCCTCACTTGCCTTGCGATCCAGAGGAACCGCGTGGTCGCAAGCATCGCCTTCCGCCCCGGTGGCAAACACGAGGGCCGGAAAAGTCAGCGGGGCCTTCATCGATGGCGTCAATGTTTTCAAGGGAATTCCCTATGGCGCTGACACCGCGAAGACCCGCTTCAAAGCTCCCGTCCCTCCCGCTCCGTGGATCGATGTGAAGGACTGCATGCAATTTGCCGGCATGGCGCCACAGCTGATTTCACCGGCACTCGCCAACCGCCTGCCGACCAGTGGACTTCCGCGCCCAGCGCGCGATCAGAGCCCGCAGAGCGAAGACTGCCTCCACCTGAATGTGTTTACTGCCGGCCTCCGCGACAAGATGAAACGCCCCGTGCTGGTTTATTTCCACGGTGGCGCCTACAACAATGGCACCGTGAACAGCGATCTCTACGATGGCACGCGCCTCGTTCATCGTGGCGATGCGGTGGTCGTCACCGTAAATCACAGGCTCAATGCATTCGGCTATATGTATCTTGGCGACCTGGCGCCGGAGTACGCCGAATCAGGGAATGCCGGGCAGCTCGACCTGATTCTTGCTCTAAAGTGGGTGCGCGATAACATCGCCGAGTTTGGCGGCGATCCATCGCGCGTGCTCATCTTCGGACAGTCTGGAGGTGGCGCAAAATGCGCGGCTTTGATGGCTACTCCTGCCGCCAAAGGCCTCTTCCATCGCGTCCTGACCATGAGCGGCCAGCAGATCAAGGGCGCTTCCATTGAAATCGCTTCAGGCCGCGCCAAAACTGTGCTCCAAAAACTGGCCGTCACGCCGGACCAGAACCTGCCCGCGCAACTGGACGCTCTAACCATGGAGCAGATTCAGGCCGGCGCTTCCGCCGTCAGCGCGGACTGGCTTCCCGTTGTTGACAACGTAATTCTGCCGCGCAACCCATTTGACCCCGACGCGCCGGCCCTCTCTGAGTTGGTGCCCATGATCCTGGGCAACGTTCACGACGAAACCAACGTTGAAATCCGCGGAACGGTGATCACCTGGAACAATGCTGCCGATGTGCTGAAGACAGCGGTGAGCCAGTACCTCGGCCCCTACACGCCGGAAGAAGTCATTGCAAAGTATCGCGAGGTTTATCCTGCCTATACTGCGGACCAGGTCGCCACCGCGGCAGCCACCGCGTTTCGCGCATGGCCGGGCCAGCGTTGGGAGGCCGAGCGCCGAGCCGCGAGTCCCAAAAGCCAGCCGCACACCTGGGTTTATCAGATGAACTTTGCAGGCGCAAACGGCAAGGCCATGCACACCATCGATATTCCCTTCATGTTTGACAACATCGCCATGGCTGAAGCGCAGGTCGGCTCCGCGCCTGAACAGCTTGCCGCAGCCAATGCCCTCGCGGCAACCATGTCTCAAATGCTGATCGTTTACGGCAGAACCGGCAATCCGAACTTCGTGGGCTTGCCTCATTGGCCCGCATACGACCTGGCCAATCGCAGCACCATGATTTGGGAGCGCACCCCGCATATCGAAAACGATCCGCGCGGCGCAGAGCGCGTCTTCGCTGACAAGTCGCACTACCATCAAGCCGGAACACCGCTGCCCTAGCTTGCGCGGCAGCGGGTGGCGCACCCCTCGGCCTTTTAACCGTTTGCTCCAACCCCAACACTTCGGGTGCCCCATCCTTGAATCGTTTTTGATTCAAGGGTGGGAGACCAAGGACCTCGGCGCGCTATTGCAGGTATAGACTTCTCTCACCATGCCCGAGGATCCCCTCGATCATTCAAAGTGGGCCGCACGCAGAACAGAGGCAAACAAACTCTTCGCGAGCAGACAGCTGCGCAACACACTCTTCGCAAGAAACGCGAAGGACAAGACATCCGAAGTGTTGGGGCTTAAGCAAGAGGTCAAGAGCTCGAAGGGTCGGCCACATGCCTATTTGCTGCCAGGACGAAGGCGCGCAATGATCTCGTTCAATTCTCTCTGAGTGTCTTCGAGATTGTCATGCGCACTTTGAAGTCGTTGCTCCAATTGTTGCAAGGCTGCCGCTCGACCGCCTTCTTCGATCTTTAAGGCAGCGATGTTTGCCTTTTGTCTCTCAATATCGTCAGCAATGGCCTTCTGCTCCTGTTGGTCTTTTGCTTGGCTCAGGCGATCTTCTGTACGCTCCAATTCACTTGTCCCTCTCTTTTGATCGCGCTCGATTTCCAGGAGCTTTGATCGCTCACTGTCGACGTTTTCCGCAGCACGATTTACGATGCTCTGTTGCATCTCAAGTTCCGTAAGAAGTATCTGAGTTGACTCTGTTACGCGGACCTCTTCATGAATTCCGCGAATCTCGGTCAGTATTTCTCGCAAAGTTTGTGAGTCTGCCTCTCGATCTTGTCCGAACCCCGTCGAAGCAATGGCAGACAAGAATAATGTGATGAACAATATGCGGATTGTCATTGAACTTCCTCGACCTCCTGCTCCATTTGGAACTGTTCAGCAAGATTAAAGGTTTGAGCATTCGAGAGACAGACTTGTTATTGGGGATTGGCGCCGGGTGCCCCATCCTCCGCCCTCTTTCCCAAGGGTGGGTCGCGGAACAGCCCGCTCACAAGCTGTTTGTTCGCGCCTCTGCTGCACACCGGCCGCTCTGAACGATTCCTAGATCGAAGGGGAGCGGTGAGAGAAGTCCGCCCCAGAAGTAGTCCCCTAAGGCTCGAAGTCTCCCACCCTTGAGTCAATGAATGACTCAAGGATGGGGTCCCGGCCCGCCTCACGCAGCTAGAATTGACAGGAATATGTATCATGTCCCACTGCTGTCCCCATATAACCCGGCTTCGGGAGTGTCGTACCCCACTGCGGTCGGAACGTTCGTTGGTTCATCGTAAAGTGGTCTCCCAATCATTCCAGGTAGTAAAAGCATCCGTTATTGGGCGAGGAATTGTTCATGTACCTGAATATGTATTTCCAGCGAAACGGCCGAATCCTGGGTTTGCTCGCCACCGCGACTGCATGCGCCACCTTCCTGTTCTCGGCTCAGCCCTCATCCTCCGCTAACGGATTCCACGAACAGGTCATCGGCGAAATTCCTGCAGGAACAGCCTTCAAGACGTGGATTGCCGCTGGCGATCACGTTGCATGGGCGGGGGCGCAGGACGGCAAATGGACCGTAATCCAGGACGGCAAACAGCAGGGCGGCACCTATAAGGACGTCGAGTACTTGACGCTGAGCCCGGACGGCCTGCACCTGCACTTCTTTGGCAAGCTGAACGACGGGTGGGTCCACGTGTTTGACGGCAGTGAGACCTCTCGCAGGTACGCAAGCGTCACCGCAATTTCCGTCCAGCCGCAGAGCAGTTCCTTCGCCTATGGCGCATGCGAGAGAAAAAACAGCTGCCAATTGGTTGTCAACGATAAACCGGCCTCGGACGAATTCGAGAGCATCAGCCCTCCCAAGTACAGCGACGATGGAAAGCATCTTGGCTTCTGCGGTTCACGCAAAAAAGAAAGCCACATCGTTGTGGATGGCCGCGACGCGGGCCCACAGGTGGGCTATCACGATCCTAACCAATGGGGCTTCGACAAAACAGGGCGCCTCTATTCGGCGGTGTCATCCAATTTCAAATGGACCTACTTGATCGGCGACACGATGGGTCCGATGTACGACGTCATCAGTCCCATTGCCTTTAGCCCCGATGGAAAGCATCTCGCATATGCCGGAGCACACGTGCACCCCGGGTTCGGCAAGCAGAAGATGGATGCCACCGTTATCTTCGATGGCCGTCCAGGCCAGGCCTACGACGGCTCGGGGCTGGTCGGCGTGTGGACGACGGTTGTATTCGGTATGGTTGCGATTCCGCCCATGGGCGTGCAGAACATGCAGGCAGATCTTTTCGGAGCGTCCAGTCCGGTATTTAGCCCCGATGGAAACCTCGCATATGCGGTACGCCGTGGTAAAGGAAACGTCGTCGTGATGGTTGGCAAAGAAGCTGGCCCTGATCTCGATGAGCTTCTCAGCCCGATTCTCTTTTCAAGTAACGCCCAGCATTCGGCGTATGTTGGCGCGCGCGGCGACTCGTTCCTTGAGGTCCGCGATAATCAGCCGGGAAAGACATTCCCTCTTGGGGCACGCATTGGAGCGGTCGACTGGGCCGTTGTGTCCTCTGACGGTACCCGGGTCGCCTACGAGCTTGTGCGCGGAGGAGTCGACTTCATGACTCGGGCAACGAGCCGGGCTCGTCGCTCTGTTGTTCTCGACGGCCAGCCCGGCCGCGAATATAACGCGAATTCGATTGGCATGCCCCTGTTCACTGCAAATGGCCGGCATTATCTGTATCCGGTTGGTGGTGTCGACGGGAAATACGATGTGGTCGTTGGCGACGGCACGGAAAGCAAGCCCTACGACGGAATAAAGGATCTGCAAATCTCTTCTGACGGCACTTCAGCAATTTTCCTGGCCCGCGATTCGTCGCACCTTCTGCGTGTCACCTATCCGCTACAGTGATGCTCGATCCCGGCGTCGTCTCAACGCCAATCCGCCAGCAAGTCCAGGGGTTCGATGGCGATTACTTCTCGGCCAGCACCACTGTTCCCTGCTCCTTCATACCTGGCGGGGTCCCCGGCGACAGGTCTTTCGTCGCTGGGGTGGCTGTTCCCAGCTCCTTCGCGAACATGTGCTTAATGCCCCGCAGCGCCTGCCGCGTACGTTCCTCATTCTCAATCAAAGAGAACCGCACATGCCCGTCCCCGTAGTCGCCGAACCCAATACCCGGCGAAACAGCCGTCTTTGCCTCTGTCAGCAGCAGTTTTGAGAACTCCAGTGACCCAAGCTTTCTGTACTGCTCCGGAATCTGCGCCCACACAAACATGGTGGCCTTGGGCAGCGCCACCGGCCAGCCAAGCTTGTTCAGCCCTTCCACCAGCACGTTGCGTCGGCCTCGGTAGTTTTCGCAGATCTCCGCAACGCAGGCCTGCGGCCCTTCCAGAGCCTGGATTGAAGCCACCTGGATCGGCGTGAAGGTCCCGTAGTCAAAGTAGCTCTTCAGCCGTGCCAGCGCGCTCACCAGCACCGGGTTCCCTACCATGAAGCCAACCCGCCAACCGGGCATGTTGTAGCTCTTTGACAGCGTAAAGAACTCAACCGCTACTTCCTTTGCTCCCGGAACCTGAAGCACGCTCGGCGGCTTGTACCCGTCAAAGGCAATGTCGGCGTAGGCCAGGTCCTGGATCAGGTGGAAGCCATATTCGCGGGCCAGTTCCACCAACCGCGTCAGAAACGGCAGCTCCACACATTCTGTCGTCGGATTCGATGGGAAATTGACAATCAGCGCCTTCGGCCGCGGCACCATGCGCGGAATCAGATCTTCAAGCTGCGCCAGGAACTGCTCGCGATCGTGCACCGGCACGCTCACCACGTGCGCCCCGGCAATCACCGGCCCATAAATGTGAATGGGATAGCTGGGATTCGGCACCAGCACCGTGTCCCGCGAATCCAGAATTGCCAGGCACAGGTGGGCAATGCCCTCCTTGGAGCCGATGGTCACAATCGCTTCCGTCTCCGGGTCCAGGTCCACGTCGTAGCGCGTCTTGTACCAGCTTGCGATGGCCCTGCGCAGCCGCGGCAACCCGCGCGAGACGGAGTACCGGTGGGTCGCGGGCTTCAGCGCCGCCTCCACCAGCTTGTCTACGATATGTTTCGGCGTAGCCCCGTCGGGGTTACCCATGCCAAAGTCGATAATGTCTTCGCCGTTGCGCCGGGCCGTCCGCTTCATGGCGTCTGTGATGTTGAAGACGTAGGGGGGCAGCCGCTGTATCCTGCTGAACTCTTCCATTTATCAAGTCTAAGACAAAACTGGCATGTGCAAGACAAATCAAGCGTTCACGCCTTTTGAAAGGGATTACAGAGGTTACTGGGCACCCCAACCAAACAGCAGTGGCAAAGCCTCGATGAGTGCCGAATCCCCCACCTTATACTGAAAGACAACATGAGCAAGTTTTTGCCTGTAGACGAACAAATGGACCTGCTTGAGAAGGGCGCTGCGGAGATTATCCGCGTCAGCGACCTTCGCGAGCGCCTTGAAGACAGCCGCAACAACGGACGCCCCTTGCGCGTGAAGGCCGGCTTTGACCCCACTGCCCCCGACCTGCATCTCGGCCACACCGTGCTGATGCGCAAGCTCCGCCACTTCCAGCAGCTCGGCCACCAGGTCATCTTCCTCATTGGCGACTTCACCTCCCTCATCGGCGATCCAACGGGCCGCAACGTCACCCGCAAGCCGCTGACGTTGGTGCAGATTCAGAAGAACGCCGAAACCTACAAAGCCCAGGTTTTCAAGATCCTCGATGAGGCCAAAACCGAAGTCCGCTACAACTCCGAATGGCTCGGCAAGCTCGACTACGAAGGCACTATCCGTGTCACCTCTCACTTCACTCTTTCCCAAATGTTGGAACGCGACGAGTTCCACCGGCGGTTCCAGGCCGAGCAGCCCATCAGCCTGCACGAAATGCTCTACCCCGTCATGCAGGGCTACGACTCCGTCGCCCTGGAGTGCGATGTCGAACTCGGCGGTACCGACCAGAAGTTCAACCTGCAATGCGGCCGTGACCTGCAGCGCCATTATGGCCAGAAGCCGCAAATCGTGCTGATGACCCCCATTCTCGAGGGCCTGGACGGCGTGCAGAAGATGTCCAAGTCGCTCAACAACGCCGTCGGCATCAACGAGCCACCCGCCGAGATGTACGGCAAGCTCATGTCCATCTCTGACGAGCTGATGTGGAAGTATTGGGTCTTCCTCACCGACTTGCGCCTGTCAGAAGTCGCCGGGTTACAACTGGAGGTCGCCGACGGCAGGCTTCATCCCATGGACGCCAAGAAGCGCCTTGCCCGCACCATCACCGCCGGATTCCACGGCGAAGAAGCCGCCTCAAGCGCCGACGAAAACTGGGCGCGCATGTTCCAGCAACGCGGATTTTCCGAGAATGCGGATGAGATTCAGTTAAAGCTAGTCGATTTTCTCGTGGAAATGGCAGACTTCCGCAGCCTTCGTGCAGAACACGACGCTTCGGAGTTCAGCATAGGTGGTGGAGCGTACCACTTCGTCAAGATACCGAATCTGTTAACAGCTTGTGGCCTGACAGGTTCGAACGCAGAGGCGCAACGGAAACTGAAAGAGGGCGCAGTCCAGATTAACGATGAGACCTGGACCAAACCCACGCGACCGCTTGATGCGCGCGATTTCGCCACCAGCAATCCGGATTCGCCTCGTAGGAGTGACGCTGTCCTCCGTGTTCGACTTGGCAAGAAGGCGCGAATCGTGTTCCTGTCATGAAATGTTGTCCTTCGTGTCTAGTGGGGGGTGCCACATCCATGCGACGCCTTCTGTCCCATGGGTGGGAGGCGATTAAAGATCGCACCGCCTCGCTCAAAAAAGCCGGAGGGAGCAGTGGCCTTCAGGCCCTTGAAACCAACCGGAAACAACGGTGGCTTTAGCCACTGGCCTTTCCGAATGAGCCAAAGTCCTCGGGAGATTTATCTTTAAGAGGCTCAAACAAGCCAAAGAAGGAGGACCCCATGACCGTCTCCGCCGAAATCGCCAGCGAGAGCACGCACGACCAGAAACTCGATCTCTTCGCCGAAGTAGCCGTCAAGGTTGGTCTCGGCCTCCAGTCCGGCCAGGAGCTGCTGATGACCGCCTCCCTCGACGCGCTGCCGCTCGCTCGCCGCATCACCGAGCAGGCCTACCGCGCTGGTGCTTCGCTGGTCACCACTCTCTACACCGACGACGCAGCCACGCTCATGCGTTATGAGTTTGCGCCCGACTCGAGCTTTGACCACGCGGCCAAATGGCTCTACGACGGCATGGGAGCTGCCTTCAAGAGCGGCGCGGCACGCCTCGCCATCGCCGGCGGAAATCCATCGCTGCTCTCCAACCAGGATCCTGCCAAGGTTGGCCGCGCCAACCGCGCCGTCTCTGAGGCTTACCGCCCGGCGCTCGACTTGATAACCCGGCACGCCATCAACTGGACCATTGTGGCCAGTGCGACACCCGCATGGGCAGCTGCAATTTTTCCCGACGACGCGCCATACGTGGCGCTCGCCAGGCTGTGGGAAGCAATCTTTCAAACCACGCGCATCAACAGTAACGATCCAGTGGCCGAGTGGAAGCAGCACGATGCGGACCTGCACCGACGCTCCGCTCTGCTGAATGAGAAGCGCTACTCTGCCCTGCAGTATCGCGGCCCCGGCACCGATTTTCAGCTCGGCCTCGCCGACGACCATCTTTGGCTGGGCGGCGGCACCACCGCGGGCAACGGTCTCTACTGCATTGCGAACATGCCCACGGAAGAAGTCTTCACCACTCCCCACAAGCACCGCGCCGATGGCACCATCACCGCCACCAAGCCGCTCTCCCATCAGGGAACGATGATCGAAGGCATCCATGTGCGCTTTGAAAAAGGCCGCATCGTCGAAGCGCGCGCAAGCCGTGGCCAGGAAGTGCTGCAACGCCTCATCGACACCGACGACGGTGCGCGTCGCCTGGGCGAGGTCGCGCTCGTCCCGCATTCCTCGCCGATTGCCGCCAGCGGCATGTTGTTCCTCAACACACTGTTCGACGAGAACGCCGCATCGCACATCGCCCTGGGCCAGTCCTACAGCTCCTGCCTGCGCGATGGCGACAAGCTCACCCCCGAGCAGCTTGCCGCCAAGGGTGCAAACGACAGCCTGATCCACGTCGACTGGATGATTGGGTCGGGTGAGCTCGACATCGATGGCATCACTGCCGCCGGCGTCGCCGAGCCCCTCATGCGCCAGGGCGAGTGGGCCTAGCTCCGCTACTTGTTCCGCCGGTCACCACTTTTGACTGACCCTCAATCTGCGGTTGCCCCATCTTTGGCGCAATTTGGCTGCGTCAAAGACGGGGCAAAAGGGGGTGGGACCCAACCAGCTCGTTCCAAGGCGACCCACCCCAGCTCTTCCATTTCGATGCCACCAAATTTTATTGCGACCGTCGGACTGCTAGAACCTGCGGGAGTATAGGGGAAATTGGGGACGGAAAGAGGGGAAAATAGGGAACATGATACCTATTCCCCCGCAAAGTGGCGTG
This sequence comes from uncultured Occallatibacter sp., assembly GCA_964614635.1. Classification (GTDB taxonomy): domain Bacteria; phylum Acidobacteriota; class Terriglobia; order Terriglobales; family Acidobacteriaceae; genus Telmatobacter. The sequence continues at coordinate 149,974 of CAZTLV010000001.1, forward strand.
CTGACTCCAGCAGCTTCGCTACCGACTCCTTCGAGCAGGATTCCGTGTAGATACGCAGCAGCGGCTCTGTCCCGCTGGCGCGCAGCAGCAGCCAGGTTTCCGCCGCGTTTGGCTTGCTGGCGGCTTCCGGGTTGTCCAGGAAAAACTTCACGCCATCCAGGTTCTCCTGCCGCAAAATCGGCATCCCCGCAAAGACCGGGTCGCCAGTCTGCAGAACCCTCGCCCTCGCAATCGCACTGTCCTTGATCTCGTCGGAGATATGCAGATCGATGCGTCCATACTGGTGTTCGCCGTATTCCGCCTGCAGATCGGCCACCAGTTCGCCAAGCGTCTTGCCTTCTTCCGCGATCACGTTAGCCAGCAGCAGCGAATTCAGCAGCCCGTCGCGTTCCGGCAGATGCCGCTGAAAGCCGATACCCCCCGACTCCTCGCCGCCCATCAGAATCTCCCGCTCCAGCATCAGATCACAGACGTACTTGAATCCTATCCCGTGCTCGATCAGTTCACGCCCGTGCGTGGCGCAGATGCGATCGAGCATCTTGGTTGTGTTGAAAGCCCGCGTCACAGCGCCGGGCCAACCCTTGCGCTTCAGCACCCAGCTCAGCAGCACCGAAAAAATCTTGTGCGGATCGACAAACTCTCCATGCTCGTCGGTTGCGCCGATGCGGTCAGCATCGCCGTCGGTACATAGACCGGCATCACAACCATTGGCAGCCGAGGCTACGCCCAGTGCCCGAATGTTTGGCTCAATGGGCTCGGGATTGATGCCCGGAAACAGCGGGTCAATATTGCCGCGAATCTGCATGTGGGCCACACCGATCCGGGTAAAGATGTCGGCGATGATGGTTCGACCCGCGCCGTACATCGAGTCGATGGCAAACTTTCTGCCTGACCTGGCGATCAGATCCAGGTCCGCGAAGCTCTCAATCGCCTTCAGATAAGTCGGCAGAAAATCAACCCCAACAATCGCCGCCGGCTGTGCCGACCGTGCCACCGGCTGTCCCAGATACGATTCAATCGCGGCGATGATCGACGGCTTGCCCGACCCTCCGTACCACGCCTTGTATTTCACGCCGTTCCATTGCGCCGGATTGTGCGACGAGGTAATCATGATTCCGCCGGCACAGCCCCGCTCGCGGACTCCAAAACTCAGTGCCGGCGTCGGCGTAATGTCGTTGGCCAGCAGCACCGGAATGCCTGTGGCCGCCGCAACCTCGGCGCAGGCGTTTGCAAAGGCCTTCGACCCAAACCGCGAATCGTAGCCGATGCAGATTCCCTTGGTGGGATCTTCTTGCGCGTGGATGTAAGCGGCAACCGCCTCGGCGGCAATGCGCACATTGGTAAAAGTGAAGTCGTCGGCGATCAGGCCGCGCCAGCCATCAGTGCCAAACTTGATTTGCGGATGGGACATAGTTGGATGGTTGCTCTTTCAGCCGGCAGTCCTGAGGATGCAATTCAATCAACAAAGACCTTGACTCTGTGCCTGAGGTATTTCCTCAGATCAGCTCAGTATGCCCTGAGAGCCCCAGTTCCTTGACGATCTTGCCCACATCCTGGGAGTGATCGCGGTGAGCAATCAGGAGCGCATCTTCGGTGTCCACAATCACCAGGTTCTCCACACCAACCAATGCAACAAACTTCCTGGGGCTGAAGACGTAATTGTTGGCGGCATCGATGGCCAGGTGGCCTTCAGTCTCAGAAACATTGCCATCGCCGTCGCCGCGCAGTCGAGTCTCGATCTGGTACTCATACAGCGAGGCCCAGGAACCAAGGTCGTTCCAACTGAACTCGGCCGGCAGGCAATAAAGCTCAGAAAGGTGCTCGCCCTTGGCCGAACGCGGCTCGAGCACCGCATAGTCCACGGAAATGTTTTCACACTTGGGATAGAGCGAGTGGAACACCTCCTCGAACTCGGGCGTGCCGTGGGCGGCCGCAATGCCCTCAAGAAGCGGCGCCGTCTCGGGCAGATGCTCGCGCACTGCGTTGGCCAGCGTGCGCGCCGACCACAAAAACATGCCGGAGTTCCAGTAGTAGTTGCCCGCCGCCACAAATTCATCGGCCCGGTTTTGATTTGGCTTTTCGATGAAGCGCCGCACGTGCAGAGCCGCATCGTCCTGGGTATAGTCGCCGGTCTCGATGTAGCCGTAGCCTGTTTCAGCGCGAGTGGGCTCGATGCCCAGCACTACCATGTTGTCGCCCTTTGCAGCCAGGGCGATTCCCTTTTGCAACGCCTTCAGGAATCGTGGCTCATCGGAAATGACGTGATCTGATGGAAACACCCCAAGCACGGCGTCCGGATTTTGCCGCTCGATCAGAAAGGCCGCAAGTCCGCACGCCGGAGCCGTGTTGCGGGCCACCGGTTCCTGGACGATCTGTGCGGCGGGAACGCCCTTTAACTGGTCTGCGATCTCATGCGCCTGGAACTCGTTGGTGATAATCCAGGTCTTGTCCATCTTGGCCAGCGGCTTGAGCCGGTCGACGGTTTGCTGAATCATGGAGCGTTCGCCATCAAGAGCCAGAACTTGCTTGGCGCGGGCGCGGCGAGAGCGGGGCCAGAAGCGGGTTCCACTGCCACCCGCGAGAATCACAGGACGAAAATCGATTGACTTCGACATTGAAGACACATCCTACCGGACCGGGACCACGTTTGCCCAGTGCAGCGGACACTTTTTACCAGCAGAAATCTGTCGCAACACGGAATCGGCGCGGTTGGCGGTTTTCTCATCCCACATTGCAGAACAATGCCTGTGCTGCCAATTTTTGGGGGCTAGGTTCTAGGCCAGGCCAGTGAGATACTCACCCATCCGCCGGGTTCCTTCATCGATGTTCTGCTTGGTCACCGGGTAGGAGATTCTGATGTGTTCCGCGGTTCCAAACGCCTCGCCCGGCACGGTGACCACGTGGGCCTCGTGGAGAAGCCTTGTAGCCAACTCCGTTGCCGTTCGAATGCCTCCCTTGCCCAGGTAAGCGGAAATGTTTGGATACACGTAGAACGCGCCTTCAGGCCTGGTACACGTGATGCCGTGAATCTCAAGCAATTTGGCCAGCATGTAGTCCCGCAAGTCAATGAACTCGGCGCGGAAGTCGCAAACGCACTGCTGCGATCCGGTCAGAGCAGCAATGGCGGCCTTCTGCACAAAGCTGGTGGCATTGGATGTGGACTGTGACTGAAGCTTGCTCAGGTTTGCGACGACGGCTTTCGACGCCAGGGCAAATCCTGCGCGCCAGCCCGTCATGGCGTAGGTCTTTGACAACGATCCGAGCACCACTAAGTGCTCCTTGGCCCAGGTGAACGAGCCGCCGGAGACTGGCTTGCCGGCATAGTTGAGATAGACGTAGCACTCGTCGAGCAGCAGAAAGATTCCCCGTTCGTGCGCCAGGTGGACAATCCGCTCCAGATCCTCGGCGGAGACAACCGAACCCGCCGGGTTTGACGGCGAGTTGAGGATGATGGCTTTGGTTTTGGGCGTGATGGCCTTTTCAATGGCATCGGCCGTGATACGAAAGCTCTCCGCCTCGCTGGTCTCAAGGAACACAACTTTGCCGCCTGCATACTGAATGATGTCTTTGAAGCTCACCCAGTACGGGACCGGCAGAATCACCTCGTCGCCGTGTTCGATCAGGATTTGAATGGTGTTGAACAATGCCAGCTTGCCGCCGGTGGTGAAGATGGCCTCGTCCAGCCCATAGTCCGATCCAAAATCCGCGGCATGCCGCTCGACAATGGCCTTGCGTACGTCGGGGATGCCCGGGACGACGGTATAGCGAGTGAAATTGGCATCGATGGCCGCGATGGCCGCGTCCTTGATGTGCCTGGGGGTGGAGAAATGAGGCTCGCCGGCCCCGAAATCCACCAGGTTTGCGCCCTGGGCGCGCAGTTTGGCCGCCTCGGCAGCTACAGCCATGGTTGCGGAAACTTCAATCCGGCCAATCCGGTCGGCAAAGACTTGAGAAGGGGTTGAGACTGTCATAGCACTTCTATCTTTACAGATTTCTTCTCAGGTGCAAAACGCGCTGTTGGAAAACCCAGTTCGGGACCGGCAGCTTTCAACACAGAATGAGCTATGCCCGTTCATTTGCTGTCGCGGTGAGCAATCACGTAATTCCTGATGCGGTCATAGACTTCACCGCTGACCACGCCGGAATCGAGGAGGTCCTGCTTGCTGCGGTAGGGCCGGAATCGCAAAATTCTCCGCGCCCAGGTGGGCGTCATCCCCGGCACTTTAAGCAACTCACCCTCAGTAGCAAGGTTGATGTCGATGCGCGCCTCTGGAGCCATGGGGTCGGACGCGGCGGATTCGGGAGATCTGCTGTAGCGTTCGCCAGGCTGCTCCTGTGGCATGGCAGTCAGGCACAAGCCCAGGATTGCAATCGATCCCAAGGTGAGTCGCGGTACTGGTCGCAAGGCCTCATTCCTGGTGCGCCTGTTCCGGCCGCAAGCAACCCCGTGCGCGTGCTGGAGCTTGCTTTGCTGCCCGAATGGCATTTACTTTGCCGCATTCAGCGTCGGCTTTGCGTCCGGAGGGTTGACCTGGGCGTTGAGGAAATCGGTAAGGTCGTCGATGTCCTGTTTGGTACCGACCATGGGCGGCATGAATTTGCGATAGGGTGAATCCGCCTTGTACTCATGCAGCATGGTGATGAAGCTGCCAATGTTGGCACGGTCACGGCCGGCTAACAGTTCCTTGAGCGGACGGTAACCGGAAAGCGTGTGGCAGGAGCCGCACTCGCCACGGAAGATGGCTTCGCCGCGTGAGTAGCTGAATGTCGGATCGCTCTCCACTGTATAGTTTGGAGGAACGAGCTTATCCATCCCAGTGGGACGGCCACCGGTCCAAACCCAATTCGAATGCGCCAGGTAGCCTTCCTGGTTGATCCGCGCGATGTAGGGCACGCGAACGCCATTGGAGAACATCCAGCGCCCAATGACGTAGGGCTTGCGCAGCATCTCGCGCGCGTATTCGCCGGAACCAGTCGCGATGAGAGCGAGGAGCAGCACCGCCATCGCGTGGGAGAGATTGAACTCCACCGGGTTTCGATAGGCCAGGTAGTAGGCTACGCCTACGACGGTTGCCGAAGTAACGATGATGATGAGGGCAATGCGCGTGATCACCGAAAATGTGCCCGCGCCGATGGTGTCAATGCCCAGCGAAAGCAATGCGCGTTGCGATTCCGGCACCATCATGAGGTACCAGATCATCAGAAACGGGATGGCCACGAATGAGGGCACCAGCCACTTCACGCTCCACTTGACGAGGCTGGTCTTGAGCGCGGGGTGCTTGTCACCGTCAATGCGGCTGGAGGTGATGAGCGCCCAGATGCCGGCCAACGACGCACAGACGCAGCAGCGCAGAAAGAGACTTGGCCAGTAGGTGGGATTGAAGAAGGCGTTCCAGAAGACGCTGGCTTCACGGCCGGTGCCGGCAATGGCAAGCCAGGTGTCGCCCGGCGTCAGCATGAAGGTGAGAATGCCATTGATGATGACGAGAGTTGCGATCGACGCCCCCGCGTAGACCCAACCCACCTTGAGATGCAGCTTGGAATCGATACGGTCCCACGTGTAGTAGTAGACGGCAATGGTGATCAGCTCGACCATGAAGAAAACCCATTCCATCGCCCAGCCAAAAACAAAATTATGAATAAGCGTGCTGGTGGCCTCGGGATGGGTAAGACCGATGGCAAACCAGATGCCGACACCGGAGACGGTGCCGAAGACGCCGGTCAGTATGAGAAAGAACTTCGAGTGCCGTGCAAGTTGCGCGAGCCACTCGGCACCCATATTCTTGTCGGCCATTCGCATGGCCTTGCGCTCAGCGATGGGCAGATAGAGCCCCCCGCCCACGGCAAACTGCGAGATCATGACGTGGAAGATGGCGATGATGCCAATCACCCAACCCGAGCCCAGATGCGGAATGTCCCAAAATGGATAGTTCATGTTGAAGCTCCTAGCTTTCAGCTTTCAGCTCTTAGCTCGCTGTGCCTTGACAGTGCTGTTTTGAAGACAAGGCTGAAAGCTGACGGCTGAAGGCTGATAGCGGCTCTACCGGATCGTCCAATAGCCAATGACCGTAGTGGCCAGCAGCGCGAAGACTGCGAGCAGGCCGAAGTAATGTGCCGCACGGGCACGCTGACCCGAGGTCTGGCCGATGTCGTAAAACGGAATCAGTACCCAAAGCCCGATGCCGACGGTAAACAGCAGAAGGCCCGCGATTTCGCCAAATTCGCCGGGAAATACACTGCCCAGCAGCTTGAGCATCTCGAAGGGGCTCATGAAGTACCACTCTGGATGAATGCCGGCTGGCGCGGGGACGATCGCATCTGCCTGCCTGCCCAGCGCCCAGGGAAAGACCGAAGCCAGCAGCGCAAGAATGTTGAGCGAGATGAGCCACATGGCCAGATCTTTGCGGATGAAGTTGGGCATGAAAGGGATGCTCTTGCGTTCGACCGCAGGCTTCGCATCTTCGCTGGGAGGAGAGGCGTTCCCATGGCGTTGAACAAGCCAGAGGTGGAACCCGAGCAGCGGAAGGAAGATGGCAGGGAGCACGACCACGTGCAAGGCGAAAAAGCGCTGCACCGTGAACTCGCTGACCTCGGGACCACCGCGCAGCATGTTGGCAATGGCCTCGCCAACGTAAGGAATCGCCATGGGAATCTGCAGGCCGACCTTGGTGGCAAAGTAGCTGAGCTCATCCATGGGCAGCAGGTAGCCAGAAAAGCCGAAGATCGATGCGATCCCCAGCAGGACCATGCCGCTGAGCCAGCCAAACTCGCGCGGCTTGCGGTACGCCTTCATGAAAAAGACTGAGAACATGTGCACCAGGATGGCGAAGATGAACAGGTTTGCGGCCCACGCATGTGCCGAGCGGATAAGCCATCCGAAGTGCATGACAAAAGTGATCTGCCGGACCGACTCGTATGCTTCAGCACCGGGCCGGTAATAAACAAGGAGCAGGACGCCGGTGAAGCATTGCACCAGGAAGAGGAACAGCGAGATGCCGCCCCAGTAGTACCAGAAAGACTGGGCGTGAACGGGGACGGTCTTGTGGCGCGCGAACGCCGCCAGTTCAGAAAGGCCCAGGCGCTCATCAATCCAGTTGTATGCGGTTTTTTCAGTCATGGCCTAATCCTTTGGGTGCGCTGTTTCCTTTCCATTGCGATTTCGGTGAGAGGCTCATTCCTTGTTTGCGGCTGCACCGTTGCGAGCCCAGCGAATCCTATGTGCGCGAGACCTCAACTCCGGTCTCATTGACAGCAACTTTGAAAAGCTTGAGCGGCTTTGGCGGCGGGCCGCTGACGTTAGCGCCGGTGTATGCGTTGTAAACACCGCCATGACAGGCACAGTGAATCCGGTCCGCCTGGGACTCGTATTGCACGGTGCATCCCAGATGGGTGCACACCGCGCTCAGGCCCACCCACCGGCCGTCAGCGTGATGAATGAGCATGGCCGGGGCGGTGCCGAACTTGAACATGAGAACTGAGCCGAGCGGCAGCTTGTGCGCGTCCTTGAGGGTGACCTCAGTGACCGCCGTGGCAGAAAGCGCCATCTCTGATGGCGATGCGAGGTAGCGGTAGATGGGATATCCGAGAGCAGCCGTGTACAGCAGGCCGGCTGCGCCGGCGGCGACGAGAAACGCGCGACGGGTATTCTGTTCGCCCGGTTCCTCAAGAACAAAGGTTGGAGTGATTGCTTGATCGCTCATATCGTTGCCGCGCCCTCCATGACTTTCTTTGCGCGCGCCACAACGGACACGAGCCATCCAACTACGCCGAGACCGGCGACAAACAGAACCACAAACAGGCCAACGACGCTCCAGTTGGTCACTACAGCGCGGTCCCACACGTCGTAGCCCTTGCTAAGCAATGTCATGTCGCGCACCCCGTCGCGATAGACGGTGAACATGATCTCTGTCAGCACGGCCACCAGAACGGCGCTCCAGGCCAGCCATCCGGCAGTGATCCTGGCAAACCCGGCAACGGCGCCAATCAGGACAGCCACGACAACCAAAGCGAGCCAGCCGTGACCGGCCAGGCCGGCAAACTTGTAGAGCGGATACGGCGAACCGCCAGCGAGCCCTGCCTTCACCGCGTCGGGTTGCACACTCGCGGCCCACAGACCGGCGGCCAGATATACAAGACCGAATAAAACGGCGACTTTTCCGCCCACTCCGGCGACGAATTTCTTTTCATCGGCGGTGAAGGTGCTGCGACCGGCCAGGTACACCATCCACAATCCGCCAACAAAAAGTCCGCCGGCAAGCATCAGCAACCAGCGCGGAGTGAGGGTCGGGTCGCCTGTGGGCAGATAAGCGCCCATCGCTGATGCGGAGTACATGCTGCGCCACACCTCAGGCCTCAGCATCAGGGTCATGTCGGTTGAGAGCAGGCGCGCTACAGAGCCGGCCAAGATCCACGCGCTCAACCCTACCCACCAGGCTGACTTCCCAGCCTCGAGGCGCGCTGTGAACTGATAGAGGAGCCAATAGGTCAGGGTAAGGATGGCGATGATTGAGATCCAATAGATGCCGATGAGGACGCTGCTGGTATACAGCGCGCGGCCATACAGAACCTGCGCGAAAAGCAGCGGTGGCACGCCGAGGTTGATCACAAACGTCATAACCACCGTTAGCCGGCGAGCGAGCGCCCGCGCGGTAACCAGCGATTGCGGCGAGTTGCGGAACAGGCTGAGAAGGGCTGCAATCAAGAGTCCGCCGAGGAGCATTTCCACGGCAACAAAGTGCAGTGCCAGGGTCACGACATGAAGCAGCTTCAGCAGCCAAATTGGCGCCGGCAGCGGAATTGGGTCTACAGCGGGAAATGATTGCATGACGTGTTGACTGTTCCTTTCACGCTCCGCGTGCTTTTGAAACGACTAAGACACCGGCCAAACAAATTTGCGACCGAGTAACAGGGCAGGCCCGCAATGCGCCGGTCGCCCGCTTATGAAAAATCGCGGCGACCGGCGCCCTGCCCCGGTTCCGGGTCAACGTTCATACCTCGCGCAGATCGGGGGATAGACACAAGGTGTGTTGCGGGACATTTTGGACTATTTGTCTCCAAATTCGTCTCTGGCGAAAAGTTATCGCTCTCGGCAAACCGGGGTCTGTGATCTGACGCACAAGCGATTGTGACGATGTCAAACTACTCTGCTGGCGAAGAGTAGAACTCCAGATCAACCGATTTCGGCGGCCTAAAAAGCCCGGCTCGACACGAAGATGTTCCGGCTATTCACGCAACGCTGTCTGCGCTTCAGGTGAACCTGATGAAGAAACTCAACTCGTCGATGCAGCTCACACGCGCGGCAGATTATGCGATTCGAGTCATGATCCATTTGGCCAGCAGGCCTCCTCTCGAGCGGGTTCTGCTTCCCACTCTGGCCAGCGCAACCGGAGCCCCTGAAAGCTTTCTTTCAAAAATCCTGCAGGCGCTGTCGAGGGCTAAGTTGATCAGCTCGAGGCGGGGACAATCCGGTGGATTTGAGATCCTGGCGCGAGGCCGCGAGGCGTCAATGCGCGAGGTGATCGAGGCTATCGACGGTCCGGTGCTCCTGAATGTCTGTTTGATCGCGGATGGAGCTTGTCCCAGAGATTCATGGTGCCCGGCGCACCCGGTATGGGTGCAGGCGCAGAAAGCCATGCTTGATGTTCTATCCAGCGCGATGATCGCGGAGTTGGCCACCGGCGTGCCCGCCCGCCGGGATCGAACTGCTGGTGCCGCCAACCGGCCGCTGGTCATTCACTCCACGAAGGCCGGGGGCTAATCTCTGCTCCCAGAAGCCGTAGGCTCGGCATACAACCTTTTGTCGGAAGAGAATGCATCAATGGGGCAACGCGGCCCACAGAGGGGTCTGCAGTTTCCACCTTTCGGTGGATACCACGCACTACGCTGCCCCGTATACTGGCTACCTATGTTCGAGGCCCTGCGCACCACCACTCTTTTAGGACTGCTGGCGGCAGGAGTCCCGATATTCCTTTCCTCTCAAGCTGCCGGACCCGGTGCTCTTCCCTCAGCCGGGCAGGCTCAGCAGCCATTCAATGGCGCACAACCGCCGGCTGGCGGGAGTGAGGTCACTGGTCCCCAGCATCCTGCAATGCTCGACGAAAAGCATCGTCCCATCACGGCGGGGGGATTCGTCAAGAGCGGGCCAATCGTCTTTATCGACGACTCTGAAAAGGCCAGGCTGACGCAATGGACCCACAAGATGGGCACGCCGGAAAAAAGCTACATCATCGAAACCAAAGGCTCGGGAGTGGGCTTGATCGACTACGACAATGACGGCTGGCTTGACATCTACGTCGTCAACGGTTCAACGGTAAACGCGCTCGATGGCAAGGAGAGTCCGCCCCACGCAGCGCTGTTCCACAACAACCACGACGGGACATTCACAGACGTAGCCGCGAAAGCCGGCGTCACCAACGACCGCTGGGGATTCGGCGTGGCCATTGCCGACTATAACAATGATGGCTGGCCCGACATTTATGTTTCCAACTATGGAAAGAACCGGCTCTACCGGAACAATCATGATGGCACATTTACAGATGTAGCTGAGCAGGCCGGAGTGCAGCTTGGGAACTGGTCGACAGGCGTGACGTGGGGCGACTACGACGGCGACGGCCGCCTCGACCTTTTTGTGGCGGGGTATCTGCATTGGGACCGCAAGAATTTGCCTAGCAGCAAAGAGAACGGTGGCAACAATGCGTTCTGCACCTTCCGCGGCGAACCGGTGGCGTGTGGACCGCGCGGCCTGCAGGGCGAGCCGGATCACCTGTTCCACAACAACGGCGATGGCACGTTTACAGACGTGAGCGAGAAAGCCGGCGTGGCAGACAAGCCCGGCTACTACGGCTTGGGCGCGGTGTTTGTTGACATCAACAACGACGGCAAGGTCGACCTGCTGGTGGGCGACGATTCGACGCCTAACTACATGTATTTGAACAAGGGCGACGGCACGTTTGAGGACGTCAGTTATGCATCGGGATTTGCGCTGAATGAAGCGGGGCGCGAAACCGCATCCATGGGCATAGCCGTCGGCGATTATCAGAACAACGGCCAGCTCTCAGTCTTCGACACGACTTTCTCCGATGATTACAAGCCCTTTTACCGCAATGAAGGCGACGGCAACATGACCGATATCAGTTACCAGTTGGGCATTGCGGAGATCTCAGTTCCCTTCCTCAGCTGGGGCGACGCCTTCCTGGACTATGACAACGACGGCTGGAAAGATCTGCTGATGTCCGATGGCCACGTTTATCCCGAGGCAGACAAATACTCCTGGGGAACGACCTGGGCACAGCGGCCCATGCTTTTCCACAACATGGAAGGCAAGAAGTTTGAGGTGGTTCCGGCGGTGGAGGGTTCCGGCCTTGCGGTGGTCGTTCCTGGCCGTGGCATGGCTGTGGGTGACCTGTTCAACGATGGCAAGCTGGACGCAGTGATCAACGTCATGGACGGCCATCCTGTGTTACTCCGCAATGTGAATCCAGACAAGAATCACTGGCTGGAGTTGAAGCTGGTGGGCGGGCCGAAAAGTCCGCGCGATGCGGTGGGGGCTACAGTGTACGTCACGGCGAATGGCATGAAGCAGCGCGGGGATGTGTTGAGCGGCGGAAGCTATTTGTCGAGCAACGATCCGCGCCCGCACTTCGGCCTTGGTCAAGCTACGACGGTTGATGCGATTGAAGTGCATTGGCCCAGCGGCAAAGTGGAGAAGTTCTCCGTGCCGGGCGTGGACAGAATCGTGACCATCACCGAAGGTACGGGAAGCTAGCCGTTGATTGGGTAGTGTCTCAGTTTGAACGGTACGGGCTTCAGTCCGTACATAGACTAAGAACAATGATGGTGGGCTTTATAGCCCCAGAGGGAAAGTTTTCGCAAACTGTCCCATTACCGGCGATTGAGCTTACTTGCAATTCAGTGCCGGGAGTGTTCCAATCGAATCATTGAAACAGGGGTGCTCCACAGAGTGGGGCTGAGAAAATACCCTAGAACCCGATCCGGATAATGCCGGCGTGGGAAGCTTTCGAAGCCGAATGGCCCTCTTCCTCGATTTCCAGTGTGAGTTCTCTTGTTTCATGCAGTTGGCAACAAGGGGAATCCATGCTCGCAGTCACCGTTAAAAAAACAAAGACCCATGAGCCAATTGGCAGCAGCGGCCTGTCTCGCACCTTGCTTCTTGTATTTGCACTGGTAGTTGCCCTGGCTTTCGGCGGTCCGATTTGCGGGTTCTCGCAGAATGCGCCATCCGCCGGAACGACTCAGCCCAACATTGCGTCAAAGCCGGCGGTGCAGCCGGTGACCACGACGGTGGTCGTCCATGGCGAGGTGAAGGACAACTATCTTCCCGAAGCGGTCACCGTGGGCGCTTTGGACGGCGCAACGCTGAAAGAGACGCCCCTCTCGGCCACGGTTGTCACGCGCGACCTGCTCACTGACCAGGCGGCGCGGGTCCTGTCAGACGTGGTGAAAAATGACGCCTCAATCGGCGAGGACTACGCCCCTGTTGGCTACTACGGCGACTTTGAGATCCGTGGGTTCCCAATCGACCTGGCCACGGGCTTGCAGATCAATGGCATGACCGTTGCCGGCGAGCAGGATGTCCCCCTGGAAAACAAGGAGCGCGTCGAGTTTCTGAAGGGGATTGCCGGCGTTGAGAGCGGCGTGGCCTCCGGCGGTGGGCTCATCGACTTTGTAACCAAGCGGCCGGCGGTGATCGAGGCCATCGATCTTGCCACCGATCATCGCGGCAGCGCGTATGGCGCGGCGGATATTGGAGGAGTTTTCGGAAATCAAAAGCAGGTGGGCGTTCGCGCAAATGTCGCCGGCGAACGGATCGCGAGCTATGTGAACGATGCCAACGGCTGGCGAACGGTTGGCGCGGGCGCGGCGGATTGGAAGATGAGTCCGAAGGCGATTCTTAAGGGCGACTACGAGTACCAGCACAAGGTGGAGCGTTCGGTCTGCGGTTATCAATTGCTGGGCGGGACCGAACTGCCGGACTTGAGTGAGATTCATCCATCGACCATGCTGGGCGAACAGCCGTGGGCCAAGCCCAACATCTTCGACACCATGAATGCCAATGCGCGGTTCGACTACGATGTGACGCCTGCGTGGCAGGCGTTTGCCGCGGCGAGTTACAGCCACTCCCTGATCGATGACAACGTGGTGTACGCGTATGGCTGCTCCTACGAATCTCTGTGCCAAGGGAGCGGAGGAAGTGCGCCGGACTACTTTTTCGCACCGGATGGAGGCTTTGACATCTACGACTATCGCGACCCGGGCGAGCTACGAATCGACGCGCAGGCCGAGGCGCTGTTGACCGGACACATCAAGACTCGAGCCATCAGCCAGGACGTGGTGGGCGGAGGCGAGCTGTATTTGCGAAGCGTGCAGCAACCGGGCGCACCGCCGGAAAATGCGGCAGCCAATGTGCAGGATGGGGCTGTGTACGCTTACGTGGGCTCGGAGAATATCTACCAGCCTGACGTAACCGTTCCGCTGGGGACATCTGCCTCATTTGAGAATCCGCTTCAATCGGCCGGACCGCGTGCGCTGTGGGAGGACAATCATCAATCGGCTGCGATTGTGCAGGACAGGATTCATCTTCCCGGGCACATTCAGTTGCTCGCGGGAGGGCGCTTCGACTCGCTGCGCGACAACAACTATTCACTGACTGCGACCAGCCCCACAACGCCGCCGACAATCACTGACAAGCACATTTGGCTCCCTCAGTACGCAATCACGATTAACCCGGTGACCAGCCTGACACTTTACGGAAATTACGGAGTGCTGCTTTCGCTGGGACCGCAGGCGCCTTGGTGGGTAGACAACGGGAGCCAGTTCCTGGCGCCCTTCATGACCCGGCAGGCGGAAATGGGCGCAAAATATCAGCCGGGCCAGCGCATTCTGCTGACCGGGGCAATTTTCCACATGCGGGCGCCATTTTTTTATCCAAAAGCAATCGAAATGCCGGACAACTTTTGCACGGCAGACGAGTTCAATGGAACAGGAGACTTGTGCTTTGAGTCGGAAGGCCACGAGACCCATGACGGGATTGAATTGAATGCGGAGGGCAAGGCTGCCTCGTGGTTGCACCTCACGGCTTCAGCAGCGGCAATTCGAGCGCTTTCAGACGGAACGGGTACGCCGGCTTTCGATAACAAGCAAGTCTTGAACGTGCCGCAGCTACGTACAGCAACTTTTGCTGACATTGGGATTCCCCACGCGCACGGGCTGCACCTGATGCCGGGCTGGGGTTACACGGGTCGTAAGGAAGCGACACGCGACGATTTGGTGGCTGTGCCTGGTTACAACCTGTTCAACCTGGGCGTGCGCTATACGCCCGGAGGCGAGGAAGGCCGCATGACGCTTCGCCTGTACGCGGACAACATCACCGACAAGCGTTACTGGAAAGACACTGGAGCCAACTACGGCGATACATTTATCCACCTGGGCGCACCGACGACGGTTCGCCTGTCGGCCCACTACACATTTTAGGTTCAGAGAGGATTGAGCGGCATGGGCGCAATGCCAAAGATGCACGGAATGGACGGCACGCTGGTGGAACCGGATTGGGTTCCCCTGGAAGCTGCCGAGGTGCGGACGCTGTTGAGCCGGTATCCGGGTTTGAACGGGCCGGTCGAGATTTTGTCTGTGAGCCCACGACCTTTTTCAGCGGCGAGCGTGGTGGGGACGCGCGGCGGACGTGTCTTTGTCAAGCGTCATCATCGCAGCGTGCGCGATGCGGAAGGGCTGCACGAGGAGCATCGCTATCTTGCGCATCTGCGTGCCCATGGCGCGACAGTGCCGCTGGTGTACTGCGCTGCCTTCGGCGAGACTGCGGTTGAGAAGGGCGACTGGACGTACGAGGTGCATGAAGCGCCTGATGGCGTCGATTTCTATGAAGACGCGCTGTCGTGGACTCCATTTCACAATGCGGCGCATGCGTACTCGGCCGGGCAGGCGCTGGCGCGTTTGCACCTGGCGTCGGAAGGCTTTGAAGCGCCGGGTCGTGGACCGCGGCCACTGGTGGCCAGCTTTACCATTTTTGCGGCGCAGAATTCGCGGGCGCAGATGGAGCGCTATCTGGAAGCGCGGCCCGTGCTGCGGGAATACGTTGAGCGCGGGGACTGCTGCGAGAAGGCATTGGAGTTGCTGGAGCCATTTCACGGCGAACTGATGCCGCTGTTGGCTGCGCTTACTCCGTTGTGGACGCACAACGACCTGCACGCTTCAAACCTGCTGTGGAGCGATGATGGCGACGCAGCAAAGGCTGAGACAATCATTGATTTTGGGCTGGCCGACCGTACCAATGCGGTGCACGATCTGGCCCATGCAATCGAGCGCAACATCGTCGAGTGGCTTGCATTGGTTGAAGACCCTGAACACCCTGACGATGTGCCGGTGCACCTCGATCATCTGGCCGCCCTGCTGGCGGGTTATGAGTCGGTCCGGCCGCTGTCGGACGAAGAAGCCGCGGCGCTGACGCCGATGACCGCGCTGTGCCACGCGGAGTTTGCTTTGTCAGAGACCGACTATTTTGTCCGCATCCTGCAGCGTGAAGACCAGGCGCCGATGGCCTGCGAAGGATGGCTGGTGGGTCATGCCCGCTGGTTTCGCAGTGCGGGCGGCGAGAGGCTGCTCAATGCATTGCGCACGTGGGAAGCAGAGCGGCGCCAGAAGACGCAAGGAGCTCCGCACCAATGAGTTGGAGCTCGACCGCCAACTATCTTTCGGCAAACTGGCTTGAAGTCGCGGGCTTTCTCACCACGCTGGTTGGAATCTGGTTGACGACGAAGCGGCTGCTGATCTGCTGGCCTGTCGTGCTGGCAGCGGATTTTCTCTATCTCCTGGTCTTCTATCGAGCGAAGCTTTTCTCCGATTCGCTGCTGCAGGTATTCTTCGTGGCCTTCACGCTGTACGGCTGGTGGCACTGGTGGCGCGGCGTGCGTGAAGTGGGCGAAGTGCGTGTGGTTCCATTGGGCGTACAAGGCTGGCTTGGCGGGCTGGCGGCAGGCGCGGTTGGAGCGGTGTTGCTAGGATGGCTCATGGTGCGCGTTGGAGCGGCGCTGCCCCACCTAGATGCAGCGCTGGCCAGCTACAGTCTGGTGGCCAGTTGGTGGCAGGCGCGTAAGCATACGGCCAACTGGTGGCTGTGGATTGCGGTGGACGCAATCTACATCGGTGAGTATGTGTACAAAGATCTTTGGGCAACGGCCTTGCTTTATCTGCTGTTGGTGTTCCTGGCGGTGCTTGGGCTTGTGGACTGGCGGCGCGCCGCGGTCGTTGTTGAGCTGAAGCCGGCTTGATGAATCAAATGGCCGCCTGGACCATGTTGTGCAGCGGCTCGCCGTTCATGTAGCGGCGCAACTCCTCGGCGGCCACGCGCAGGGCGTTTCGGGCAAATTGCGGGCTCGATCCGCCGACGTGGGGCGTAATGAGCAGGTTGGGGCAGCTCCACAAGGGGTGGCCGTCGGGGAGCGGCTCGGGATCGGTAACGTCGATGGCGGCGCGAATTTTGCCGGCCTGAAGCGCGTCAATCAACGCATTTGAGTCGACGATCGTCCCCCGCGCGGCGTTCACCAGCAACGCTCCCTGCCGCATCAACGCAATCTGGCGAGCGCCGATCAGCCCTTGAGTTTCTGGCGTGGAAGGCAGAATCAGAATCACGATTTCGGCCTGGGGGAGCAGCGTGTCGAGATCGCCTACGGCAAAGACCTCAGGTTCAGTTCGCGCGCTGCGGGCGACGCGGACCATATCGACGTGGAAGGGAGCGAGCATGCGCTCGATTTCCCTGCCTATGGAGCCGTAGCCGACGAGGAGCACTTTCTTGCCGGTCAGTTCTTCCAGCATCACGGGCGGATAGATCGGTCGAGTGTCGCCGGTAAGTTCGGCGTAGTTTGCGCTCGCCTTGTAACGCAGTTTCCATTTGCCGGCGTGCTGCATTTCGAGATAGAACGGAAAGTACTTGAGCATGGTCAAAATGGAGGCAATAGTCCATTCCGCCGTGGAGATGTTGTGCGCACCGTGGGCGTTGCAAATGGTCACGTGGGGCCCGACAATGCCCGGAATCCACTCCGTTCCGGCCAGCAACGCAAGCGCCAGCCGCACTCCGCGCAAGTGCGGCCATGTCTTGATGGCGCGATTGGAGTAGGGGTCCGGAATCCAGACGTCGATATCGACATCATGGTCCAGGGTGTCGGGCAGCGAAATGAGTTCAACTTCTTTTGGGAAATCAGTGAAAAGCTCGACCGAAAGGGTGGCAGGATATCCAACTCGTAGCATGGGATTCGTCAACCCGACCAGTGCGGGCCCCTCAACTTCATGGTAAACGGCAAGAACGAATATGGGTTGTGATGGTTGGAGGTATGGAAGCTGTCACATGAAACCACGGCCAAGTCCGAGGGAGGCTTCCCTCGGTGGTAAAAGTTCGCGATTTTGGAGACCTCCGGCGGCAATGCCAATGCCGTGCCCTTTCAAGACCGATCCAGGAAGCAGGTTCTAACTTCTGGCAGGCTGCGTAGCGGCGCGGAGCAGGCGAATGCGTTCGATGGCGCTGTCGAAGGCGGGAAGATCGGATTCAGCGATCATGCCCCGGTCAATGAGCGTTTCAACGAAATCGACAACAGGAAGGCTTCGCGTCGCCGCTTCGCGGGCAATTGCATCGGAGACGGTGACTGTAATCTGCATGCTTGGCAATTCTCCTGCCGGGTTCATCGGCGGCGCGGCCAAAAAGTTTCTAGTGATCAAGTTTGAAACGATGTCACCGCCGTCTTTTATAATTATGAGAAGATATTTACATGGTGCGCCTACCGCTTCTTCGTCTCGTTGTTGCCTACGCGATGGGAGTGTTTTTCTTGGCTGAATCCTTCAATCCAAGTTTTTGGCGACCTAAGATCGCTTCCTGGTCCTCGTTTGTCCACTGCGCCGTCGCACTATTCGGCATAGCCTGGTTGGTTCAGGCAGCGTTCCTCCATAGGCAGCTGAAGAACCAAAGAGGCTGAATCGCTGGGCAAACGATGCGGCCACCAAAACGATCAGCGCCTTGCCGTGGCGCGGCAGGAACTGTAGTCTGAAGACATGTATGAAGACTTCCACGTAAGCGACCGTTGGAGCGGCGAGGACCTGCACTGCCGCTGGAAGGGCACCATTGTGGCCATCGCCACCCGCCACGCAGACGCGGTGGATGTGCGCTACGACGTGAACGGCCGCCCAATGTGGATTGCACTGCCCTGTACCGCCTGGGTTGAGCAGAAAAAGCGCTCGGGCAAAGTGATCACCGACCAGTTGGCGGCACAGATTGCTGGCCGGTACCTGAAGCAGTTGGTGGAAGAGGGCTACGACTCGCGCCGCGAGATTTACACCATGACCGTGGCCGAGGTTCTTGACAATCTGGATGCGGTGGTTGCCGAAGCCAAAAATCTGGGCGCCATGCCCACGCTGCCGGTGATTGCGTAGGTCCGCAGGAGTTCACAATCAACTGGTATTCAACGACGTCCGCCGACGATGCGCGGTCCGCCCGTCAACACCCTGGTGCGCTCGCGCGTAAAGCGAATGCGGCAATCCAGGTTGAGGGTACCAGCGCCACAATTCCGATCGCGAAGACCGACCCACGCCACTTGGTCCGGACCCAGCATCCACGCCGTGGCATTGGCGGCATTGTTGGTTTCGTGCATGAAATAGGCCGCATTTACGTCGATATCGGCGGCGTCGGCATTGAGTTGCTGGCACCGGTCCTGGGGAGGGGCGGGCGCGTTGTCCGGGTGATCGCAGTAGTCTTCGTCGTGGACCAGCACATATTTCTTGCCGTTTTCGGGGATGAAATAGCGAGCCGTGAGCCCCGGAACCTTGGCGCTGGGCGCCCATTGGCTGAGATCTTCGGCAAATGCGATGGGGAGCTGGCTCATGCTGAGCGAAGTATCGGTGAGTTGGCGCGAAAAGATGGCGAGTGTGGGCGTGGGTTCGCCATTGACGGGACGAAAATAGACCCCGCCAAGGGCGATGCCCTCTTTCATGTCAACCCACATGAATCCCTTGCCATACAGAATTGGGCCGCCGCCGCTGGTGACCATCAGGTAACGCCCATCGCGGACGATTACGGGCACCGCTGAGCCTTCAAGCATGCCATCGCGGGTCATGGAGAGAGGCATGTCCCTGCCGTAGTGATAGGTGGTATTGGGAGTAACCTGCGACATCAGCTTGCGAAAGCGCTTGTCTTTCAACAAGTCTTTGGAAGGCTGTCCGGCATAAGCACCGAGGAATTCAAGCTGATCGGCTGGGATTGGATTTTTAAAAGTGACTGGCGGGGGTGGTGCGGGGGAAGTGCCGGCTGCGTCTTGTCCCATCGTGGGGCAAAAGAGTGCCGGGACAATTGCGATCAGGGCTGAATAAAAGGTGGCGGCAAAAATCCTGGATCTGCGGAATGGGCCTGGGAAGAGCCGCATGGAATGACCTCTCGGTAGGAATCTTAACGAGAAATTATGAATTTCTTGTTGATTCGATGACACCTGTGCGACCAGTCGCGGCGCTTTGGGTGCGGTCAGGGAGACCAACAGGCCCGTCCTTCAAGCTCGGGAGCCGCTATGATGATGCCAGTGAAGGAATCGACGGCTCAGGGACGAAGAAGATGACGTCTCCCACAGTTTTTATTTCGGCAGGCGAGGCCAGCGGCGAGCACTATGGCGCCCTGCTGATTAGCGCGGTCAAATCCCGTTTGACGGCAGCAGGCAAGACGGCGCGGTTCTTCGGCATGGGCGGAGAGCGGATGGTGGAAGCCGGCCTGGAACGCGTAGTGCGCTCTGAAGATGTGGCAGTGATGGGAATAACCGAAGTGGTACGTCATTTGCCGCGGATTTACCACGAGTTTCGCAAGCTGAAGCTGTCTATTCAAGAACGGCGGCCGGATGTGGCCGTGCTGATTGACTTTCCTGATATTCACTTCAAGCTGGCAGAGGAACTCCACCGGCTGGGCGTGCCGGTGATCTTCTTTGTGAGCCCGCAATTGTGGGCCTGGAAGAAGAAACGCATTAAGCTGGTGCAGAAGTATGTGAGCCGGATGCTGGTGATTTTCCCGTTCGAGGAGGCCTTCTACCAGGCTCGCGGGGTGAAGGCAGAGTTTGTGGGCCATCCCTTGGCAGCGTTGCCGCTGCCGGACATCGGCCGCACGGAGTTTGCCGCGGCCAACGAGTTGCAGGCACTCGATACCTGGATTGGCTTGCTGCCTGGCAGCAGGCCTAAGGAGATCCGCGACAACCTGCCGGAGATGCTGCGGGCGGCGCGAGCCCTGACCGAGATGAAACCGGATGGCGGTGGAGCGCATGCGTTCCTGGTACCGCTGGCGCCGACGTTAAATGCGGCGCAAAGGAGCCAGGTGCAACGGGTGGTGGAAAGCCAGGGCCATGGGCTGCGGATTCGGATGGTGGAGGATGCGCGCGCAGCGCTCTTCCACGCGCGCGCGTCAGTGGTGGCCAGCGGGACGGCAACGGTGGAGGCGGCGCTGATCGGCAATCCGTTTGTGGTGGTTTACCGGGTTTCCGCTGTGACTTATGCAATTGCCAAGCGTGTGGTGAAGGTCCCGCATATCGCCATGGCTAACCTGATCGCCGACAAGCGGGTGGTGCCGGAACTGATCCAGAATGACTTCACTGCGACAAATATCGTCCAACAGCTTGGACGGCTGCTACCGGACGGGGCGGCTCGCGAGTCCATGATGAAGGAGCTTAAAGCGATTCGAGGCCTGCTGAATACGCGGACTTCTGGCCGTGACCTGGCAAGCGAAGGGGCAATCGACCGGGTGGCGGAGGTTACCGTGGAGCAGCTTGGAGTTGACACAAGTGTTCAAGCCGACGAACAGCCGGCAGCCAATTCTCCATCGCCGACCAAGGAAACCGTGCACCTATGAATGAGACAAGACCGTTGACTGCAATAATGACCGCGATGCATGCAAAACAGAGAATCGGGTGCGGGTTCATCGGGCTGGCCTGTGCACTCCTGGTCGCCGCTTCGGTTCCCCCGCTGGCGGCGCAGAGGACCGAGCGTCCAGTGCTTGCGATTACCGGCTACGTGATCGACGCAGAGCTGGATCCGGCTGCACATCATCTGTCTGCCAAGACGGTGGTGGCTTTTACTGCGCCGGAAAACCTGGAACTAGTCAGTTTTGGCTTTCATCCGGCCTTGAAAGTCACCAAGATCTCCGACGAGAATGGCAAGGTACTGACCGGTGAGCGGTCCGCGGACGGAACCATCCGTGTAACACCGGCAGCGCCATTTACCAAAGGCCAGGTATCACACTGGACTTTTGTGTACGAAGGCACGATTACCGGCAGCGAGGATGGCCCGGTTGAAGGCTTGAAGCTGGCGGCAATTCAGGAGCCGATCACCTACCTGCTCTATCCGGCGCGGTGGTTTCCCATGACGGGATATCTGACCGACCGGTTCACCGCGGCGATGCACATCCGGGTTCCGCAGGGGATGAAGGTGTTTGCGAGTGGGAGTACGGGGGCGGCGAAATCGACGACCCTGGCCAACGGCAAGGCAGGCGACGAGTACGCCTTTGATTGGAACAGGCCCGGGTTCCCCGGTACGGTGATTGCGGGCCGGTTTGTGGGTCCAGTGACGGCGGGGCCGGGGAATGTGAAAGTGTATCTGACGGTGAACCACCAGGCAGCAGCCAACCAGTTGGCGCAAACGGCGGCCAGGGAGTACGACTTCTTTACCGACAGCTTTGGCGCTGCGGAGACCAGCCACCTGAACGTGGTGGAGCTGCCTGACGATACGCTTCCCGCCGCGTGGGCGCCGGAGCTGGCCGCGATTCTGGGCTCCAGGGTGGGTGACAAGAGCGGCGTGCGGCTACTGGCCAATACCATCGCGCACCAGTGGTGGGGCTCTGAAGTAAGTCCGCGGACGATGAACGACGCATGGATCACAAATGGCATGGCGCGCTACGGCGAGCTGATGTTTCTTGAGGATGAGAGCGGCAAGAGCGCCATGCGCGCGGCATTGCAGGATGTGGCAGCCGGAGCACTGGCCTATGACACCATGCCCTTGTCGAGCGGCGCGCGGCTGAATCCATTCTCGCCGGAGTTTCAGTCGTCGACGCTGGAAAAGGGCGCCATGGTGTTTCACATGCTGCGCTGGGAGATCGGCGACAAGGCCTTTCTGGCGACGCTGAAAGGCACTCTGAGCCAATACGCCGACTCGGGCCTGCGCGGTACTGACTTGGTGAAAGTGGCCGAGGCGCAAAGCCAGCAGCAGTTGACCGCTTTCTTTTCACAGTGGGTAGACAGCACTGGAGCGCCGGTGTTCACCGACAAATACGCCGTGTACCGGCTGGGCAACAACAAGGGCTTCCGCACCATCGGCGAAATTCAGCAGGACCTCGAACTATTCAGGATGCCTGTGGAACTACGCGTCGAAACCGACGGCAAGACCGAGGATCAGAAGGTTGACGTGGTCGGCACCGACTCGCAATACATCGTGGACACCTTCGGCAGGCCGCGCCACATCAGCATCGATCCGGGCGACTGGGTGTTGAAGTCCACTCCTGATCTCGAGGTGCGCATCGCCATCCTGAAGGGACAGCAACTGGTGGCGCAGGGGGACCTGACCGGCGGGCTTGCCGAGTACCAAAAGGCGCTCGAAGCCAATTCTGCGAGTTCGCTGGCGAATTATAGGATTGGGGAGCTGTTGTTTACCCAGCGCAACTACCAGGCCAGCGTGAACGCCTACCGGGACGCGCTGAGGGGCGATGGAGAACCGCGGTGGACCGAGGTCTGGAGCCATATTCAGCTGGGCAAGATCTTCGACATCACCGGCCAGCGCGACCGCGCGGTGAACGAATACCGGCTCGCGGTACAGACCAACGACAACACCCAGGGCGCGGTGAACGAGGCCAGGCAATGGCTGACCAAGCCTTATAAGTTACCTGACAGCGAATAAACTGCCCAGCGCGAGAAACCATCCGAATGCATCTGTCGTCTTCATGGACGGACGCGAAGCACCGCAAGGAGGGTTTACCGTGAAAGCCATCAGCCTTGGAATTTGCACCTTGGTTTGCGCCGCAATTTTGTCAACTGCCGGCACCTCAGCTCAACAATCGGCCACGACACCTGCGGCACCGATCCCGCGGGCGATTCGGGACGCGAAAAAGATATTTGTCTCCAATGCCGGAGCCGACAGCGGCCTGTTCCCCTCACCGTTCAGCGGAGATCCGAATCGAGGCTACAACCAACTTTACGCAGGACTCAAAGCGGCGGGTCAGTTTGATCTGGTGAGCGATCCGGGCGATGCGGACCTGGTCCTTGAGTTGCAGCTTACCGCGCCGAACGGCCCAACCAACGGCAGCAAGGTAAACGGTGCATCGAACCCCGTGCCCATGCTGCGCATGGTGGTGTACGACCGCAAGACGCATTTCGTTTTGTGGGCATTCACACAATCCATTGAAATCGCCTTCCTGCAGAAGACCCACGACCGCAACTTCGACGATGCTTTGTCGGTCATTCTCATGCAATTTGAAGCGCTTTCTGCCAAGGCGGCCCAGTGAGCGCCGGAGCGCTCCGGTAGAAGATTGCCGACATTTGCAGATTAATTCCCGGATCCTGCCAGGGTGCAGGCAGTGGCCCCTTGAGGCCAGGACGGGAGAATTGCATGCAAATGAGCACGGCAGGGCTCGATCTACTTAGACGATCAGAGGGTTTTCGCGGCCGGACATACCTAGACGCGGCGGGGTTGCCAACGATTGGTTATGGACACCAACTGGTCCACTCCGAGTGCTTTCCAAATGGAATTGCAGAGGCGCAAGCTGCGCAGATGTTGACTGTTGATCTGCATGCCGCGGAGACGGCGGTCACGCGAATGGTAAACGTTGCGCTGAAGCAACGTCAGTTCGATGCGCTGGTGGATTTCTGTTTCAATGTCGGCGCGGGAAAGCTGGCGACTCCCACCTTTTTCAAGGATTTCAATGCCGGCGAGTATGGCGCCGCGGCAGAAGAAATGCTGCGATGGGACCATGTTCTAGGGAAAGAGATGGCGGGCCTGAAGGCCCGGCGGGAATCGGAGTTCGCGCTTTGGAACAGGAAGGGGGCGAGTGAGATGGTTGCTGTCTAATTTGGCTGATTGATGGTCAGAGCGCTGTTGCTTTGACCTCGTCGATTGCAAGCCTCTCGTCCGGCTTGAGGTAACCTTTGCGGCGAAACCAGTCCTCCATCGCGGGCTGAAGCCGATCAAGCGGGACACGGCTGCCGGCTTCAAGCAATCCATCGGCAACCGGCAGTGTATCGTCAAAGACCGCATCGTTGGTGAAGTTGCGCATGGCGAAGTTGTCGATCCAGCGAATGGGGCAAGGGTGCACTGCGCCGCTTGAATCGATACGCTGGATGGCGATGCGGCGGACGAACATTGTCTTACTGTAACGGATTTGTCATGGGGACTTGAGAGAGATTCAAATCACCGCCGGTTGTTCCCGTGTGGAAATCAGGGTTTCTTCTCCGGCACGACCTTGGCATCTTTTTGCTGTTCGGTGTCTACGCGGAAGCGCTTGTAGTCGTAGTCGCGCTCCGTGCCGTGCTGGCGTATGCCCTTGACGAGCAGGATGCGCGCCTGGATGGTGCCTTCGCCGCCGACGGGGAGCCAGACTTCTCCGTTGACCAGGGCCTGATCAAAATAAAACCAGGAGCCCTTCTGGATGCGGGCGAAGAGCCCTGCGCCGACATCGAAGTTGTCGATGAAGCGGACTTCGAGATGGGCAATCTGGCGGTCGGCTTCGTCCACCCACATGGTGCCCTGCAGAGTTTTCGAGAGATCCTGGGCGAGGCCATGTGTCCGGGCATCTTTGCGGCCAATAAAGTCGAAGAGAATGGTGGGGCGGCCGCGAAAGCTTTCGCGCCGGGGGTTGCGCACGTCCATCATTTCCAGAACCTGGCTGACGGTGATGGTGTGCTCGCCAAGCGGTTTATCTGGAGGTGTGTTCTGCGCCTTCTCAACGAGCTTGGTGACGCGCTCTGTCTCCTTCGTCAGATCATCGCCGTCGAGGGGCTTGCCATTCTTCTTGACCTTGCGGGCGATGGGATGGCCGTTGGCATAGAACTGCTCAAACTCCTCGGTCTCAGTCTTCTTCACCTGGCCGCTGCCATCCATATCCTCCGTGGTCTGGAGCGTCGTGAAGGTGTAGTTCTCGCGCACTTTCTCAAGCTGGTTCTGGTGGTCCTGGACCTCGCGCATGAGCTGGCGAATCCCGGGGAGCGGCGGCGCAGTTTGAGCATTCTGCTGCGGGGCCATCGCTGAAAAAGCCAGCAAAAGCGACGCGACAGGTCCAGCGATAAAGCAAGAACGGGCCAGCGCATTCAAGACGATTCCCCCGGGATTGATTTGAATCTGCATGAATGTTGGACGACGCCAGAACGCCTCCGGTTTGACCCTTCGGGCCGGGAAAAGTTGGCCGAGCGATTGGGCCGCTTGAGTCAATTATCATGGCCATGCAACCGGGCTATGCCAGATTGTTGCATCAAAACAAAGAGATGCAGCCCGCCGAGCAACCCTCTTAAGATACTTCCGGCTGGGATTGCGAAGGAGAGAAGGCATGTTCATGCTGCTGTTTCAATGGCTTCTGTACGCCATTGCCCTTGTGGTAGTTTCCAGACTCGTGCCGGGTTTTGTGGTCCAGGGGTTGTGGCCGGCGTTGATTGCATCGCTTGTGATCGGACTGTTGAACGCGACAGTGGGTTTCTTTTTAAAAATTGTCACGTTCCCGTTGAGCGTGATCACCCTGGGAGTTTTCCTGCTGGTGATCAATGCGCTGATGATCCTGCTGGCATCAAGCATTGTGCGCGGGTTTCACGTGCGCGGATTTGGCCCGGCATTCTGGGGAGCGGTGGTGCTGGCCCTGCTGGGCATGTTGATCAAGGCACTTACAAAGAGCGACGCGTAGCCCAAATCTGCCATGGCGTTGAACCGTCAAGTCTCCATCGGACATGGAGAAGCCACGATCGCAGTTCCGGGCGGAAACTCTGTGTGAGCTTGCGCTGTCCTCGCGGCGGCCTGCACCGCAATATTGGCCGACAGCGAAAGGGCGTGTACTACATTGACCAGCCTGAAGTAGTCCGTTCTCAACAGGATGGTAACGGACCGCGCAACCCCTGTCTCATGCACACCATCCGAATACTGATGAAGTGGTGATTGGCCGAATTTGCATCTGAAGGCCTCAAAAGGCCGAGAAAATGGAGAAATAGAGAATGATCAAGCTTTTCATTCATTGGGTATTGAGTGCGGCAGTCCTAATGGTTGTTGCTCATTTTGTTCCGGGCTTTCATGTGCTTGGCCTCCATCCGGCGTTGGTGGCGGCGCTGGTCATCGGCTTGCTCAATGGCACGCTGGGCCTGCTGCTGAAGATCGTCACGTTTCCCATTGCGATCATCACGCTGGGCCTGTTCCTGCTGGTGATCAACGCACTGATGATCCTGATCGCATCACGGATCGTGACCGGCTTCCATGTGGTTGGTTGGATTCCTGCCCTGTGTGGCGCGGTGGCGCTGGCCCTGCTTGGGGTGGGCATGCACGCCTTCACCAAGAAGTCGTACTAAGCCAATCCGGCCGCCCGCATCCGGGGCCAAAAATCATTTCAGCCTGGGGAAAGCTCGCTCTACTTTGCCTGGCGCTCAGCGGGCTGAAGTTTCGCTTTGCTGACGGCTTGCAGCTTGGTGTTTTGGGGCTGCGCTGGCTCCACTGCGGCCTTCATAGGGGCTGAGGCCGAAGCAGGCTGAGACGCGGAATGAGCGACTACCGGGCCGTTGAGAGTCTTCGGCGTGCGGATTGCGCCGGCGTTGGTGAACTCGCCTGGCGTCTGCGCGTGCGGCAGGACAATGACCTTTGCCGACTCCGGCTTCTGGACGCGGGAATATATTCCCCAGCCTCCACCGGCAACCACAAACACAATTGCTGCGGCAGCAGCGCTGCGCATCCAATGATTGCCTGCCGGTTTTGCGGCCGGCCATGAAAGCACGTGGGCCTGGCGGCGGCCTGAGCGGACATGCGAGCGGAGACCGGTTTGTACGCGGCGGTCAAGTCCTTCAGGAGCGGGTAGGGTGGCGATCAGGCGCAGCGTAGCCTCGACCGTGCCGGGGGAGGGGGCTGAACCGGAGATGGGGTGGTTGGTTGGAGCGTTCTGGTCTGGGTGATTCATCGCAAACTCCTCGTATGCTGCAGCAGTTCCGCTACCAGGTTGCGGGCGCGGAACAGGCGTGATCGGACGCTGGACTCAGTAATGTTGAGCACTGTCGCAATCTCAACACTGTTGAGCTCTTCAAACGCTGAAAGCATCAGCACCTCGCGCTCCTTGATTGGCAGCTGTTCGACGCAGGCCAGGACATGCGCATGATGCTGTGCAGCGGCAGCGATTTGCTCGGCGCTCAACCCGTCGGAGGGTAAGACGCGCTCCAGTTCTGACACATCATCGGTCTCAGGACGAGTCTTGGCGCGGCGCTTGCGGTCGAGCACAATGTTCCAGACGATGCGGATGAGCCAGACCCGGTGGTCGCGGACTTCTCCCAACGTATCGCGGTGGCGCAGGACGCGCACAAAGGCCTCTTGAACAGCGTCTTCAGCGTCGGCCGGATTGCGCAGGACGGAATAGGCCACGCGATAGAGAGTTCCCGCGTACTGGTTGACCAGCGCCGCGAGCGTCTCATCATCCGCGTAGTGGCGGGACTGGTCGAGCACAGTGCTGTCTGGTATCTCCATCCAACCTGAGAATACTGCCTGGCTGGCGCTCATAGTTAACCAGACGCAGGCGGAGTGGAAAATGCTCAAAATCCATAGAAAAACCACCATCTGCCGGAAAGAAGCCGTCAAAAAGCAACGCTCGCGGAGCATCAGAGCTTCGCGAGCGGAAACCGGCTGCCCCTGTCAGGCTACTTGGCGGCCAACTTCTGGGCTGCGATGGAACCGGCAGCGCCATCCTTGTCAGAGTCCTTGATCTTTGCCCAAAGAGCGCGGGCCAGGTCGGGCTTGCCTGTTGCTGCATAGAGCTCGGCGAGATCAAGCTGGGCCACATCTGCTGAGACAGTCTCAGAAGGCTTGGCGGCGATGGCTTTGTAAAGATCGATGGCCTGGGGGTCGCGGGCGGTCTGATGGTAGATGCCGGCCAGCGCCAACTGAGCCAGATTGGAGAGGTTGCGATCCCATGACCCTGAAGCAGTCTTCAACTCGGTCTCGGCGGACGCGGTCTGCCCGAGCTCCTGATCGGTGATTCCAGCGAAGTAATGGGCCTTGGCTCCTTGGGGCAGCCAGCCATATTGCTGTGCTGCCGCATTGAACTGCGCATTCGCAGCTTTGGAACGGTCGCTGGCGGTGGCAAAAACTCCGTCCGTAGCCGGGACGCCGGGAGGAGCCAAAGGCGAGCCGTAGGTGTCCATGGCAGCGCCAAGGGCTGCATCGGCGGCCGTTGAGCGAATGTTCCAGAAAATGAACGCTCCA
The DNA here is from genome assembly GCA_964614635.1 of uncultured Occallatibacter sp. Taxonomy (GTDB): domain Bacteria; phylum Acidobacteriota; class Terriglobia; order Terriglobales; family Acidobacteriaceae; genus Telmatobacter. The sequence goes on from CAZTLV010000001.1 coordinate 178,432, forward strand.
ACGGCAACTAGAACTACGAGAACGATACTGATGCCCCAGCGCATAACGCCAGAGCGGTGACCACTGAGCCAACCTACACTGCTTGCGGTGGCCTGGGCAAAACTGTCTTTTTTCAGGGCGTGACGGGTTTGAGTGTCCACAGGGTCTCTTCTTGTCCTTCTTTACTCTGACTTGCAGGCGGACCCGAACGGAAAAGGCGCTGCGACTGCAACCCTACCAGTCTATCAGCGCGCCAAGAGCAGCGTCCACCGAGAGCGGTTGCGCGAGGCGGTGAGTACGACTCAATCGGCCTGTAATTTGTGAGGTTTGCCGCCTGTGGAACGGCATCTGACCAGAAAAACCAAGGTGGGCATCAAGGGTGAGTGAGGGATGGATGACCTTTGACTCAGTACTTGTTGTGAAAGAACTTTGAGTTTACATCCGGCCAAATCTCTTTGCAGAAGTTTGAAAAGCCATCGAGGCCGACCTGGGTTACCCAGCGCTGACCGGTTTTGGTCCAGCTCCGCTCCTCGGTTGGATAGTAAAAATTCGAGATGCCGGCAGAAGCGCCGTTGCCCACAATCTCAGAAAAGTTGAAGCTGCGGCCGCCATCGTCGGTCCGGGTAACAAGGAGCCGGGAAATGGCGTACCCGGTTCGCGTGAAAAGGCCGCCATGGCCGAGCGTGTAATAGCGCGGATCCTCCTTGGTTGATACGGGCAGGAGGAGTTCCGTCATCAGGTTACCGTCTGCGGTGTCAGCAAAATTGTGCCAGTAGTAGCGAGCATAGGCCGGGGCCCCGGTATGAAACTCGGGATAAGAGCCTTCCTCCTGCGAAATTCCTGCCAGAATACCGACATAAATGAAGTTTGAATAATCGAAATTGTCTTCCATCATCAGCTTGAATTTGTCGTGAACTGAAAGAGGCGGCAGCTGCTCGTCGGCGCTGACGGAACGGAAGTTGGGAACAATCCAAAGGATTCGGCGGGTCTGCTTGCCTTCGTAGTCCTGATCTTGATTTGAAGTCGGGAGGGTCTGGCCCGAGCCTTGCGCAGCGGAAGAAGGCGCAGGTGCGTCTGGCAGCGCAGCATCGGACTGGGATGAAGGGGTAGACGCAGGATGATCGGCGGCGTTCTGCGCGTAGATGGACTGGCTTGAAATCGATGATGTCAGAAACAGAAAAAGGGAAAGGATCAAACCAGCGCGAATCATAAAGCGGTGTGCTCCGTTTGCATGCAGGTCGAAATCGGGGCCTGCATGGGGGTCATCGAACGGCGTTCGTTGCTTTAGATGCGGAAATCAAGGCTGAGAACCAGAATTGTTGTACCGGCGCAGAAAGAATGCCGTCTCGAGGGCGCAGGCAGAACCCGTGAGAATGATCACTTGAGAAGTGAGCGGCATAAGCGATTCTGTATCGTATGAGAAACTTGCAATGCGGATCGCCTTCATGCGCCTGAAGACAGACAAGACGTGGTCGCAGCAGCAGCTTGCCATCAAGCTGCGCGTGGAGACGGCCGAGCGGCTGAAACTTCTATCGTGGGAGCGGCAGCGGCTGTTGATCCACGCCGTAAAGACCGCACTGGCTGCTGCTCTTTGCTGGTGGCTCGCCCACCGGTTTGGATTGCATGATGGGTACTGGGGCTCGATCAGCGCAATTATCGTGCTGCAATCAAACGTGGGCTCGACGGTGGATGCGTCGCGCGACCGCATTCTCGGCACGCTGATCGGCACGATCCTGGGGTTTGCGTTTTCGCTTTTCGGCACCCTTCCATGGAACTACATCCTTGCCGTGCTTGCGGCGGTGATCGTTTGCGGTCTGCTGGGATTGCGCAGCAGTTCGCGGCTGGCCGGCGTGACCATCACGATTATCATGCTGGTGCAGAAGACCGGGCCGCGCTGGAGCCTGGCGCTGGACCGCGTAGGCGAGGTGGTGCTGGGAATTGTGGTAGCTCTCTTGGTGACCACGCTTGTGTTTCCTGATCGTGCGCGCCTGCGACTGCGCGACGGCCTGGCGCAGGAGTTCCTGGTGCTGGGCGCATTCTTCGAGGCGATCCTGAAAGGCTTTCGCGGCGTGCCGGCCGAGGATTTGCCGACGCTGCGCGAGGATACGCTGGCCATGCTGCGAGGCAACAACCAACTGCTGGAGGCAACGCGGCATGAGCCCTCGGGCGGTCCGGGATGGCGCGAGGGCTTGGGCATGCTTTCGCAGTTTGGACGCTCGCTCTTCGACGCGCTGGTGGCATTGGAAATCGCGGTCAAAGATAGTTATGAAGATGGATTTGCGCAGCAACTGGAGCCGGCACTTGGGCAACTGGCCGGAGACATTCAGAAAGGCTTCCAGCATGTGGCGGGACGCATTCACGAGTGGCGCTTCAATGTGCCGCCTCACGGCCTGAACCTTGAAGAGGACATCGCTCAACTCGAAGCCCGCATGACCGCCGTGCGACACACGGGCATCGAGTTCTCACAAGCCGAGATTCTGCGCGCTTATGCGGTACAGCTTCATTTGAAGCAGATCGCTCGATTGCTGCGTGCCTCACGCGTTGAGACCAACCGCGCGGTTGGCGAATCAGAAGAATAGCGGCAATCAATCGTTACTTGAAGAACGCGCGCAAGGCGTCTACGCAGTCCTCAATCTCCTTGACGGTGACGGCGTATCCAAAACGCAGATGACCCTCGCCCTGGCCGCCAAACACTGATCCGGGGATGGTGGCGATGTGTGCCTTGTCCAGCAGGATCTGCGCGGCCGTACGGCTGATTTTGTGGATCTTTTCAGCGTTGGGGAATGCGTAAAACGCGCCGGCCGGCGGCTCGCATTCAAGGCCCACTTCATTGAGGCCGGCGACAAGCAGGTCGCGGCGCCTGCGATACTCCTCGCGAATCCTGGCGATTTTACTCTCCGGCATGGTGAGGGCCCGAAGCATCGCGAATTGCACCGGTGTAGCGACGCCGTTGGTGGTGTAAAGAACAATTTTGCGCAGCGCGGTCATGAACGGTTCTTTGGCAACCGCGTATCCGGCGCGCCAGCCGGTCATGGCATAGGTCTTTGAAAACGTGAAACAGGTGATGGTCCGCTCCGCCATGCCGGGCAATGAAGCAATGGAAAAATGCGTTCCCTCGTAGACCAGGTCTTCATATGCCTCATCGGCAATCACAATCAGGTCGCGCTCAATGGCGAAGGCTGCAACCTCTTCCGCTTCAGCACGGGTAAAAACTACGCCACCGGGATTTTGAGGCGTGTTGTAGTAGATGGCTCGCGTTTGTGGAGTTGAGAACTTCTCCAATGTTTTGCGAATGCCGTTGCGGCGCGCGCTGATGGTGGCAACCTGCAGTGGCCGCGCCTGCGCACCAGTGACAAGGTCGCGAATGGGCGTCCAGTAGGGCGAGAAAATGATCGCGTCGTCGCCGGGATTGAGCACGCTTTGAAACGCCGCATACAATCCCTGGGACGAACCGACAGTGGCCAGGACTTCGGCAGGGGTCACGCGAATGCCATTCTTAGCCGCCAGCTTTTCAACCAGGGCCTCGCGCAGCGGCGGCAGGCCGGTGGACGGAGGATAGTGCGTCTGGTTTTCAACCAGCGCCTGGATGGCCGCGTATTTGATGTCGCCGGGAGTCTCGAAATACGGCTCGCCGCCATGCATTCCATGTACCTTGTGGCCTTCCGCGCGCAGTTCGACTACCTTGTCGCGGACCTTCACAATGTCAGAAAACCCAACTTCGTCCAGCCGTTTCGCCAACCTGATTCCGCTCTGTCTGGTCGCCATGTTTCACGTTCCTCTCCTTCAGAATCGGGGAAGCTTGCGTTCCAAGGATATCCGATTGACCTGCTTGAGCGGCGCGGAGCGCGCAGTTTCTACTTCGATGCGCACCTTAAACTGCCAGCGACTCAGTGTAGACAGCCATCCCGACCACCGCATCTGCTCCGATTGCATCGAGCGCATCCACTTCCTGCTGGCTGCGAATGCCTCCGGCGACAATGAGCTGCCTTTGCGTGAGTTTGCGCAAGCGCGCCGCAGTCTCAATGGGAAAGCCCTGCATAAGGCCTTCGCCGTCGACGTGGGTGTAGAGAAATGCGCTTGCGTATGCCTCCAGCTGAGGGATTGCCTCGTCGGGAGTGAGCGCGACCTGGGCCTTCCAGCCTTTAACTGCGATCCTGGCGTTCTTGGTGTCGATGCCGGCGACAATGCACTCAGGCGTGACGGCATTGGCAAGACTGGCCGCGAATGTGGTGTTGACCGTTCCCTGTTCAGAAAAGAGCGCGGAACCAATGATGACGCGCTGGGCACCTGCATCGAGCACCTGGCGCGCGCGATCGCTTGAGTGAATGCCACCGCCGGCCTGCACCGGCAGACGCTTGGCTATTTGCGCGACGAGTTCGGAGTTATCACCCTGGCGCATCGCCGCATCGAGGTCAATGAGCTGGACCAGGGGAAACTTCGAAAACTTCTCAATCCAATATTCGAAATCGTCAAAGGCGAGACGCAGTTTCTCGCCCTGCACCAACTGGACGATGCGACCTCCCAGCAAATCGATCGAAGGAATCAGCATGGCAACCTCACGGAGACTCCAGCCTTGGCCAGCTCCTGCTTAAGTGAGCGAGCGCTGGACACGCCGAAATGAAAGATGCTGGCCGCGAGAGCCGCATCGGCTTTGCCACGACCAAACACATCGGTGAAGTGATCGACAGTTCCCGCGCCGCCGGAAGCAATGACGGGGATGCCCACAGACTCGCTAACTGCGGCGGTGAGTTCGCAATCGAATCCCGTGCGCATGCCATCGGAGTCCATCGAGGTGAGCAGGATTTCGCCTGCTCCGCGCTGCTCGGCCTCGCCGGCCCACTCAACTACGCGACGGCCTGCGGGCTTGCGGCCGCCTTGCACAAAGACCTGCGCGTCGCGAACAGGATCGGCGGCGTCGGGGTCGCGGCGCGCGTCGATAGCAACAACAACAGCCTGCGCGCCAAAGCTGCGGCCAATGGCGTCGATCAATGTTGGGTCGGCGAGCGCCGCCGAGTTCACGCTGACCTTATCCGCGCCGGCTTCGAATACCTGCGCCGCATCGTCCGCCGAGCGAATGCCTCCACCCACGGTAAAGGGCACGAATAATTCCCTCGCTGTCCGGCGAACTGTATCGAGCAGCGTGGCGCGGCCCTCGTAGGTTGCCGTGATGTCCAGCAGCACGATTTCGTCGGCGCCTTCGCGAGCGTGGCGCGCTGCCTGCGTAGCCGGGTCGCCAGCATCAATGATGTCGACGAATTGCACACCCTTGACGACGCGGCCCGCGTGCACGTCAAGACAGGCAATAATGCGTTTGGTAATCATGCAGTTCCCTTCGCATCGAACGAGAGAAAATTACCCAGAATCTTCAGCCCAGTCGCACCGGATTTTTCCGGGTGAAACTGAACGCCGAAGACGTTGCCGCGCTCGACGGCCGACGCAAACGGTTCGATGTAAAAGGTGGATGCCGCGGTGTCAGCGGTGACGGGCGCCTTATAGGAGTGCGTAAAGTAGACAAACTCGCCGGGCTCAACTCCGGCGAGAAGTCGCGAGCCAGCGCGCGCTTCAAGCGAATTCCAGCCAACGTGGGGAACCTTCTCGTGGCTCTCTTGAAAGCGCGTGCACTGCTCAGGAAATTGCGCCAAACCGGGCCGCAATGGCGCTTCGCTCGATCCCGCATAGAGCCATTGCATGCCCACGCAGATGCCGAGAAAAGAAACGCCGCGCGCGATGGCTGCGCGAATAGCCGGCGTGAGACCGGTGGCGTCGAGGCGCTCGGTGGCGGCAAAGTGGCCGACACCGGGCAACACAATGCGCTCAGCGGCTTCGACCATGGCGAGGTCGCTGTCAGCGACCTCGGGCTCTGCGCCGAGGTGACGCAGAGCCTTCAGCACCGAGGTGAGGTTGCCGGCCTTGTAGTCGATGACGGTTACGCGCATTACAACAGTCCCTTGGTGCTTGGCAGCATATCTCCCAGTTGCTTATCGCGCGAGCAGGCAACGCGCAGCGCCCGTGCGAACGCCTTGAAGATGGCCTCGATCTTATGGTGGTTCGAACGGCCGTACATTGTTTTCACATGAACATTGGCGCGCGCGCCACGGGCGAAGCCCTCGAAGAAGTCCGTAACCAGTTCCGTTTGCAAATCGCCCACCAGCCGTGTGCGAACCTTGGTGTCCACAGCGAAGGCTGCACGGCCACTCAGGTCCACGGCTGCGATCGCGAGCGTTTCGTCCATGGGCATCAGGAAATATCCGGCGCGCAGGATGCCTCGTTTGTCGCCGAGTGCGCGATCGAAAGCTTCGCCAAGCGCGATGCCCACGTCTTCGACAGTGTGATGCTGGTCGACGTCAAGATCGCCGTCGCACTTGAGTTCAAGATCAAATGCGCCGTGGCGCGTGAAGAGCTCCAGCATGTGATCGAAGAAGCGAATGCCGGTGGAGACTTTGTAATGGCCGCGGCCCTCGATGGTGAGGTGAATGGCGATGCGCGTCTCGGCGGTGATCCGGTCAACAACGGCGGTGCGCGACTTCGACTTGACGACGGCCTTGGATTTGTTTGCCATGATCATCTCGCTTCACCTTTGGCTTTGCTAAGACCCAATGTGGCCACGGTTTGATTGAGGGCCACGATTGCCTGCTTCATTTGCTCGCGCGTCCCGATGGTGATGCGCACCCGTCCGTCACAGCCAGGATCGCTGGATCGGTCACGCACCAGCACGCCGGCCGCGCGCATGAGCCGGACGAACTCGGCATGGTGCGGGCCGATGTCTACAAGGACAAAGTTGGCACGGCTGGGCCAGCGGCGCACACCGGCAGCATCCAGTGCGGCTTCGAAATCGGCGCGCGCTGCAAGCACTTCACCGACGTACCAGTCGATATAAGCTTTGTCTTCGAGCGCGGGCGGCAGGCATGCAAGTGCCAGCGAATTGACACTGTATGGAGAAAGCACGCGGCGCACCCAGCGCATCAGGTCCACTGGGCCGACGAGCAGGCCGAGGCGCAAACCGGCGAGTCCATATGCCTTTGAGAAAGTCCGCGCCACAATCAAATTGGGCACGATCCCGATCAGGTCGATCATGGTCTCGCCGTGAAAATGGAAGTAAGCCTCATCCACAAGCAGAACCGCGTGCGGCGCTTTGGCGGCAAGCTCAACCAGCTGCGCACGGGTGGCCACGGTGCCGGAAGGGCTGTTGGGATTGGCGATGGCAATGATCTTGGTGCGCGGGGTAATGGCGGCCAGCAGGCGCTCGAAGGGAAATTGCAAATTATCGGCGGCCTGCACGGCAACTACACGGGCGTCTGTTGCCGAAGCGTAGACCTCGTACATCGTATAGGTCGGCACGGGCAGCAACAGCTCGTCGCCATCTTCGAGGAATGTTTCGAAGAGTACATGAATGGCCTCGTCAACGCCATTGGTCAGGACCACCTGCTCCGCAGCATCGGGACCCAGGTGCCGGGCAACGATAGCCTCAACCGGTTCGCGCTCCGGGTACCGCGTGAGGGCGCCGGAAGAGATGCCCGCCAGCAATTCGCGCACCTTTGGCGAGCAGGCAATGGTGTTCTCGTTGAAGTCCAACCGCAGCGCGTCGCGACTGCCGAGAGGAGGGTGATACTCCTTCATGGCCTGGACGCGGGCGCGCGGGGCCACCTGCACTGAGGCCAGCGATTCTGTTATTGGTTTAGCCACGTTGACTCCTTTTGCTTGAGCGCGTACGAATAGCCTCGGCGTGGCCGGCAAGGCCCTCTGCTTCGGCAATCAATACAGCCTTGGGCCCCAACGCCCGCAAACCTTCTGCGGTGTACTGCTGCACGGTGACCAGCTTCGCGAAATCGTTGACGCTGAGGCCGCCGCGGACACGCGCTGTTCCCCCGGTCGGCAGGGTGTGATTGGGGCCGGAGATGTAATCACCCATCGGCTGCGCTGACCACCGACCCACAAAAATAGAACCGGCATTCTCAACCCAATTGACGTCGCTCGGAGCGTCGACGGTGAGGTGTTCAGGCGCCAGGCGATTGGTGATCTGGTGCGCTTCTTCAATGGTGCCGGCAATGACGACGAGCCCGTTGCGATCGAAGGCCTGGCGTGCGATTGGGTTATTTCTGCTGCGAAGCTTCGATTCGGCAATGACCTCTTTGGCGAGATCGGCGCGAGTCGTAATAAAGATGGCCAGCGCATCTGGGTCGTGTTCCGCCTGGGCCACCAGGTCGGAGGCGATGTCGGCTGCGCGGCCAGTCTCGCTGGTGACGACAATCTCCGTAGGCCCGGCCAGCATGTCGATGGCGCAATCAAAGGCGACAAGGCGCTTGGCCGCGGTGACGTAGAGATTGCCGGGGCCGACGATTTTATCGACGCGCGGAAGGGTTGCCGTTCCATAGGCCAATGCCGCTATGGCATGCGCGCCGCCGAGGCGATAGAACTCGGTGATGCCCAGCAAGTGCGCGGCGGCAAGAGTTTCTGGCGCGGGTTTTGGTGAGACTACGACGATGCGCGTAACGCCCGCGACCTGCGCTGGAATGGCGGTCATCAGCAGCGTGGAAGGCAGCGGATGGCGGCCGCTGGGCACGTAACACCCAACCGAACCGAGCGGGCGGACTAACTGACCAGTGGTGAGGCCGGCGATTGGCGTAACGTTCCACGAGGCCGGCAGTTGCCGTTGAGCAAATATGCGAATCTGCTTCGCGGCTGTGGTCAAGGCATCGCGCAACGCAGGATCGACCGCCGCCCAGGCAGCGCTCATCTCCTCTGAAGTGACGCGCAATGCTTCCGCTCCGCCCAGGCCGTCGAATTTGGTCGCATAGCGCAACAGTGCGGGATCGCCCTTTTTGCGGACGGCGGCAACAATGCGCTTGACGGCGGGCAGCACGGCATCCAGCGACGCGGCGCCGCGACGCTCAAGCATAGCAAGCGACTCTGCTGCCTGTTGCGCGCCGCGGCCTTTGCTTCGTAGTAGTTTCATGGTTCGCTTTCGGGTTACAAAACAACCTTGTTCAGTGGGTATTCCACAATGCCTGTTGCCTTCGCCGCTTTGAGCTTGGGAATGACGTCCCGTGCCACGCCCTCATCCACGATGGTGTTGACCGCGACCCAGCCGGAATCGCTCAGCTGCGAAACCGTGGGCGAGTTCAACGCAGGCAGCACGGCGAGCACGGTTTCAAGGTCTTCGCGCTTCACGTTGAGCATCAGTCCCACCTGCGATTGCGCATCGATTGCACCGCGGAGCATCAAGGCGATCTGGTCGATCTTCTGGCGTTTCCAGGGGTCCGCGAGTGTGGCCTTGCCGGCAATGAGATGGGTCTCGCTCTCCATGACCGTGTCAATGATCTTGAGGTGGTTGGCCTTGAGCGAACTGCCGGTTTCAGTCACTTCGACAATGGCATCGGCCAGCGTGGGCGGCTTCACTTCAGTGGCGCCCCAGCTGAATTCGACTTTGACGTTCACGCCCTTGTCGGCGAAATAGCGCTTGCTGACTTCGACAAGTTCGGTGGCAATGGTCTTGCCTTCAAGGTCTTCGGCTCTTTCAAATCCGCTTCCCTCAGGGACGGCGAGCACCCAGCGCACTTTGCGGCGGCTTTGCTTGGCGTAGGTGAGGGTGGTGACGCTGGTGACGTCGAGCCCGCTTTCGACAACCCAATCGATGCCGGTAAGACCGGCGTCAAGAACGCCGTGGTCCACGTAACGGGCCATCTCCTGTGCGCGAATGAGCATGCACTCGATGTCGCGGTCGTCGATGGAGGGAAAATACGACCGACCGTCCGCGTAAATATTCCAACCCGCCCGCTTGAAAAGTGCGATGGTGGCATCCTGCAAACTGCCTTTGGGAATGCCGAGTCTCAGTTTGTTAGCCACGGGTTTCCTCTTTCTTCTCGGCCTGTTGTCCCGTGCCCACGGGCAGCGGTTTGGTAAAGCAACTGACGGTGCCCTCGTGACACACCAGGCCGTCGCCTTCAACTTCAACGCGGAAGAGCAACGTGTCGTTGTCGCAATCGGTTGAAGCCGAGACGACTCGCAGGCGGTTGCCGCTGGTTTCCCCCTTCATCCACAGCTTTTGGCGGGTACGGCTCCAGAAAGTGACAAAGCCGCTCTCCAGAGTTTTGGCATAACTGACGGGGTTCAGAAACCCCAGCATCAGTACCTCTCCTGTGCGGGCATCCTGCACGATGCCGGGCGCCAGGCCATCCATCTTGTCGAAATCGATCATTGTGGTTGTCCTACTCTTTGCTTGAGATTTTGCTTGAAGCGTGAAAAAGCCCGCCAGCGAATGTCGCCGGCGGGCTTGGGTGATTCTTAGATCTCTCTGGCCGTCTAGTTCAGGCCATGGCAGTCCGCCGACATGGGAATCCCATGATGGTGGTGGTGACCGTGATGGCGGTTGCTCTGCATCTGTCTCAAACCGTAAGGGAAAACACCATGGCGTGTCAAATACTTGGCGGAGATCGGGTATGCAGCCGGCGGCCAATCCGGGCAATCACGGAACTGATACACGCGACATTCGCGGGAAATGGAGGCTGGTATACTGCCAACCAGGGAAGGTCGGCGATGACCCAGGATAAGCAATTACGTGGCTGGCTCCGGATTGCGGCAATTGCAATCGGGGTTGCGCTGTTGCTGCTCCTGACGCTCCATGCCTACTCCGGTGACTCCAGCGGCCTGGTTGCGATCCTGCCGCTTTTGTTTGTCGGCCTGATTTCACCGCTGAGCCTGCTATCGCCCCTGACCTGCGTTTATGCCGGCAGAACGCCCGACGCTCCGGCGTTGCCCGCACGTTTCCAGCGGCCTCCTCCCTTCACGCTCGCTTAAATCCTCACAAATTGCTCCGGTTGTTCAAGGCGGTCTTGCTGCCTTGCAGCCGCAACTTTGCCCTTGAGATGCGCTGACTGCGCGATGCGAGCGTGCTTATGCATGTGGATGGTCTTTCTATGTTGAGCCTCTTGTCCGGGGCTCCGTTCCTGATGATTGCGTTGATTGTCGGTTATCAGCAGTTGCAGCGGGTGCGGTGGGTGCGCACTTCGCGAGTGGGCAGGCGGGTTTTTGGATTTCAGCCGTCTGCCGTGGGCCTGGGGATGGCTTTCCTGTTCCTGCAGGCGTTTTGGAGGCCGAGCCTGGCACATGCCATCGAGGCTCGGGAGCAAGCGGCGGTGGAAGAAGACGATGACGGAGAACTGGAGACGCCGGCAAAGCATCTGAGCCGGCAATTGAAGCGGATTCGGCAGGGTGAGCCGGTAGAGAGCCTGGAGCTGCGCCTCTGACAACCTGCGGCGCCTTCGGCTCTTGGAACGAGTTTTTTGGGCCTCCTGCCCATCGAGCAGAGAGCGCTCGACGGATGGTGCACCCGGCCACCGCCACCGTTTCGTAACCTTCACCATTTACACTGGTAAACGGAGATTCCTGTGTTTTTCGATACGATTCTGACCAAGATTTTTGGCACTGCGAACGACCGCGTTTTGAAGCGGCTTTGGCCGGTTGTGGCTCAGATTAATAGCCTTGAGCCGGCCATGAAGCAGCTTTCAGACGAGGAACTGCGCGCGAAAACGGCCGAGTTCAAAGCCCGGATTGCGGCAAAGCTTGAAGGAATTACAGACGAAGATGAGGTGAGGGCGGCGGAAAAGGCCGCGCTGGACGAGATTCTGCCAGAGGCCTTTGCGGTGGTGCGTGAAGCTGGGTGGCGTGCTGTGCAGATGCGCCACTTCGATGTACAGCTGATCGGCGGCATGGTTCTGCATTCGGGCAAGATCAGCGAAATGAAGACCGGTGAAGGCAAGACTCTGGTGGCCACGCTGGCATGCTACCTGAACGCCCTGGCCGGGCACGGGGTTCACGTTGTAACCGTGAACGACTACCTGGCCAAGCGCGACGCGGAATGGATGGGCAAAATCTACGAGTTCCTGGGGCTGACTGTGGGCGTCATTGTTCACGACCTGGACGACTCAGAACGCCGCGCAGCTTACGCGTCAGATATTACTTACGGCACAAATAACGAATTCGGGTTCGACTACCTGCGCGACAACATGAAGTTCGAGTTAAAAGATTGCGTGCAGCGCGGGCATTTTCACGCCATCGTCGACGAGGTGGATTCGATCCTGATCGACGAAGCCCGGACGCCGCTCATCATCTCCGGCCCGACGGACCAGACGACGGATAAGTATGCGCGGGCGCGCAAGATTGTTCCCGACCTGGTACTGGGCGAAGAGGTTGAAGAGGGAGAGAACAAGTACCTGACCGGCGACTACATTGTTGACGAAAAGCAGCGCACGATCGGTGTCACCGATGACGGCTGGGTGACGATCGAGAAGCTGCTCGGAATCGGCAATATCGCCGACGCCGAGAACTGGGAATTGAAGCATTACGTGGAGACGGCGATCAAGGCCCACGCCCTCTACAAACGTGATGTAGAGTACGTGGTGAAGGACGGTGAGGTGATCATTGTGGACACCTTTACCGGACGACTCATGCCCGGGCGTCGCTGGAGCGACGGACTGCACCAGTCGATCGAGGCAAAAGAAGGTGTGACCATCCGCAAGGAAGACCAGACGCTGGCCACCATCACCTTCCAGAACTACTTCAGGCTCTACAAGAAACTCAGCGGCATGACTGGCACGGCAGAGACCGAGGCTGCCGAGTTCGAAAAAATCTACAAGCTGGAAATTGTGGTGATTCCGACCAACAAGCCGATGCTGCGGCTTGAGAATCCTGACGTGGTTTACCGCACCGAGAAGGAAAAGTACAAGGCCGTCGCCGACGACATTGCCATCCTGCATGAGAAGAAGCAACCAGTGCTGGTGGGCACCGTATCCATTGAAAAGTCCGAACGGCTCAGCGCGATTTTGCAGCGCAAGGGCGTTCGTCACGTGGTGCTGAATGCGAAGTTCCACGAGCGGGAGGCTGAGATCGTGGCCCAGGCGGGCCGGTTGGGGATGGTGACCATCTCCACCAACATGGCCGGTCGCGGCACGGATATTCTGCTCGGCGGCAACCCGGACTTCATGACGCGGCAGGAACTCGTGAAGAAGGGACATGCACGCTCCATCAGCGTGGCCGAGGGCGCAATCAGCCCGATGGCGCCAGCGGGATTTCTGCGCTTCTACTACAACGGGCAGGAGTTTGAAATCTCAGAGCCGGAGTGGGCGGAGACCTTCAAGGGCCACGCGGACGCGGCGCAGCTGGACCATGAGCAGGTAATTGCAGCGGGCGGCTTATTCATTCTGGGCACAGAGCGGCATGAGTCGCGGCGCATCGACAACCAGTTGCGAGGCCGCGCCGGGCGGCAGGGAGATCCGGGCGAGTCGCGGTTCTATCTCTCGCTTGAAGACGACCTGATGAGGATCTTCGCCAAGCAGTGGATCAGCACGCTGCTGGAGAAGCTGGGCATGGAAGAAGGCGTTCCCATCGAGTCGAAGATGATTTCGAATCGCATCGAGGGCGCGCAGAAGGCGGTGGAAGCGCAGAACTTTGAGAGCCGCAAGCATTTGCTTGAGTACGACGATGTGATGAACAAGCAGCGCGAAGCCGTGTATGGAGTGCGGCGGCGATTGCTGGAAGGGCTCGATCAGCGGGAGCTGATTCTGGAGGATTATGTCGGCGGGATTCTGAGCACGGCGCTGGACGAGTTTGCAGGCGAGAAGGTGCATCCCGATCAGTGGAATGTGAAGGGTCTGGAGCAGCGGCTGATGGACCAGTTCGGACTCAACCTGACTGCAGCGGGGATCAAGCCGATTGAGCTTAGCCGTCATGAACTCGGCGATGCGATCTTTGAAAAGCTGAAGCAGGACTACGAAGCCAAGGAAAAGATCCTCAGTGCTGAGACCATGCGCTACCACGAGCGGATGGTGATGTTGAGCGTGATCGACGGGCTGTGGAAGGAACACCTGCTCTCAATGGATCATCTGAAGGAAGGGATCGGCTTGCGCGGATATGCGCAGCAAGATCCCCTCGTGGCTTACAAGCGCGAATCGTACGACATGTTCGAAGCGATGATGCTGAAGTTCCAGGAGGACACGGTCCGATTCCTGTTCAGGATGCAAATCCTGGGGCCGGACGGTCAACCGATGGGTGCTGCGCCAGAAGTTCCGCGGCCGAGGGGCCCGGTTCCATCAGCTCCGCCAGTGGCAAGCGCGGCGCGCCCGCTGACGCTGGATGCGGAGCCGCGGGAGATCTCAATTGCCACGCGGCAGCCTTCGACCACGATTGATGCGCTGGAGAAGGAATTCCACCGCAAGAAGCAGCGCGAGTTGGAAGCAGCGACCAGGGCCGGCGGAGGCGAGGCGCCCGCTCCGGCGCAGCGTAGGACGGGAGAGAAAGTAGGCCGCAACGATCCCTGTCCCTGCGGCAGCGGGAAGAAATACAAGAAGTGCCACGGAGCAGAGTAGCGGGCGATTGACGCTCCTATTCTTCTTGCAGAGCGGCGTTGCTTCCTGAACGGCGCTGAGCACGAATCTACCCTTGCGATTTTCTCTTTCCGAGCCTGGCGTCGCATCAGCGGGAGACGGGGGCGCATGTTCCCATGGGCAGGTAGAAATGCGTCGCCTCGCCTGTCCAGTCGCTGCGGTTGCAGTAATACGCATTCGTTATCTATTTCTAGTTACTCGAGATCGTACGTAACCTTTCGATCGTGCAGTTTCGAATCCCGTCTGCAAAGCAACTCGACCTGCAACAGGCCAGCGGCGTGAACGTCGACCTGATGAAATGACGGCTGCGAGTCGAGATTGGTACACGGATTGCAGCAGGATAGTCCCCGGCATCGGGCTGGGTAATTCGACAACCGGAGAAAACAATTGAATAACATGCTTCTCAAGCTGTACGTGAATTTCCAGGACCTGAAGAACAACGAAGACGGTCAGGACCTGGTTGAATATGCCTTGGTCGTTGCTCTTATCGCCTTCGGCGCAACCGCTGGCATGAGCACTCTCGCAGTCGGCATCAATGCAGCGTTTAACACCATCAGCTCGAAACTGGCTAGCAGCCTCTGACCCCTGACTGTTTGCCGTCAGGACATTGCAACCGGTTCCTTTGCGCACTGCGGGAGAGATCAGTAGTAAGCCCTTCGGGTGAAAGACGCGTTCTCTCCCAGCAAAGGCCACAATCAACCAACTCGACCCTGTGAATGGAGCTCCGCTCGCAAATGGATGGGCTCCTCCCCTGCACATAGCCGGGAAAACCAACATATGAGGTCATTCGCAGATGAAGAACCTGATTTTCAAACTGTTTGTGACGTTCCAGGAACTGAAGAACAACGAAGCGGGTCAGGACCTGGTTGAGTATGCCCTGGTTGTCGCGCTGATTGCCTTCGGGTCTACGGCCGGAATGAGCACGTTGGCTGTGGGTATCAACAGTGCGTTTAACACCATCAGCTCCGATCTGGCGAGTTCCCTCTAAGGTCCGCAGCGCGCCGGGAGTTCGCTTTCAAGGCCAAGTTCGTTCCCTAGGAGAGGCAAACTGTGCAATTGGTTTGCCTCGAGTGGGAAAACAATTTCCCACGCTGGTGGACAGACCGTCAGAAGTCTGACTCCCTGCAGTTGGAGCTTGGGTTCGAGTCCTCCCCGGATTCCGCTCGGTTTAGCGGCAAAAGTTGCAGCCTTGACGATGCAGCCTGCGCCGAAAAGATCCGCAAGTGGGACCAGAAAGCCCCGAGGTTACCTGGCGGTTACTAAGCAGGGCTGCGGGGAAACGGTTATCCGAAGATGCCGAATCGTTTCTTCTTTTCGACGACTTCGGAGAGGCCGGCGGCTGTGCGCGCCATCTGGCGAATTGCCCTGGAGATGGGTGTGTCTTCAAGGGCCAGCGGAATCGCGGAATTCTGGGTCCGCCGGGCGGCTGCAAAGTCGTCGGGGATTCTCCATTGGGCGGGCATGGTAAGTGCCTTGGTGATGTGTTCCTCATCAAAGCCAAGGGTGCGGGGCGTGTACCTGTTGATCACCACCTGGACCGAGTTGATGCGCGGCGCGAACAGCTGCGTGATCATGCGGTTGGCGTTGCGGAGTTCGGAGATGCCCACCTGGGTAACCAAGTAAACGATCGCGGATGAATCGAAGACCGCGGTGCCCTTCAGATCGATCCGGGACCCGGCATCGACGACCACATACTCAAAGTTCTGGCGGGCGACAGAGAGCATTTTGTCGATGGCGACGTTGGTCGGCAGCGAATTGGCGAAAGCGTCCGGGCCGGCAAGCACATGCAATCCCGAGCTGTGCTTGGTAAGCAGCGAGGCCAGAAAGCTTCCGTCGAGGCGCGCGTAGTCATGCACGGCGTTTGCCGTGGAGTACTTGGGGATGATGCCGAGGTTGATGGCAACGTCGCCAATGGGGACGCCGAGGTCAACCAGGAGCGTGCTCTGGCCCGATTCCTGGGCGAGGGCAACCGCAAAATTCGAGGCCAGGGCAGTGACCCCGCAGCCGCCTTTTGACCCCAAAAAAACAAGCAGTTTTCTGACGATGGCGCGCTTGGCAGGACGTGAGCTGGGGCGCTGCGCCGTAACCCGGGCAAATGCTTCCGCAATGCTTTCAGCGGTGACCGGCAGATTGAGGAATTCACGAGCTCCGGCGCGCATGCTCCGAACCACCAGGTTCACATCGGACTGCCCCGAATAGATCATCACGGTGGCGGGGCTTTTGGTGGAAATAGTCCGTACCAGCTTGAGGGCATGCTCGGCATCGCTATCGAGGTCGATGATGACGACATCGAAGTCCTGCATCAGGGCTCGAGGGATATCGTTCAGGTCGGAGGGATAGGCTGAAAACTCCTGAACCACCACCCCACCTTCAAAAGCGTGGTTCAAATTGCTCCGGAAACCCACCCCGCGCTGGCACTCGGCGAGTGCATTGGCAACTCCGCGAAGGCGCTGTTCATCCGGGCCCACCAGGGCCACGGTAAGCTCACCGCTACCCGAGAAATCTGAATTGTGGGATGAAGACGGCATATCGCTATCAATACTCCCAACAGCATGCAATATTGCCAAGTTTAACCTGTTGGGGGCGAATCGTCCGAGTCCTTTCTGAACAGAAAGAAGCACTTCGGTGATGTGAGGTCCTGATTTGCAAACACTTGAGCGAGTCAGGCGACGACAGCGACCGAGTTTGAGTAACGGGAAATTGCATGTCGCTGGATGAAAGCCATGAGCCCCAGCTGCACCCTATTTCGGCCGACCAGGCACTCCCGTTCAGCAGATAGATGCTATTCAAAGAACGAAAAGCTGAGCCGGGGTCATTTTCTTCAGAGGGCAAAATTGATTTCCAGCACGACGGTGGATTCGTCGGGCGCAGGCAAGAATCTCCATTTGCGAACAGCATCTTCGGCAGCGGGAGCCAATTCTCGATTTCCGCGAAGGGTTCTCACAGCGCTGACTTTGCCGTCGGCATCGACAGTCGCTTCGATGGTGACGCTTCCTTCAATTTTGAGGCGTTTGGCGATTTCAGGGTAGACAAGTGGGACGCGCGATCTGACCTGACGGCCATCTGCCGCGCATGCAGAGGTTGCCAGAGTCATTCCCAGAACAAAAGCCGCCACTTGAAATAATGGCGGACGGCTAAACCAGGGCCTGCGGATTCCGACTGATGAAGGTCTCTTATTCATTCGCCCTCCTGAGGCATGGGAACCACTTCAGTGGGTTTATCGACGACAGGAGGGAAGGAATGAGCGGATTCTCACCTAGAGATTACGAAAGGAATGTGTTCTATTGCGCGGCGCCGGGGTTGGCGGTTTCATCGAAAGTAAGGTTTTGAGCGCGGGAGTTATGTTGCTGACGCCACAGGTCAAAGAGACGGCCGTAACTCAGAGTGATATACCGGGAGGAATCGATGCCCAGGCGAGCGGCAGTCTGGTCGATCCATTCGGGGAGACCTTCGAGCTCAGCGAAGTTGCCGATGGGGGTTTCATCCACCACGCAGTGGCCGGCGCCATCGGTCCACTCGGCGCGCCATTTTTCATAGTGGAAGGCGGGCACGAGGCCCAGGGAGAGAAAGAGCTGGGCAAGCGCTTCGCCGTTGGAGACTTCAGTTTCGGTTTCGATACGGTGCTTATGGGTGTCTTCGCCCGGGCCGACGTCGGGGAGGCGTTTGTGAGTCAGGAGGCAGCGGCCGGCATAGTTTCGAATTCGGAGAATCTCGGTTCGCGCGCGCATGGTGCGGCCTGGGGTGTCGTATAAGGTGTTGCTCTCAAAGGAGCGAGGGGTTTCGAGGGTGAATCCAACGGCAATGAGGCGGCTTGGGAGGGCTGCCAGGTCGTCCGGCGAATCGAGCCGGAATTTGATTTCGGTTTCGACGGGCATAGTAAGCAGTGAGTATACGGCAGCCGAGGCGTGATGGGGGACTGAAGAGGCTGGCCTTTCAGATTCTGGGATTGTGGTAGCAGTGGCTTTGGGGCGGGCGGCTGGCGCAGGCGACAATGGAAGCATGAAGACGCTTCGACTGATGGTGGACCCCGGACACTTGGAGACTGCTGAGGCCGAAGAGGCGCTCGGTACGGCAGCGGAGATCCTGAAGGGTGGGGGGCTGGTTGCTCTTCCCACTGAAACGGTTTATGGCCTGGGCGCCAATGCCCTGGACGCTGCGGCGGTGGGCCGGATTTTTGAGGCCAAGAAAAGGCCAGGCTGGGATCCGGTGATTGTGCACATCTCTGACCTTGCCATGCTGGACGGGCTGGTGACAGACATCCCTGAAACAGCAAAGAAGCTGATGGAGGCATTCTGGCCGGGGCCACTGACATTGCTGTTGCCGCGGTCGGAAGCGGTTCCAGACGTGGTGACCGCCGGACGAGCACTGGTTGGGGTGCGAATGCCGGCACATCCGGTGGCGCTCGAGCTGATTCGGCGGGCGGGAGTTCCGTTGGCCGCTCCGAGCGCGAATACTTTTGGACGCATCAGCCCAACCACTGCCGCACACGTGCTGATGGACCTTGACGAGCGAATCGACGCAGTGCTGGATGCTGGAGCTACGGGGTTCGGGGTAGAGTCAACCGTGCTGGACCCGTGCCAGACTCCAATGGTGATCTACCGCCCGGGTGCGTTGGCCGCGGAAGTGATTGGGCCGATCGCAGGGCCAGTGGAAGCATTCAAACATGAGGGGGAGTTGAATGAAATGCCAAGGGAAGCCATGCCCTCGCCGGGAGTGGGGCTACGGCATTATGCGCCTGGGGCGCGGTTGGCGCTGGTTGAGGGATCAGTTGAAGAACTGGAACAGCGCATGGCTGAGGCGGCAAAGAGTTGGCCTGGTGAGCGCGTGGGATTGATGCTGCCGGCTGAGGTTCCCTGGCCGAGCGAGGGAACCATTCCACACCTTTGGGGACACTGGAGCGACCCGGAAGAATTGGCAAGCGGGCTCTACGCAGGGCTGAGAGCGCTGGATGCCCAGGGGTGCACCGTCATTGTTTGTCCGCTGCCGCCACCGGGGGGAATTGGAGCGGCGATCCGCGACAGGTTGCAGAAAGCTGCGAATCGGGATTAGGGAAAAAAACCGAAACCGTGATTGCTGTTCCCTTGCTCTTAACGCCCGGAATCACCGAGCTTGTACATATATTTGATTGCGGATTTATAAACCAGGACTTTTGACTTTCCGCGGACCTTGAGAGCGTGGCGATCGTACCACTCGATGCAGCCCTCGATTTGCTCACCGTCTTCGAGCACAATCACCATGGGAGTTTGAGCATGAATCTGCTTTTGCAGGTAGAACAGCTCGGCATCTCTATGCTGAGCGTCCTCTGACACTCGCGCCATGGAGCGGAAGGGGAGAGGTGCAGGCGGGTTCCGCTGAACGCGCGCAGGCGGACGCGGAAGGCCGGGCGCAGGAACGTGGGCGGCCTGGTTGCTTACAACCGGTTGGGTAATCTGAGTGCTCATGAGCGGCAACCCCCCTCCTGGGGGGAAAATGCGTCAAACCTCAATTCGGCCTTATATGAAAATGTTGCAAAGAACGGGTGCCGAATTCGACCCCGCAGGCAACGCCGGGTAAACGAGCGTAATGGCCGCACGGGCCACGCTAGAACCGGAAAAGGTGCTAAGGGTGGAATTGATTGTACATAAAAAGATGCGGACGGGAAGGGTGAAGTTGCTCCTTTCCATCGAGAAAAAGGTAACCAGTTTGCGGTGATAGTGAAAGCGGATGAATTGAATTGAGATGAAGATTTCTTCACGCACGGGCTAGTCGCGGACCAGGCCCACGGCCATGGCATCCAGCGAGAGAGAACGAAGAAGATTGCGGCGCATTCCCTGCTCAACCTGGGTGAGGGCATGAGCGGCGCTGTCGATCCACTCGACTGTGAGTGCGGATTCGTGGACAAGCTTTGTCAATTCAGCTTCAAGATCGAGATTGCGAATCAGGCGAGGCGTTCCGGCAACAATAAGGAGCAGATCTTCAATCAGGCTGCCGAGTGCGCGAAGAAGATTGATGGTCTTTTCCTGTCCGTCGGCGCCGGCGCGATAGCTCTCTGTGACGTGGAAGAGCTGGGAATAGTCCGGCTCGCGCAACGCGGCGCGCAGGAGAATCAGCGCATCTTGACGGCTGGTGAGGTTCGCGGCCAGGTCAATGTTGAGTGCGCGGCCCACTGCGCCTTCAGCCAGTCGCGCGGCCAGGGCGCGGTCGGCGGATTTGAGTTCGGGGCGGCGGACGGCGAGTAGAGCCACGAGGTCAGAGGGTGGGATGGCGCCGAGGCGATGAATGACTGCGCGCGAGCGAATGGTGGGGAGCAACTCCTGCGGGTTTTCAGTGAGCAGGATGAGCGAGGTGTGCTCGGGCGGCTCTTCAAGCACTTTGAGCAGGCTGTTAGCTGCCTCTTTCATGAAGGCTGACGAAGTAAAGATTGAAAACGAGCGTTTGGACTCGACCGGGGGCCGGTAGTAGGCGACGTGGATGACCTGGCGCACCTGGCCGAGCTTGATGAGCAGTTGCGGCGGATCGGGCGGGACGATCAAGACATCTGGATGAGTCTGGATCAGGATGCGGGTCTCGCGCTTGTCAGTCTCGCGGAGGGCTTCACGGGCCTCGACAGCTTCGGCGACACGAGATTCGAGATCGGCGGAATCGTCGATGCGCAGGCAGTTACGGCACTGGCCGCAAAAGTCGGGAAGGGGGCCGGATTCGGTTTCCGTCTCAAAGGGCTGAAGGCAATTAACGGCCTTGGCAAGCATCAGCGCAAGAGTGTACTTCCCTGCCCCTTTGGGACCGGAAAGAATGAGCGAGTGGGGAAAGCGCTCGGCGCGGATGCTCTCGCGGAGATGTGTGACGGTTTGCGCGTTGCCGAGAAAGTCCTGGAAGCCCACGAATTGAGTTTAGAGCATCCGCGGTTTGAAGGGTTTCGGGCTGAGTCGAAGCCGAGGTCTTCCGCCGTCGCGGACGACCTCGGGCGGGTGCGCCATCCTTTCGGAGTTCGATCTTTCCCGGTGAACATCACCGCGGGTGCCCCATCCTTCCGCGTTCTTTGCGGAAGGGTGGGAGGCCACGAAGCTCCGGGTGGGCTGCTTTTGTATCCCACCCGTCAATGAGGAGGCGAGTTTCGCAGACCTGCGCAGGGCTTACTTCGCAGGCGTTGCAGGCAGATAGCTGAGATCGGGCTGGAAGCGATACACGTCATATTGGCTTGAAGTGATCAGCATTCTAACCTTGACGACCAGGGCCTGATAGCCCTCTTTGCCCAATCCTTTTTCAGCTGCGAAGCCTCCGTCGAAATCAGACCAGCTGTCCATGCCTGCCACGGAGATGAACTGGGTATTCGGCGCGCCGAACCGCCTTGCGGCGAACGAGTAGCTTGTCACCCCGCCTTTTTTGACAGCCGGCAGGATCTCATTCTTCATCAGCTCACGATAGTCGCCGACCTTATCCGGGCGAACATCCGTGACAAGGACCCTGATCATCTTCGGGATCTCTGCGGTTGGCGGCAGGCTCAGTTCCGGAATTATTTCATCAATGATGCGCCGTGTGCTCAGGGTGCAATCGGCGATCCGGGCGCGAATGCGCGACAGGTCTCCCTCCTGGTCCTTCGTCTTGGGATCGGTCATGACATCGAGTTCGGCCCACTTGGTGTAATACGAAACGCGGGCGTACTCATGGGGACCGGTCACCGAGAGCCAGGTTGAGCCGTAATGATCCGACCCGGCCTTGAGGAGAATTGCGTCGAATTCCTTGACCGCAGCCTGGAAATCGCCAACGCGGTCGGGCTTGATGGTGTAGAGCGTGACGCTGCGGATATTTGCAGCCTCAGCGAAGGCGGACGATGCCAGGGTTGCGACAACTGCCATTGCAAGGATGCATTGGCAAACTACTCTTTTTAGAATCGACCTCACGATGCTCCCTCCTTGTTGCAAGCCGGGGCAAGACCTCCGGCATTCGAAGGTTCGGAATTTCAGCCGAACGTTATTTTTGATCAAGAGCGTCGCAGAAAAGAGATCTAGCGTCGACGTCCTGCAATACAGCAGGGCCCATATTCCCTCTGAAGTGTACGGATTCGGCGAGTATACATGCAGGTTCTGCGATGGCCAACCGGCAATTTGCGAAACCGATCGATTTATGGGAACAAACCAGACGAAAGAGGCCGGAAGTGAACTTCAGGAGTTGACGCTGAGCCAGCCAGGGGGACCATTCAGGAGAACTACAAATTGATTTTCGAAGCATCCTTTGCTCATGGGTCGAATCTCTTCAATCAGGCGGTAGCATAGCCGCGCGACAGGGGGAGCTGGTATGTCAAATGAGAAGAAACTGCGAGAACACCTGGTAAAGCTACTTGAGGGCGGGTATGCGCACGTGGAATTCGAGAAGGTGATCAAAGATTTTCCGGAAGAACTTCGCGGAAAAACTTCCAAGGGCGCGGAGCATTCGCCTTGGGAGCTGCTGGAACATATGCGCATCGCACAGTCTGACATTCTGGAATTCTCGCGCGATGCCGGCCACAAGTCGCCGAGCTGGCCGGAGGGGTATTGGCCGGAAACCCCGGCGCCTCCAAACGCGAAAGCGTGGGACAAGAGCGTGAAGACTTTTCGCAAAGATCTGAAGGCTATGTGCGACCTGGTTAGCGACAAGAAGACAGACCTGTATGCAATGATTCCCCATGGAGACGGACAGACGATTCTGCGCGAGGCTTTGCTGGCTGCCGATCACAATTCGTATCACCTTGGACAGCTTGTATTGGTGCGCAGGTTGCTGGGCGCGTGGGGATAATGTCCTGACAAGTTTCAGGGCGAGAGGCGGGTCCAGCAGCAACGAACGGCCTCGGAGACCTTTATCATGATTGCTTTGGTGATCGCTTTACTCGTGCTCGGGGTCGGCTTGCGCGCTTACCTGGGTGCGAAGCAGTCCGGAACCTGGTCGAACAAGGTATTTTTCGGAGTGCTGGGCGCCATAGTGGCGCTCACCGCTTTGGTGATGATCCCTATGTACTTTCTTTCCTGGTCCGCGATGAATGCGCACATTGGCCTGCTGGTCACATGCATGCTTCTGGGAATTGGCATTGGGGTCACGGTGATTACGATCTTCGCGAATCGATGGTGGAAGGCTGAGTTGCTGAAACGCGCGGGCAAACCTGGGGCGTGATTCACCCAGGGGCCCGGTCTTGCGCAGCCGCTGCAGACACGAGCGGCACCCCGCCTTTGTAATCGATCGAAGCGACTCAGCCAGCCGACGAATCGTCATCGACGGTCGAATCGTCGTCCACCGCTGCAGTGTCATCCACGGCAGTATCGTCCACGACCGCAGTGTCATCCACAGCGGTGTCGTCCACGGCGGCGGTATCATCCACAGCGGCGGTGTCGTCTGTCGCAGCCGTGGTATCCATCTCCGGACCCAATGAGTCTCCGTACGCCCCCGCTTCGGCAGCATCGTCGGCATTATCCGCCTCGTTGTCGGCAGCGGCAGAGTAGATTTCGGCATCGTCGGGTGTTGCGGAGTCAGCGTAGCTGTCCGCGGTAGCAGCATCCTGATCCGCGGTCTGCTGGTCCCAATTGGCCCAGCTCTCGTTCTGTGCGGCATCCCAGGTCTGGTCAGTATTGTCCGGGCCTCCCGCATCGGCAACGGTCTGCGAGTCGCCATAAGCTTGCTGGGCGTCGTTCGACGCGGCTGCGTAGTCGCCTGAGGCGGCGGCCTGCGCCTCTGCTGTCTCGTCCTGTTGCAGCGTTTGCTGGGCGTCACTCAGTGCATCGGGATCCGTGGTGTCTGCCATGACTCAACCTCTCTCTTTCCTGGTTATCCTGCGTGGTTTTGCCCAGCTGTGGGCGGTGTCGGCGGGTGAACTGGTTTTGGCCGCAGCGTAAATACGCTTTGACATTTTGGACAGCGTACATTCAAAGACGGCTTGCCGCGCAAGACTGCGAACGGAACGCGCATGGCGCCCTGGCACTTGTTGCAAACGATACGCAGTGAATCCGCAGGAGCTTTTGGCACGGCGGGAGATGCGGGCACTTGCTTAGGCGCCGTGGCCATTTCCTTGCGCGCGGCCTGCACGGTCTGGCTGTAGCGCATCAGGTCAGGCTCGCGCGCTGCCAGGCCCAGCAGCCGCAAGCGCCTTGTGGTGTACATGGAAGCAGACGTTGTCATTTCAGAGATGCGCGTCATCTGATCGCCGCTGGCCTCTTCCTGCTTCATCCACTCTTCGATGTTGACTAGCTTCAGCAACCGGGCAGATTTAATTGACCATGCCAGCAGCACGCGACGGGCAAGGCTCTCGTCTCCGACGGCGAGCAATCCGGCGCGATCCGCGGTGATATCCGATTGCCGCGACCAGGCCAACAGCGGCAATTCCACCGCACCCTCAAGCAATTTGAGCGGGTTGATGGAGTGCAGAATTCCGTTGGCGAGCATTCCATGCGGACCAGAATCGCCGGTGAGGAAGCGAGTGACGGATTTCCAAAGAGCATGGCCGGCGCGGCAGTGCCCCATTTCGCGCGCCAGGACAAACAGCAGTTCGTCGTTCTGGAAGTTGTTGAGGATGGCGGTGCCCAGCACGATAAATGCGCTGGTGTCAGAACCGAAGGTGTAAGTGACCCACTGCGAATCGCCCGAGACATACACATCGGGCATCGTCTGCAACCCGAGAATGCGCGCAGCCAGCACTGCATGCTTCCAAACACTCGGCAACTGCTTCGGCCCCAGGCGAATGCCGTTGAATGTGGATTCGATCCAGGGACGACCAACTTTGTCTGAGGCGGTGCGCACCACCGTGTGCAGCGCGGGAATCTGCTGCAACTTGGTCATCGCCTGGCCGTCCTGTGCCCATAAGAAAGCGGAGCGATCAAGCTGATAACCGGGGAACAAGGGACGCAGCCATGCACATTCCGTGCAGATATTCTCCGCTGCGTCCAGGCGTTCTCCGCCGCCGCCGCAGGCCTTGCAGACGGGCGCCTGGCTGGCCGCTGAAGGCCCGGGTGCCGTAACTGAAAGCGCCGATGGCGGCTGCACCGGCGCGGATGCGGTGACAAGCTGCGCTCCGCAGGTGTTGCAAAACCGCGAGCCGGGCACTCCGGCGCCGTGCCCTTGCGGACAGGTCAGGAGCGGTGTGGTGGTTGCCATGGGCTCTCCTCTATTGATGGCGCAGATGCTTCAGTGACCCACGTAATGAAAATCCGCTAACTTGAACACCCAGCTCAGAAGATACAACGCGGTTGCAGCATACACAGCCTTGCTGAAGTGCACATTCTCAGTGATCCGTCGAAATGACATGCGGCGCCAGAGCAAAATGATCGAGGTTGGTATTAGGGACACGGTGCCCAGAAATGCCAGGATGCCGAATGGGTTGGCGAGAAATGCTTTCCAGAATCGGAGTCGAACCGCCAACGCAAAACAGGTGGTGAGGCCGCAACTTGGGCAGGGCAGATGCGTCAATCGCAGAAAGTTGCAGGGAGGTAGCCCGAGCTGAGTGTGCGTTCCATAGCCGATTGCCGCCGGCTTGAGCCAGCCCGCAATCGCAAGAACCGCGCACGCAGACATCAGCATTCCGACGGCTACCAATTTATCGGTCCGGCCATAGCTGGGGACGCTTTCTGCCACTTTAGAAATGTCGCATCCTTCCCAAGCCTGAAAACACGCAGATGCCGAAGACAAAAAGTACCAGGGCGATGATGTTCAGGTAGTAAGCACCCTTTGCCCAACTCTCATCGAGGAACGGCGCACGCCCAGCGGCAATCTCATCCATATCCCTTTTGGCGAGAAAGAACCCGATGATTCCGGTGATCGGTCCGCAGCAGAATAGTGCTGCGATGCCCAGGCCGACTGCCCACTTGGTGTTGTCGCCAACAATCTTGGCGCCGGGAATCACGGGTGGATAGACGCTCCCCGGCGGCGGATACGCGCCTGCGGGAGGTTGATAAGACCCCGCTGGAGGCGGATCGACGTTCGCCACCGGCGTATAGGGAGGCGGCGGCGAAGACTGGATCGGCCCAGGCTCGGGCGCAACCGGTTTCAATGGACTTTCTGCCGGAGTAGTAGGTTGTTGAGCAGGCAGCGGAGCTCCGCATGCCCCGCAGAACGCAGCACTCGGCGGATTGACCCCGCCACAACGTGGGCAACTGACACCGTTCATCGCGAGTCACCTTGGGTAAAGAGAGAAACCAGGTCGCCAGCGGATTGCGCGCTCGAGTGCAGCGCGGAAAAGCGCTCCAAATGAATCGGCGGGGGGAGCCGTTCGGAATTACTCTATCCGGTTTTGCCGCAGATACGACAAGAAAAGTTTTGAAATTTGGCGAGCGGGCAAGACGGACGCAGTTCGGGCCGGGGTCGCACCCTTTTGCGCACTTAAACTCCACCCCCCAACCAACGCTGCGGGTGCCCCATCCTTGACGCAGCTTCACCGCGGCAAG
Organism: uncultured Occallatibacter sp.; assembly: GCA_964614635.1. Lineage (GTDB taxonomy): Bacteria > Acidobacteriota > Terriglobia > Terriglobales > Acidobacteriaceae > Telmatobacter. Next base: position 205,169 of record CAZTLV010000001.1, read on the forward strand.
GGTGGGAGGCCAACCCCGCTCGCTCCAGCAGCCGAATGCAGCACGGCCCAATAGCCGGTTGCCCCATCCTTGATTGGTTTTCGATTCAGCTGAGGGCGTGCGCTGTTCGGATGCAGGCTAAGTTTTTAGTGTCCCTGGGGTCGGGTGGCTTCAGCAGTTTTTATCTTTGTCCACAATGCAGCGCATACGGCTGGTTGCGCGGCGCTGAGATCGTGTGCTTCGTCCGGGTCGTTTTTCCAGTCAAACAACAGCTCTTTGGTTCCCATGCGGATGTAATGCCACTCCGGGGTCACGATCGATTCAAGCGATGTGTTGTAATTGAGCGCGCCTCTCTCAAGCCCGTTAAATCTTGCCAGTTCCTGGATCGGTTCTGGCCAGCCGGAAACGGGAGTATTCGAACGCCACAGCATTGCGAGAGAACGTCCCGGCAACGCCTGCTTGTCGTCTGCGTCAACCAAGTCCAGGATTGTGGCTGGAATCGCGGCTGTGCTTACGGGTGTCGGTACACGGACAGATGTGGGAACCAACCCAGGCTTCCAGATAACAAGTGGTACCTGGATCTCTTGCCGGTAAAGCGACTTGGCATGGCCGTAGATGCCATGATCGTCGAACTCCTGGCCGTGATCAGAGGTCAACACGACAATCGTGTTCTGCAACTGGCCCTGCTCGTTCAGCTGAGACAGGAGATGCTGGATGCTGTCATCCACATAGCGTATAGAGCCATCGTAGGTATCGACGAACTGCTGCCGGTCAGAGTGACACGACGCTTTGGGCTCGAAATCCAGGCATGGTTTTTGAGGGTGCGCGCTCTGATTCTGAGCCGGTGCGTTCGCGGCGTACATGTTCCTGTAGGGCTCCGGAGGTAAGACGGGCTCGTGTACGTCAGTGTAGTTGAGCACCACAAAGAAAGGCCGACGCCCCTTGTCGATCCAGTCAATCGCATGCTTGTCGATGGTCTCGGCAGTTGCCCAGTCTTTCACTCCGAAGAACGCGTATTTTACCCCGATAGTGTACTCGGTCAGTTTTTCTAGAATGAACCTGCTGAGATGGATGGTCTCAAGGATTCCACCAAGGTTCTGCTCGTATCCTTCAAAGTGCGAAAAGCCGCGGCCAAACCCATGACCTCTCGTAAAGAAGACATAGTTCGCTGAAAATGCGCCGGTCCGATATCCGCGTTTCCTCATGACATCGCCAACGTTCGGCCAACTGCCAGAGAGGATATCAATCATCCTTTCCACCCGGTGTTCGTGCGGGTAGAGCCCGGTCAGCATCGAGGCATGGGAAGGCAGAGTCCAGGATGCCGTCGAGGTTGCGTTATCAAAAACGACTCCCTGCTGAGCTAGTTGGGTCAGGTATGGGCTTGTGTCGCGCTGGTATCCGTAAGTTGGCAGGTGGTCTGCACGGAGAGTATCCACAATGATGATCAGGACGTTGGGCGAGTTCGGCGGCTCGGGAAGCGTACTCAACTGGGAGTATTCGCGCACCGGGCCAAAGGCCAGGGCGCAAACAGCCACCAGCGCCGGCACGCCGATCATCCATGCGGCGAACCGAATGTGCAGATGGCGGTTGACGGTTCGGGTAATCTGGAATGCTCCCAGCGCTGCAATGCACCACCTTACGCGGTAATCCGCTCCTGGAAACACGAGTTTGACCAGTTCGGGAATCACCAGGAGACTGAATACAGCGACGGAAAGCAAAGCACCGGACCAGGCTCGCCTGCACGTCATGAAAGCGAGTGACAACGCCAGGACCAGGATGACGAACTGGGTGCACACGTCGACAGCGACTGTGTACCCAATCAGCGCCGGATCAAGAAAGTGTTCGATTGCCGCATTCCAGGTGCCCGAAATCAGTCCGGCGGTTGCAGAGACGGCAATGGGAACAACTACCAAATCCAAGATCCGGGCAGGCTCGGGCCTTCCGAATTCTCTGCGAAAGAAGGCGAGCAGTCGAGCCTTCCAGCCGCCGGTTACGCTCTCTGTTTGGGGCCCTGGTGCGGAAACGGACATGAATCCTACTTTCACAGCCGAGGAATTGATCGGCTATGTTGATGATTTTCGTCTCTTTGGCAGCTGAGCTCCCTGGATAGACGGTCAGCGATTGATTCCCGCGATGGGCCCCTGAGGGGTGCCTGCAAGCTTTTAGAATCAAGATTCTCCCATACGAATGAGAGCATGTCAATCGCGCGGGAAACCTGAACGTGCGTCTATTCTGCGCCTGGTTCGGCTCGTCGCACTCAACGTTTTTCCGCCTCGGAGCAAGTGCGCAGCAGGAGAGTGCATTCGCGGATCGCACCCGCAGTCTCGCTCGTCGGCGAGGGCGAACGCAGCGACTTCTCCATCCGCGTGCGCAGCTGATCGAGCAGCGACCTGCCCTGTCACCTGAGCTGGAGCGTCTGTCTTCAGGTGCTAAAGCCCATATGATTCGGCGGGGGTGAATCGGCACGACTGAAAGTCATGCCCCGTTACAAGAGTATTTGATTTGAAATCCTCGGCACCCTGCGCTCTGGTCGCTCAGGATGACGGGGTTTTTGGGGAGCGCTTCGGCACCCACGAGGGTGTAAAGCGGCGCTGACTCTTAAGTTGCAGGGCATAGGCAACTTCCCGCGTTGGGATGGGTTTGCACTGACGTAGAATGAACGCGATTTGGCGTTCCAGGGGCAATCGCCCGACCAAATTTGAGGAGGATTTCCATGCGAGTATTCCGTTCGATGCGTTGGTTTTTGTTGACGCTGGTTGTTGCACTTGTGCCTGCTTCATCGTATGCAGGAGTGTTTATCAGCGTCGGGTTTGCCCCCCCGGCTTTGCCGGTTTATGTACAACCGCCGCTGCCCGCTGTCGGCTACATCTGGACCCCTGGCTACTGGGCCTATGGAGACGCAGGCTACTACTGGGTTCCGGGTGTTTGGGTTGCGCCACCGCGCGCCGGGCTGTTGTGGACGCCGGGCTACTGGGGATTCGCCGGCGGCGTGTATGGATGGCACGGAGGCTACTGGGGCCCGCACGTGGGGTTCTATGGCGGAGTCAACTACGGATTCGGTTACGGCGGCGTCGGCTTCTTTGGCGGTGAGTGGCGCGGTGGAGTCTTTGCCTATAACAGTGCGGTTGCGAACTTTGGTGGAGTTCACGTGACCAACGTCTACGAGAATCGCGAGGTCATCAACCGCAATACAATCGTGAATGAAAACCACCTTGCCTATAACGGCGGCGGCGGAATCCAGGCGCATGCTTCGGTGGGTGAGATGCAAGCGGCCAATGAAAACCACTTCCAGCCGACCGCGAGCCAGGCGCAACATGAGGGCTTTGCAGCGCAGGACCGCTCGCAACTTGCCTCAGTGAACCATGGAAGTCCGGGAACGACGGCGGCCTCAAGCACTGAGGGTTACCACCAGGTCTCGCAGCAGCATGCCAGTTCGCAGCCGATCTCATCTGCAGACCGTTCGGTGGGCCGCAACTACAATCCCAACAACCGCGAAGCCAACAAGGATCAGCGGATTGCGAATGGGTTGCGGAGCGGACAGATGACCTCAGGCGAGGCTGCGCGGGCGGAACGGACGCAGTCGGGCATCGACCAGCAAGTCCACAATGATCGCGTCGCCAACGGCGGCAAGCTGACTGGCGCAGAGCGGCAACAGATCAACGGGGAACAGAACGCAGCCAGCCGTCAGATCTATAACGAGAAGCATAACGGAAACACGGTGAAGCCAAACGAAGTGGACGATCGCGAAGCCAACCAGCAGCAGCGCACAGCACAGGGCCTGCGCAGCGGCGAAATGACTTCAGGCGAGGCTGCCCGCAGCAACCGGAACCAGGCGAACCTTGCACAGACAGTCCACAATGAGCGTACAGCCAACGGCGGCGCTTTGACGCAGCAAGAGAGGAACCAGGCGAACCGCCAGGAGAACAAGAACAGCAAGCAGATCTACAACGAGAAGCACAACAACACGACGGCGAAGGGCGCACCGAAAAAGGGCGGAAAGTAGAAGCGCTTAAGGGAATGAACACCCTGTAAGCCAATCAGAATCCCCGCACGCGGAAGGTGCGCGGGGATTCTGCATTTTCAAGCGGTCATCAATGGCTGATCGTTGATTCGATGCGATTTAACTTCGCTCAGCAGAACCCTCCATTTCCTCGGCCCAAAACGCTATCTAACGCCACCAAATGGATTTCTGAGGCGTTTCGACGCAATGTGACCTGCATCATCCACGAGGCCACCGCTCCGTGGTGCGAGGTGATGCAACGCACCTTAAATACCGCAAAGGGCCACTCCTTCACGCCTCAAGATTCAAAGAACATCCGATTGGTGTGATGTCCGTCACACCTGTTGGGCCAGCTTGCCCCGAATCGCTGAACAGATGAATCATCTGGCCGAAAGATTCGGTATGCATGTTCGGCGCTTAATTGCGTGGGGGCCATCTGTGAGACTTCGTTTCATGCGACTTCCCATGTCCGAAGGCGGAAGGCTGGCTATCTCCGCGGTCTGCATTGCTCTGCCTTTATTGGGGGGCGTGCTCCTTTGCCACTCGCTGCTAGGCAAAATGCTGCGCGACGATGCGCAGAATACATCGAGCGAGTGGGTTTCAATGCTGCTTGCAAGAAACCCTGATATTTACGACTTGTTTACTGGCTCCGCACCACCGGTTCAGACCAGGCACCTGCTGGATGAGGCTAGTCAAGTCGGCGACATTTATCGATTCCGGATCTGCGACTCGGCCGGATCTGTTGTGTTCAAGTCCGAACGGATGACATCGGCCGGAGCGGGAATAGACCGGAAGCGCGTGGCTGAGGCCATCGCCTCCGGGTCGATCACCAATGAAGTACACGCAGGCAAACTGCCGCGGGATGTACCTGTCTTTGTTGAATCGTTCATCCCTGTCAAGTTGAACGGTGACGTCATCGGCGTCTTCGACATTTACCTGGATCAGAGCGGGGACGTGGTTCTTTTCAAGAAATCAATTTCCATAACGGAGATCATGATCGGGGTATTGGTGCTGCTGGCAGGGGGCATTCCTGGATATGCCGTTTATCACCAGATGCTGAAGCTGCGCGATGCCAGGCGGGAGACGTTATATCTGTCAGAGCATGACAGCCTCACGGGTATGCCCAATCGAGCCCGGATGAACGAAGTTGCAAAGAGCGCACTGGCCTTGAAACGCACCAGCGAGAGGCCGGTGGCGCTGCTGATGATCGACATGAATCGATTCAGAGACGTCAACGACGGCTTCGGCCACGCTACTGGCGATCTGGTACTGAAGGAAGTTGCCAAACGGCTTTGGGCGTCGATTCGACCTCAGGATTCTGTGGCGCGGTTTGAAGGCGACGAGTTTGTTGTTCTCCAGTTCGGCCTGTATCAACCCAACGGAGCCAGGTCCCTGGCGGATCGGCTGATTCAGGTTCTCTCAGAGCCGTACGAAGTTTGCGGATCTGAAGTGGTCTGCAGAGCCAGCATCGGCATTGCAATTTCTCCTCCGGACGCTGATGATTTCGAAGCGCTGATCGCTTGCGCACACGCGGCCCTCAACAAATCAAAGGCCGCGGGGCGTCATCCGGTAAGCTTTTTTGAGCCTGGGATGGATGCAAAGAACCGTCAACGGCACCAGATCGAAATGGGAATTCGGCGAGCACTGGCGAGCAACTCATTTCAATTGGTATATCAGCCCATTCACAGTTTCCACGACGGAGGGCTGCTGGGCTTCGAGGCTTTGTTGCGCTGGCCGGAAGGCTGGAGTCCCCAAGCCCCCCTTGACTTCATTCCTGTTGCTGAGGAGTCTGGGCTGATCAATCGCCTCGGGGCCTGGGCGCTTGAAACCGCGTGCAAAACCGCAGCCGGTTGGACGAGCCCTTTGAAGGTGGCTGTGAATCTATCGCCGGTTCAATTCCGCGACGGAGATATCGCCGCTGTGGTCAAACGGGCGCTGAGAACTTCAGGACTAAATCCTCAACGGTTGGAATTGGAAGTGACCGAAAGCCTATGGATTCAAGATAAGGACACAGTCTTCGATCAACTTAAACGCCTGCGCAGATTGGGCGTCTCGATTTCCCTGGACGACTTTGGAACCGGCTATTCAAGCCTGACCTATCTCTGGAAGTTCCCCTTCGACACTTTGAAGATCGATCAATCCTTTGTGAGTGTGATGGAGACCGATCAAAAAGCAGCTGCCATCGTGAATACAGTGATGGCATTGGGAAAGACCCTCAATCTCACCATTACAGCTGAAGGAGTTGAGACAGAGGCGCAAGCAGAAATCCTGAGAGAGGCAGGCTGCGACCAGGTGCAGGGCTTCTTATTCGGCCGCCCACTCTCTGCTGCATCAACGAGTGCGATGATCAACTCGATGCGAGTCGTCGCGTAGTCAGGTTTCTCCAAAACAAGAACCCTGCTTTAAGCGGATGGAAGGATGCCGGCGATCTCCACTTCGAGGCCGCCATACTCCGGGTGTGTATTCTCGCGGATGCGGTAGGCGATGTCGATCAGCGATCCGCGGTTGAGAGCGAGTTCCGCGGCACGGGCGGCAAGGTTCCAACCGATTGCGCGTATCGAGGTGCGGGAGTTGGCGGAAATGGAATCAGTTGAGGCGATTGGGGACCGCTGAGCGAGTTCGAGCCGGATGTGACGCTCTTTCATGATCCGTGGCGGCGCAAGTAGAAGGACGTTACGAGCGACAAAGATCGGCTCTTGATTGCCGTGGCCCAGCGGTTCAAGCTTGCAGAGCCACCCTGCAAAGACGGGAGTGATTCGATCGAGAGGCAGCTCGGCGTGGATGCGCAGCGTGTGCACCGGATCCGTGGCGGCAAGATTTTCTTCAGCGTAGATGCGGAGGCGGCGCTTGAGTTCAGGCAGAGAATCGGCCGGCATGGCGAATCCGATGGCGAAGGCGTGGCCTCCGAAGCGAGCAAAGAGATCGGCGCAGGATTCGACTGCGTTGAGCAACTGAAATCCATCGACGGAACGGCCGGAGCCGTGCGCCACGCCGTCTTCAACGCTGACAACGATGGCCGGCTTTGCAGTGCGCTCAACGACGCGCGAAGCAAGAATGCCGATGACGCCGCGATGCCAGCCCTGGCCGTGGATGACGAGCAGTCGGTCCGCGATTAACTTCGCATCGGTGGCGAGTAAGGTTTCGATTGAAGAGAGCGCAGCGGCCTCGGCATCGCGGCGCTCGCGATTGAGACGCTCTAGCTTGGCAGCGAGTTCAGTGGCACGGGCGGGATCGCGCGTGGAAAACAGCTCGATCACTTCCGACGCGATATCCATTCGTCCGGCAGCATTGATGCGTGGGGCAATGCGGAAGGCAACATCGAAGCCGGTGAGCGGCTTGGCGGTGGGATCGAGAGCCGCGGCGGCAAACAGAGCGCGTAGACCATTGCCGGCGGGCTTGCGGAGTTCCCGCAGGCCGAGTGCGGCGATGACACGGTTTTCGCCCTGCAGCGGAACGGCGTCGGCAATGGTGGCGATCGCAGCCATCTTCAAAAAACTGGGCAGCGTCTTGTCGCGGGTGCGGATGGGATCGCGGCGCTGGAGAATGGCCTGCGCGAGCTTCAGTGCGATGGCTGCGCCACAGAGGGACTTTTCAGGATACCTACAGCCGGGCTGGTTGGGATTGAGAATAGCCAGCGCATGAGGCAGGGCGTCATCTGCCTGGGTCAAGTGGTGGTCAGTGATGATCAGGTCGAGGCCGAGATTGCGGGCGCATTCAGCTTCAACGAAGGCCCTCATCCCTGTATCGACAGTGATCACCAGGCGGACCCCATCGGCATAGACGGCCTCGAGCACCGAGGATTGGAGGCCGTATCCCTCACGCAGGCGGTGAGGGACATGAAAGCGAACGACGCCGCCAAGCATTTCAATTGCAGTTTTCAGCAGGACCACGGCGGTGGTGCCGTCAACATCGTAATCGCCGTAGAGCAGGATGGGCTGATGCGCGGAGATCGCTTGCTCCACGCGCTCGACAGCTGCGGCCATGCCCAGCATCAAAAAGGGATCGTTGAGAAGAGCAATATCAGGGTTGAGAAAGGCGAATGCCTGGCTGGAGGTTGAAATGCCGCGGGCGATAAGAAGTTCGGCGACGACCAATGGAATTTGGGTGGCCCGGGCAAGATCGGCGGCCTCGGCGGGATGCGCTTCAGCAAGAGTCCAGCGCTGACGAGGAGCGATCCGGGACGGGCTGGACGGATTCACGCGGAACTACTCGTCTTCGTCGTCTACGTCATGGACGTCATCGATGACGATGTCCTGGAAGTTCTCAATGTCTTCAAGGAGGGCCTGGTAGCGCTCATACCATTCGGTGGTGGACTCGTGGAGAAAGACCAGTCCCTGGTAGACGAAGCCGAGCTGAATGTAGCCGAGGTTGCCGGCATACTTGCGCAACCATTGCGCTTCAACAAGCTCAGTGGCCTCTTCATCGGGGAAGTTCATCTCACTGGCTTCGTCAATCAAAGCTTCGAGTTCCCCACGCTCGAGCGTCATCTCACTGAAGGTGACGAAAGGCGCGCCGACGTGCTTGGCCATCTCGACAAAGTCTTTCCACGCATCGGGATTGCCGTTCCCTTCCCAAACGATGGAGGGAATGTCTTCCGTAACGTATCCGGGCAAGCGCATGAGGCCGTGACCTTCGATGAAGGCCACCATGTCGTCTTTCAGTGAGAGGAGATTTTCCGTTGTCATAGTCAAGTATTCATTTTCGCAGATGGGGGCGGGTGGGCAACAAAGTACTGTGGAAACCCTTAAGAATAGGGGAATCGCGATTTGCCGCCTGGCGACCATGACTTCCCGCTATCGCCAGGCACAAATCAGGGTCCAGCGACTCGGGAACAGAAAATGGAGGCAGGACGAGCAGGTTAGTCTGGAGGTATACCAATCCCGGAGGATATTCCCTTGCCTTCATTTGAACGCCATGTCTTTGTCTGCCATAACACACGTCCCACCGATGCGCCGCGGCCATCCTGCACCACCGATGGAAAAAGCGAACTGCACACGCAGTTGCAGCAACTGACGAAGGCCGCCGGGCTTGCGGGGCGTGTACGCATCAACAAATCAGGGTGCCTGGACCAATGCGAGCATGGACCGACAGTTGTCGTCTATCCAGAGGCCGTTTGGTACGGGCATGTGAAGGCGGAAGATGCGGTGGCAATTGTGGAAGAACACCTGATCGGTGGACGGCCCGTGGAGCGGCTGAGGCTCGCGGAAGAGTGCGTGAATACCAAGAGCTGCCCGCATCGGGTATGAGGCAGGGATCCTGAATCCTCAAGCGGATTCGTGGGCGTCGAGCCATGCGCCGTACAGTTGGTCGTCTTCGTGGATGTGGGCATTGAACCAGTAGCGAAGGAAGGCGAGCGACTTGCCGGTGAGGGTCAGGCCGTCCTGCTCGTGGCGGCCAAGCAGTTCTTCAACCTGGCTGAGCAACTGCTGGTGCTTGACACTGTGCTCAGGGAGTTCCGGGTAGCGCGACGCTGCAAGAATCGCTTCTTCAGTGGAGAAGTGGTGGCGAGTGCAAAGGACAACCTCGCGGAGCAGATGGGCAGTGTGGTCGCGGTCGTCGCCGCGCAAGACGGCGTCATAGAGCTCATTGATGGCCTGGTACAGCCTCTTGTGCTCATCATCCATCGAAGGCACACCAACCGCATGGTCGTCGCTCCATGACAATAATGGCATTCGTGCTCCTATTGGCAGGTTCTGGGCATGGAACATTTCAGCAAAGGAAAGCATAGCAAAGAAGGGGCTTGGCTGTGTTCCCGGGGCGATAATTCACAATTCCCAAATTGAGATTCTCCCGAATTGGTCTGGAACGATGACCTTTGTGTACCTCCACTTAAAGAGGAATCCTCGACGACACGGAAGTTGTACTTTCAGATTTAGTTGATAACAGTACACTTAAACGACCAGCGAGAGCTATCTGCTTGAGGTGCTGCTTCCTTCCCTGATCGACATTGGGGCAGCCTTTGATGAATTGCCAAGAACCTGAAATTCCAAGGGTGGGGCCTGCCAAGAAAGCCGCCGCCAGGAGGTCACCATGTCAGTGCGAGTGCGTCTGGGAGATCTGCTAATCCGTGTAAAGCTTGTCACAGAAGAAGACGTGCAGCGCGCACTTGTGCACCTCGCGGAGCATGGCGGGCGTCTGGGGGACAACCTGGTTGCCATTGGAGCCATCGAGCAGAAGACGCTCGACGCATTTATCCATCGCATTCCCAACGAGCCCAAAGACATTCAGTCAACGGGACTGGACGAGACCCAGGTGCTGAGCCTGCTGATGAAGCTGATCTACACCGGGCGGCTTGAAACCAACCGCCAGTTTGTAGACGCGATCAAGCTTCCTTACCACATTGTGCTCGACCTGGTGAAGATGGCTGTTGACCGTTCACTGCTGCGCACGCTGGGATCGCGCGACTCCGACAGCTTGATGGATATGAGCTATGTGCTGACGGAAGAAGGCAGGCGCTGGACGATCGACGAGTTGCAGAGGCTGCGATATGTGGGGCCTGCGCCGGTCACCATCGATCAGTTCACCGAGCAGGTGAACTTGCAGAAGCTGACCAACGAACTTGTCAATTTCGACCGAATTCGCGCTGCGCTGGGGGATCTGACATTCGATGACAGCATCATCGAACAATGCGGGCCGGCGCTGAACTCCGGACGGGCGATCCTGATGTACGGTCCGCCGGGAAATGGCAAATCCTCAGTGGCTTTTCGCCTGGGCAGTGTGTTCAACGATGTGATCTACGTGCCCTATGCGGTCTCAATCGAAGGTCAAATCATCCGCATGTTCGACCCAAGCATCCATATCCCGCTTCATCCGCCAGAACAAAGCGATGATTTAACCAGTTCATTCCTGCGCAACGAGGAAGTGGACGCACGCTGGGTTCCCTGCAAGCGTCCCTTCGTGATGGCAGGCGGCGAACTCACATTGGAGATGCTGGACCTGCGCTATGACGCGACGGGACATTTTTACGAGGCGCCTTTGCACGTGAAGGCATTGGGCGGATGCTTTGTCATTGACGACTTTGGGCGGCAACTTGTAAGCCCGACCAACCTGCTGAACCGGTGGATCGTGCCCCTGGAGAGCAGGGTGGACTATTTGAAGCTCCACACAGGAAAGACATTCAGCATTCCATTTGAAGAGTTGGTGATATTCTCGACCAACCTTGAGCCGGAAGACCTGATGGACACGGCATTTTTGCGGCGTCTCCCTTACAAGATCGAAGTTGGCGCTCCAACGATTGACCTTTACTTCAACATCTTCAAGAGAGAGTGCGCGAAGCAGGACATTGAGCTGACGGACGAGATATTCAATTCCATTGTGTACAAGGTCACTGAAGAAAAAGAGTTGGAACTGGCCGCGTATCATCCGAAGTTCATCGTGGACCAGGTGGTATCGACCTGTAAATTCATGGGCGAGCATCCGCATTTCGATCGGCGGTACATTGACTATGCGATCAACAATCTCCGCGTAAAGACGCGTTCTTCGCAAGCGCAAGGCACGCAGTCGCTTGCCAGGGTATGTTGAGCAGGAAGGCACAGGGGCAAGGAATAAATTTATAGCGGGCAAAGGTCCATAATTGGAATGTAGAAAGCCCCCGGAGAGTTCTCCGGGGGCTTTCTATTGTTGCGGGTTGACCGAAGCTGTTTTTGGGATGCGGTCGGGCTTAGGCGCTGAAGAGAAGAACACCTGCGGCCTTTTCGTCGCTCATGTTTTCATCGGCGCTCACGGGACGGTAGAAGAGCTGATTGGCGTCGAGATAGACCTCAAGGAAGGCCGGACGGTCGGTGATCTGGCCGGCAATCAGGGCCTCAGACAGGGGATCTTCGACGTAGCGCTGCAGAGCGCGGCGCAATGGGCGCGCACCGTAGCTGCGATCGACGAGGGTCTTGTCCAGGATCCACTTCTTGGCTTCCTCGGTGACGGAGATGGTGATGGACTTCTGGGCCAGGTTGGTGTTGAGCTGCTGAACCATCAGTTCGACGATCTGGATCAGGTCCGCATCGGAAAGCGACTGGAAGATGATGACCTCGTCGAGGCGGTTGAGGAACTCGGGGTTGAAGGTCTTCTTCACCTCTTGCTTGACCAACTCCTCAACCTTCTCGCTGACCATCTCTTCGCGGTCGCTCTGGAAGCCGAGCCCCTGCTTCTTTTGCAGGTGGCGCGCGCCAATGTTCGAGGTCATGATGAGGATGACGTTCTTGAAATCGACCGTGTTGCCGAGGCCGTCGGTCAACTGGCCGTCCTCAAAGACCTGGAGCAGGATGTTGAAGACGTCGGGGTGGGCCTTCTCGATTTCGTCAAGCAGGACAACCGAATAAGGCGAGCGCTTGACCCGTTCAGTCAACTGGCCGCCCTCCTCGTAGCCCACGTAGCCCGGAGGCGAGCCGATGAGCTTGGAGACGGAGTGCTTCTCCATGAACTCCGACATGTCGAAGCGGATGAGGGATTTTTCCGAGCCGAAGAGGAAGTGCGCGAGGGTGCGCGCCATCTCGGTTTTGCCGACGCCGGTGGGGCCGAGGAAGAGGAAGCTGCCGATGGGACGCGCGGGGTTCTTGAGGCCGGCGCGCGAGCGGCGGATGGCACGCGCCAGCGCGGAGATGGCCTTGTCCTGCGAGATGACGCGCTTGTGCAGCTCCTCCTCGACGCGCAGGAGCTTCTGCGTCTCCTCCTCCTTGATGGAGGTGATGGGGACGCCGGTCCAGCGGCTGACCACGTCCTCGATGTCCTCGCGGGTGACGATGCCGGCGGAGGAGTCGTCGAGGTGGTACTTGTCGCGCAGGGCGCGCAGGTTCTCGCGCTCCTTGCGCTCCTCGTCGGAGTAGAAGCGGGCCTTCTCGAACTCATGGTTGGCAATGGCCGAATCCATGCGGTGCACGATGAACTTGATGCGCTTCTGGACTTCGGTGATCTCCTCAGGGAGCGAAGTCTGGCGTAGCTTAACGCGCGCGCCGGCTTCGTCAATAAGATCGATGGCCTTGTCAGGCAGGAAGCGGTCAGGGATGTAGCGGTTGGAATGCGAGACGGAGAACTCGATGGCAGCATCGGTGTAGCTGACCGCGTGGAACTTCTCGTAGCGGTCCTTGATGCCGTGGATGATCTTGATGGCGTCCGCTTCGTTAGGCGGCGGAACCTTGACCGCCTGGAAGCGGCGCTCGAGCGAGCGGTCTTTCTCAATGGACTTGCGGTATTCTGCCGGGGTGGTGGCGCCGATGCACTGAATTTCACCGCGGGAGAGAGCCGGCTTGAGAATGTTGGCCGCATCGAGAGAGCCCTCGGCCGAACCAGCGCCGACGAGAGTGTGCAGCTCATCAATGAAGACGATGGAGTTTTGATTCTCCATCAGCTCTTTCATGATGGTCTTGAGGCGTTCTTCAAACTGGCCGCGATACTTGGTGCCGGCGACGATGAGCGAAAGGTCGAGACCGAGGACCTTTTTGTCGGCGAGAAAGCTGGGCACTTCGCCGTCGGCGATGCGCTGGGCAAGGCCTTCAACGATCGCGGTCTTGCCCACACCGGGTTCGCCGATGAGGACAGGATTGTTCTTGGTGCGGCGGCAGAGAATCTGGATGACCCGCTCCAACTCGCCATCGCGACCTACCAATGGATCAAGTTGTCCGTCCATGGCGGCCTGTGTCAGGTCGCGGCTGAACTCGGCCAGCAGGCTGGATTCGCGCTGACGCTGTTGTGGCGGAGCCTTTTCCTGCGTAACACGGGCAAGTTCGTCGCGGATCTGCGCAAGCTTGAGGCCGCGCTCCTGCAGGATCTCCGAGGCAAAGCACTTTTCTTCGCGCAGCAGACCGAGAAGCAGGTGTTCTGTGCCAATGTGTTTGTGGCCAAGGCGCTCGGCTTCTTCTGCCGCATAGGCCAGGACGCGCTTGCACTCGTTCGAAAGCGGCAGGTCAACACTGGTGGAGACCTTTTCGCGAATGGTAGTATGCGCTTCAATCTGCTTGCGGATCGATTCGACCGAAGCGTGTGAACGCAGGAATCGGTTGGTTAACGCCTTGTCCTCGCGCAGCAGGCCAAGCAGCAGGTGCTCAGTCTCGATATAGGGTGAGCCGAACTGGCTGGCCTCATACCGCGCGAAGAAGATCACGCGCCGTGCCTTCTCCGTATAGCGTTCGAACATGATGTTCTCCCTTTGCCCTAAGGCTATCGGCTGGAGTGGCCGTCCGGTTTACAAATTCATCTCGAAAGGAACTGCGGTCCTGAGATGTCTGCATGGCAGTCACGGCATTTGTTTGCCTTGACTTGAATGCAGTTGTCTCTTCCTACAGTACCCCTGAAAACGCCCTTGCCGGCTTCAGCCCAACCCGCACGTGCCTTTCTTCTAACCTCGCTGCCGGAGACCCCATGGAGCGTGCACCATGCTCCGATCAGCCCTTTTGGATGGTCCGGGCCTCTTTCCCGCCCGGTCGTCTTTTCGGTGTTGCCGCGAATAGACTTCCACCCTGCCCCGACAATCTGTTGGGGATGTGAATCCATCCGTTTCCAGATTGTCTACTCCATCAGATTCGTTTAGCACTCGAAAAGGTGCTTTTGATTAGACGTTTCCAGAAGATGAAACCGTGTGAGGAGCGGCTGCGAGCGGTGCAAGCCGTCCCCCTTCAAGGCGCAACGACCGCGTACAACGTGCAGCCAGGTCCAGGTTATGCGTCACCAGGATTGAGGTGAGGCCGTGGGAAGCGTGCAACCGTTCAACCAGGTCGAAGACGCGCCCGGCGGTGGTCTCGTCCAGGTCGCCGGTGGGTTCGTCGGCCAGAAGCAGCCGAGGGTTGTTAACCAGCGCACGAGCCAGCGCCACGCGCTGCTGTTCGCCACCGGAGAGCTCGCCGGGCCGATGGTCGCTGCGGTCTTCCAGACCAACCTCCCGGAGCCAGTTTGCGCCTACTGCGAGAGCTTCGCGCTTTTGCATGCCACGCGCCAGCAGCGGCATGGCTACGTTCTCAAGCGCTGTAAACTCCGGCAGCAGGTAGTGGAACTGCCAGACGTATCCAATCTCCCGGTTGCGAAACGCGGCCGCGTCGCGGGGAGAGAGTTTGGCCACATTGGTTGAGGCGCAGTATACAGTTCCCGCGGAGGGGGTATCAAGCGCTCCCAGGATGTGCAAAAGTGTGCTCTTACCTGCGCCGGACTGGCCGACAATGGCGATCATCTCTCCAGACTGGACATGGAGGCTGAGATCGCGAAAAAGGGTGAGCTCACCACGAACGGTTTTGTAGGACTTCTGCAGTCCGGTCACGTCGATGATGGGTAAAGAAGCCGATTCCCGCAGGTCCGCTGCGCTCATGGAGAGGGATCTCATGCCGGGGACCGCTGGGAGGTTTTGCATCATCGGGTTGCCTTCAATTTTACATTGCTGCCCGGTGATTCCCGGCAAGGTGAAAAGGCTGGCAATTCAATCTGAGGTACCAAAGTGGGGGTTACGGATTGGGGAGGCACCTTCGGTGCGGCAGACCACCTGCGGTGGGGCAGACGCCGCTTGCGCGGCCGCAACGCTTGGAGTAATCAGGGTTTGGGTAATGCGGCTGGATTGAGGTGGGCGATGCGGCCGTTGGGGCCGACGATGAAGGGCAACGAGAGCGCGTTCCAGTTGCCGTTGTCGAGGGGTTGCCAGGTGCGGCCGTCGTCGCGGCAGATGTCGGAGCCGTTGGTGCC
>CAZTLV010000002.1:0-184051 GCA_964614635.1 uncultured Occallatibacter sp.
GATGGTCAAGGGTGCAGAGTTGCTTCCGCCGCATTCGCACCCGAGAAATCAGCCCACTCCTGGGCCAGCAGGAAAGGTGCCGGCCAACTGGGAATCGCTTCTGAACTAGGCAGCCATCATAGGCCTGCCGCCCGCGAGAAATTGACGCTCGACGAACGATCAAGAACCACAGATAAACTGGTTCAAAGCACTTAATGCCCCGGCGGCGAGCGACCACTGATTGCATTTACAGTTCCAGGAGGGTTGGACAATGTTGCCATCGATCAATGCGCCTGACCGACAAGCGGAGGCTTTTCCTGTTCTTACGCCGGCGCAGATTGCGCGCATCCGGCCCTATGGCAGTGACCGATCGGTCCAGTCCGGAGAGGTTCTTTTCGAACCGGGTAAGTCGGGCATGTCCTGTTTCGTGGTGCTCTCAGGAAAGCTCGACATCTCAGTGTCCGGACTCTCCGGCGAGCAAGTATTTGTGACCTATGGCCCCGGTCAATTCTCCGGAGAAGTTGTCCTGATCTCCGGAGCCCGCGCACTTTCTCGCGGGCGTGTGGCCGAACCGGGGGAGTTCATCGAAATCGGCGCAGACGAGTTGCGCACGTTGATTGCGAAGGATGCCGAGCTGGGCGATATCTTTATGCGCGCATTCCTCCTGCGTCGTGTTGCGATGATTTCAGGAGGCCTGAGCAACGTAGCCGTACTGGGATCGCAACATTCATCCAACACACTTCGTCTGCGCGAATTCCTAACCCGCAACGGCCATCCTTTTCGCTATGTCGATCTCGACAGCGACAAAGCGTCGCAGGAACTTCTGGACCGATTCGACATAAAGCTGGAGGACGTTCCGGTTGTAATCTGCAGCGGGAAGAACGTCTTGCGAAACCCGACAAATCAGAAACTGGCGGAGTGCCTGGGGTTCACGGGCCATATGGACGAGCGCCGCCTTCACGATGTCGCGATTGTGGGCGCTGGTCCAGCAGGATTGGGCGCGGCGGTGTACGCGGCTTCAGAAGGGCTTGACGCACTAGTCATCGAATCGGAGTACCCCGGGGGGCAGGCGGGCGCGAGTTCAAAAATCGAGAATTATGTCGGTTTTCCAATGGGCATTTCGGGACAGGAACTTACCGGCCGGGCGGTTGTGCAGGCAGAAAAATTCGGCGCTCAAATTCTCGTCGGTCAGAAAGTGGTGAAGATCGGATGCGACCAGCGGCCCTACCTGCTTACTTTGGAAAACGGCGCAATCATCGAAACGCGAAGCATCGTGATCGCCACCGGCGCTCAGTACAACAAGCCAAACGTTGAGACTTTGGGCCGGTTCGAGGGACAGGGCATCTACTACGCCGCCACGGCCATGGAAGCGCAGCTGTGCACAGGCGAGGAGATCATCGTGATTGGCGGCAGCAATTCTGCCGGTCAGGCGGCGGTCTTCCTGGCACAGTCAGTACACAAGGTCCACATGCTGGTTCGCGGCAAAGAATTGTCCGAAACAATGTCGCGCTATCTCATTCAACGAATTGTTGAGAATCCAGGTATCGAACTGCATTTCCAAACCGAGGTTGTCGCCTTAGCTGGCGAAACGCACCTGGAGCGGGTCACCTGGCTGAATCGGGCGACGGACGAAGAATCTATGCATGACATCCGCCATGTGTTCGTGATGGCAGGTGCTTCACCCCGTACAGATTGGCTGCGTGAATGTCTTGCCCTCGACAACCAGGGATTCATACTCACGGGCCGCGACTTGGATCCGGTTCTGGACAGCGCGCCGCTGAGGTGGCCGCTCAGCCGGTCTCCGCAGATGCTGGAAACGAGCCTGCCTGCAGTTTTTGCAGTTGGAGATATTCGCTCCGGCAACGTGAAGCGCGTTGCATCCGCCGTGGGTGAAGGATCAATTTCGATCCACCTCGTGCATAATGCGCTAGCGGAGATCTGAGGTTCCATCACTTGGAAACCTGGTCGAGCCGGAAAATGGCAGCTCAAATGTTGAAAACTTGGCATTTCACATTCTGAGGCCGAATTGCCTGAGTGTACTGTTATGCTGCCACCTGAAGGTTCCCGGAATATGCCAAATTCTTCCGACAGGATGGGATGTCTCCAGCGGACTCGATCCTGTTTACTGATGTATAACTGACGAGTAGCCGACCACCCGAGCGGAAATGCCGTGTTTAATCCTGGCATCGAAAGACGTGCGGAGCGTCTGTTTTTGCGCCTAGGTGGGGGCGAGCCATCTTACGGCACAATTCTCCCCCACCGCATGGCCCTCGCCCGCAGTCGGTGATCCGTCCCGCGCTTCTGTTATGAGGTAACGATCGGCGTGTAGCCCGAGGTTGCGGCCTTTTTCAGCGCCGCCAACCCATCGGTAAGGCTCAGCAGCGGAGTGGTCTTGATCGACTTCAATGAGCCGCCCGCGGCGGCAGCCAACGCCAGAGCTGCCGCGCTGATGTTGTCAGGCATTTCGACAAGCATTACAAGATCGTGTTCACCAAACGACAGCCATGATCCGCTGATCTTGCCGCCAAGTTTCTTCGCTACCTTTTTCACATGCTCGCTGCGGTCCTGCGGGTTTGCGATCAGAGCTGCCAGCGCCGCTGACGAGTAGGAGCACTGCACGAGATAACTGGGCATAGATTTCACCTTTCAATTCACAGACCTTCTACTCAATATGCGCTCTCAAACGCTGTTTTTGCCCTCGACTCGAAAATAAATTTTGCGGATGAATTGTCCCTATATACTGCATGCGATTCTTCCGACGTATGCACAGCACGCACCCAGTCATGGCTCGCCTCCAAACTCAACTTCTCTGCCTGAATCACGCCGACGCTAACGGGCCAGCGCGTGGCTGATCCTTTTGGTTCATCTTGCGTTGGCAAAGATTACCCCTTGCACAAATCTCCCCTCTGAGAGATGATTTTCCTAATCCTCGTGGGGTCAATTCTCTGTACGCAATCGTGAGGTGACCTACGTCCAGAACTTTTGCAGCAATTTTCATCTTCGTCATCTTGGGGTATTCGGAAGCGCAACAGCCATCCGTTCCGTCTCAGCCCGCCCCCATCAGCGTCCATGCTCCCGAAGGCCCCGGCACTCGGTTCCAGTTCACAAAAGTCGACGACAACCTTCGGGCCGAAGCCGACGCTGTCGACGCCCAATACGAAAAAAGAGGTCTGGTGCTCCACGATCCCGACCTGCAGGCATTTATCGACACTGTGGGCAAACGCGTTCTCGGTGACCGGCCCATGCCCGAAAGGGTCACCTATCGCTTTCTGGTCCTCTACGACCCCACGGTCAACGCTTTCGCCCTGCCCAACGGCTCGGTCTATATCACCACAGGCCTTCTCGCACTTTTGGAAAACGAAGCGCAACTGGCAGGAGTTTTGGGCCACGAAACGGCGCACATCTATGAGCGGCACCCCTATCTAGAAAATCGAAGCATCCGCAAGAAAACCGTCGCTTCTGAGATTGTCGCGGCGGCCGCCGCTTGCGTTCCCGGCGGTTATGCCGCCTGGCTGGGTGCGGCCGCAGCCGCCAACGTCAGCACGCTTCTCCTGGTGGAAAGTGTCTACGGCTATTCGCGCGAAATGGAAAGTCAGGCCGACCGCGACGGGCTCGAAGCCATGACTGTTGCCGGGTACGATCCTCATGCCATGGTTGTCGCTTTCGACCTTTTCGACCAGGACAGAACCCTCGAATATGAGCCTCGCCCAACCCTCTACCATGATCATCCGGATCTGGCGAAAAGGCGAGAGGAAGCGCTTGCCTTCGCTGCCGCACACACTCCCGCAAGCGCGCGAATTGGACTCAAAATGGACTACGTCAACGCTGTCGCGTCGGCCATCGTTTCCAACATCAACGCCGACATCGAGAGCCGCCGTCCGCGCTCCGCGCTGGCCTGCGCCACCCGACTCGTGGATGCGTTCCCGGGCGATCCAAAGTATCAAGTGCTGCTTGGCGACTCCTATCGCACCCTCGGAGCCAAAACGACTGTTCCGACGCCTGACGAATTCACTCCCGACGGCGAGGGTAAGCAACGCAAGCAGGTGCTGAAGATGACCGAGCAGGAGGAGCAAAGGGCCTTGCTGAAAACACCTGAGGGCCAGGCAACGCTCAAAGAAAACCAAGCGAAGGCGGAAAAAGCCTTCCTTGCGGCAGTCGAGAGCAACCCGCAATATGCGCTCGCCTACCGCGAGCTGGGTTTCCTCTGCCAGGATGAATCCCGCTTTGCTGACGCAGCAATCAACTACAGGCATTATCTTCAACTGGCAGCAGACACCAGCCTCGACCGGCTTCGTATCGGACGACGTCTCGCGGAAGTCGAAAAACTTCAGGCTGCGATGCCGCATTGATTGTTGGCCGCATTTGTTTTGGTAACTCTTTCTCGAAAGGGATTTCGATGAACTTCAGACGACAAGCGTTCCTGGGCTTCGCGGCCGCCATATTAGTATTCGTTTCAACTTCCACCGCCTTTCCTGTGACCCTTCCGATTACATCGTTCTGGGCCCAGCATAAGATCACTTCAGGCAAGTTCCCCATCCATTCCGCCTGCATGATGCCGCCCCAGGCCCATCTCGCCAGGATCGGAATGAAAGGCGCCGAAGGAATGAGCAAAGAGTCCGAAGCCTGGGCCGCCACTCTTGAGGATATGGTCGAATCCCACCTCAAATCTGACGGCATCTCGATCAATTCCGCGATCAATCCGCTCTCAAGTGGCGCATCCAACGACGAGATTCTTAGTGTGGCCTCGCAAATTCAGCAGAAGTTTGCATCTGTCTTGCCATTGATGAGAAGGAAGCCGGGAGGAATCGAAAAGTCGGCCTACGCTCTGGGCGATCAGGTAGGAATGCTGCCCTGCTCGGAGAATTCGGACATCCTGGTCTTCGTCCAGGGTGTGGGCCAGGTTGTTACCGAAGGCCGTGCCGCAACGACACTACTCTTTGGCGGTCCCGACGAAGATGCGGTTCTCTTCATTACAATCGCCGACGCCAAAACAGGTGAGATTATCGGTTTCATCCAGGTGTATCCCAGCGACGCTTCACTCCTGAACGCTGAAGACGCATTTGGCCAAAAGCTTTACCAGCAGTTCGCAGACATGAATATTGGCTCCGCCCGCAAGAATGCTAAAGCACAGGGACGATAGACGCGCACAAAGTACGGGGCTTTGCCCAATCGAAAAGCAGCCGCGCCCGTTGCGTTCAGCATGACCGATAAAACGAACGGCTGACGACACGACCAACTCGCAGCACACCAATGTGGTTTCGGGCGGTTGGTTGGCAACTCTTACCTCAACATGAGCCAGAGCTGTGCGGAATAAACTCTGGCATTCCGCTGGTGCGCGCATCCATTTGAGCTGCATGGAAAGACAGAACGACAAACACTGCATGCGAGGGATGTTTCGTCGTAAGAACTAAATAGGTATTGAAAAACGCCCGTTGCGACTGGAACCGCTGATGGGTGCTCTACACTCGACTGGACATCTGTTTCATCTAATGCACCGTGCCGAGGCTCATTCCATTGATGAATTTCAAAACCACCGCCCTGATTCATTCCGCAATTCTGGTATTCAGCTTTGCGCAGGCCGTACGCAGCCAGGCAGCACAACCACAGGCAGCGCCTTCAGAGGGTTCTGTGGCATCCACCCGCAGGGAGCTGAAAACGATCTTCAGTGATTACTGGGAAGACATGCTGAAGCACGAGCCGGAGACTGCGTCCACACTGGGAGACAAGCGCTACAACGACCAGATTGCCGATTATTCCGTAAAGGCCTTCAACGAGAAACTGGAGCGCGAGCAAGGCTTTCTGATGCGTCTCGCGGCGATTGACTCAGCCGGATTGAGCGACCAGGAAAAGACCAGCCGCGAGCTGCTGCTACGCGATCTTGAGGAAGATGCTGAGGCTGCCGACTTCAAGGAGTGGGAGATGCCCGTGAATCAGCGGGCGGGCATCCAGATCATCTACCCGGACCTGGTCGCCCAGCTGAGCTTCACCAAGGTGAAGGATTACGACGACTGGATCACCCGCCTGCACGCTATCCCCAAAGCCTTTGAACAGGTCACGACCAACATGGCCATCGGCATGGACGACCACCGAGTACCGCCCAAGTATCTGCTTCAGAAGACTCTCGACCAGGTGAAGGAGATGGCCGGACAAAAGCCGGAAGACTCGCCGCTTGCCCTGCCGCTGAAGAACTTTCCCGCATCAATCACTCCCAATGAGCAGGAGCGAATCAAGGCGGAGATGCTCAGCGCCATTGGCAAAGAGGTGCTTCCGGCCTACATGCGATTTGCGCGGTTCCTGGAGGTAAGCTATATGCCCGCTGGCCGCGACCAGCCAGGCATCGACTCCCTGCCGGATGGGGCGAAGTACTATCAGTTCCTGCTTCGGCGCACAACGACGACCGACCTCACGCCGGCGCAAATTCACCAACTCGGTCTTGAAGAAGTCAAGCGTGACGAGATGGAGATGCTTGCCATTGCGCAGAAGCTCGGCTTCGCTGACCTGAAGACTTTTCGAGCCAGCATCAAGACCAACCCCAGAATGCATCCAGCCTCGCGTGAAGCCTTGATAGATGCCTATCGCGCATACCTGACGCCGATGCAAGCCCGGCTACCCCAGCTCTTTGGCACTCTGCCCAAAGCCAGGTTCGAAGTGATTCAGGTTCCCGATTACCAGGAGAAGGCAGCCGCGCCCGCTTACTATGAAGCCGGCGCGCCTGACGGTAGCCGCCCCGGCCGCCTCTTCGTCAACACCTACAACGCTGCTGACCGCAATCTCTACTCAGTTGAAGACATCGCCTACCACGAAGGCCTGCCCGGCCATCACCTGCAAATCTCCATCGCCCAGGAACTCAATGCCCTGCCTACATTCCGCAAGCACGGCCACTACACCGCTTACGTTGAGGGCTGGGGATTGTACGCCGAGCGGCTGGGCAAAGATGTGGGCCTTTACCAGGATCCCTACTCCGATTATGGGAGGCTGGAGGGCGACATCTGGCGGGCGATACGAATGGTAGTTGACACCGGCGCGCACAGCCAACATTGGACGCGGGAACAGATGGTGCAGTACTTCCATGACCACTCCAATGTCGACGAAACCAGCATTCAATCGGAGGTCGACCGGTATATCGCGTGGCCAAGCCAGGCTGTGGCTTACAAAGTGGGCCAGCTGAAGATCCTGGAACTGCGCGAACGCGCCAAAACCGCTCTGGGTAACAAGTTCGATATCCGTGCGTTCCACGACCAGGTGCTCGACTCCGGCGCATTGCCGCTTGACCTCCTGGGCGACCGAATCGAAGCCTGGATCGCCGCTGAGAAAACAGCCGCAAAATAACCGAACGCACGGGGGCCAAAGAGGCGGTGGGCAATTTCAACAAGTCCGGAAGCGATATACGCGCATCAAGTTGGCCGTTGCCTGACAGGAAACGGTTTACCCGACGGCCAATATCTTGGCTGGCAGATAATGTAGAAAATGCCATTTACTCTTGCTCACGCGGCTGCGGCATGGCCATTTCGTCGTACAAGCCTGATCCCTTCTGCTGTGGTGGTAGGGACCTTTGCTCCCGATTTTGAATACTTCGCTCGACTGACTCCCGGCGGACATTTCGGGCACACGCTTGCCGGCATGTTTCTTTTGGATTTACCGCTCTCGCTGGTTGTCCTCTGGCTGTTTCACGCATTCATGAAAGAGCCAATCGTAGGATTGTTGCCGTTCGCCATCCAAAGCAGGATGAGGCAGGACCGAGGCAGGTTTCGATTCTGGGGTCCGGGGCGGCTGGCAATCATTGCCGGTTCAATCCTTGTCGGAGTGGGAACACACATCCTTTGGGACTCATTCACACATGCGGACTATTGGCTCTATCAGCACTGGAGGTTGATGAGTGAAACCGTTCGTTTGCCAATTGTGGGAGACGTTTTTTATTACAAGCTGTTCCAGCATGGCAGCACTGTAGCAGGGAGCGCGATTCTGCTGATCTGGTTTCTGCATTGGTACCGAAATGCCTCGCCACAACCACGGGTTTCGCCCAGCCCATTGTCATTGTCGAAGAAGCGATGGCTCATTGTTTCCCTGGTCTTGATTGCGCTGTGCGGCGCCCTGATTCGCTCATTTGCCTCCTTGGCCGGCCCGGCAAGTGCGAGAGCGCCCGAGACAGTCCTGGGTGATGCTGTGGTAACCGCGATCACGCTGATCTGGCTGCAGCTGCTGGCCTATGGAATCATCAGATCGAGGAACCGACAACGCGAGCAGGGTTAACGTCGATGCAAATGTGCCGTGGTGTGGCGTGCCGGACGATGCCGATGGCGGTGGGTTGCAGTGGGGAGTGTATTTGTTTTCCGATGCCAAAAGCCTGGGTTGACGGCATCTGCTGTTCGCATTTTGGGCAGGCACCGCGCGGATGCGAGTATCCTTGGTAGGAAGCACCAACCCTCGCAATCAAGACAAGGAAAAACATGGCGGAGATAGCTGTTGAGGCCACTGAAGTACCTGCGCAATTTCCTAGGGTCCGGGTAGCCGTTCTGGGCGCCGGCAAGATGGGAGGCATCCTGCTGCAGGCCTTTTTGAAGCAGAACTTGTTCAGCCCCGATCAGATTCACGCCACTGTAGGCCACGGCGAGCGGGCGCTGGCACTGAGCACGCAGTGGGGCGTGGATGTGAGCACCAACAACCTCGAGGCGGCCAGTCAGGCTGACCTGATCCTGGTAGGTGTAAAGCCATTCCAGGTGCCCGCAATCATTGAAGAGATTCGCCCCGCTCTGACCAAGGATAAGCTGCTGATTTCGTTTGCGGCATCGGTGAAGACGCGGTCGATCGAAGACGCCGCCGGACTGGACATCGCGGTGATTCGCGCCATGCCCAACACGCCATCTGCGTTGGGCGCGGGCGCCGCCGCCATGTGCCGCGGCCGGTTTGTAACCGCTCCGCAAATGGAGCTGGCCGAGCGCATCTTCGAGACCGTAGGGCGCACCGTGACTGTGGACGAGAAACACATGGACGCAGTCACTGGGCTATCCGGCTCGGGGCCAGCGTATATCTACATCATCATCGAAGCACTGGCCGAGGCAGGAGTCAAGGTGGGTCTGCCCCGCGATACTGCCACGCAGCTTGCGGCACAAACCACCTTCGGCGCAGCCAAGATGGTGCTGGAGACTGGCTATCATCCGGCTCTGTTGAAGGACGCTGTGACTACTCCCGCTGGATGTACGATTGACGGAATTCTGGAACTGGAGGAAGGCGGTCTGCGCGTCACGTTGATCAAGGCCGTGATGCGGGCGACGGAGAGAGCAAAACAGCTGGCTGCCGGATAAAACTTGCGCCGGACAAACAATCCGTCAACTCCGCTAACTGGGCAGTTCCGGTCGCGCCGGAACTGCTCGCCAACTCGCTGACCGCTGACCCACCATCTTGCCCATCCAACGCCCATCCTGGTTGCCGTCTTACATCCCTGAACTTCAAGGACTGCGGGGGCTTGCGGTTCTGGCAGTTGTTATTTATCACTGCCACCCGCGACTTCAGAGTACATGGATTGGCTACGCCAGCTTGTGGGGATGGGCCGGCGTGAATCTGTTTTTCGTTTTGTCGGGGTTTTTGATCACCTCGATTCTTCTTGAATCGCGTGAGAACCCGCATTATTTCCGCAACTTCTATGGACGACGGGCGCTGCGCATCTGGCCGGTGTACGTACTGTTGCTGGCGGTGGTTTATCTTGAAGCCCCCTGGTTCGTCGGGCCCACGATTCTGGTTGCGGTGAAAACCGCGCCCTGGTGGGCCTATATCTTTTTCGTACAGAATCTCTTTCACCTGGCTCTGCCGCCGGCCATCGGTCCCACTTGGTCGCTGGCGATCGAAGAGCAGTATTACTTCCTGTGGGCCCCGGCTGTACGGTTCCTGCGCAAGCCCTCATTTCTGGCAGCGGTCTTGAGTGCAGCGGTGGTTGGATCGCCGCTGATGCGGCAAACCCACCTGGCATGGATCACGCCAACGCATACATTGACGCATCTGGATGGAATTGCATGGGGCAGCCTGCTGGCAATTGCCCTTTACACGTTGCCTGTAAGCCGGCGCGTCTGGATATGGGTGGGACTGATCGCGATTCCCACGGGGGTGTCGGTGGCTGCTACCATCGCGGGCGGGACGGCGTTCCTTGATTCGGCGCTGGCGGTGGCGTTTGCCGGCGCGGTGCTGGCCTCCATTGCCTCGACAGGGGCACGGAATCCGCTAAGCGATTTGCTGCGCCGAGGACCCTTGGCCTTCTACGGCCGGATCAGCTATGGCTTGTACATGACCCACATCATGATCTTCATCTTTTTTGGCTGGTTCGATTTGCGCATGGATCGCTACGGCATCGCAGGCGACCTCGCGGTTGTGGCCTTCAGGCTGACCGCCTCCACAATGTTGGCGACAGTGCTCTGGTTCGGCTTCGAATCACAGATTCTCAAGCTCAAGCGCCATCTGTGACAGCAGGCCGCGAAGCCAGGCAATGCGTTGCCGGTCGCGGGCCCGCGGAAACCTCTGGTAAAGTCGACAGTCTAGGCTATGCGGCCGACGACGATGAACATCGCAAAGAGAAACAGAGCGATGATAGGCCCGGTGGCTATCTTCCGACGAACGTAACAGATGGCAACCAAAAGTGAAAGAACTGCAAGCTCAACAGCTGCCAGGAGCGGAAGAATGTTAGCGAGGGCAGAATGGGTGGGCACCAGCAGCCCCAACGCTCCTCCCATCTCGGCCAACCCAATTACCAGCGTGGCCCCTCGAGACATTCCAATGCACTGGCCCTGGGTGGCATTTTGCTCTGGTTCAAATCCCGACGAGATGCGAAAAACTCTGCGAAGCCCATCGAGCAAGAACACACAACCGAACAGAATCTGCGCAAACCAATCCAAACTGTTCATGATTCCACCTGCCTTCGTTGTTTAGGTCTTGCCTGGAGGGGTGAATCCTGATTTCACGGCGCGAGGTCGTCAGAAACCCCAGTAATGATTGAAATATAAGGATAGTGTGATAAAAAAGTCAATCAATTTTGAACAGGCAGGGGAAATCAACATCACATTTCATACTGCCGTGGAATCCAACAATGACTCTCAACTGCAACGCATTGTTGATCTAACGTTGGATGCATAGGTGAGATTCACGCTCGTTAAATGACGACTACATAAGTATAAGATGATATCTACGGTTTTGCATAAGTGAGGCTTTTACCGGTTGAACCTGGGACAGATTGATGTCTCGACGTCGCCAAATCAAGGAAATCAAGCTTGAAACTGGCGGAGCAACCCAACTTGGCCGGCATTGCGATCTGATGACTGACCTGACTCACTGCTGGGAACGACCCACGATTACGAAGAGGGCCAACAAGAAGAGAACGATGCTGGGTGTGGCATGCTCTTGCCGCCGTCCGTGATAGATGACGGCGATCACCATCAGGAGTGCGAGTCCGGCAGCCGCAATGCGGGTGAGAATGTGGGGAGGCCAAAAGTCGTAGGGCAGAATCAGGCCGACAGCCCCCAGAATCTCTAAAAGGCCGACCTGTGCGGCCAGTCGTCTGGACATTCCAATCGGGCCACTCTTGTTACGCGCTTCAACCACAATGATCAACTGTGGATAGGCCACAACCTTGCTCGCCCCGGTAAACACAAACACCCCTGCCAAGATGAATTGAACGATCCAAAGTACTATGTTCATCCCTGATTTGCCTCTCACTTCGATTGCGACGGCTGTTCCCAAACCGCGGCCACTTCCGAATCCAACCGGAGCAGCAAGCGATTGGACTCCGAAAGACGGCCGACTGTCAAGCTGGTGCGGCACAAGGAGGGGAATTGAATCTATTCCTCCTCTGGTGGCCTGCAATTAGCCTGAAGCAATGGCGGCCATTTTACGAACGTGTGACTCTAATCACCCATGACTGTAACGCGCGACTGCTAGCCTTGATGTGGCACGTAAATCTCCCATGCGAGGTTCAATGTGAGCGAGCAAACAGCGAGCAACGGTCCCCTCAGCCCGGAACAATTAGCCAAGATAAATGCCTACTGGCGTGCCGCCAACTATCTTTCGGTTGGCCAGATTTACCTGAAAGACAATCCCTTGCTGGAGCGGTCGCTCACCCTTGACGACGTCAAACCGCGACTGCTGGGCCACTGGGGCACAACCCCAGGGCTCAACTTTCTTTATGTTCATTGGAATCGCCTGATTCGCGAGCGCGATCTGAACATGATTTTTGTGATTGGGCCAGGACATGGCGGTCCGGGAATCGTGGCGAACACTTATCTTGAAGGCTCTTATTCAGAGATCTATCCCCACATCGAGCAGAACAAGGACGGCATCAAGCGCCTTTTCCGCCAGTTCAGCTGGCCATACGGGATTCCCAGCCACGTAGCACCGGAGACGCCCGGTTCCATCCACGAAGGCGGAGAACTGGGCTATTCACTGGTGCATGCCTATGGCGCGGCGTTTGACAATCCAAATCTGATTGTGGTCTGCGTGGTTGGCGACGGAGAGGCGGAAACGGGCCCATTAGCGACCAGTTGGCATTCGAACAAGTTTCTCAATCCGGCAACGGATGGGGCAGTGCTGCCAATTCTGCACTTAAACGGCTACAAAATCGCGAACCCGACAATCCTGGCGCGCATCCCTCATGCGGAGTTGGAGGACTTGATGCGCGGCTACGGCTACGAGCCATTCACGCTTGAAGGCGACGACCCGGAGGTGTTGCACCAGCAGGCCGCGGCGGTGTTCGACACCATGCTGGACCGGATCGCTGCAATTCAAAGGGAAGCGCGTGAAGCAGGATCGACGGCCCGCCGGGCATGGCCGATGCTAATCATGCGCACGCCAAAAGGCTGGACGGGCCCCAAATTTGTGGACGGCAAGCCGGTGGAGAACACCTGGCGTGCCCACCAGGTGCCTCTCGATCTGATTCAACAAAACCCCGAACACCTGCGCCAACTGGAAGAGTGGATGCGCAGCTACAAGCCCGAGGAACTGTTCGACGCAAAAGGCCATTTCAGAGAAGATCTGGCGGACATCGCACCCAAGGGCCGATTGCGCATGGGCATGAATCCCCATTCGAACGGGGGACTGTTGCTCACGCCGCTCAACGTTCCCAACTTCCGCGATTTTGCGGTGAAGATTGATGGGCGGGGGCAGCAGGATGTGGAGTCCACGCGCGTGCTTGGTCATTTACTGCATGGCGTGATGCAGGCCAACCTCGAACACAAGAACTTCCGCGTATTCGGACCCGATGAAACGGCTTCAAATCGACTACAGGACGTGATCACCGGGACTGGCAAGGCGTGGATGGCGGAGACGCTTCCGGTAGACGAAAACCTCAGCGAGACCGGACACGTGATGGAAGTGTTGAGCGAGCATATGTGCCAGGGCTGGCTCGAGGGCTACTTGCTGACCGGCCGCCACGGCTTCTTCAGCTGTTATGAAGCATTCATCCATATCATCGACTCGATGGCCAACCAGCATGCCAAATGGTTGAAGGTCACCCGCGGCATTCCTTGGCGGAAGCCCATTGCCAGCCTCAACTATCTGCTTAGCTCTCTGGTTTGGCGGCAGGATCATAACGGCTTCAGCCATCAGGATCCAGGCTTCATCGATCACCTGATGAACAAAAAAGCAGACGTGGTGCGCATTTACCTGCCGCCGGATGCCAATACCCTGCTCTCGGTTTCGGACCATTGCCTGCGCAGCCGGAACTATATCAATCTTATTGTGGCCGGCAAGCAGCCTGCGCCCCAATGGCTGACGATTGAAGAGGCTGTAGCGCATTGCACCAAGGGCCTGGACGTGTGGCAGTGGGCTTCAAACGATGAAGGCGGACCGGAAGTAGTGATGGCGTGCTGCGGCGACGTGCCGACTTTGGAGGCGCTGGCTGCGGTAACAATTCTGCGCGCCAAAGTGCCGGACCTGCGCATTCGCGTGGTCAACGTAGTTGACCTGATGGCGCTGCAGCCTGCCTCCGAGCATCCGCACGGCCTGCCCGACGAGGAATTCGATGCGCTGTTTCCGGTTGGTGTGCCTGTTGTTTTCGCGTTCCACGGCTATCCATGGCTGATCCATCGGCTCACCTACCGGCGGCACAATCATGACAACATTCACGTGCGCGGCTATAAAGAAGAGGGAACGACTACGACGCCCTTCGACATGTGCGTGCTCAACAATATTGACCGGTTCCAACTGACGCTGGATGCAATCAAGCGCGTGCCCCGGCTTGCAGGGCAGACTGAGACGGCCGAGCAATGGTACTCGGAACAGATCCAGCGGCATCGGCTCTACGTGGCGGAAATTGGCGACGATATGCCGGAGATCAAGAACTGGCGCTGGCCGAGAAGTTGACCAATAACCCGGTGATTGAATCAGCCCGACGTAAGAGGATTTCATTCATGTCATCTTTGCCTGTCCTGGTGTTGAACAGCGGTTCTTCTTCCATCAAGTTTTCGGTCTATGAAGCGGGTGACGGCGTCCGGCGCAAGCTGCATGAAGGCGCGGTCGACGGGATCGGCACCGATCAAGGCTCTTTCTGGATCAAGAATGCGACTGACAAGAAGCTCGTCGATCAATCGCCTGCACTACCCACGCGCGCGGTGGCGTTTGCACTGGTTGCCGACGCCTTGCATTCCGCTGACTTCCCTGCCCCGGTGGCCATCGGCCATCGCATGGTTTGCGGCGGGCCTACGGTGCAGGAGAACCAGCTCATCACGCCCGAACTAATCGACGAAATGGAGCGCTACACGGCCTTTGCGCCACTGCACACACCCATCGCTGTCTATATCATGCGGGAGTCGCTGCGGCTGTTCCCCGGCGTTCCCAACTTCGTGTGCCTCGACTCCTACTTCCATCGCACCATGCCTGAAGTCGTCTCCCACATGCCCATTCCCGAGGAGTATTCGGCGATGGGAGTTCGCCGCTACGGGGCACACGGGATATCGTACGAGTCGATCATTTACCAGTTGCAGCCCAACATTCCAGAAAAGCTGGTTGTGGCCCATCTCGGCAATGGGGCTTCGATCTCCGCGATCAGGAACGGCAAGTGCCTCGATACTTCGATGGGGCTCACGCCGACCGGCGGTATCATCAGCGGGACGCGCACGGGGGACATCGATCCAGGGGTGCTGTTGTTTATCCTGCGCAAGATTGCGGAAACAGTCACGAGCGCGCAGGATGCAGCAGACCAGCTTGAGATCGTGGCAAGCAAGAAGGCGGGACTGCTGGGTGTGAGCGATCTCTCGAATGACATGCGCGACCTGCGCGACGCCATCAAGGCGGGCAACGCCAAGGCAAAGCTTGCGGTGGACAAGTTTACCTGGACGATTGCGAAATGGATTGGCAGTTATTTTGCGGAACTGAACGGTCTGGACATGCTGGTCTTTACTGGCGGCATCGGCGAAAACGATATTGCCTCGCGGGCGAAGATCTGCGCCGGGCTGGGGGCATTGGGAATTGTGCTGGATGCAGCGCGCAACAATGTGCGCGGTGAAGCCGTCATCTCCGCCGAGAATTCGCCGGTCACGGTGCGTGTGATTCCGCCGGCGGAAGACCTGATCATTGTGAATCATGTGGTGAGGCTGCTGGCGGAATAGAGAGGACGCCAGGCAACTGTTCTACACTGAATGGTTCCATCCGGAGTCATTCTTCATGCTTGCTTCAGCCATCCCTATCAATGCCAAGCGTCTTCCATCGCCGGCCCTGCGCCGTTTTGCGTGGGGCGTGCTCGTCTACTTCATCGCCGTGATCCTGTGGGGCACGCTGGTGCGCGCAACCGGTTCAGGAGCCGGCTGCGGCAACCATTGGCCGCTGTGCAACGGCACCGTGATGCAGCACTCGGCCAGCGTGAACACGATGATCGAGTTTACGCATCGGCTCACCAGCGGCGTGTCATTCTTTTCGGTCGTAGGATTGCTTTGGTGGACTTTCGCCGCCACGATCCGCGGCCACCTTGCCCGCACCGCTGCCGTGGCCTCGGTGGCCTTCACGCTGATTGAAGCGATTCTGGGTGCGTTCCTGGTGAAGCTCGGCCTGACCGCGCAGAGCCAGTCGCCATTGCGTCCCGCTTATTTGGCGCTCCACCTGACCAACACGCTGCTGCTGCTCGCCGCGCTTACGCTCACCGCGCATTTGCTTGGCCGCAGCAAAGGATACCTGCGCAGCGGAATCCGGCTGGTTGCGCCCTTTGGCGCCGTCGTGACGGTCGTGGTTGTGATGATTGTGGGCGTGACCGGATCACTTGCAGCGCTGGGCGACACACTGTTTCCCGCAACTTCGCTCGGCTCGGCCCTGGCGCAGGACTTCAATGCCACCAGCGGCTGGCTGGTCCGCTGGCGTTGGACACATCCGACCGTGGCTTTTTGCGCGAGCATTTTTCTGATCTGGCTGCTGGTGCGCGCTGCGCAACGATCAAGCGCGTGGGATAATCGACGGCTCTCCGCGCTGGTGCTGCTGTTGTTGGCAACAGTCTACACGCTGGGGATTCTGGATGTAGTCTTTTTGGCTCCGCTGTGGTTGCAGGTGGCGCACCTGCTGGCCGCAGACACGCTGTGGGCAGCGCTGGTGGTGCTGACAGCCCGCCTGACGATTGAGCCGAGGGAGTAGAAACCGGCTTTAGGTGACAATCAGAACGCCCGTCGCCGTATAAGTGGTGCCCTCTGCTTTGGCGGCAAGCTGTGGAAGCTCCGGCGTTGGGGTCAGGTTTTCAATGACGCCATCGCGTAGAAGCACCGTGTCCTCGGCCTTGCCGCCGCGGATGCTCGGGTTCCATGCAAAGGCCTGATTGTTGACCACGACCTCGGTTCCTTGGGGCGTGGCTACCCACTCACGCTCACCGTAGCCTGTAGGACCGCCTTGATGATGGAACTGCTCTTCACCGGGAAACCCTTGCGCCGCGTAGGCCGCCTGGGCCACGCTGAACAACTGAGCGGATGTTGCTCCGGGGCGGGCTGCATTCATGAGCGCTGCATTGACCGCTGCGGCGGCTTCAAAATTCTTCGCAAGGTCGTGTGGAAGCGCGCCAAAGTGTACAAACCGTGTGATGGAGATGGCAAGGCCCCACTTTCTGGAGCACAAATTCAGCATTGCGTAACTCTTGAGCCGCTTGCCCCGCGGGACAGCATGCTTGTATTTGAGGATGCGATCATCCACGGCATACAAAGCCACGGAGGGAAGAATGCCCCGGCGGAGCAGGCCAGCCGCCGTAATGGCTTCAAGATCAAACTCGCTGAGACCCGGCTCAACCTGGTGAAGCGCTTCCACTGTTGCAGCCGCGGTTTCCGCGCCCAGCCATCGATATCGCTCAATCTCAGTCTCACTCAACGCGGCGCGCAGCGGAAAAATGTTGACGGGCGTCAGCCCCGCGCCCGGAGTGTCTGAACCCAGAGGTCCGACAGCCAGTTTGGCTGCAGCTGAAGCTGTCTCATCCGCGTACCAGGGAAAAATGACCGGTTCAAAGTCCAGCGCGCCAAACTCTTCATCGTGCAGACGCGGTGCTTCGTTCTCGGTCGTGAAGTAGTATCGCTTGCCTTCGGCTGTGACCAGCAAGGACGCGACACCAGTCTCGCCCGGTGTAAGCACGCGCAACTCGACGGCGCCGCCTGTCAGCCAGGCAACATTTTCGTTTCGGCGAAGCAGAACGCCGGCCAGGTTCTGCGCCTTCAGCCATTCGACGAGCTTGTCGTGCTTTGCGTCCAACTCCGCAGCCCAAGCAGGCTGAGTCGCCAATGTGACACCATTCGCTAGGAGGTTCTTGCCGATTCTCTTGCTCATAATCTGATTCCTTCTTGATTGCAAGGGACTAGGGACGAGGCGATAGGGACTAACGATGATTCCCTATCCCCTCGTCCCTGTTCCCTATGCCAGTTCGCGGCTTCTTAGTCTTCGAGCGCGGGGTGGTAGTGGCTCTCCCAGCCGAGATAACGAGCCGCCTCATGAACGGCCTTCGAAACATCGCTGAAGTTGGCGGCCACGTGATGTTCGAAGCCCTCCCGGCAGATGAACTTCAGCAACTTCTGAAGTTGCGGAATCTCCGCCACGCCTGCGCCGCCAAAGGTTTCCAGCGGATCGTCGGTAAACTTGCCGGCGCCGGTATAGCCGCGAACCACTCCACGGCGATCGTCGGTGGAGTAGCGTGCAAAGCTCATGGCCCCGGCTTTGACGCGGCCGACGCAGGTGCCGAATGTGTTCTCCTTGCCCACTGTGCCGGCGATGATCTCCTGGTAGTCCATGCGAACTTCCTTGAAGAAGTGTTTGGGCAAATTCGAGCAGTGGAAGCAGACGCACTTGTCGGGATGGCTGCCGTAGTTATTGTTCCAGTCAAGCAGCGCCGATGGCGTTCCAGAGGCTAGGGCGAGCATGTACATGCTCAGGGTCCCCGGCACATCCACTTCGCAGGCCGAGGGAATGAGGTTATTGCTCATCATGCTCATGATGGTGCAGGGCACCACGCCGAAGAACTCCTCCATCGAGGTCCAGCACTGCACGGCGCTGATGGTGACGTGTGTCTGCTTCATCCACCCATCGATGACCGCGCCCAACTTTGACATCTTCATGAGCGCTTCGTCAGGGATTCCGGTTGTGGAGACGTAGCTCTTGATGGCAGCAAGTTTTGCCTGCGCCGCATCGTCGGAGTCCTTCATCTTGTTGATGCGCCCAAACACCTCTGACAAATCAAGCGTCTCGATAGTGATGCCGCTGGTTTCGAGAATGCGCTCAGAGTAACGGACTGTGTTGAAGGCCGTGGGACGCGCGCCAATGGCGCCGATGCGCAGATTCTTGAGCCCTTTGACGATACGGCAGACTGCTGAGAACCATTCCAGATCGGCCTTGAATTCAGCCGAGCTGGGACTCTCAGTGTGCAGCGTGGTGAGCGAATACTTGATGCCGTACTGCATCATGTTGTTGCAGGCGCTCATCTTGCCGCAGAAGCTGTCGCGGCGCATGGCAATGGTCATGTCGTCAGAACGGTCGGGCGTGGCCTGCACCAGCACGGGGACCTTGAGGCCGGAAAGTCGAATGGCGTCCACAATGCCGCGCTCCTCGCCAAAATTGGGCAAGGTAACGATGATGCCGTCAATTTCTTCCGCGTGCTTTTTGAATAACTCGGCGCAGCGCTGCGCCTCTGCATAGGTTTCTACCGCGCCATGGACTGACTCTTCGGGTCCCAGAACAACGGCACGCGCTCCTGCCGCTTGAAGAACTGAAATGATTTCCTCGCGGCCCGACTTAGCCAAGTGGCTCGGGAAAAATCCGCGATTACCGACTACTACACCAAATGTCATCGTACGTTCTGCCATGATCTCTTGCTCCTTGTTACCGCATGTTACCGATTAACCGTTGCGGCCCGGGCGAAAGCGAAGGCCGTAAAACAGGCCCACGGCAAGCAGCATCGCGCCCCACCATACAGAGGCATGATAGTTGGCCACGGCCATTTGCCTGAGAGTGAGCTCATAGAGGCCGAAGCCGAGGATCATCGAGCCGTAGATGGTAAGCAGAACACCGATAAAAAACCAGATGGAAATACCGGACGAATGCATATGTGCTCCTTACCAGAAGTAGATGTTGAGGGCCAGGAAGAGGGCGATGGCGATTGCCGTCCAGAACCACTCGTTCTTGTAAAAGGGAACGGGCTCTTCATTGGGCAGCGGCGTCGCGCCATAGACGACTCCGGCCAGCTCGGAAATGGGCCGCGGCTTGGTAAACAGGCTGACAATCACGTTGACGCCAACCGATGTGGTGACGGACCAGAGTGCGCGATACATGTTCTCGGCCATATCTTTGGCATCGGGCGAGAGGGCGACAAAGCGAAGCGCCGAGGGATCGACCTTGACCCAGGCCCAGAGGCCAATGGAGGTGAGCGTGCCAAGCAACAGTCCCCAGAATCCGCCTGCCTTGGTGGCGCGCTTCCAGAACATGCCCAGCAGCACCACGCCGAGCAACGGTGAAATGAAAAAGCTGAAGAGCGCCTGAACGTAGTCCATGATGCCGGCGGCGTTCATTACCAGGTAGGCCGCGCCAATGGAGATGACCACGCCGACAATGGTCACGATTCTGCCGATAAGGACATAGTGCTCGTCTTTCGCATGCTTGACGATGTGCGGCTGGTAGATATCGTAGGTAAAGATGGCGGTGAAGGCGCTGACGTTGCCGGCCATTCCGCTCATGAATCCGGCAATGAGTGCGGTGATGCCCAGGCCCAGCAAGCCTGGTCCCAGGTACCGGACCATCATCAGCGGCAACACTTCGTTATAACTGTGCAGGCCCGCTCCAGGGTGCGCGGCGACGACGTTTTCGCCAACCAGATGCATCAGGCTTCCGTCGGAGTTGGTGAGAACGACCAGGCCCAGCAGGCCGGGAAGAATGACGATGAATGGGACGGCCATCTTGAAGAACGATCCGATCACCGGCGCCAAACGGGCTGAGCGAAGACTATTTGCGGCGAGCACGCGCTGGACAACAAGAAAATCCGTGGTCCAGTAGCCAAAGCTGATGGCGAATCCAAGGCCGAAGAGGATGCCGGTCCAGTGAATGCCCATCGGATTGTCGGCAAAGTGGCCCATGCTGCGCCACATGTGGGTGTAGTCGCCGGGGGCGGTCGCTCCGGTGGCGATGTTGTGGGCGAGGCGCGCCTTGAAGCCGCTCCAGCCGCCGGTCTCGACGAGTCCGAGAATGGGGACGAGGAGAGCGCCGCCCCAGATGAGGACGAACTGGAGAACCTCGTTGAAGATGGCCGACCGCAGGCCGCCGAGCGCGACGTACGCGGCGACGGCGAGGGAACTGACGATGATGGAGAAGTTCAGATCCCAGCCAAGAACGATCTTCATTACTTCAGCCATGGCGAACATATTCACGCCGCTCATGAGCACGGTCATGAACGCGAAGGAAACAGCTGCCACGGTGCTTGAGCCCTGCCCATAGCGGAGTTTCAGGTATCCGGGCACGGAGTGGGTTTTACAGACGTAGTAAAAGGGCATCATGACCATGCCGAGGAAGAGCATGGCGGGGATGGCGCCCACCCAGTACCAGTGCGCGGCCAGAATGCCGTACTGGTACGATGAACCGGCCCAGCCCATGAGTTCAAGCGAACCGAGGTTGGCAGAGACAAAGCTGAGACCGGCAATCCAGGCCGTCATCTCGCGTCCCGCCATGAAGAACTCTTCGCTGGTGTTGGCTTGACCCTTGAGATAGAAGCCGATCCAGATCACCATTACGAAGTAGATGGCGATGACGGCGACGTCAAGCGTGCTTAAGTGCGCCAGCGAAGTAGCACCGAGCGCAAGCAAATTTGGCATCGAAAGGTGAAGACCCGCTGAGGCGATGGACACTGGAACCGATCCGAACATTCTGTCACCTGAAGTAGGGTGCACCCGCCCGCAAACGCAGCGGACGCTCGCACTCAAGTAAATGGCTTTACTGCTAGCGTTGTCAAGCGGCAAACCGCATCCGCGCTGAAAACTGATTGATATATTGTCCATCACTTCGCGGAAACATTGGAGCTTTCCGGGAAGACGCTGAAGCCGGGGAGTAAACGTTTAGCGGACGAAGTGTACCATATCGAGACTGCCTTGTAATACCAGGCGGATTCGGCTGCTTGCGATCTGATTCGCATGAGGATACCTTGAGTCATGGAGTCCTCTGCGCACTTGTCCAAGTTCCGACAGGCCCCGCCATTTGTGGCTATTCTTCTTGACCAGAGATCCTGCGGTTGCCATTTCCCCGATTGGACTGCCCAATTCAATATGAAGGAGCTTCTCCCATGATCTCTTCTTCCCACCAACCTGTTGCTTCCGGCTTCTCCCGGCGCGCATTCTTTCGCTACGCCGCAGGCGCTTCCGCGCTCGCTAGCCTGCCGATTCTGACGGAAGCCCACCTGTCGCAGGCGCAGCGACCCAAATTCGCCGATCCCAATAAAGGCATTCATATCGACGCCAACGAGAACCCGCTGGGTCCTTGCGAATCGGCGCGCCAGGCCATCGCCAATATCATCCCCAGAGGCGGCCGTTATCTGTTCAACCTGCAGGATGCGCTGACTGAAACCTTTGCGAGCATTGAGGGACTCGACCCGGCGATGGTACTGGCTTATGCAGGCTCAAGCGACCCGCTGCACTTCACGGTGTTGGCCTTCACAGATGCTCACAAGCCGCTGGTGATCGCCGATCCCGGGTACGAGGCTCCAATATGGGCCGCCAAGGCCGCCGGTGCGCCGGTCATCAAGGTGCCATTGGCCGATCCCAAGGGTGCTGCAACCCACGATATCAAGGCGATGGTGGCCGCAGCGAAAAATGTCGGCGTCATCTATATCTGCAACCCCAACAACCCAACCGGAACTTTGACCAGCCGAAAGGAGATTGAATACGCGGTGGCCAATGCGCCCAAGGGGTCGGTCGTGCTGATCGACGAGGCATATATACACCTTTCCGATGCGCCGTCTTCACTGGACTTTGTGAAGGATGGCAAGGACGTAATTGTGTTGCGCACCTTCTCAAAACTCTACGGACTTGCGGGCATCCGCATGGGGTTCGCCGTCGCCCGGCCCGAACTGCTGAGCAAGCTGCAGAGTTTTGGCATGAACCCGCTGCCGGTTACGGCAATGGCCGCGGCTCAGGCAAGTTTGGTGGAAAGGGACCTTGTCCCTGCCCGCAAGAAAATCATCGGCGATGTTCGCGTAGAAACCCTTGAATGGCTCAAAGGAGAAGGCTATGCGTGCACTCCCTCGGTCAGCAATTGCTTCATGCTCGATGTGCGACGCCCTGGCAAGGAGGTGTACGCGGCCATGGCGGAAAAAGAGGTATACATCGGCCGCATTTGGCCGGCATGGCCAACGCAGGTGCGCGTTACGGTGGGTACCCGCGACGAGATGTTGGCCTTCCGCAAGGCATTCCGCGAGGTCATGGCACTTCCAACCACGAATATGACGTCAGCGAATACGGCCCGCAATTCGGCCGAGCAGCCGTTCAGCCACTTTTAGCAAGAGTCCGGTGAGCTGCGGGTCTTCTGTCTGTGAAGATCAGGCGGTGAGTCGTTCGAGCTGGTCGGGCTTCACGATGGTCATGCTGGCGCCCTTGATTGTAATCCACTGATCGCGGCGGAACTGATTGAGCAGCCGGGTGACAGTCTCTCTGGAAGTGCCGGCCATATTGGCGATCTCTTCGTGAGTGAGGGCCATGGTGAACCGGATCTCGGGCTTGCCATTGGCCGCCGCCCGTCCCCAATCGAGCAGGAGGCGTGCCAGGCGCCCGGCAGCCGAACCAGAAAGCGCCAACCGCTTGGCATCGTGAAACACGGTCAAATATTCGCCAGAAAGGGATTGTGCGGCGTGCATGCTGGCAATGCCGTGGCGGCCCAGGAAATCAACAAACTCCTGCTTCCGAACGGTCTTCACCTGGCAGGGCTCGATTGCTTCCGCGGTAACTTCATGGGCCACGTTGGCCAGGACCGCGCTCAAGCCCATCACGTCTCCAGGGCCGGCAATCTTGAGAATCATGGTTTTACCGTCGCGCGAGGTGGAGGAGATTTTTACCTGGCCAAAACAGATGACGAAAACGTTCCGCGCCGGATCGCCTTCGGTAAACAGCTTGGCGCCCCGGGCGTGGCTCATCATGATTCCGATGCCGTCATAGTCGCGCAATGCTTCGGCGGTGAGATTGCAGAACATTCGCAGATGGCGATGCTCACAATTGATGCAATCTTCCGGAGGGTGATGAGAATGGAACGAGGCCATATTTGTCCGCTGGTCTGAACAGAGTATAGCGCAATCAAGCGGCGGGGACGGAATCCAGAGTAACCTTTCAGGTCCGGCGGGGGTCGAAGGAAATGAAATGGCAGTAGGTGAGAAGATCGCAAAATGCCGAGTAATGTTGCCTCGAGTCCCGATTCTAGACCATGGCAGGTTCGGCTTTGCCCTTTCGGGTGCGAGATGTCCGGCTTAGGCAACAGGCCTCATAAGCCCGGGAAACCTCGCGCGCAAGCTCCTCCAACAAGCGCATGCGCAGCGCTGGATAGGCTTGGAAGGCCCGATCCAGACCGTCCATGGGAAGCAACAGCGCGGATCCGCGCGTTTGGGCGGTCATGGTATAGGTGTGATGGCCAACGCCGAGCGCGGCCGCCAGTTCCACCAGGTCTCCTGAGCGTACCGGTCCCAGGTTTAGGCGGGTCTCCATGCGCTCGGCCCGGCGGAGGAATTGGCCTGCAATCACAACGTAAAGCCCTTTGCACGGGGCTGACTGGCGAAAGACGATCTCACCAGTGTCGAAGTCAATGCACTGGGACGAACCGTTGAGCAGATCTCCGGTCGAAGCCGGACATTCCAACAGCTCCGCAAGTGGACGTGGTTGGATGGCATCCATTCTGCCCGACCTTGCTTCAGATTGCATGGTTACAATTCCCTCTGTTCGTGCCTGCCGTTCGGTCCGGCGGTGAATGACAACTTCGCTCCACCTGTCGGGCAGTTCCTGGCGAGCGCGCTGGTTATTGCGGATTTGCGATGAACCAATGTCCACGGTCCAATCTCCATCTCCAGCAAATCGCTCCAAATGCAAGAGGTTCAGTTCAACGTAACGTTTCGATGAGCGGGCTCAATATCCGATTTCGACTGCCCACCGTTTGGTCGAAAGCGGAGCTCACGATCCTCTGGTCTGGCTGAGCTATTCAACCCCGACGGACGAACAGGCCTCGCTCTCCTGGTTGACGACAACAGGGGGCATTTCTGGAGGGACACACAGCACTGGCACCCGGGAGCGCGCAAGTAAGGCAAAGGCCGTCCCATGTGGGCCTGGGGTATGGCTGGCACGTTTGACGCCGGCAACCAGGATGCTGGGATGATACTGAGAAATGGCTTGCTCCATTACATCGACAGGGTTACCGTCCTTGACCGTAAACCTCACCGGAAAGCGCCCGCTTGGCTTGATGCCAAAATCCTCAAGCCTGCTTGCGACTGGATTAAGAAAAGCCGTCGCCTCGGCAGATCCGCGCGCATGCACCACAATCAACGGACGATGAAATGTTTCAGCCAATGAATAGGCGGTGTTGACCGCTTCTCGCGCAGCCTCATTACGTTCCATGGCAAGCAGCACAGGACCACCCGGAGTGGGGCGGAACTCGCCCACATTCCAATCCGCGGCGACGGCCAGGACGGGACAAGGCGACAAGCGCACCAGTTGTTCGGCGATCGCCCCTACAAGCACCGGACCCGCGCCACTCATTCCCTTGGTTCCAATGACAATGAGGCCGGCTTCGTATTGACGCGCTATGTCGACAAGCATTTGCGCCACCGCACCCTGGCGAATCTCAGAGTGGCTGGGAATCCCTTCGCGAAGGAGGTCGCCGGCCAATACGTCGAGTGCCGCGCGAGCTTCTTCGCTCATGGCCTTCCGCACGCGGCCAGGTACCGCATCGAGATCGACATAGTCCACGGGATCAAGTCCGTGGGCAAGCACGACGCGTGCGCCATACCCCGCAGCCAGCTTTCGAGCGTAACCAATGGCTGCTTCGGACTGCCCCTGCAAATCCGCGGCCACAACGATGGTTTTCATCCTGGCTGCAAAGCTCATGTATGCCTCCTGACGCCCGCCGCGTCCCCTTGGAATGCCCATTGGATTCAGAGTCTGCTCTCTCTGGGAATGCGAGGCAGTGACACCATTCACTCCGCGCT
The DNA here is from genome assembly GCA_964614635.1 of uncultured Occallatibacter sp. Taxonomy (GTDB): domain Bacteria; phylum Acidobacteriota; class Terriglobia; order Terriglobales; family Acidobacteriaceae; genus Telmatobacter. The sequence continues at coordinate 25,616 of CAZTLV010000002.1, forward strand.
GTGACTCGCGTCACAAGTCTTTTCTTTGCAAGGGACTCGCGGCGGTTTCCAGTTCGCATGCCCCGGAATGGGTTTGGCCCGCAAAAGCTATACACGTGCGGGTCAAATGCGGTAGCCTTCTGCGGGTCATGAGAACACAGATGAAAACCCTTGCTCAAACGTTTTTGCCTATGCGCAATGCCCGTTTGCTGCCCATCCTTTTCAGCATCATTCTTGGTGCATCCGCACAGGCGCCGGTTGCTGACTCGCCCGCGGTTGAAGCAAAGGCGCATGCCATGGTGGCCAAACTGACACTCGAACAGAAGATCGAGCTGCTCGGCGGCGTGGATGGCATGTTCACACATGCTTCGCCAGCCATCGACCTGCCCCGCTTCAAGATGTCGGACGCATCGGTTGGGGTGCGCACCTGGGGACCGACGACAGCATATGCCGGCGGCGTGGCCCTGGCAGCCTCATGGGACCCCGAATTGGCGCGCAAAATCGGCGAGAGCCTGGGCAAAGATGCCCGGGCACGCAGCGTCAATTTCCTGCTGGGACCTGGGGTGAACATCGCCCGGACGCCGGTCGCAGGTCGCAACTTTGAATATCTTTCTGAAGACCCATTCCTGAACTCAACGCTTGTAGTTCCGTACATTCAGGGTGTGCAATCTCAGGGTGTGATCGCCACGGTCAAGCACTATGCATTGAACAACCAGGAGTACAACCGGCACAACGTGGACGTGACAGTAGACGAGCGCACCATGCGCGAAATCTACCTGCCGGCATTTGAGGCAGCGGTGACCCAAGGACACGTGGACGCCGTGATGGACTCCTACAACCTGATCAACGGGGGCCACGCAACGCAGAACGAGTTCCTGAATCTGAAGGTGCTGAAGGGCGATTGGGGATTCAAGGGCATTTTGATGTCCGACTGGGATGCAACCTATGACTCGGTGGCCGCAGCCAACAACGGCCTCGATCTGGAAATGCCCGGTCCCCGCTTCATGAACGCCAAAGGATTGCTCGCCGCGGTGAAGGATGGGACGGTCAAAGAGTCCACGATTGACGACAAACTGGTCCGCATCTTCCGCACCGTGCTGCGTTACCATTTCCTAGATCGGCCCCAATTCGATATGGCCGACTCCACCTACTCCGTCACGGACCGCGCGATCGCCCTCGACGGTGCCCTGGAAAGCATCACTCTTCTGAAGAACGAGGGGAAGATACTTCCGCTCGACGCGGCGAAAATCAAGACGATTGCCATCATTGGCCCCAATGCGTGGCCGGCGGTGACCGGCGGGGGCGGCTCGTCAGAAGCACAGGCCTTTGAACCGGTGAGCACGCTGACAGGAATCGCCAACCTTCTGGGTCCGAATGTGCATGTGCTCTATGCCCGCGGCTTGCCGGAGACTGGCGATTTTTACCAGCACACCCACTGGGACGGCACCCTCCAGATGGCGACTTTCCCCGGCAAAGACTTCACGGGAACGCCCCAGACCGCGACACTGGATTACATCTACGACTGGAATCCCAATGGTTGGGAGCCTGAAGCCAAAGAAAAACACAGCATTCGTTATACCGGCAACTACAAGGCGGCAAACGCGGGCAAATACCTGGTTCTGGCGGGTTCCGGAGGCTGGAACAGCGACCAGTACACGCTCGCCGTCGATGGAAAAGAGATTCCGCTTCCGCCGCATGCCGAGGGGCAGGCTCCGCAAGCGACGGTGCTGGATTTGAACGCAGGGCAAACCATCAAGATTGTGGTGGACTACCTGCCGCAGGGAGCTACAGCCCACTTCTCGTTGGGGGTCGCGCCCGAGGCAGATCTTGTTTCGCCTGAAGCAAGGAAGATTGCGGCCGCCGCGGATGTTGTGGTGGTTGCCGTCGGATTCAATCCCAGCACTGAAAGCGAAGGACTGGACCGCAGTTTTGACTTGCCCTGGGGTCAGGACGCTCTGATTGAAGCTGTGGCTGCAGCCAATCCACGCACCATTGTTACCCTGAACGCGGGCGGCGGCGTGGGTACAAGACGCTGGCTCGAAAAAGTGCCAGCGGTGTTCGACGCCTGGTATCCCGGACAGGAAGGTGGCACGGCCATCGCGGACATCCTCTTCGGCAAACACAACCCGGAGGGCAAGCTACCGATGAGCTTCGATCGCAGCTGGGACGAGAATCCCTCTGCTTCAATCTACTACCCGGTCAAAGGCGCGGATACGTCGTTGCATGTGCTTGAGCCCGGCCACGACCCGGTCGATTACGTGATACCCCACGTGAAGTACGACGACAAACTTATGGTTGGTTATCGCTATTGGACGACTACCCGGAAACACCCGCTTTTCCCATTTGGCTTTGGGCTCAGCTACACGACGTTCAGCTTCTCAAACCTGCAGGTGCCGGCGACGGCAGCTTCAGGCACCACAGTTCCGGTGAGTTTCGACGTGACCAACACCGGCGGCATGGCGGGCGCAGAAGTTGCCCAGGTTTATCTGTCCGATCCCTCTGCCAAAGCGGACCGCCCCGAGCGCGAACTGAAGGAGTTTGAAAAGGTTCGCCTCGCGCCCGGCGCGACTGTACGCGTAACATTGAACCTGGACGCTCGTGCTTTCAGCTATTGGGATTCAGCTGCGCATCAGTGGAGGATCGATCCCGGCAAGTTCGTGGTGCACGTCGGCGATTCGAGTGAAAACACTCCGCTGCGTGCGGAGCTGAGCATCAACTAGTCAGAAAAGAAGAACGGCCTGTCGCTCACTCGAGGGCAGGCTGTTTCATTTGGAATTCTTCTTGCACTCACACCCGGCAGCCTACGGCTCCGCGTAATAACCATTTCGTGTTCGCGCTTTCAGCCCAGGGGTTCCAAGCTTGATTTCAATCGAGTGGAACTCATCGACGTGGTCGAGGCGCCGGGGCTCGATCGACAAAGTGTAGAAACCGCCAAGGTCCGGCGTACATCGATTGATCAGGTTCACAATTGTGTTGTTTCCGTAGACAGCCAGTCCGCCGCTCTGAGCAGCGAGCGTCTGCAGTGCCATGTATGGAAGCTCTGCACGATCGGGACTCGTCAAGCCTTTCACGTACTGCTCGTAGTGGGAGGAACGATTTGTCCCGGCGCCGGCCGCACCCAGCGGGTCGATACTGTAGAGCGTAATGCGCGCTCGCCGAAGTGCGGTGGAATACTTGACCACGGAATGGAATACGCGCTCGCTGTCCTTTGATCCCAGGCTGTAAACCATGTTCATCATCGTTGGCCAACCGGGGCTAATCCAAAGAACCATCTTCTTCCACGGTGTCCCTTGCTCCTGAATCGCAAAGGCAGTTAATGCATCCAAAGACGTCCGCAAGCGGTCATCCGCAGCCGCTCCCTCGAAGGTGTCGACTCTTGGTGGTGGCAGCTTTCGTTGACTCAAAGCGGCGATGAGCGCATTCCCATCGCGCGACGGGTGGGTCTGTGTCTCGATCCCATGCTCCGTCAAGAACGCCAACGACACCGGAAAAGGAAGCTCGCCGCCGCTTTGCGCCAGCAGGTCCTGAACCTGCTTACGCTCCAGGAGTACGGTCTCGAACAGGCAATTCAGTTCATCAATCACGACGATCACTTCGGTGCCGTGGATCTCAGCGTTCGCTCCACTCTGCGCACGCATCGATAAGACCTTGGCTGGCTGCCCGTTATCCAGAATGGTGAAATCCTGCTGAGTCAGTCCGGTAATCACCTTACCCGACTTATCAGTGACAACCACATCGAACACCACTTGCCCGGCCAGAGAGTCAGGGGACGCAGTGGGAACGCGCTGTTCCGATCCCGTAGGCGCCGGTAGCGCTACAGGCACCTGCTGCTGTGCAGAAATGGTGGACGCGAAGGAAGAAGAAAAAAGGAAGAGGAAGAGAAAATCGCATCGGCATTTACCGTGCATACTTGCCACCCCGCAATCTGCTTTGTGTTGGTGATAACGATTTTCATTCTATTCCTGGGGCAGAGTTGCCGAGCACCGGTTTCGGAGAAAACAAAACAAGAGTCTGAAACGCCCTCGGGTCCCGCGCGCCATTCCTTGCCGATGGGGCGAGAGGATATGATCCCCATATGAAGCGTGTCCTGTTGTCCTGGAGCAGTGGCAAAGATAGCGCCTGGACGCTCCACCTGCTGCGAAAGAACCCAGAGATTGAGGTAGTTGGACTGCTGACCACGCTGAATGCCGAGTTCCAGCGCGTTGCCATGCACGGCACTCGCCGCGCAGTGCTTGAGGCCCAGGCTGAGGCCACGCAGTTGCCACTGTGGATTGTGCCGCTCCCATGGCCATGCAGCAATGAAATCTACGAGCAGAAAATGGCCAAAGTGTGCGAACGCGCGGTAAGCGAGCGTATCGATGCCATCGCCTTTGGCGATCTTTTTCTGCAAGAGGTGCGCGCCTATCGTGAGAATCAGCTAAAGCCGACCGGGCTGGAGCCATTGTTTCCGCTGTGGGAGATTCCCACCCCCGAACTGGCACGCACGATGATCGCCGGCGGGATTCGCGGGAAGCTGACGTGCGTCGACACAAAGCAGTTGCCCGGGTCATTCGCCGGCCGCGAGTTTGACGAATCGCTATTGCAGGATTTTCCGGCTGAAACAGACCCCTGCGGGGAGCGAGGCGAATTCCATACCTGCGTCTACGGCGGGCCCATGTTCTCAACTCCATTGCATTTGGAGGCTGGAGAGGTCCTCAATCGCGACGGTTTCATGTTTGCAGACTTCAAGTAATTGCGCATCATCGCCGCCTATTGGACTGTCATATCGGGCAACCCGTCGGCCGACGGCGCAGGAAGCGTATGGGTATCCCACCACTGTTGCAGCACCTGGTTCCAACGGTCGGCACGGCCAACCCAAAGTTGCGCGGCGGCGTTGTAGTGAGCGAGATTGTTCTCGAGCCAGTAAGGCCGGTTGTCGCGGAGCCAGGCTTGCTTGTACAGCTCGCCCAACTGCGCATATCCGTCGCGCATATCTTCGAGGCGACCGTTGTCGGAGCCAATCGTATCCAGAAGCACCGGCACCTCGTTCCAATGGCTCTTGTCGGCCGCCAGCACCAGCGCCTGGGTGTAAAGCGCGACGGATTCATCGGCGGTCTGAAACTTGAGTCCAACAAAGTCGATCCGGCGAGCTCCCAGTTCGAGTGCGTCAAGGGCCTCAAGATTCTGCAGCGTGCGCTTGTCGCGCTGAGCCGCGTTCCGGGCTTCGGCAACAAGGGCAATTGCACGCTCGGCATGCAGCCGCATTTCGCGGGATACGGGTCGTATCTTCGCGGCGATCTTGCGGCCTTCCCCTGAAAAGGGGTCGAGCCAGAAGTAACTGTCCTGCGCGTCAATCAGGCCAGCCTTCTTGAGGACGGCGTGCGCGGCCATCAGCTCTTGCTGGGCCTGGCTCACTTTGCCGGTTGCGTCGCCATGGAATGCGAGGCCGTATGAAGCGGTAAATGCTTCCTCAGAGCTTTCGCCCGATTGCCAGCCGGCCGCTGCGCCGAACAGAACGCCAAACCAGTTCTCGTCGAATATGGCTTCGCCGTCGTCGTTCCAGACTGTATTCAACTCGCCTTTTGCCCCGAGTTTCTGTCCGTCACGAACAAAGGCACGAATGTTGCCCAAAGCATCGTTGTTGTTGGGAAAGATGCGATTCCAATTGTTGACGCCCGGCGAGACCCAGGTCTCAAGACCGGCCTTCGTAAACGGCAGAATGAGCGGTGTGAAGTCTGGTTCAGGGTCATAGCGCCAAGGCAAGGCAATCATGTCTTTGGGCAGGCTGCCGACCAGGTCAGGCGAGTTGACAGCTACATCTCCCCAGAAAAGCAACTGCTTGTGATCTGGTTCAAGCTTCTTGTGGATGCGCCCGAGAAAATCCAGATAGACCGCACCGAGCCCCTGTTGCTTGACGGCGTCCCGCGTGCGGCCCATTCCCAGCTCGAAAGTCTCATCCGCTCCAATGTGCGCCCACTGGCCTGGAAAAACCCTGGCCAGTTCTGCAAACCAACTGCCAATCAGCGGAAGTGTATCCGGGTCACCCGGAGCGAGGACGGATCCATGCTGGCTCTCACCGAGTAGCGAGTACTGTTCGAACTTGAGCAGGTGATGTAAGTGGCCAAACGACTCCTGCTCAGGGATGATGGTGATGTGATATTTGGCTGCGTACGCAACCAGTTCGCGGGCTTCATCTGGCGTGATGGCCCCGCCTGGAAACGCCGCAATCGGCGAGCTCTCGTACGCGAATGTGTGCTCAAAATAGGGTGAAAGAATATTGATCTTGTAAGCGGCCAGGGTGCGGATCTCGCGCTTGAGAAAATCCGAATTCGGCAGCGGACCCCGCGACCAATCGTCGGAAAGGCCGCGATGCGCCATGGCCGGCCAGTCGCGGAGGATCGGAACCAGAAGGGCGGTGTTTTTGCCGTTACTGCGGATCAGTTGCTTGACCGTCTGGACGCCATAGAAGACGCCCGTCGAAGATTCCGCGATCACCACTAGTCCGCCCGCCCCGTCAGGCACGATAACGTAACCCTCATCGTTCATCGCGGGATCGAAAGCAAGGTGGTACCTGGAAAGCAACTCCTTTGCACGTACGGTTCCAGCGTGGAGGAGCGAAATCGTGTTTGCATCATTGACATGGATGCTCAGATGACGGGTGGCGAGCGATTCACCCAGATCGTTCACGGCAAATTCGTCGCCCGCATTCTTGTCTGCAACCGAGTGGAATCCCGAGTTCCCAACTCGAAATGCCTGAACTGAGACGCACTCGCGTGGAGCGGGCACCAGGTTGAGGTTGGCACAGGTCGGCGCCGGTACCGGCGTGGCTTTCCATTGCGCAGCGGCGTCAATTCCGCCGCACACAAGCAATATGGAAATAAAAGCAAAATGAATGCGCATCAGGTCTTCCTCAACGATATCGGAACGCCTGTCAGCCTAACGCATCACCGCGGTTGCTGTACACCGGCCAGCTGGGAAGATGGCACCTGCTTATCGCAAGGTCTTCAATGCGGGATAGAGCTTGCGCCACTTTGCATATCCAGTTTTGTAGGCGGCAAGGTCTGCTGGATCCGGCTCGATGCGCTCGGCAACTTCGATGGCCTGCGCGCATGCTTCGTCGAGGTTGGCCCAATGCCCTGCTCCCACGCCTGCCATCAACGCGGATCCGAATGCTCCGCCCTCTTCAGCACGCAGCACCTCGACGGCCTGACCGTAAATTCCCGCCTGAATCTTGCGCCACAGGGGTCCGCGTGCACCGCCCCCGCCCAATCGGATGGCGCTTACCGGTATCCCTAACTCGGCGAAAAGGGCGAATGTGTCTTCGAGCGAGTAGGTGACGCCTTCAAGCACCGCACGAACAAAATGTGCAGACGTGTGCACCGTGGAAATGCAGGCAAAAGCCGCTCTTACCTCAGGGTCAAGGTGCGGCGTGCGCTCGCCAAGAAGATATGGGGCCCATTCCAGGCCATCGCTGCCCGCCGGAATTTGCGCGGCCGATTCGGTGAGGTTGTCATAATCCTGCCCGGCGAAGAACGTCTCCTTGAGCCAGCTGAAGCTGAGGCCCGCCGATTGGGTGACCCCCATGACATGCCATAACCCTGGAACCGCGTGACAGAACGTGTGCAGCCTGCCTTTTGGATCCTTCGTCGGCGCCGCAGTCGCAGCGAAGACCACGCCCGAAGTTCCAATCGTTGCCGAAACCGACCCGGGCTGCAGAATCCCCATGCCCACCGCTCCAGCGCCCTGGTCACCGGCGCCTGCCACGACGGGCGTGCTCACATCCAGGCCTGACTGCCCGGCAGCACCTGCGCTGATGCGAGCACACACCTCAGGCGACTCATACACCTTGGGTAGCCAGCTTTCGGGAATGCCCGCCGCATCTGCAACTTCTTTTGACCATCTGCGATGGGTCACGTCGAGCAGAAGGGTTCCCGATGCCTCCTGCACGTCGATTGCATATTCGCCTGTGAGCCGGAAACGCACATAATCCTTGGGGCAGAGGATGTGGCGGATTTTGGCAAAAATCTCCGGCTCATGCTGCTTGACCCAGAGAACTTTGGTGAGCGTGAAGTTGGGCAGAGCAGGGTTGCAGGTGAGTTCGATGAGCCGCTCATAGCCTATTTTTTCGGTCAGCCAATCGCACTCTGGTTGGGTCCGGGTATCGCACCAGATCATGGCCGGGCGCAGCACCTGACCGGCCTCGCCCAGCAGAACGGCGCCATGCATTTGGCCGGTGAGACCAATAGCTGCGATTGGTTCCCCTGGCGCCGGAGCGGATGCGAGCGCGCCACGAATTGCCTCCTGCGCAGCGCGCCACCAATCTTCGGGGTCCTGCTCAGCCCAGCCCGGGTGAGCCGTCTTGAACGGCTCATGGTCGCACGATGCACCAGCAATCAGCTTGCCGTTTCCGTCCACGACTACAGCGCGGGTACCGCCCGTGCCCACGTCCATACCAAGGAACCACATACCGTTCTCTCCTTCGTAAATCGCTTTTCTGCGCGAACGCAGCATAGCAGCACAGACTATCGAGGGGAAAGGGGCGGAGTGCTGCGTACTTGCTACCACGATGTGAGATTCAGCGCCGTAGTGTGACCTTTAACACATGCGCTTCATCCTATTCAGGCGAAAATGAAGTCGAGATGCCTGCCAGCCATCCGCTGTGCCGGCCTGGAGAAAACACCGATGAGCGATCTTGCACCCCTGGCTGAAGCAGTTGCTGTTGACCCGCTGGTCGGGCACCCCGCCGACTACCACGTCTTCCACAAGTTTATCGAGCGCTGCAAGGAGCTTCCCGCCCTCTCCACCGCGGTAGTTTGGCCGCTGTCGGATGTAGCGATGAAGGGCACGGTTGAAGCTGCGCTTGAGGGCCTGATCGAACCCACACTCATCGGCGACGAAGCAGCCATCAAGGCGTTGGCGGTGAAGATCGGCGTGGATATCAGTGCCTACCCGATCCTCGACTGTGACAGCGAGCGCAAAGCCGCCGAGCTGGGCGTTGCTATGTGCCGCTCCGGCAACGCATTGGCAATGATGAAGGGGAGCCTGCACACCGACGAGTTGATGAAGGCCGCGATGAAGGCCGATACCGGGTTGCGCACCGCCCGCCGCATCAGCCATGTCTTCATCATGGATACGCCGGCCTATGCCCGCACCTTGATGATTACCGATGCCGCCATCAACATCACGCCTGAGCTCGAAGACAAGATCCACATTGTGCAAAACGCTATTGACCTGGCACATGCGCTGGGCATTCCGGAACCGAAGGTGGCGCTGCTTTCGGCGGTGGAGACGGTGAATCCGAAGATCAAGTCCACATTGGACGCAGCAGCCTTGTGCAAGATGGCCGAGCGCGGCCAGATTACCGGCGGCATTCTGGATGGGCCGCTGGCCTTCGATACAGCTGTCAGCGTCAAGGCGGCAAAGATCAAGGGCCTGGTCTCTCCGGTTACCGGGCAGGCGGATATCCTGGTGGTCCCCGATCTGGAGAGCGGCAATATGCTTGCCAAGCAGTTGGAGTACCTGGGCGGGGCGCAACTGGCGGGCATTGTTCTCGGCGCCAGGGTTCCCACCATCCTCACCAGCCGGGCCGACTCGGCGGAGACTCGCCTGACCAGTTGCGCGGTGGCTGTGCTGCTGCACTATGCCACGCACCCGCAGGTGAAGGTCTAGCGCCCGGCTACGAAGATCTGCGACCGGAAACTTCAGGGGAAAGGCCCAAAAGCTCGAATTCCGTGAACACTGAATTGGAAGGCCGTTTCCACGAATTTCAGGATCGGGATTGAAGAGGTCACCACCTGCACCAGGCGGGACCTCTTTGCCTCCCAGGAAATATCTATAGCCAAACCTAAATGCTTGGAGTAAATTGAATTGCAAATCTTCAGCCCATTTTTACGGGGTAGGCTTCAAGGTTGTCGCTGTTCCCGGAATCAAAGTGGTATTGCGGTGGGTGAAAGTGGTATTCCGCGACCGGGGTGAAAGTTGTATCTTGATGTGGCCTGCCCAAAACGGGGTGCAGATTCAATCTCATACTCACTGGGGCTCCCGGGTTCAGGTTTCGGGAGAGACTAGATGTACCGGGCTAGAAAGGCCGTCATGCGCAATCACGCGGAAGCAAACCTTGCAGCGTTGATTGAGAGCACCGAAGACCTGATCTGGTCAGTGGATTTAGAGTATCGGCTACTTGCCTTCAACAGCGCGATCAAACAGAAAATCCTATCCGGCTTCGGAATTGAGCTCACGGCGGGAATGCACCTGGAAGAAGCCCTGCCACCGGAGAGGGCTGTACTCTGGCCTCCGCTCTATGAGCGCGTTCTCACGGAAGGCCCGTTCCGGATGGAGTACACCTTAGGCGATGGAAGCATCGTGGAACTATCGTTGAACCCCATTGTGGTGAATGGGACGACAACAGGAATATCCGTCTTTGGGAAGGACATCACCGGGCGCAAAGAAACCGAAATCGCGCTACGCGAAAGCCTGGAGTCGCTGAGTGAGGCTCAGAGGGTCGGCGGGCTAGGTTCGTATGTTTTGGATGTCTCATCCGATAAGTGGATCAGTTCAGACGTGATGGATGAGATTTTTGGAATAGACAAGGATTATGTACGAACTGTCGAGGGGTGGACGTCGCTTATCCATCCCGATGAACGCGACATGATGACCGCCTACTTTGTGAACGAAGTTGTGGGCAAGAAGATTGCCTTCGACAAGGAGTACCGCATTATTCGCAGAGCGGATGGAGCGGAGCGCTGGGTACATGGGGTGGGCAGGCTCGAATTCGATGCCCAGGGCCATCCGGCCAAAATGCGCGGAGTGATCAAAGACGTCACTGAGCGCAAACAGTCCGAACTCAAGCTGCGGGACAGCGAGGAGCGCTTTCGTCAGACCTTTGAGCAAGCCGCAGTGGGAATTGTTCATACCTCGTTTGACGGCCCGATCCTGAGATGCAATACGCGGTTTGCGGAGATTATCGGCTACCCGATCGAGGAGGTTCCGGGCCTGACATTCCAACAAATCACGGCTCCAGAGGATCTGCCCGATAGCATCGTGTTTCTCGACCGGATTCCGCCAGTAGCGGCTGGTCGCGCAACCTGGGAGAAGCGCTATATCCGCAAGGACGGCAGCTTGACCTGGGCAAAGATCACGGCCTCAACCCAACGCGATGCGATGGGACGAGCATTGCATTACATCGCTGTGGTGGAGGATATTAACGCCCGGAAGATAGCTGAGGAGCGCCTTGGTGCGCTGCAGGACGCACTGCGCGCCAGCGAGGAGCGCTACCGCACCGCGTTCCAGACCAGCCTTGATGGCATTTGCATCAGCCATCTGGGCGACGGCAGATACATCGATGTCAACAAGACCTTTCTGGACATCATGGGATATAGCCGGGAAGAAGTAATTGGCAGGACATCCTCGGATCTCAATTTCTGGGTGGACCCGGGAACTAGAGAAGATCTGGTTGAAATGCTGCGCAAGAACGCGAGTTTTCGCGATGTGCAAATCCGGTATCGGAAGAAAGACGGCGAGTTCATCTGGGTGCTGCTGTCGTCATCGGTCATCGAGATTGAGGGCGTGTTCTGCACGCTCAGTATTTTGCGGGATATCTCGGATGCCAAGGCTGCGGAAGATCGGCTGTCGGCGGCACAGCAAGCATTGCGAACAAGCGAAGCGCGCTATAGAACCGCATTCCAGATGAGCTTGGATGCAGTAAATATCAATCGCATCTCGGACGGACTTTATATTGAGGTCAATCAGGCATTCCTCGATATCACCGGATTTGATCGCGAGGATGTGATCGGGCGGACGTCATTTGAAGTGAACATCTGGGCAGATGTTCGCGACCGGCAAAACCTGTTGGAGATTCTCCGCAACAACTCATCGTGCCGGGATCTTGAGGCCAAGTTCAGAAAGAAGGACGGAACCCAGATGTGGGGGTTAATGTCCGCGTCGGTGATTGAGCTCGACGGTGTTCCCTGCATCCTCTCGGTCACCCGGGATGTTTCCGACGCCAAAGCAGCGGAGGATGAGATCAGAAGCCTCGCCTTCTATGATCCGTTGACACGGTTGCCGAACCGCCGTCTACTGCTTGACCGGCTGAGACAGGTTCTGGCCGCCGGGTCTTACCAGAACCGCATGCACGCGCTGCTGTTCATCGATCTTGATCAATTCAAGACCTTGAACGACACCCTCGGCCACCAAACCGGAGATCAGCTTCTGCAGGAAGTGGCGCGGCGCCTGACCACATGCGTTCGCGAAGCAGACACCGTAGCTCGTTTAGGCGGAGATGAGTTCGTGGTCATGCTCGAAGATCTGAACGAAACCGCTGAAGATGCTGCTGAAGATGCAAAGACCACTGCAGAAAAGATCCTTGCAGCAGTGGCACAGCCCTACTTGATCGGCAGCCATGAATGCCGCAGCACAGCAAGCATTGGCATCACCGTGTTTGGAGACAGGAAAGAGAGCGCGGACGAGATATTGCAGCAGGCGGATATTGCCATGGACCAATCGAAAGAGGCCGGCTGCAATACGTTGCGCTTCTTCTCTCCCGCATTGCAGACTGCCGTGAACGCCCGGGCCGCGATGGAAGAAGATCTTCGCCAGGCGATCAAGAAGGACCAGTTTGTTCTTTACTATCAGCCGCAATTGGAATCGGCCCAATTGATTGGGGCGGAAGCGCTGATCAGGTGGAATCATCCCAGGCACGGGCTTTTGCTTCCGGGCGAATTCATTCCCCTCGCCGAGGAAACGGCGTTGATCCTGCCCTTGGGTGATTGGGTTCTGGAAGCCGCCTGTAAGCAGATTGTTTCCTGGACGGAACAAGACCGGCCACTCAACATCTCGGTTGCTGTCAACATCAGCGCTCTGCAGCTGCGCCAGCCGGATTTCGTCAAGAAGGTGTTGTCAGCCCTCGATCGAACTGGCGCCGATCCCGATTGTCTTGAGTTGGAACTGACTGAAAGCATGCTGGCGAACAACATTGAAGACGTGATCGGCAAAATGACCGAGCTGAAGTCGCACGGCTTGAGGTTTTCGCTGGACGATTTTGGGACTGGCTATTCTTCGCTGACGTATCTCAAGCGTCTGCCCCTGGACAAACTGAAGATTGACGGGTCATTTGTGAGGGACATTCTGGTGGACGCCACCAGCGGCGCCATTGCGCAGACCATCATTTCCTTGAGCCGGGCGATGGGACTGCCGGTCATTGCCGAGGGCGTTGAAACCGAAGAGCAGCGGAATTTCCTGACGAGCCTCGGGTGTAATTCATTTCAGGGTTTCTTATTCAGCCGGCCCCTGCCGCTGGATGAATTCGAGCGGCGCTGGGTTGAGCCCGGCCAGTACTTCAATGAGAGTATTGCAGACGGCCTGGTCCACCCCGGCGCACTTGGCGCTCCAGGTGGAGAGACATTGGCACGCAGTCACCGCGACAATTAGCTCGATCAATCCATGGACATGCTTAACTGGTGCCGGACATCCGCACCTCGAATCCAGAAAATCACATCGGTGGCGATATTGGACGCGTGGTCTGCAATCCTCTCGAGGTTTCGCGCCACAAGGATGCCGTTCATCGACTGCTGGGTATATTGAGGCCGTTCCTGGATCAGTTTCAGTAAGTCTTCATGGGCGCGCCGGTTCATGCGATCGATCTCATCGTCCATGTCACGCACAGAATCGGCCAGGCGGGCATCGCCATCCAGCAGCGCCTGCACCGCGGAACGGATCATGCGTCCGGCGAACTCTCCCATCGCGGCAAAATCCACTGGAAGATCAACTTCTTCGGTCTTCAATATATCCTTGGTCCGGCGGGCAATCCCCATCGACTGGTCGCCGATGCGCTCCAGGTCACCGTTGATCTTGATCACGGCAAGGATGAAGCGCAGGTCGATGGCCATCGGCTGCTCTTTGGCGAGCAGCTCATAGGCCATTTCGTCCAACTCTCGTTGCGCGGAGTTGATGGCCGTTTCGTTCTGCTTGACATACTGGCAGAGGCCCTTGTCACGCTGAAGGTAGGCGTCGACCGCGGACTCTACTGCCAGCTGCGACAGGGCAGCCATGGCAAGAAGCTTGTCCTTCAGTTCGGCGAGTTGCTGTTGAAAATGAATGCGCGGCAATGCTCTTCTCCGTCTCTACCCCGGGAATCAAATTCAGGCTCCGCGAGCAGAGAATTGCGACTCCCTGGCCACGACGCCCCGGAAACTGTGATTCCGCTCTAATGATTGTGCACCAAACTGTGTTACGAACGGACAAATTTCAGGCAATGCACCACAACCGTCACACCCGAAAGTCACTAGCCCAATTCTTCTGTTAGACGAGCGCGAGGCTGGAAGATGCTCTAGGCTAAAGGTATGGAAGCAGCGAACGCACCATCATCTGCCATGCTCAGCTTGAATCCTGCAAATTGTGAGACCCGCGAAGTCTACAAGTTGATGACCGGGATCATCGTCCCTCGGCCGGTAGCGCTGGTTTCAACCGTTGACCGCGAGGGTCATGCCAACCTTGCTCCATTCAGTTTCTTCACGGGCGTTGGCTCCAGCCCGCCCACGGTGCTCTTCTGTCCCACGGTACGGGATCCGGGTAAATCTGCGCGGGACATACGAAAAGACACACTGCGAAACGTGGAGGAAACAGGGGAATTTGTTGTGAATGTCGTCAGCGAAATGATTTCCGCCGCGGCAAACACCACAGCTGCTGAAGTTGGCCCGGAAGTGGATGAGTTTGTGCTGGCCGGTCTCACACCCATTGCCAGCGTCTCAGTGCTCCCGCCGCGTGTGGCCGAGTCGCCGGCGCAGATGGAGTGCAAGCTCTTGCAGGTGATCTACACGAGCCGCGCGCCGGGTGGAGGCGTCGTCGTGCTTGGCGAGGTGGTCCGCTTCCATGTGCAGGAAGATCTCATGGAGGACTTTCGAGTGGATCCAGCAGGCCTGGACGCTGTTGGGCGCATGGCCGGCAACACCTGGGTGCGGACCCGCGACCGGATTGAATTGATTCGCCCAAAATGAGCGCTGCCCTGACGCGGCTGAATCCGCGTGGTCGCGGCCCCAAGAAAGGCTCCTCAGGCCGCGGTCCTCATCTCTTCTTGTATTGGCCTCGACGGGAAGGAAGGATGCCCACTTCGTCCGACTTTGCCCACCGATTGGGGTGTTTCGACGAGCCGTTCTCACCGGAGTCGTCTGACCCCTTGGCTTCGGCAGCCGCCCTGGGAGGAAGGAATTCCGGTGGTGCGGTCACATGAGTGGGCGAAACGTCCACTCTTGGAGCGGGCGCCGGTTTCGGTTCCGGTGTGATGGTGCGGGTAGCACTTGCACGTTCTGGCGCTCGTTCTGTCCCTTCAGGAAAAGATGGTTCTGATTCCGTGAATGCTTGTTGATTTTGCGCTGCCTTCAGTCCAAGGATGGTGACGAAGTTTCTGAGCCCATCGAAGCGGGAGGCAACACGCGATCCGCCCTCTTCGCCCCCCAGAGCTTGTTCCTTCAGTGCCGGGGCTTTTTTCCGAGGAACGGGCTTGACAGTAGGAACGCGCTCCCAGGATTGCGCCGGGGGCACAGAACCCTGGACCGTCGTCTCAATGCTCTCCTTTGGCGCAGAAGCAAGAGGAGCGGCAGCTGGAGCGCTCGGTTGCACCTCGTGAATCGTGATGGATTCAACTGGGGGCTTTGACTGCTTGCCGCCAATAGCCACTGGCATCGGAGCGGATACAGCCGGGGTCATTGCAATACCTCCAGCATCCGGGACGGGTTTGGCTTGTTGCGCAGCGGCAGGTGGATCGAGTTCTCTGAGCCAAGACGGTAGGGCAGGCAGCGCGCTCGACATCGGTGCAATTCGTTTCTGTGGTGGCGCCTTGGAGGTTCGAGGCGGAACCGGCGAAGGCTCGGTGGGCACAAACAGGTGCTCCTGAACGCGCGGCTCTGGAATCTCAGGTTTGGCTTCAGCGGCAACTGGCGGAACCGACTGGTTGGAGTCAGGGGCCTCGGCAATCTTTTCAGGAATTTGCGTCTCCGCCGCGGTTTCTTCAACGACCGCGGGCCCCATCGGCCCAGTGTCTTCGATGCTTGGCCTGTTCTGCACTTTCGTCCGGCTTTTCGAAACCAGATGGTCCTCAATGGCCTGAACGGAGTTGCGAAACGCCGGGTCAGCTTTTTCAAGCCTGATTCGGTTGAGGACAAATCCCACGGCGGCCACTTCAAGCCGCTGCAGCGTGGTCGCTACCTGGCGCAACTCGGTGCGTGTAGTAACGCCGGATTCGATAATGACAATGACGCAGTCAACAAACCTGGCCAGGTATTCGGTTTCCGCCGAGACAATGAGCGGTGCAGTATCGGTGAGGACGATGCCCCCCGGTTGCGTTTCGGCCTCTTCCTCTTTTTGTTGGACCAGGGCCGACGGGCGACTACCCCGCTGGGTAGCGGCCAGCAATTGGTCCGACTGAATTGTGGTCCCCTCTTCGGCGGAACTGGCGGACGAAGCGGATGGCGGCGTTCCAGAAGCATCCACCAAAACCGCTGAACTTCCCATGGCCTGCAACATCGCTCTGACCTGGGTGACGATGGTGGTGACACCTGCACCGGGCGCGGTCCCGGTAAAGATGCAGCTCTTAAGATCGCCTTGCTTGCTGGCAAAGTCGAGAGCTGCGGAAAGGCGCAGGACATGTTCCTCTGCAACGCCGTCAATGACTTCAGAAAAGTCAGGCAATTGGGCAAGGGACGGAAAGCCGAGGACCTGCTCGACATCGGCGGCGATGTAGAGCGTTGGGTCCGTCTTGTGAGAAACCACTGCGGCGACAATTGAGAAAAAGAGGCCTGCAAAAACGATGAGCAGCGCATTCCGCAAAGCACCGGACTTGGCGGTGTGCAGCGGCGGAACAGCGGGCGTGGTGAGGAACGCGGCTCCTGGGGCACCGTCCTCGAGCATCAGGTTGCGCCATTGCTCGTCTACGGTTGAGTAGCGGCTTTGCAGCCGGGCTATGTCGCCCACCAGGTCGCTTGAACGTTGCAGCTTGGATGTGGCCCCGCCCGCTGCCGTTGTCAACTGGCCGAGCTGTGCATTCAACCTCGCCTCGATTGCTGCTGTCCGTTCAAGGTCGCCTCGTAGTCGCAGTTGAATGCGGGCTGCTGCCTTGGCGCGCAAGCCGTTGGTCATTGACTCAAGCGAAGCGTTGATTTTGGCCAACTCTTCCGCATCCTGCTTGTATTGCGGGTGGTTGGGAGTGAGGTTGGCCATTTGCGAGATGAGGATGGCGCGCCGCTGGTTGAGCGAAGTCTTCATGCTGACGAGGCCGGCATCGGTTGCGATAAGCTCGTCTGCTTCGGCATCAAGGGTTGCGGAACTTGGTCCATGTTCTGCATCCACCGAGGCGTAGCGGGCCGCCGCTTCGTCGTGGTCTGAGCGGGCTTTGACAAGCTCGGCGCGTATCCGGGCGATGTCGTCGTCAAAATGATCGGGAGCCGCGGTTCCGATTGTCGCCTGACCGAGTTGCTTGTTGAGCTCCTCCTGTTCGACGCGATCGGCAGTGAGCTCTTTCAGCATGCGGTCGCGCTCTTCGCTTAACACGGTCAAGCGCTGCGCATCACCCGCCTTCTGCTCGCCGAGCGAACTCTGGATGTAGCCGGCAGCCACAGCGTTGGCAAGGTTGGCGGCGACATCAGGGTTGGAGGCTCGGACGCCGATTGAGAATTGATAGCTTGAGCCCTCACGAACGACCTCAATTCTCCGGCGCAGCCGCTCGATTGCAGCCTGTTCGCTTTCGTCGCTCTTCCACCAACTCCCGTGGCCCAAACTGTGCAACGCCGCTGCCAAAACATCGGTGCGAGTGACGTTCAACATCTGCTGTGCGATGTAGGACTCGTAGGTGTTGCTGTCAAAGGGCCATCGCGCCGGGCTGCCAGGTTGCTGCAGGACCGAAGGCGGCGCCGGCTGAATGTACACCACGCTCTGGGCCAGGTAGACCTGCCAGGTGAAGAAATAGTAGAGCAGCCCCAGCACCAGCCCACCGAGCGCGATGCTCCATGCAAGACGACGATGCATCTGCAAGCTGCGCACCAGGTCAAAGCGGAAGACAGCCTGCTCGGCGTTTCCAGGCACGGTTGAGCGGACCGCCGAACCTGGTGGCCCGAGGGCGGAGTCGCCGACGCGCAACCGGTCTGCGGAATCCGATGAACCTGACAAATGAATCATGGCAACCCCACCGCAACCGCGGCGAACGTGCCCGCAGAGATCAGCGGGCTGAACCGCTCTAGCACATATGTAGCTCGATACAAACCGGACTGCGGTACGAACACGATTTCGCCGGGCCGTGGAGTGATCTCCAGTGATTTTGCCGGATTGAGAATGTCGTTGAAGGAGATCATTCGCGAATAGCCAGTGGCTGGATCGACGATCTGAATGTGAGGTTTGTTGCCGGCCTTGCCGGTGAATCCACCAGCCTCCGCCAGCACACCGGCAAGCGTGGAAGTACTGGTCAGTGGAACTGCCCCGGGCTTTTGCACTTCGCCGATAACAGACACAAAGCGCTCCGCTCCGTTAGGCACATAAACCACGTCGTCGCGGCGCAGGCGCAAGTCAGCCAGGCCGTTGCCGGAATCGATCAAGGCTTTCAGCTGGACCCACACCACCTGATCCCTTCCACGATAGATCGCGCAGCGCTCAGGAATCTGCGACGTCTTGTTTGGACCGATGGCGAGTCCACCCCTTGTCAGCGCCTCAAGCAAGGTAGGAGTTCCGTCAAACGTGAGAACGCCCGGCTTATCAACGGCGCCCAGGAGGAGAATCTTGTTCGAAGTGTATTTGGTTACGGTAACCTGGGATGCCAGGTTGGAGTAGTAGCCGGAGAGCGCGGTGTCGATGGCGTTCGCAGCCTGGGAACGGGTCAGCCCATCCAGCCTCACGTCGCCGGCCAGAGGCAACGTGATGCGCCCGTCGGGGCCGACGACGAGCTTGGCTGCCAGGTCGGGGCGTCCGGCAAAATCAACCGCGATTTCGTCGCCCTTGCCAAGCCTGTATTCCTCGTCCTCAGGGGGTTGAAACGAGCGCAGGGCTTCAAGCGGATTCGGCTTGAGTGTGGGAGAGTCCGGTTGCGCGCTGGTTCCCTGAGACGGTTCCGTGGTCTGGGCTACAAGGACGCAGGCTCCAGCCATCAGAAAAAGAAGAACCGGGATATGCATGCAGAGTTTCATGCCGCTACCTCCCGCCCGCGAAGAACTCCGAGGCTCTGTTGAACCAGTTCGAGCCCTTTGTGCTTCTCGTCGTCCGTCAACACCCACCGATGCAGCACTGCGAAGCCCCCTGCCGCGTAAAGAAGGCCCGCGACCAATAAAACACCCGTACCCTGCCAGCGGTTGACTTGAGACACCAGCGAGGCGACAGGCCAAGCCAACGCGCCTGCCACCAGGTAAGGCGTAACGCCCGGCACAATCACCACCTGCATGAAGCGAGCGAGGCCAAGATCGAGCACCCACAGCATCCTGCCCATGAGTATGCAGGCAGCACAGGCTGTAGCCAGGCAAACTGCAGCCCCGATTCCAAAGGGGGTCCACCTGCCCTGAATCCAACGAGCCGCCGGCAGCGTGACGGCCAGAAACAGCAGGTTTGGGATGGAATACGAGAACTCTTCGTACACCCGGCCCATCCCTCGCAAAATGGATGTACCCGCCCCAGTCAGCATATGCATTTGCATGGCAAGGCTGAATAGCACAAACAGGGGGATAAGTGTGTCCCGCATGGGTAACGCGGGACCGAGCCAAACCTGCAGAATCGGACTGGCCCAGAATGCCAACGCAGCCACAAAGGCTGCTGTGCACAGGTTAGAGTAGCGCGACCCTCGCAGATACAGCTCACCGAGCACGTGCAACTTCACGGAAGGGTCACTGGACGCATCCACATGTGAGGCAGCAGGCAGCAGCGCAGCAAAAAATGCGGTAGGGATTGTGGAAAGCGAGACCGGCCATTTTTTACCTACATCCAACAGGCCGGCCGCGGAAACGCCAATAAGCCCAAGGGCCGCAACGCGCTCGACCGACGCCAGAAAAATGGAGAGCATGCTCTGAAACTGCACTACCCCGCCGAAATGCACCACATACTTGAGCGACTCGCGGCTGATGTTGCGCGGCGACAGATGGAGCCACTTGAGCTGACGTCTTGCCCACCAGATTGAGAGCCCGTCATTGACCACCGTGCGAACGAGATAAGCCTCGGCCAGTCCTCGAATACCGCGGCCAGCGAGGACGAGCCAGACGATCATTGCAAGCTCTGCAAGAATGCCGATAGTGACGAAAACCTGAGTCGAGACGATGCGCTGGGTGCCGACCAGCATGTCGCCAAAAGCATTGAAGGCAATGCTCGACAGAAAGACGCCGAGAACAATCAGCACGGCTTCTTTGCCGTCCGAGGCATGAGCAGGGGGCAGGCGCAGCCAAGGTGCAATCCATTTCCAGCCAAGCAGGAAGCCAAGGAAAACCGCGCCGCACAAGGGAATGGTGACCGCCAGCCCTGTAGAAAGAAGCGCGTTGGCTTTATCGAATTCCCGCCGCGCATGAAACTCGGCCACGTACTTGATGTAGACATTGGAAATGCCCAGTGTCGTGATGCCGACGTATGAAACGAGAATGAAGATGGTGGCCCAGATGCCATAGGCTTCAAGGCCGATATGGGCGAGCAGAAAAGGCACCAGGCACACGCCCCTGGCCATGTTGACGAGGCGCGCCACAATGGTTGCCATCACATTGCTTCCAAAGCGACCATTCACCTGGTTCAAGGACTGTCGTGCAGCGTCAGCGCCGCCGAGTTCGAGAGCTGCCTCGGGGTCGAGAGCCCAATCGAATTCCTTTTCGGGAAGCTCGGAGATGAAGTGGGAGGCGGTCATGGCAGTTCCACCTCGCGCTTGGTTCGAGCCCAGGATGCGCGACTCCGCGATTGGCGAAGCACCAACGGTGTAATGACCGCTTTCCACAGTAGGTAGAGCGGTGCCGCCACCAGTGCAGTCAGATCACGCATTGGCTCCGAACCAAGCAGCGCCGACTGGACCACATAGATCATTGCAATTGCCGCGCAGGCGAAAGCGTAAATGTGCAGCCATTGCAGGGGCAGTGCGGCGGTGAGAAGAAGGGCAATGATTCCACGCGAAAGAGGCAGGCTCCAGACGTCGGTAAGGGTTTCGAAGGTGCGCCAGTTTCCGTGAAGCATCGCTGAGAGCAGCCTACCGGTTGACTGACTGGCCACCCGCATCCTGCCGCCCTCCCAGCGAGCTTCCTGAGAGGCTTGAGTGGCCCAAGTGCCTGGAATACGGGCATGGACAAAGGCATCTGCAACCCAGTTCACGCGCACGCCCGCCGACACCAGCCTGGTGCTGTACTCAGCGTCTTCAGCAATGCTGTTTGCATTAAAAGGGACCCGCTGAAGCGTGGCGGCCGTGAGGGCAAACCCGTTTCCAAAGATTCCCGTAGAAAATCCGAGGCCCGCCCGTCCTCCGGGACGGACAACGTTCATGCCGCGAAACGCAAGCAGCCGCAGGCGCGCTAAGGGATCAATAAAAGTTGAGCCCAACCGAAAGTCCGGCAATTCCAACTCGTAGCGGCATTGGGTCGCTTCCGCTCCTTCTTCCAGTGCGGCTCGAGTAGCCGAAACCAGGTTCGGGCTGACGATTGAATCGGCATCGATCACCAGAACCGCGTTGGCACCCGCGCCCAGTGCGGCCGAAAAGCCCTCGCGCAATGCAGCGCCTTTGCCCCGCAGACTGGGATTGTTCAACTGAACAACCTGTGCTCCTGCATCAGCTGCAACTGAAGCTGTGGAATCTGCGCAGTTGTGGGCAATTACAAATACCTGGATCGACGGGTCGGCCGCACGCACGGATTCAAGTGTCCGCGCGATCATCAGTTCTTCATCGTGTGCAGGCACAACCAAAGCCAGGTCGATGGGCTTCTTGCCGGTGTCCGTAGGCCGACGCACGCCAAAGAAACTGCCAGCGATACAGAGAGCAAGATTGAGGAACAGCGGCGTAACAAGCACCACCATCGCCACTGCCAGCACCCAGATTGACAACTGCTCCATCAAAACTCTCCGCCCCTCGATGACTGGCCCGACGCGGTCACCCGACCGGGGATGAACTGGTTCCTACACCCTATGCCGCATGAAAGAGACCGGCTCTCAGGTCAGCACTCGCCTGAATTCAAAACGCGGTGCCATTGCGGGCAAAGACCGAGTCGACACGCGAGCCGGATTCATTCCCTGAACCCATCCCAAAATGAGAAAAAACAACAAGAACGCCTGTTCGCCCAGATACACGGTTGCGAGCGCTGTCATCAATCCGATGAGCACGGCCAGATGCGCGAAGACGAGCCCATGATCCTCGATCGAGATGGACCGGGCGGATAGCCACAAGAGCCTCGCCGCGCATCCTCCGACAATCGCTAGAAACAGGAACAGCCCGGTGAATCCCTGGGTGACTGCGAGCACCAGGTATTCGTTGTCGATCGACTCTTGTCCGGCCATAGTTGGACGGGTCGTGATTCCCCACCCGAAAGCTTTGCGCGCCAAGACAGCCGGGATGTAGTTGTGAACCAGGTCGCGGCGATAGATGGCACTCGACTGCTCTTCGCTGGTGGCTTGTCCGGGAGGCGCATTTGTATATGCCTTTCCCAGGAAGTACCCGGCCACCAAAAGCACCCCGATGATCACGAGAAAAACTGCTGTGGCCTTGCTGACCGGCAAGGTCCGCATAAGGGCAAAGAAGACCACGGCCAGGACCACTCCCAGCCACGGACCCCGCGACTGGGTCATCAGCAGGCCGGCGACAATGGCGAACAGCACCATACCTCGCGGTGTGAATGGAAGCCCGTTGATCAGTTTCCGATTGCCCCATTCGGGCGCAAACCTGCGCAGCCAGATGCAGTAGGTCAAGCCGATCAGGAAGATCATTCCCGCAAGAATGGCGTGCGCATAGGGGCCGGCAATCCGACCCAGTCCCCAGCGAACCTGCATGGGCCACGCCAGGGGCTGACCGGGAAACAGGTGCTTGAAAACCAGCTGCCAGCTGCTGGTTCCAGTGAGGAAATCAAACAGGCTCAAGGTGGCAACGAAACCAAGCAGGACGACCAACCGTTGCAGAATCGCTTTTCTGACCGGCTGTCCTCTGTATTGCCCTTGCTCGATGAGCAGTTTGCCCAGCATGTAAGGCAGGATGATGGTCGTGACGCCGGCGGCCAGGAGGAACACTCCATTGCCCAGGTTGGTATGCAGCTTCTCTGCCGGAGATGTAAACAGCCGCACCCAGGAGCCGTCTGCCAGTACTGAGCTCAGCCCCTCTGAAACTGCCGCACTGACGGCAAAGAGCACTACCAGCAAATCCATCCAATCGAAGCGCCAATGACGCAACTCAGTGAAGCAAAGTGCCAGACCCAATGGAAGAATTGCTGCGGCAGCAAACGTAATCGGCGGCAAGTGCGGAAAACGCAGCTCGAAGAATTGAGGTAGAAGCAGAACCGAGGGAAGATAGACGTTGATCAGGGCGCTGCGAATCGAGTCCCGCGCAATCACTACGCAGCAGACGACGGCCGGAATCAGGATGATCAGCTCCATTCGATACCCATGAGACAGCGTGCGTGCGATGCCTTAACCACGAATGCGCGTCTGCGCGGGAAGTACCTCAGGATCTCCACTGATTGCAACGCGGGAGCCGGATTCGTTGTCCGGAACCAGGGATCGGCCATGGGCGATGGCCGGTTGCCATTCGTCAAACAACGGTTGGGCACACCATGCATTGAGGAGAAACCGCAGTTTGAAACTCAGACCTGCCAATGAAAGCGAGAGACCGGCATCCAGAAGCTGCCGCCTGGCGTCCATCAGGACACCTAATCCTGCCGCAGTCATCTGTTTGACCTGCTGGAGGTGCACCACCATGACAAGGCTGTTGACGATGCTGGCCTGGATCGCTTCCTGGATCGCCGGTCCGATATTGGCCCCAAGTCGTCCATATATTTCGACGTGAATGACTTCGGTTTCGCTCACCGTCGTAACCTGCGATTGGCCCAGGTAGGGGCGTTGCGTCCACGCGGCGATCAAGGTCATGGGAAGCCTTCGTCCTAATCCGATGAAGTCGCGCAGATATCGCGGGCTCAATCGCGATGGCTCCTGCATCAGCCGCATGGCCCATTCCATCCCGCAACGCTGAACCCATCGCGGTGCGCGCCGCATGTCACCCACAAGAATCTCAAAGCTGCCACCTACTCCCATGGCCACCGGCACCCCGAGGCGCTTGCGGTGCATCCAGATCCACTTTTCCTGTTTCGGATTACCCAGGGCGACCAGAAGAATGTGGGGTTTTGCCGCGTGAATTCGATGCAGGATCTCACTCTGATCCAACCGAGCCATGTTCTCCTCGGATGGAGCGTAGGTTCCCACGACGCGCACGCCGGGATGCTCCTGCTCAAGGACCTTCGCCGCTCGCTGGGCAACGTCCCCTTTGCCGCCAAGGAGAAAAATTCCATACCCTTTTCGCGTCGAAAGATCAGCCAACCTGGGTACCAAATCAACGCCCGTGACGCGCTCAGCCAATGGGCAGCCCAAGAGCTTGGATACCCACACCAGCGGCATCCCGTCCGGTAGTACGAGGCTGCAGCCAGAGATAATCCGATGGAGATGCTGATCCGCAAGGGAATTCAGCCAGAAATCGAGATTTGCGGTTGCCACTTGATGTGTGCCGCCTGATTGAATCAGACGTTCAATTGCGTCCACAGCCTCGCCGGCAGTCAGACTGTCCAACGGTAATCCCAGAACTGCGATGGGGCGCTTCGAATCCCGTTTCATCTCAAGCTTCCATTCCCCGCACGTGCAAGAAGCCCCGTTCAGCATGCCTTATCTGGGGAGATGGCCCGCAGTTCAATTTGACTTGCCTTCCCCAGTCCGCGCACAGCGCACAGCAAGCCTCTATCCGGTTCCACAAGCCCGCTTGTTCTTCGTGCAACGGAGCCCCGCTTCGCGTTTGTGACAGCCAGGTCAGGTGCACTCATCCCGTCCGACTTTTCACATCGCCAATCTGGCTGGACTGACGATTCAAAGCGACGACTTGAACAGCTCGCAAAACAATGGCGGAATCCTGAAGATTGTAGCCTTAACTATAGCGCCTTTAGGCACATGCAAAAAGAGTAAACCAGTAACCAGATGCAGTTACCCGAAGGGTCTAAAACACATTACCAGGGCAGAATATTCAAGTTCGCTCTCCCGCTGCGAAGTCAATAATTCACCCCGGCAAATCTCTATTCCCGCCATTCCAGCACGACCACAGTACATGGGGCAATTGTGAGTCTCCCACCGCTGAATGTTTCCTCAGCCACGTTCACCTCTGGCGTGGCTTCGTTGCCGGAACCAGGTCCTGAACTGATGAGTCTCCATAAGTTAGCATTAACATTTGGAACGAGGCCAGGAGCCTCGATGCTGACTGTTCTGGATATGTCGAGGCCAGTATTGAAGACAATCAACCCGTGGAATTTGCCATCGTTGAAAGCATAGGCATCCAGCTCGTGAACAGCTTGCAATTGCACTCCATCGTTGCCCCCCCATTGGTCACGTGTCGGGTTCTGGCCAGAAACCTCGACGCGCATCATATTGCCGCGAACAACTCGATTTGCCATGGATTCGACGAGAAACTGGGGGCGCATCCGCGCATTGGGCCCCATCTCTACGACGCTACCCCAAAGGCTGACCAGCTCGCCATCTGCCCGCTTGAAACGATACTGAGGCAAGGCGAAGAGCATCTGATCGCGGACACCGTGGTCTCGCATCATGCGCAGCATGTGTTCTGTGACGGCCAGTCCCGCCGCGGCCGATGAAGTAAAGCGGTCAAGGACATGCTGGGGCGCGGAGCCTTCAGTGGTGTGGAGATTGACTTCGTACACGGCGAGTTGCCGCCCGCGCGCAGAGGCTTGCGTGGCGCGCACAATACCTTCTCGCGACATTTGTTCCGGCTGCGCCAAAAGCGGCCCGTACAACTCGTCGTCATTTGCCCATCGAGTTACGCCGTGCATCAAGTACGGAGCGAAGGCCAGCGTGTTTGCCTGTGGAGCGGCTGCCAGCAATTCGATATTCCGGTCAGGCCATACGGCCTGAGCGCCCACTGCCAGATCGAATCGGCCCGCGTCCACGCCGGCCCCTGCGCGAATGGCAGCGAACACCTGATTCGCACGGCGACCGTAAGCGGCCGGATCATCCAGCGTCTCGCCCTTGTAGATTCCGTTCCAGGTTTCGTTGCCCAGCTCGATGTGAATGGTCTTGAAAACTCGCGTCCAAGGCTCTGGATACCCGCCGGCGATTCGCAATGCGCCACCTGCAGTTGTGGGCCCGCCCGCCAGGTACTCGGCCAGTTTGCCTGCCTCGCCCTTGCTGATCGCCGTTGGCGCCACGATCCAAGGCTCTGCGCCAACTGCCCTGCAGAGTTCAAGAAATTCGGGAACTCCAACAGGAATATCCTCCTCCTTGCTGGACCAGGCCGAGTATCCAGAGCGCTGACGGGCGAGCGATGGAACTAAAAGATTATCCACAGTGCTGCCCAGGCCGGTTTCGCTGGACATGAGGCGCAGCACCCCGGGCTGCAGGGTTTTCAGAGTTTGCACAACTTCATCGCGAAAGGCCGTCCTGTTCGTGGCGTCCCCATCAATCCGCTCAAGGTCAACATCGTCCAGCAATAGCGAGGTTCCCCGGATGTTGAAGCTCACCTCCACGGGCCCGGCCAATTTCGGGGAGTCGGCCGGCGCGGCAACTTCGTTGACGGTAAACTCCTGGTCGTAGTCCGCCCAATTAGGTGTGAGTCGGATATCGCGATCGAGATACGTTGTTTCTCCGTTGACGATTCTTGCCACGTGTAATCGAACCGTCTGATCACCGGTCAGGCCCTTAGCCCTGAAGTTCAAGCGAAACCTGCCCCGGAGACGCACAAATGTGAGCCCTTGAGTCGAGTCGAAGTAGGACTTGATCTGCGCAGACTGGCCTTCTCCTGCTGCTTCGATTCGCAACGCCTGGTGGCCCGGCGTGGATGGAGAAAGATCCTTCCGTTCGGCATCGATCCGCGCGCCACCGCTCAAGGAAGGCCACCACCCTGCAGCCGGATCTCCCGGAAAATCCTTCTGGACGGCGATCCAACCACCAGACACTATCCCGCTAACCGGGCCGCCGCTGCCGGTGTCAAGGCCAAGGCCATATCCCCCGCCACTCGGACCACTGGTCAGCACCATGCCTCGCCGCCCCGCAGCACCGCCATCCAACACTTCAAATTCGGCCCCGTCCCAGAAGCCAGGCGGCCAGGCAAAGCCTTGCTGCGTGTCAACGCATCGAGCCGCCCCACCCATGTTGCAATGCAGAATGCTGCGGAAACTCATCCCCTCGAATCCGGGATTACGGAAGAGGAGATTCTTCATCATCTGCCCGGAGTCGTAGTAATTCTGCTGGCCCAGATTGATGCCGAGCCTTGTCACTCCGGGAAGAACGACCTGGCTTGTGATCCGCAGATGCGTGACGTCGCTTTCTGGTTGAGCTGCGGCTTGTGCCAGTGCGATCCGCGACACGATGATCAAGGCGAGCATCGCGGCAAAGCCTGCTGAATGCAGACAATACGGAATCAGCGTAATCGTGGGCTTTGAATGCATATGTCTTGTGAAGCAACTCCATGGCGACAACGGCAGGTTGAAATGCGAGACTGCGGTCTTCTTCAAGCATAGTCCGTTGGCCGCACCTGCTTTGCGATGGCTGCCTCGCACTATACTTGAGGCACTTTGACGAACCGCGACACAGCGTATCGGATCAAGCCGTCCACCGAAATCCGAGAAGGAGCCGGAGGCAAACTGCGTTTCCGACAGGCCGGTGCGGCGTTCCGAAAGGCTGAATGGCCGTGATCCAGCCTCCTTCCTATCCATATACCGCTTCCGTCATTGTCGTTTCATTCAACACGCGCGAGTTGCTGCGAGAGTGCCTGCAATCGCTGGTTATTGAATGCGAGCTGCTGCCGCCGTGGGAAAGCGCCGAGGTCCTGGTGGTCGACAATGCCTCCGCGGACGGTTCTGCGGAGATGGTTAAACGGGAGTTCTCCGGCGCAGGGATGCCTGTCCGCATCATTCGGAATGATGTCAATCTTGGGTTCGGAGTAGCCAACAACCTTGCCATCGAAGCAGCGCAAGGCGAGTATCTGGTTCCGCTCAACTCCGACGCATTTTTTCATCCGGGAGCGCTCTCCCTGGCGCTCGCCCACATGCGGACCGATCCTACTGTTGGTATCGGCGGAGGACGACTGGTTGGACGCGAGGGTGAACCGCAACCCTCCGCGCGGTCTTCGCCGTCGATCTGGTTCAATTTTCTCGTTCTGAGCGGGCTCTCTGACCGGTTTCCACATTCACGAGTCTTCGGTGCCCCGGAACGAAGCTGGGCGGACCCATTGCAACCGGCAGATGTGGGCTGGCTGACTGGCGCATTCCTGATTGCGCGGCGCGAGGCCCTAAGCAAGGCTGGCGTCTTCGATCCCAGGTTCTTTCTCTACTACGAGGAAGTCGACCTGTGTCGGCGCGTGAGAGCTGCGGGATTTCGAATTCTGTACTGGCC
Source organism: uncultured Occallatibacter sp. (assembly GCA_964614635.1). Classification (GTDB taxonomy): domain Bacteria; phylum Acidobacteriota; class Terriglobia; order Terriglobales; family Acidobacteriaceae; genus Telmatobacter. Next base: position 54,137 of record CAZTLV010000002.1, read on the forward strand.
TGACATCGTGGTCATGCATATCGGCGGCGAATCGAGTCGGCGGTTGAATTCGTTCGCGCTTGCGGGCCACGCAGGGGAAGTCGTGCTTTGGCGGATGCGTTCGACATTTCTCTATTATCGAAAGCATCACGGCATGCAAGCTCGGCTGGTGTTGTGGCTCGAGCTTGCAATGAATTGTCTGACGCGGTTGCGGAATGCCGGCAGTTCAGATCCACAGCGCGGGCAAGCGCGCAAAGAGGCGGCGATTCACATGCGCCTTTTGCGCCGGGCCTGGGAGGAGACTTGCGGAGGCCGGTTCAGTCCACCGCCACCGTGGTAGAAGCGCTGTTCATAAAACCTGCGGCGCAAACTGGGCTATTTCATCAGGTCAAGAAGAGGCTCTTCAATTCCCCTTCGCACCATCTCGTCGCGATCAGAAACGGGTCGCCAACCCAGCGTTGCTTTCGCCAACGAGCAATCGAATACTGCCCGCTGCGTCCTGCTTTCCCAATCGCGATAGGACGGTCGGCGCCTTTCAGGATGACGCACAGCGACCTTGACGAGCCATTTAGCCATGTCTTTGATGTAGAAATTGAGAATTGGCGTTGCGTGGCGCCGTACTCTCATGCCGCCTGCACGTTCAAGTTCATTTACATACTCCTGCGCGCTGAGGCAAGGATCCGCGACCAGGTTGAAGGACATGCCTTCAATGCCCGGCGTATCGATGGCGGCGATGACGGCAGTTGCCACATCTTCGACTAACACGAGCGGGAGTTGTTTCTTGCCGTCCCCCCAGAACTGGCAAACTGCGTCGTGCCACCACATTCCCACGCCCATGTGGAATGGAATCCCTCCGCGTCCGATGACAATCCCGGGACGGACAATCACCAGCGGCAGACCTTGTTTCTTATGCATGTTCGTCAATACATTTTCTGAATCTGCCTTGGCCCGGGCATAGAGGTTTCTGCGATCGATCCTGCGATCAAGTGGCGTTTTCTCGGAAATGGTTCCCGCGTTTTTACCCGCATAGTAGGAGTCAATTGTGCCGGCATAAATCAGCCGTTTCACTCCAGCTTCAAGAGCGCATTCGGCTACCTGCCGGGTGGCGGCAATTTCATATTCCTGGTATTCCGGCCAGCTTTTCACGTTCGCACGCGCCAGGTGAATCACGCAGTCGATTCCGGCCATGGCACGAAGAAGCTGTTGGCGGTTTCCAATGTCGCCGACCTGCCACTCCAGCTCAGGACCTCGAAGGTGAACCGGAATTGAATTGGGGTTGCGCACGAACAAACGCACCGCTTGTTTATCACGGATCAACTGGCTCGCAAGCTCCTTGCCAATGAACCCTGTTCCGCCTAGGACAAGTACCCGCGGCGAGGCGCCAGTTCGCGCATGAGCCACCAAGTCTTGCGAAGCGGTCTTCTCCCCGGGAATGTTGGCTAGGGCGGCCATCTGTTCGCAAAGCCGAATCACTTTGCCGCCTGTTTGCCCGTCAATGCGCACATCGAGCGGCAGGCCGCGCGGGTTGTAGAAAGCGTCCATGACTCTCGCGATGCTTTCGCCATAAGGATTGCCGCGTGCGCGCAGGTGCAGCTTTGATGCCACATAGTTCCAGAGGGTGTGACGGGCCTGCCGTTTGAGACTCTTTGCCTTGTTCACCAGCATTGAGTAGTTGTCGAAATCAGGGTCGGTGGGGCGATGGCGATCGATTGTGCAGGTGTTACGTTCAAAATCCACGGTTGCGGCCGCGAGCGAACCACGAAAGTGAATCGTGGATTCGGAAAACCCCGGCGCGAACGAAAAACGTAACTGCACGGCGGCCTGCCGCACAACTGCGTCAATTTGCCAGCGGCGATAAAACCTTCGCCCCGTGGGCAAATCGACAGGGTCTGAAGGATGAACCCGCATCTCTGCCGGTTCTCCGACCAGGTCAAGCATGTGCGCGACGGAGTGCGAGCCAATCTCCATGAGAATGTTGCGCGGATCGCGCAACATCCAGGTATCAAAGGGACCGTGAACAACCTGCGGCAACGGCTTGTGCCAGGTGATGGTCACATCCAGCGGGCGTCCGAGTATGCCACTGTGCAGATGATGGCGGAGGCTCTCGTAGGGTGCGGAAAAAAGGAAATTGTGCCCCACGCCGAGGCGCAGATCACGCTCAAATGCAAGCGCATCCAGAGTGTCGCAATCATCCGCGGAATCGCACATCGGTTTTTCAATCAGGACGTCAACGCCGGCCTCAAGCAGCGTCTTTGCGGCCGCAAAATGGTGATCCGGAGGCAACAGAATGTGTACTGAGTCAAGCGCGTTTCCATCCTGGTGCTCCGCCGCCAGCATCGCCTCAAGCGAGGGGTAAGCGCTGGGAACGGCGAACTTGCGGGCGAGGTCTTGTGCGCGTGTGAAAACCCGGTCACACACCGCAACCAGTTCAACGCCGGGGACAGATTGAATGCACTGCGCATGCCAGTCAGCGATGTAGCCCGCGCCCAGGAACGCCACCCTGCGCTTTCTGCCGGAACTCTCGACTGCAGCATTTTGCGATGAACGTGTCATGCTGCTTACGAACTCCTCTTGTGCTCCAGGATTGTTGGCGCGCGGCCGCGGCCCCTTCGCCAATGGTAGGCCAGCATGCCGGCAAGTGCAGGAAACTTTGCCAGCATGGTGAAGCATGCATAGACGCGCGCGTCGCTGCTGGACCAGCCGCGGCTTTTTCCGCCGAAATAAATGCGGACGAACTGGAGCGCGAATAGGCCAATCAACGCAAGGATCGAGAGCCCGTATAGGAAGGGCGCAAGGCAGAGTGCAACCAACGGCAGCAGCAAGCCCCAAAGCCAGATACGGCGGCACTCGGGGACGAAGTACCGCTCTTCGCTCTTACCGTGGATTGCCGCGACCTGCGCATAGGCGTGGCCGGTTCGCATGGCTCTTCGACACCACTCAATGAAGCTCGACATGGCTGCATCGTGACCGGCCATCGATGCATCCATCAGTAGAATCTTCCAACCCGCCTGCCGCACACGTACGCAGAACTCATCGTCTTCGCCGGCGATCACGTCGGCGCGAAAACCGCCAAGGGCACGGAAGACCTTGGCGCGCACCATGAAGATACCGCCGCATGCACTGAGTTCTCCAGGCGTCTTTTGCCATTCAAGATCGCAAAGTGTTTTGTAGACAGTAGCGTGGGGACGGATTTCTCGCACATGGCCGCAGGCTATGCCCACCTCGCTTCTTTCATTGAGCACCGCCCTGCCCCGCACGAGCCAGCCATCGGCGAGTTCGCAGTCGCCATCAACAAACTGGATGAGGACTGCGCCGGGCTCGCGCTCCATCACGAATGCAAAACCCTCATTGCGAGCGCGCGCGGCGCTGAACGGCTGCGCCGGATCTATTTCGACAACATGGCAGCCCGCCGATCGCGCAAATGCAACGCTTCCGTCTACCGAACCAGAGTCGACGTAAACCACCATCGCCGCAGCCTTCACCGCCGCGGGCAAACACCTCTTCAGGCGATCCCCTTCGTTGCGCCCAATCACGACGATCGCAACACTACCGCTGGAGCTTGGGACCATGGAGATCAATTCTAGAGCTTCGACCAGGTTTCCGGTGTCCAGGCTATCTTAGGGAATCGATCGGTCAATGCGGCATTCGATGGGCACTACAAGTCCAATGACTCACGCGACGGTCATCTCCTGTCCCCTGGCTTCGCGGCCCATGAGCGCCAACCCGGAGAGAACCAATGCCACCACGATGACGGTGACCGCCAGTACAGCTGGATAGTTTCCCCAACGCTCGGCCGCCAATGCCTGTCCTTTGCCGTTCCATGAAGTGACCAGGCCGCCCAGCTGGTACGCAAGCCCGGGCGCTGTAGCTCGAACCGGTGCAGGCGATAACTCGGTGAGATACGCTGGGACAACTCCCCACGCGCCCTGCACCATAAACTGCATCAAAACTGCTCCTACGCCCAATGTCCAGGCAGAATGTCCATATGCGTAAAGTGGAATCACCGGAATCGCCAGCAGGGCCGCGGTAACAATGGCCCGCTTGCGGCCCCATCTTTCTGAGAGTGTTCCAAAAACAATTCCACCGGCGATTGATCCGAACCCATACAAGACGCCGATCAACCCCACTGTTGATGGAGACAACTTCGCAGAAACGGTGAGGAAAGTTGGATACACATCCTGCGTACCATGCGAGAAACTCATGAAGGCGGTCATCAGCAGCACGAGGAATAAGAATGTTGGTAGGAAGGCCAGCAACTTGCCCGACGCTCCAGCCTCATATGACTTGCCCGTTCCTGCTGCCGCTCGAGCGCGGCGCTGGCGTGAGCCTTCAAGCCAGACAGGCGACTCCTGCACGCGAGCCTGCACGTAGAACACAAGAACAGCTGGAGTAGCGCCGAGAATGAACAAACCTCTCCAGCCGATTCCAGGAACGGCCAACCCCAAAAATCCAAAGCCGTGAAAGAAGAGCGCGAAGGCGGCCGAAGCCAGGATCGACCCCATCGCATAGCCTTCCTGCAGAATGCCGGAGAATGTTCCCCGGCCCTCTTTGGGTAAGGTCTCAAATGCGAGTGCCGCGCCGACACCCCATTCGCCGCCCATCGCCAGGCCGAAGAGCGCCCGCAGCACCAACAGGACCGCAAGAGATGGTGCAAAAGCACAAGCCAGTTCAATGATTGAGAAGCTGAGGATGTTGGCCATCAGCACTGGCCGGCGTCCGTAGCGGTCGGCGAGCATGCCGAACAGCAGTGCCCCGACCGGGCGGAAAACCTGCGTCAGGAACACCGCACCGAGTACCGCGGAAGGCTTGGTATGGAATTCTCCGGCGATGGCCGGGACACAGAAAATCAGGATGAAGAAATCCAGCGAATCAAGCGCCCACCCCAGGAAAGCGGCGACAAAGGTATGGCGCTGCGGACGGGTAAGACGGCTGAAGTGGCCAATGAAAGACATAGGCGGCAGGATAACAGACTGCATTTGCAGCCAGCCCATGCCTGTCGGCCAGGCGCTGAATATAAGATATATTTGTTGCAACAAATACCGCTTCAAAGCATCCAATGGGAAGTGGATCAGTCCCCTTTGGTTGGCTCACGTTTTTCCCTTTTGTTGAAACGGAAGAAGTCTTTTCCCATGTTGACAGCACGATAGAATCGGAGCCGCATTGCGGAGCCGAAAGGAACTCATCCTCATGAAGCGTTTCGCCCTTATCATTTGCGCGCTGGCCATTTCGTCTCCCCTTGCCCTGACGCAAAGCTCTACTTGGACTTCCGATCCAGCGCACAGCCAGGTGGAGTTCAGCATCTCTCATCTAACCGTGACAACTGTGCACGGGCACTTTGGCAAAGTCGCTGCCACCCTTCAGTTCAACGACGCGGATATCACTCAATCCAGCGTGAATGCCACGATCGACGTGACGAATGTGGACACTGGAGAATCGCCTCGCGACTCAGTGCTGAAGAGTTCAGATTTTTTCGATGTCGACAAGTTTCCAACCGCTACGTTTGTCAGCACCCGGGTGGCGAGAAACGGAAAAAAGCTGACCATCACCGGGCAATTGACAGTCCGCGGCGTCACCAGGCCGGTTGTGCTTGAGGCGGACGGCCCCACCCAGGTGATTGCGAGCCCGGACCATCGCCCGCACACCACCTTCTCGGCCACCACCACCATCAGCCGAACGGCATTTGGCATTGCAACCATGTTTCCAGATATGGTTGCGGGAGACGACGCCAAGCTGACCATTAATTTGGAAGTGGTGAAACAGTAACAGTGAAGCGGAGACGATCAAGTCTGCTTCCCTCAGATCGTGAAGTGGCGACTTGCCGGGAGGAGATCGACAATGCCAGGGCTAAAGTTCGAGATCGTGCAGGAGGCGCCTTTTTCAAGCCTGGAAGAAGAAGCGCTGCTCAACGTGTTGCGCACCTCCGACTGCCTCAACCGCGCCTTTCACTTGAACACCCGTCAATGGGGGGTGACCTCGACACAATACAACGTGCTGCGCATTCTGCGTGGAGCACAACCACAAGGGCTCACCTGCACAGCGATTGGGAGTCGAATGATCGCCGCGGAGCCCGACATTACACGATTACTATCAAGATTAAAAACACTGAAGCTCATTCGGCAACATCGCGACACCCATGACCGGCGAGTGATCTGGACGCGGATATCTGAAGCCGGGCTGGATTTGCTAAAGAAGATGGACCCGGTGATCCAGCGTCTTCCACGGGAGCTTTTGGGGCACCTCGACGGTGCGGAATTGGCAGAACTAATCCGCTTGCTCGAGTCCGCGCGAAAGACCGTGACACAGAGTTTTGCGGCAGTCGATTAATGGTTGACAGCTGATCGAGCCAGCCGATTGATCAGGGCTCAGAGTACCCCGCTCAATGGCCCCAGCGCCATTTTTCTCAGCGTCTGGCTTGATCGCTTGTTTCCGCCAACTGGGTGCACCGCCACGGGTCGAGCCCAACCCAGGAGAGAATCGACATTAGTTGTGTCCTGGCGTGCTTTTGTGCCGCGGTCAGCACGATCACCGCATCAGTCGCGTCGTTGTGATTCAAGTACCACCATCCCCTATTCAGGAGATGCGATTTTGGAAGAGGCGAATTGGCCCGAAACTAGCTGCCGACGACCTTTTGAGCCACGAGTTCTTCTTCGGCCTCGGAATGGATGATCTTGTTATGCAGGCAGTAAAGAGCCAGCTCAAGGCGATCTGAAACGCCGAGCTTGTCATAGATCTTGCGCAGATAATTCTTGATGACCTGTTCGGTGGTAGATAGCTGGAAGGCGATTTCCTTGTTGCGCTTGCCCTGCGTGATGCAGGTGATGATGGCCATCTCCTTGGGAGAGAGCCGGGGTTGGGTTTTTGGACTGACGAGAGCGGACGCCTGCGAGCGGTACGCCTCGATGACCCAATTCACCGACTGATTGTCGATCCAGGTTTCACCGGCTGCAATGCGGCGAACACAGCGCACCAGCAAGTCTGGAGAGATTGACCGTGAAATGATGCCCCGCACACCGCGACGATAAAGCTCTACCGTGTGATTTTCATCCGATGAAATGGCTTGGACAATGAGCTTGACGTCAGGGGCAACCCGGAGCAGGTCGGGAATGACATCAGTAGTTCCGGCCAGGAGGCTTCCCTCAAGAAGAACGACGTCTGTGGGAAAGCGTTCAACCGCGAGCCTGAGGTTTTCAAGAGAGTCAGCCTGCGCCACAACGCGCAGGTCGTCTTCAAGCGCAAAAACCTTGCGAATCCCGACGCGGTAAATCGCCTGGGAATCCGCAAGGATGATGCGGACCGTTCCCGGCTTAACTGGTGCGTCGAGGATTTCGTCTTCAGCTGAATCTTCCAAGAAGTCCATAGTGGGCTGCCAAACTACCGGGCTCTCACTGCTCGGCGAACTTGTATTCGTCGATTGTGGCGGCTGCCAGATATTGCGTTTGGCTTAAGCAGCAGCGTACCACACGGCCGAGACAGTGAACCAGAACGTCGCGTGGCGTGCCCAACACAGCGCCAGGCATCCGCAGCGAAAACCGAATGTCCGATCCAGCCACAAGCTGACTGTCGAGTTCAAAAAGTGCTCCGCTGGCGGAAATGTTCCGTGTGTGAGCACTCATCTCAGATTCTCCCGCTGAAACAACCGCTGGCAAAACAAGCGGGAAACGCACGGCGCAACGCACTTCTTGCCGGGATGCGACTGGTTCTGCCAGTTCAGCAGAAATCGATTTAACCTTTTTTGAAGCTCTCATAAAGTGGCACCCAGAGTTCGTTTGGGGGATGCTTAAGCAACTCTAACTAACTTTTACATTTCCACACAGGGCACCAAAGTTTTCAATTAGGTAACAATCAGGCAACAGCAGGTCTTCGTACAGCTTCCGCCATGATTGAGTTCATGCAGCTACATCGCATATAAGCTTAATAGTCAGCAGTTTATGAGCGATTGCGCAGCCCGTTTTTTGCGCGCGTCAACTACAACAAAGTACCGTTAACTACTTGGATACTGAAGTGGATTCGCGCGGAAAAAACGCCGCCGATGCGCCGACCCACTCCTGGTTTCTGTTGTGATCAACACCCATCATCTTGCCGCGGCCGAGCCGCACAAGTGATAGTGCCGGCGTTAACTTGCCTCCATCGGGCCAAAGGTACAAGATGCGTACTTCCGCTTGTGTGAGTCCGTGCGGCGTGTCGATGGTGGGCTCGAATCGCATGCGCTCCTGAAGGAGAAAATCAGATTTCGTCGCAGCGGGAATCGCCTCAAGTTGAGATTGCGATGGACCAAACTCAATTCCCTTTCCGGCAAATGAAAACAGCGGCTTGAGGAGCAGCTCACTATATATATTGTCTCGGCCGTCCCGAGATGGAAGTGGCACACCCGCCCTTGCGAGCCGCTCGAACCCATCCCCATTAAGGAAATCGCTAACAAAAACGGCGGGCGGAACGACCGGGTGACCGCTCGCGAGATCGTTGTTCCCAGCGGAAGTTGAAAGCCAGGGAATCGAGAATTTTGAGATGAGGAAATACCAGTTGGGGTGACCGGCCCATTCCACATCCCACGGTTGCGTCCAGCCAAAAGGAAGTTGAATCTTGCGGGAGATCAATTCGTCGGCAATTGCCCGGTTGTAGATGCGACGGATGGGAATCAGCCTCCCGGAAGTGGAACGATAGTGCAGCCGATTCTGGACTGGCTCAAGGCTGCGAATGTCCACTACCGCGATTCCAAGTTGCCGCGCAGTTACATTGAAGTCCGGAAGAGTCTTCTGATTGAACGGGTCTAATTCAGTGAGCACTACGTTCTCAGGATCGTGGGTTCCGAGAACTGTCTGCGCGAGCAAGTCCCAGTAGCCAGCTTCATCCATCCCTCCAAGAAGACAACCGAGTGTCTCCGGAAGGTTGAACACTGCCTTATAGGTTGAGCTGAGGACGTGTTGGTAGCCATAGACCGACGGGAAGGCCTGAATCTCGACGAGCTTTGGAACCAAAGCGCCGTTCTGATCCAAAACCAGGCCAAAGTCGGCGGTGAGGAAATTTGGATGGGAGGATTCCTGGGCCACGCGATGGTTCTCGGGGATGGCTATCCGTGCGGCGGCTAAATAGGTTTGGCTGCCCAGAAGCATGCGGGTGAGTTCGGCCCCAGCATCGGCCATCTGGTCCAGCAGGGCGCGGGGCACAAAAATGGGCGTCTCTGCTACCCGGAACCCGACCTTGCAGCCGCATTGCTGCTCCAGCACGTTCAGCATGTCCTGGTACGCCCCCCAGTTGAAGTCTTGGTTGAATCGATTGCGCAAGTCTGGGATCAAGATCTGTGCCTCAGTCCAATGGTAATGCCAGATCAGAGGGCGAAGTTGCTTCAAGAGTTACCGTCTTTGCCTGCACCATAGTTCTGCAAAGTTTCTGCGTCGGATGCAATTGGAAGTGACGTTTTTGGATTTCTGGAGGCACTTTCGGTAACCAAAAGTTTATAGTTTCTCCATTTATTCGCCAAAACTGAGCGGTTACAACCCTAATTCTCGAAATTTTGAGAAAAAAAGTTACTTTTGTCGTAGCGCTCGTACAACTAATGGGTTACTCTTCTGGTACGAAGTTGTAACCAAGGGAGCAAACCCTCTATGAACGCGAACGTTTTGAAGTCCAGTCTGCCGATCTTCGCAGGGGTGCTGTTGTCCGGTGCCAGCCTGTTAATGGCTAGCCCCGTAGTTGTCTCGCCGCAGCCTCACTTCGCCAGTCCGGTGGTTGTGAGTCCGCAGCCCCACCTAGCAAGCCCGGTGGTTGTGAGCCCGCAGCCCCACTTCGCTCTCGCAAGCCCAGTGGTTGTGAGCCCTCAACCCCATGTCGCAAGCCCAGTGGTGGTGAGTCCGCAGCCCCATGTCGCCAGCCCGGTGGTTGTGAGTCCGCAGCCGCACGTTGCTTAAGCAACCCACTATTTTAGGAAGCCGTCCGTGCTACTGCTAGAATGCTGTGGTGGTAGTAAACTCTTCTGTCTTGGGACTTTGGCGGGAGGCTGGCGGTGAATCTGGACGTTGCACTTTTGCTGGCAGGAGACGTTACGACTGCGGTAGTCGTGGCTCTGCTACTAGGCAGAGGTGTTTTCCGCACGTTCCCTATATTTTCTTCTTATCTTGTTTGGAGCGTCGTCAGCGACATTGTTATTCAGTTCGCGGTGGCGCGCTTCTATCCTGCAGCATTCTATAACGTCTATGTAGTCGGATTGGCCATCGACTTCCTTTTTCAGTTTGGGGTTCTGGTTGAACTTTCGTGGTCAGTGCTGCGTCCCTTGAGGGCAGCCCTCCCGCGCTGGTCTTTGTTCGCTATTGGAGCGCTTATCATCGCCGTTGGAGCTGTCGTTTGGCCGCTTGTGTCCGGCCCCGGGGTCAGCAGCTTTTCGCTTGCGGGCAGGCTACAGGTTCACCTGCAGGAAACCTTCTCCGTCTTGCGGATTCTCTTCTTCCTGGTGTTGGCCGGAGGCAGCCAACTGCTCTCAATCGGTTGGCGTGACCGCGAACTCCAGATCGCCACAGGCCTTGGTTTCTACTCTCTTGTCAGTTTATTGGTATGGATGAACCATTCCGCGCAGACCTACGGGACGCAATACCACCTCCTCGATCAAGCCGTGGCCGTCAGTTATATTTGCTCCCTGGCCTACTGGGTTGTTTCCTTCGCCACCAAAGAGGCTGAGCGCCGGGAATTCACTCCGCAGATGCAGAGCCTCTTGCTGGCGATGGCAGGCACGGCTCGAAGCACTCGCGTCGCAATGACAGATTCTGCTTCCGACAAAAACAGACGAGGCCGGGAGTAAAGTTCCGGCACGTCCTGTTGAATCCATTCTGATCGATTAGGTACGATTCGGACCCGTCATTTCCACTGGGCGGGGTAACGGGCACGATGGCTCGCGCCCACAAGGCTGAGCGTCAGGCGGATATTTCCTGATTTGCCGGGCCTTAATCTACAACTTATGGGTGATGGGGCCTATTTTTCTCTCCCAAATCATCCGATTCTCTGTTAGTAGTTAAGAGGTAAGGCAAAGGGTCGCCCGAACTCTGTGACCGGTAGATACGGTTGAAGATTCGGTACGAGGATCTACAACGATGCTACTTCTTGTTCAAATTGCCGCGGTTGCTGGTGTTGCGTTCTACCTGGTTCGGTGGCGCGCGGCCGTAAGTCGGCGGAACGCGCAATCCTGGGACTCGCTCATGGCACGTCTTCGTCCCGACTGGAGTGCCCATCAATTGAGCGATCACTTCCTTTGGCAAGAAGGACTGAGTGCCACTCCTGAAGATGCCTGGCAGCGTATGGAAGGCCCCAAGGGTCTCTGGGTGATGCACCAGAATGCGCGAGTGATGATGGAGATGGCAGACTTTGCCGCACGGAATAGTGAGAACGTTGACCGTTTACTTTTGGAAACTTTGCGCAGCGACGCAATGCACATCAGGGTATGCGTTTTGATGGCTCTTGGCCAGTATGCCTTTACCCAGGCCAGCGAGGGGGTCCGTGTCAACGCATTCCGCGCGGCTCAAATGTATACGGGCATGGCAGCACGGATGACCCAGTTGTTGCAAGAGAATGCAGCCGGCATGGTCCCGGATTTTGTCGCAGCAATGTAGTTCGACCTCTTCCTTCGAAAACAAACGCCCTGGCTTCGGTCAGGGCGTTCTTTTCTTCGGTGCAGATACTTCACCGGCACAATGTTAGCGTCCGCCCACGAGCCGGATCCCTGCTCACGTTTGGCCATGATTCGATAACATTGAATAGATAAAGTAAGCGTTTTCAAGTTACTGCGAATGATCTGACCGATAGGTGGGATGCGTCTACAACTTATGGGTTAAAGAGGCCATATTTGCGCCCACAATTACAACAATCTCTGCTATTACTTGCATGTACGCAGGGACCCAGCGGAGTTGTGTAGCTGCGTGTTTGCAGTTACCGATTCCAGCTTGAAGGATCAGCTTATGATGCCACTGCTTGAAATATCGATGATTGCTGCCCTTGTGTTCTATCTCGGCCGATGGCGCGAACGCATGCGCCGACGCAACTCGCAATCGTGGGACACGCTTCTGTCTCGCCTGCGACCTGAATGGAGCGCGCGCGAGCTCGGCGATCATTCCCTATGGCAAGAAGCGCTCAATGTAACTCCCGAGGACGCTTGGTTGCGCATCGAGGGTCCAAGAGGGCTGTGGGCAATGTACGAGAATGCGCAGGTCATGCTGGAGATGGCTGACTATGCCGCGAGGAACTCTGACACCGTCGATCGCCTGCTGCTTGAGACACTGCGCAGTGACGCAATGCAGATTCGGGTCTGCGTTTTCATGACGCTGACACAGTACGCGCTGAGCAAGGCCAATGAAGGGATTCGCATCAACGCCTTCCGCACTGCCTCAATGTATGCGCGCATGGCAGCCCAGTTGACCGAGTTTCTGCAGGTCAGCGAGCCCGGCATGGTGCCCAACTTTGTAGCCGCGATGTAGTGCAATACCCTTTTGTAATTGAAAGCCCCGGCCTCCGCCGGGGCTTTTGCTGTATGCGGTGGAACCGGGTCAGATGACGTTGGCGTCGAGGAATTCGTTGACCATAGCGTATTCCCGCTCGCTGATCCTGAATGTTAACGCAGGTGCAACGCCTTCCACCTGGCTGGCGCTGCGACCGCCGACGATGGCGGCAGTGATAGCTGGATTGTGCAGCGTCCAGGCGATTGCCACGACGCCGGGACTGACTCCATGCCCTGCGCCGATTTCGCGGAGCAGTTCGACCAGTCGCAGGTTCCGGCTGAGGCGGGGCTCGTTGAACTCGATTGTCTTCCGCCGCCAGTCTTCCGCAGGCAATGCGGCAATCCGCTCGGCTGTCATTGCGCCGGTCAGCATCCCGGAAAGCATGGGAGAGTAGTTGATGACGCCGATCGCATTGGCCTGCGCGAAAGGTAGAATTTCCGCCTCGATAGCTCGCCGCAACATCGAGTAGGGCGGCTGCAGACTGGTGACGGGCGCAACGGCCTGGGCACGCTTCATCTGCTCGATTGAAAAGTTTGACACACCAATCCACCGAACTTTTCCCAGCTGACGGAATCGGGACAGAGCCTCCCAGCCTTCTTCGAGTTCCTCATCCGGATTCGGCCAATGAATCTGGTAGAGATCGATGGTCTCAACTCCAAGACGCCGGAGTGAACCATCGAGTTCCTCGGCCAGCGAGCCGGCTTTGAGCGAGCGATAGATTGCACGGTCCTGGTGCCAGCGCATGGAGCACTTGGTGAACACCAGGGGCCGGATGCCGGAGTAGGCTTTCAGGGCCTGGCCAACAACCTCTTCCGAGTGACCAAGGCCGTAGATGGCTGCGGTATCGATCCAGTTGACTCCCAGATTGAGGGCGCGATGGATGGCAGCGATGGACTCGTTGTCGTCCTGGGGGCCCCAGGTGTATTCCCAGTTGCCGCCGCCAATGGCCCAGGCGCCAAAGCCAATTGGCGTGAGTTGAAGGTCGGAGTTGCCAAGGGTTCGCAATGATGCTGTCGTCGATTGAGTCATAGCAAGAGAATAGACGCCTGAGGTCCGCCGGTTGACTCACGAATCCCGTCAGGCGGAATCCGGCAACCGTATCGGTGGCGAATCGTGAAGAGGGCGATTATGCCGCGATGAGGAATCGGCCGTCGCGCATGATCTGTTCCTGCCCGGCTTCCGATTCAAGCCAGATATTGAAACCCAACCCGACTACGTCAATATGCGTTCCAGAGCGCCACGGCGCGCCGGTGTGCTCGCCGTAGGGGTTGCCAAAGGCAATGTGGATGCCGGGGAATTTTTCGTCCTGCAGAATGTTGCCGATCACTCGCTCCACGCCGAGGTTGGTGCCGATGGCAAACTCGCCCACGCGGTCAGAGTTTTCATCGGTGTGGGTATATGCCCAAAAGTCAGATTCGAGCTGCTTGTCCACGCTCGAACAACTGACGATGCGGTTGGCGGCGATCTCGATGGTCAGGGGGGTGGCGGCGAGCAGGCCGTAGCGAGCGCAGAGCCAGTCGCCGACAACGCCGTCGACAACAAATGTCCCATTGACCTCGCCGGGCGATGTAAAGCACTCGCCTCCCGGCAAGTTGCCCCACTTCTCGGCAGAGATGATTCCCGAGGTTTTGAACCACTTGTAGCCGGGGTTCATCTCGGCGGTAATGTCGGTCCCGGCAGCGGTGGTGGCGCGAATCCGCGTGGCCTTGCGCACGCGTTCCAGAACCTTTTGGCTGAGGCGGTCGACGAGGTTGAAGTCGGCTCTCATGCCCTGGCACATGATCTCCGGGGAGATGTTGACCATGTGGGCGTGGCGCATGTGGCGGCGGTTGACCACGTCAGTCATCTGCATGCGGGAACGGAGTTCGTTGGTCTGGACCTGGACGGCAAAGATGGAAACCTGGGATGTCTCCATATCTGCAAGCACGGCCGCCGGCATATCGATCAAGGGCCGGGGCGCCAGGTCTTCAAGGACAAAGACGTTCCACGGGCAGCCGCGCTCTGCCAACTGAGCGGCCAGGGCTGCGGCGATGGGCTCGGTGACGCGGTCGGTGATCAGGGTGACCTTCTCTGAGGGGTCGATGCGGAGGCATGTAGTAACAGCGGAACGTGCGCCGGCAATGAATTCGGTGGGGTAGTCGAGCGAAAGAAGGTGGGTTGCAGACTCGGTCATGCGTTGGGTGAAGCCTCTCAGGAAACAACGCAATCGGGGAATGCGCTTCAATTGAGGTTACCGGAAAATTCATCGAAATGAAATGGGAGAGGCGATAGGGTGTGGGTCAGCTCGAGAGCGCTTCCCACGGGAGCGGAAGCCCACGTTCATTCTGCTTGGGTTATGTACGGGCTGAAACCCACCTTTCAAGCTGAGCCAGGAATGGGCGCTGAGCCATCCTGAACGATCCCCCTTCAGCGGCTGAAGCCGAGTTCGAGACAGTGCTCTAGCGGCATTGCTCATGCCGTGGCCTTTCGAAGCCAGGGCGTGAAAGGCGGCCCGGCGTGCCTTAGACTCAGGCCTGAGGGGTCAATTGATGACATCGGAACGATCGGCAAAGATAGGCATCGTGGGGGCTGGCAGTGTGGGGGCAACCATTGCCTACGCGGCAATGATTCGGGGAGTGGCGCGGCAGATCAGCCTGTTCGATATTTCGAAGGCAAAGGTGCATGCCGAGGTGCTGGATTTGAATCACGGCATGCTTTTTGTGCCGCCGGGCACGGTGGAAGGCTCAGACGACATTGAAATCCTGCGCGGCTCCGACGTGGTGGTTGTCACAGCGGGCGCCAAGCAAAGCCCGGGCCAGACGCGGATGGACCTGGCTGCCGCCAACACCGCCATTTGCGCCAAGATCCTGCCGCGGATTGTGGAGGCTGCACCCGGAGCCATGCTACTGCTGGTGACCAACCCGGTGGACGTGATCACACAAGTGGCAATCAAGATGACCGGCCTGCCGTGGGAGCGCGTGTTTGGGTCAGGCACAGTTCTGGACAGCTCGCGCTTTCGATTCCTGCTTGCCCGTCACTGCGGTGTAGCGGTGCAGAATGTGCACGCGTACATCGCAGGCGAGCACGGCGACTCGGAGATTCCATTGTGGTCAAGCGCTACGATTGGCTCGATTCCGCTGAGCCAGTGGGCCGTGCAAGGTCATGGCCGCCTCACTTCGACCGACAAGGACGAGATTCTGCACAACGTGAAAGACGCTGCCAATCAGGTGATTCTGGGCAAGGGTGCAACCAACTATGCAATCGGTCTGGCCGTCACCAACATCCTGGAGGCATTGCTTCACGACGAGCATAGGGTGTTGCCATTGAGCGGCCTATTGCACGGCTTCCGCGGGCTTGATGACGTGTGCCTGAGCCTGCCACGGATTGTGACCCGCAAAGGCATTGAAGGGCCTCTGCCCATCCCGATGACAGTTGACGAAGAAGCGGGGCTGCTCGACAGCGCAGACAGGATTCGCGCAGTGGTACGCGGGCTGGGGTATTAACTAGAGACCTGCTGCGGTTTCCTGGGCCATGTAATCGACGACAGCTTTGAGGTCGCCATTGGACTCTTCGAAGACCTTGAGCTGCCGGTCGGCGCCGGTGCCGGTCTTCATGATGGTGCGGACACCGTCGATAGCCTCGCGGCTGCCCAACTCGTCGACCGCGGCATCGATGAGGATAAGGTACTCCTCAAGCAGGTCGCGCAGGGGCAGTTCCTGCTGGCGGCCGAAGTCGATCAGATTGCCGTCAAGCCCGTAGCGAACGGCGCGGAATTTGTTTTCCATCAACAGGGGGCGTGCGTACTGGCGGAAATCCTGGTTGGCCTCGTGCAGCTTATAGAGGTAGAGCGCGGTGGCCTGGATGAGAGCGGCAATGGCGACAGTCTCTTCGGCGCGAAGAGGGATGTCGCAGGCGCGGACCTCAACCGTGTTGAAGAAGGGATGGGGGCGAATGTCCCACCAGATCTTCTTGGCGTTGTCGATGCAGTTGGTGCGCACCAGAAGGCTGACGTAGTTCTCGAACTCCGAGTAACTCTGAAAAGCGTCAGGGATGCCGGTACGGGGGAAGTTCTCGAAGACCTTGGCGCGATAGCCCTTGTAGCCCGTGTTCAGCCCCAGCCAGAAGGGCGAGTTGGTGGCCAGCGCCATGATGTGAGGGAGAAAGTAGCGCATCGAGTTCATGATGCGGATCGCTGCCTCGCGGTCCTCGATCCCGACGTGCACATGGAGGCCAAAAATCAGGTTGGCGCGAGCGACAAGTTGCAGATCCTTGACCACCTGGTGGTAGCGCGGGTCAGGATAGATCTCCTGGGTGCGCCAGTCGGCGAAGGGATGTGTAGCGCCGGCTACCAGCACGAGGTTGTGTTCTTTGGCCAGCTTGATCATCTCGCGGCGCAGTTCGTAGATGTCCTGGCGGGCTTCGTCGATGTTGCGGCAGACGCGGGTTCCAACCTCGACGACCGAGGTATGCATCTCAGCCTTGACCCGCTCCTGAAGGCGCATCTTGCCCGCGGAAAGCATCTCAGTCTCAATGTGCGAGCGGAGATCGCGCGTAACTGGATCAACGGTCTGGTATTCCTCTTCAATGCCGAGCGAAAAGGATGGGCGCACGGTGCCTCCTTACTTGTGAAAGCTTACAGCAGAAATGCAACGGATCAAGGTGGTAAGGAACTTGAGGCCAATTGCCATCGAGAGCGTGCGTTTGAGCATGTAATTTATTCGCTTTTTGTTCGCTTTTCAAGTTATGATGCGGTTGAGCGATGAATCTGTTTTCCCAACTTGAAGTGGAGCCCACACACGAGGAGGTATTTCCTGGGGCCGTGCTGATGCGCGGGATGGCACTGGAGCAGGGTGCGGAGTTCTTCAGGGCCGCAGAGGCGATTATGGCGGCCGCACCGCTGCGGCACGCCACGGCGCCGAGTGGGCTGTCGATGTCAGTGATGGTGACCGACTGCGGGACCGAGCAGGCCTTTCAACGGCGTTGGGATCCGGAAAAGCCCCACCGGGCTCGACTGTGGCCGCCTATGCCGCGAATGCTATCGGAGTTTGCCGTGCGGTGCGCGGTGAGGGCGGGGTTTCCGCAGTTTCGTCCCGATGCCTGCCACATCAATCGCTACCAGGCGGGCACCAAGCTGGGACTGCATCAGGACCGGCACGAGTGCGACATGAGCCAGCCGATCGTCTCCCTTTCGTTTGGACTTGAGTGCACGTTTTTGCTGGGCGGCTTCGCGCGCACCAACGAGGTGAAGCGCATGCTGCTTGAGCATGGCGATGTGCTGGTGTGGGGCGGACCTTCGCGAATGCGCTTTCATGGGTTGAGGCCCCTGAAGCCCGGGCATCACCCGATGACGGGCCCCTACCGCTATAACCTTACGTTCCGCAAGACTGCGTGAGCGCGCAAGCAGGATGGATTAACAGAGCTCAGATGCAACCAACGGTGCGGAAAAAACGGTAATGCGAACTCGGGCTTCCGGATCTCAGTACAAGCCGGCCGATTGCTTGCGCTGGGCTTTGCGTACCTGCGCGTCCTTCTTCTTGGCGAAAAGCTTCTTCTTTGAAGGCTTTATCGCTTTCACCGGCTTCATCTGTGGCCCTAAAAACGCAGACCAGCGGAGGTCGGAGACGTTCGGGGCCTTCTTCGCCTTGGCGATGGCCAGGTCGGCAACTTCGCGGACAATCCAGTCGAAGTTTGCCTGCCCGACTGATTCAAGGCCGGCGTCGGGCGCGGGATTCATGAAGTCGATGGCGTAAGGAATGCCATCCTCGACCGCAAACTCCACGGTGTTGAGGTCATAGCCCAGTGCGCGGCAAACCGTGAGCGCGTCGTCATGAATGCGCTTGAGCAGCTTCTTGTCATAAGAGGGCGGGTCCTGCACGTAGCGCTCGGCGTGCGGTTTGCGCGGGTCGTAGGTCATGATATGGACCTTCTTCTGGCCCACCACGTAGCAGCGAAAATACTCGTTGAACTCGACAGCCTTCTGGTAGGTCATGCAGAGATCGCGGGACTGGTCGTAAGCCTTGAAGAACTCGCCGCGATTGTGGACGTGGTAGACATCGCGCCAGCCTCCGCCATCGATTGGCTTGAGAAACCCATGTTCCCCGACGTAGGCAAACACACTGTCCCAATCGAGCGGGTATTCCAGGTTGCGCATCGACCGGTCCGTGGTGCCCTCGGGAAGCTGCTTATGGGGCAGGATGACGGTAGCGGGGACGGCCACGCCGAGCTTGGCCGCGAGACTGTAGTTGAAGAATTTGTCGTCTGCCGACCACCAGAAGGGATTATTGATGATGACCGTTCCATTGAGAGCGGCATGCTTGAGATAGGCGCGGTAAAATGGTATGTCGTGGGAGATGCGATCGATGATCACCGAATAGGTTGGCGCCAGATCCAGATGGACAGCGCCGACCTGGACAAACTCCGCGTGAATGCCGTCGATGTTGCGGGCGTTGATGTGCTCTACCAGTGCTCCGGGAAAACTGTTCTCCATGCCGAACAGGATGCCAATCTTTTTCATAGAGCTCCCCCTATTGGTGTGCAAAATCGGATGCGCTTTCGTCAAAGCAGTGTGATGTCGGAATGCCCGCCTCCAGTGTACAGAAGGTGGTTATTCATCCACAGAGCTCGTGTCTTGTGAAAATTGCTCTTCCGCTGGCATCTGCGCCCTGTGATAATGGGCACTGAATACGGCACACCGTTTTATTATGATAGATAGCCAATAAGGCGCTGGAACCCACTGTGGGGGTGGGACATCCAGCGAGAGTAACTGCACCCCAAACTGGTCGTCAGAAATCAGATAGAAGGGGAGGCAACAATGAAATACCGGGTGTTAACCGTCAATCGGGAGTTTGGCAGCGGCGGCGGGCGCATTGCGCAGATCATCGCTAAGGAACTGGGTTGGAAGCTGCTTGACCGCGAAATCATTGATGCTATCGCTTACGCGGCGCATGTGGATTCAAGCCATGTACATAAGTACGACGAGCACGTTGGCTCGTGGCTGCGGCGGATCAACCAACAGGCCATGCGCAGCGCCGCGCTGGCCGCCGGCCTTGAACTTCGCGAGGGCACAGTTTTTGACGCGGAAGAAATGGTGAAACTGACACGGAAGATTGTGGACGAAGCGCACCACGAGGGGCACTGCGTAATCGTTGGACGCGGGGCGCAATGCATTCTTCAGCACAAGCCCGACGTCTACCACGTTTTTGTTTATGCACCATTGAAGGAGCGGATACTACGGCTGCGAGCCCGCCTTGAGAAGGGCGCCAACGTTGAGCAGCGCATTCGCACCGTGGATGGGGAGCGTGCCAAGTATCTGCAGGAGTACTTTGGCAAGAGCTGGTGCAACCTGCACCTCTACGACCTGATGCTCTCTTCAGGCGAGGATGAAGACGCGACGGCACGCATCATTCTGAACGCCATGAAGGAGCAACCCGTGGCCGTGGCCGGCTAGGGCCCTGGGACTCGTCCCTGGTCCCTGCCCTGCTACTTCCCTTCCACATCCCAGTCGAAGCTGAGGCCGGCGATCAGGTCGTTCAGCTTGTCCACCGCGACTTTCTTCTGCTGCTCAAGATCCGCGGTTTGTTTGCGGGTCGCCTGGAGCTGGTCTTCGGCGCGATTGAGCTCATCGACAAAGCGCTTTGCCGCATCGTTGCCTTTGAGGGCGGAGAGATTGTCGCGGTCGCGAGTCTCGTCGGAGGCGGCTGTTTCCTCGCTCTTTTTGGATTCGTCGATGCGGCGATCTAGATCGGCGATGGCTGTCTGCCCGTCGATCACCGGCTTCAACTTGTCGAGAGCATCCGGTGCGCGCTTGACCAGGTCAAGCAGATAGCCGGTCTGGTTGCCGGCGGCGTTCAATGAGACAGAGGTGCTCTCAGGCCCGCGCTCGCGGACTTCAAGCTTCTGCGTCGAGTGAGCGGCGACCGGGAGCTTGAAGCGATAGAGATTCGGCGAGGTTTCAGCGGCCTTTAATCCATCGTCAAGCGTCCAGCCGTTGTTGCGGCGAGCATGCTCCAGCAAGACCGTGCGATCCTCATCGGCCGAATTGGTGGCCGAATACGTGACAGAAACAACATCCATGTGAGTCTCGATGACTGCGCCCCGGACGATCTTGACGTGGTGGAGGGTGCGGTCGCTCTTGCGGTCAATGACCTTGACGCGAACCGCCTGATCGGCGGCATAGGAGAGCAAACGCTTTTCACCGGGATGGATGGGATCGAGGAGACCTTCACCGGCAAACTCACCGCTCTCAAAGATCGAAAAGCTGCCTGAGTCGAGGGTGAGCTTCGAGGTGTTTTCAAGCCAGACCGCGCGCAGCGGGGTGCTCTCCTGCTGGCTCCACAGGGTGACATGCTCGGCGGGCAGATCCTGTTGGAGAATAGGCACCATGGCCGACTCATTTTTGTGGATGGTGACGGGCTGGGTCAGGGCGTATTGGAAGAAGTCATCGAAGGCATTCGTGGAGACATCGCCCTGTTTCAGAGCGTCGGTAGCACGGTAGATCCCGCCGCCGGCATTGCCGCCATAGCCTGCGCCGAAGCCGGAGCCAATACCGAGGCTGCCGGACATCGAGCCAAGGACTGTCCGGGTTGCGGCACGTGCTCCCATCTGTGCCATCGGCGCAATGGGCCGTGGGACGGTTGCAGGCTCAGGTGCTCCATCTACGACTACCTTTGCTTCTTCTATCTCCGCAGCTTCGTGAGTCTGCGGCGTGGTTTCCTCTTCGGTGGCAATGGGAATCTCGGGGCGGCGGGTGTAAAGCGGCTGCGAGAGCGGCTGGATGAAGCTTTGCGGCGCGCCGGCCACCAGCGAAAGCTGCACGTTATCCCAGTCAGCACCCACCGTGTTGTCGACCACGGCCCAGCCTTGCATAGTGGCGGAGCCGGTGGCGCTCTGCGGGAAGACGATGCGATAAGTGGACTTCCAGACGGGAACTTCGCTGATGTAGCTGACGCGGAGCTCGCGCTGACCCTGCCCGAGGGCATCAAGTGTAAGGTGGCGAAGGCCGGTGGAGTGCGTGGTGCTGAGCAGCTCAAGATAGCGGTCGAGTTGGCCCTGCAAATTGGCATCGAGGGGTCGGACGCTGAGCGCTGGCGTGAGTTCGATGACGCGGACAGCTCCTGAAGAGGCTACAAGAGTGAGATAGAACCTGTCCACGGTCGCAGGGCCGGAGGTGGAGTCATCCGTGCCAAGCTTTTCTGACCGGGACTCGATGGACATGAGACGGCCGGTGATGGCGCCGCCGGGGCCGCCCAGCACCTCAACCCGCTGGCCGCGGAGGGCGGTAAACAGCTCCGTCGAAGTGGGGTCGTCCGTCATGCCAAGGGAGAGCGCTTTGAGCTGCTCGGCCAGTGGTGTGGTGGAGTTGTAATTGACTCCGCCGATGCGGCCGCCGCCCTCATCGAGAACGGTAAGCGACTGAAGAACATCGTTCAACTGCGGCGAGGTGAAGTCAATGGTCACCCGCTGGTTACCCAGGACTGAGCCGGCATGCTCAAAGTAACCCACACCGTTCTTGTAGAGCACGACCTTGCGGACTGGCAGGTCTTTGAGCACCTGGGCCTCCTGTGGTGGGGCCAACGCGGCCTTCGGCCCGGATCGCTTCGACGGGGCCCTGGATTCGGGTGCGGATTGAGCGGCGGCGGCGAGTGAAAGTGACGCAAAAGTTACAGCGGCAAAACTGCAAACGGCAACAATTCGACGCACAGGACCTCCTCAGGTCAAACGGAAAGGATTGTATTCTCTTGGACCCCGGCGGCGGCGAAATGGTTCCCGGGCGAAAAGAGAATCGCCTTTGTCCATTGCTTCGAACGGAGCAGCGGCGAATTCTTGCAATATTCTGACGAACTTATTCTTCAGGGACGTAACCGGCAACCGGACGGTTCCGCCGGCTGCTTCGTGGCCAACTGGCGGCATGGCCAGCCTCATCTGGAACCTGAGGGGCTATGCTTCTTTACTTGTCTGCATAGTCAGATAGCGCTCGTAGCCAAGCTCGGCGATCTGGTGCATCTGGGCCTCAAGCCAATCGACATGCTCTTCCTCATCCTTGAGCAAGACGACAAATAGGTTGCGCGAGCCATTATCCTTTTCTTCGGTTGCGATGCGCACCGCATCGTTGTACATGGCGACCGCTTCAACTTCGAGCTTTAGATCCGCTGCGATCATGTTCTTGACGTTCGCGCCAATCGATAGAGCCAGGGGCTCCATGCTGGGCGTGCCATCCAGAAACAGGATCCGCTCCATCAACTTTTCAGCGTGTTTCATCTCGTCGATGGATTGTTTCTTGATGTATTTTGAAAGCCGGTCGTACTTCCAGTTCTCGCACATTTCGGCGTGAACAAAGTACTGGTTGATGGCGGTGAGCTCCTCACGGAGCGCACGATTCAGCTGCTCAATGACCTTCGGGTGACCCTTCATGGCGAGGATTCTATATCAACGCCATTTGGAATGTCAGAGCAAATTCGAGCAACTTTCGAAGCAAGCGATCTTGCCCCAGAGACTCTCTGCACCTCCCAAACCGTGATTATTGCGGCGCCAACTTTTGAAGCTGACCAAGGTGATTGAGGTCGTGGCCGGCCATGGTCTCGACGATGGTAAGGAACGTCATCGTCCCGCGCTCAGGGTGAGTGACAGTTCTTCCGGAAGCGCCGGGCAGGGCCTTGGCGATGAGCAGCAGATTCCAGTTGCGCATTGCCGCAAAAGCCTCAAGTGCTGCGGCAGCGGGCACTCCGGGATACGGCACAGCCCACTTTTCCTGGTCGAAGGGCTGAATGACCGGAGCATCTTCGGCGAGGGTCTGGCGGAGACGAAACGCGAAGGCAACTTCGCAGTCGGCAAGGTGGCAGATGATTTCTGCGGCGCTCCACTTGCCGGGGGCGGGGCGGACGCGGGACTTTTCAGGGCCCAGGATTGCAATCAAACGGCCGATTGATGTTGCGGTATCGCAGAGAATCGCTTCCAGGGGACGGTGATCGATAAAGGATTCGTAGGGATTCAAGTCGCTCATCGTTTCCTCCTCAGAGATAATGTTGGACCATGCGCTCCCATGTCGGCCAATCGTGCGAGTTGTACGAGTCCCAGGTATACAGCTTGTGCGGAATTCCCTTCTCACTCAGGATGCGGTCGAGGTTCTGATTCTGGCCGAGACACTGATCGTCCCAGCCCGTCGCCAGGATGTAGGTATTGCGGCGGTAGTGTTCAAAGAACCACGGGTCGCTGATGTTGGGCAGGTAATGCGTGGGCAGGTTGTAATAGCAGTCCTGATCGTAGTAACCGCTGAGGAAACTGGCGAGATCGAAGGCGCCGGACATGGAGAGCATGCCGGTAAAGACATCCGGATGGCGAAAGGCGATGTTCGCGGCATGATAGCCGCCAAAGCTGCATCCGAGCGCGACCGTGTGCGGCTCATGATTCTTGAGGCGGATGAGCGGAACAACTTCGTGGATGAGATAGTCCTCGTATTGGACGTGGCGCGCGATGCGCCAACGCGGAGGGACGGATCGGTTGTACCAGCTCTCCATGTCCACTGAGTCCACGCAAAAAAGCTGAAGCTGGCCGGCATCGATCTTGCCGGAGAGAGCGCCAACCATGCCGCGGTCTTCAAACTCGAAGAAACGTCCGCCGGAGGTTGGGAACACCAGGACGGGCAGGCCGGCGTGACCGAACACGAGGAGTTCCATCTCCCTGCCGAGACGGCTGGAATGCCACTTGTGATACTCACGTACCATGATTTGCCCGAATCCTTGAGGGTGCACAGCGTCAACGTGCCGAACGGCCGATTGGAGAACCGCCAATTTCTTGTTAATGTAACAGCCTGGGCTGGTTTTTTTGGCTTTACGCGGCGGCCGGGTAGTGCATTCGAGGACACTTACGATTGAATCTGGACCCACAACCAAACACGACAGATTCTTCCGCTCATGCGCCGCAAGGCTTGCCGGCAACAGACGAAGCAACACCGCATCCGCGGCTGCGGCTGCATCGGGCTTTCTCGAGCGAGTTTCTGCCGGATGCGCGCGACCTGATTGTCTACGTGCCGCCAGGCTTCGATGAGCAACTGGAGCGGAGTTACCCAGTTTTTTATCTCCAGGACGGCCAGAACCTCTTCGACGGACGGACTTCGTTTATCAAAGGACGGACTTGGGCTTTGCGCGAGCAGGCGGATGCGGCAATCGAGGCGGGTGAAGTGGATCCGTTGATCATTGTGGGCATTTACAACGCGGGCGATCGCCGGCTGGCTGAGTACACGCATGAGGTGGATTGGCAGATGGGCGGCGGCGAGGCTACGCAATACGGGCTGATGCTGACCACCGAGTTGATGCCGTGGATCGCGGAGAAGTATCGCGCGCGCACCGATCGGGAGCAGACGGGGCTTGGCGGATCGTCGCTGGGCGGACTGGTGACGCTGTACCTTGGCCTGCGCTACGCAGCCTTGTTTGGCAAACTGGCGGTGTTGTCGCCAAGCGTGTGGTGGAATCACAAGAGCATCCTGGGCTACCTGAATGAGCGCGCACCGGAGATCTGGGAGCGCCCGCGCATGTGGCTGGATGTGGGCGACAAGGAGGGCCGCCGCACGATGCACGATGTGGAGCATCTGAACCGGCGCCTGAAAGCCAACGGCTGGCGGCCGGGTGAAACGCTCCACTTTGAACCTGTGCCGGGCGGGACACACGACGAAACGAGTTGGGCCCGGCGCGTGCGGCCTATGCTCAGGTTTCTGTTTCCCGCCCGATAAAGCGCAGTGCGGGCCGGAAGAACTCAGGACTCCCGGCTTGCCTGGTCCAGCTCATCGATCTGTCGCTGGAGCTTGCGCGCGGCAGTGGCATTCACCTTGGCAACGACAAAAAAGCAGGCAGCAAAGAAGATACCTTCCGGCACTACGACGAAACTTGGATGTTTCAAGTGGCCGGGATTTGCAAGGGCAAAGGCCACCAGCAACACGGCCATGCCGGGAACGAGCGGTCCCAGGTACCAGCGCCAAACACTGGTGAGCAAGTCGCGCTGGCGTGTGAGCTCGCCGCGCTGGAATTCAATGAAGCTCGTACGACCCGCGTCTTCAGGGAGTGTTCGCGCCGAACCCCTGGATAGCAAGTGCCAGATCAGGTAGAACGTCCCCGCGGCGATCAGGCCGAATCCGATGCGCACAAGCAAAGGCCCGGCATGCCAGAACTCGAAGCCGGCGAAGACCAGCACGGTTACCCCTGCTAAATACTCGCGAATATTTCGCAACTGAATCTTGCGTCGGGATTTGCCTGCGCTTGCTTGAATCTGTTCGATCGACATACGCACGCCCTCCGTTGGTTGACTTTGCCAAAGCTCATTCATGCGGCGATCCTGAGAGGATTCATCGCTCATCTCGCCCTCCATCCTGAAACCTGTATTTCAGGACTTGTTTGATCCGGTGAATCTTGGTGGCCACATTGCGGGCCGATATTCCGGTGATTTCAGCGGTCGATGCGGCATCCATTCCTTCGAGATAGGCAAGCATCACCTGGCGGTCCAGGGTGTTGAGCCGCTGAATCAGCTCGTGAAGCTTTCCGATGGCGTCGCGTTGACTGGCGGCGTGCTCGCCCGCAGTGTGATCTGGCAGATTTGCCAGGTCCTCAATTCCGACGAATTGACGCTGGCTGGTACGCAACTGCCGGTTCACATGCGATGCGGCGGTATTGTGGGCCACGCGATAGACCCAGGTGCGGAGCGAGCATCGGTTGTCAAAACTTTTGAGGCTTCGCCAAAGCGCGATGTGAATCTCCTGAAGCAGGTCGCGGCGCGCCTCCGGATCAGCCTCGTAGACGCGAGCCAGGCGTTCGAGGGCCGCGCCATACGTCGCTACAGCTTGATCAAAGCAACTCTCTTCGCTGTTCGCGATGCCTGGCATTGATTGGATTTGCTCCACATCCAAGGTAGTCGCAGCAGGAGGGGATTTCTTACAGGGGAATGCAGAATATTGAAAACGGCAGCGGGAAAGCTGGATTCATTAACTCCCAGGTCTCAAGGACGAGACCTGAGGCAATCGGCGGGGACTGGAGCCCACGATCATTCTGCTCGGCTTATGGACGGGCTGATGCCTGTACCCTTCAACGATTCAGATGCCATTGCCCTAGGGCAGCCGCGGTCGAAACTTGCCCGAAGACCCGTTTTCGGCGATACTTAGATGTTGAGTCTTGTGTGGCCGGGCGGGCCTGCCTGGCCATTGAATCCGGCAGGGCGCGCTCTTAACGGAGCTGACGCCGGCCGGGCATACCCCAAAAGACCGGGGGCCCCGCGGACAGGTCTAAGTCCGTGGGGTGGAAAAGACTGCAACAGAGCACCGGAATTTGAAAGGAACCGTATCGCCGTGGTGATGATCCGTTTGGCGCGTTTTGGCGCCCGCAAGCAGCCCTACTACCGCATTGTGGCCATCGAGAAGGACCGCGCCCGCAATGGCCGTTCGATCGAAGTCGTCGGCACCTATAACCCCCGCACCAACCCGGCCTCAGTGGACCTGAAGCACGAGCGCATCGCCTACTGGCGCAGCGTGGGCGCGCAGTTCTCCACGATCGTGGAAAAGCTGGTGACTAAGAATCCGGCACAGGCGCCAGTCGAGACTCCCGCGGGAGCCTGATTCTCCTTTCTGCTCCGTCCCGCTCCCGAAGCCTGCAGACGTTACGGGCTGGGTGCGGGAGCCTTCGGGGTATTGCCTGCACATTTGCTGACGGCGACGGGTGTGTGCTGATACTATTCGCGCACAGATTGAAGTCAGCAAATTCTTGTGACATCTGGTCAGAGGCACGAGCATGACCCCAAACGATTCAGTTGCACCCACTGCAGTTGCCGAGCTGGTCCGCGAGATTGCCCAGGCGCTGGTGGATGAGCCGACAGCCGTCGATGTGCAATCCGTTGATCGGGACGAGAACACCGTTCTGAAGCTTCGGGTCGCGCCGCAGGATGTGGGCAAGGTAATCGGCAAGCAGGGTCGCACCGCGCGTTCAGTGCGGACGATTCTTGGAGCAGTGAGCATGAAGCTGCACCATCGCTACACGCTCGACATTCTTGAAGAAGACGAATAACCCAAGGCTGGCCGCTGGCGCACGATCCGACGAGTCCCGGAGGCCGCGATGACCGCACCCAAAACCTCTGCACAGGTTGATCCTCTGGAGAAATGGGTATGGGTGGCGCGCGTGCGCCATCCGCAAGGCCGCAAGGGCGAGGTATTCGCCGACATTCTTACCGACTTTCCAGAAAAATTTGCTGAACGACGACGTCTTTGGCTGCTTGCCGAGGATGGTAGCGCGACGCCGCGCGAAGTGGAGCTGGTGGCGCACTGGCTGCACAAGCGCGGTGTGGTGCTGCATTTTGCAGGGGTCGATTCGATCTCAGCCGCAGAGACGTTGAAGGGGCTGGTTGTGGCGATTCCTCGTGCGGAGCGAGCGGTTCTGGCAGACGATGAGTTCTACATCGGCGATCTGTTCGGATGCATGCTTGTTGACGTGGCGGGAGCGGCCGCGGTGGAAGTTGGCGAAATTGAGGATGTGGACCGGACGGCTGGGCCAGTGGCGCTGCTTGTGGTGCGTGGGGCGGGCGGCGAGGTGCTGATTCCGTTTGCGAAGAGCTATCTGCGGAAAGTGGACTTGGCCGGCAAGCGGGTAGAGATGGCATTGCCGGAAGGGCTGGTGAATTTGAATGGGTGAGCTGCGGAAAGCAGGATGACAGGGGTTGAAACCCCGTTCATTTCCGCATCGGCACGACTGGAAGTCGTGCCCTGTTACAAGGCGGCGAATCGAGCTCGATTTAGTTGAGGGCTATTGAAATGCGAGCGGCTGCCATGCGCCGTCCTGCTTGATGGCTAGTTGAAGAGGCCTCGGCGGACCCTCCGACGGAACGGTGACTTCCATCCAGATTTCCTGGCCGGGTTTGAGAGGCGCGGGAATGACCGCGTGCTCCGGAATGTAAAAGTCGACGGGCGTTTCGAGGCGAAGGTCGTCGCAGGACGAACCGGGCGTGGCTGAAACCAACTGGCTGCCTGGCGGTGTTGCAGAGAAGGCATCAGTATCCGGAACCCGGATGGCGACCAGCTTGTTATCTTCAACCTTGATTTGCGCGGGAAAGATCACGGGGCCAGGCGCGTTGACTGAGAACCGCTTGCCAACCGGCATTCCATCCACATTTTTGGGCATCATGGCGAGTCTTGCGGACGGCAGCGTGCTCTGGCAGCCGTCGACAATCAGTTGCTGGCTGAGGTACCGGCCGCGCATGACTCGAGTTCGGTCAAGTGTCATCGCACGTGCCCAGGCTTTTGGACATGTCCAGCGCTGGTAGAGGTATTTGGCGCCGATGAGAGAGACGACGGCCAACTGAATGACAAGCAGGGCGATGGATGTCTTGGCGAGCCTCATAGCGCTCCTCCGTTGGCGGGGGCCAGCTGCGAGGAGTTCCCGGATTGGCTCATTTGGCTGATCAGTCGCCGTCGCATTTTTTCAAGGGCCCAGCCACCGGCGAGGAAGAGAATGCCCAGGCCGATGAGGCCGAGGGAACGGCCGAACTTGTCAAAGATATCGCTGAAGTAAAACCAGATGACCGTGATGGCGAAGCCAACGATGCCGAAGTTCACCAGCGCGCGCGAAGTTTGCAGCACGCCCCACCAGATGATGAAGACGGCGAAGGCGGCGACGAGCGCGTGCGCCCATAGATTGGGTACGACGTAGGTGAAGCTGTTGTGGACATTGCCATAGTCGTAGTGACGCGTGCGTAGCTGCTCGCACCAGGGCAGTGCGACGGAGAAGCAGACGGCGACGAGCGCGGGAATAAAGCTTTTGCGGAAGTGGAAGAGCGCGATGAGTAGCGGCAGGGCTGCAAAATTTGTCCAGCACCAGGCGCGCGTGCTGAAGGGGAGAAATGTCTGTGTGGCTGACCACGAAGCCCAACTGCCCAGCAACATTCCTGTCCCGATGATGCAGGCGATGGCTGAGGCGGCAAAGAGTACTCCCTGCACCACTTTGCCGGGAGAACCTAGAAAGAACGTGAGGTAAAGAACGGCCCACGCGAGCAGGAAGCGGCCGAGGTAGACATCCTCCCCGATGTGGCCTTCGGCGGCGAAGGACAGCTCAGAGAATATCCACGCGGGAAAGAGGAGCAGGGTGAGGATTTGCTGGACCTGGTCGCGAAGTAGAATCCACCCCGCGGCGGCGGCGATGGCCCAGAGAAGAACGGCGCCGGGCCAATGTTCCTGAATGTTAAAGATCTGGCCGAGAAGTGCGATGGCCGCGCCGGTAGAGACGGTTCCAACCGCGTGCAGCGCGGTGCAAAGGCCATGATAGCTATTCCGGGCCCAGGCGCCTCCGAGGTGGAATACGGAGACCATGGCGATAACGAGCAGGTAGCGCGCGCCGGGGCCGATCTGGTCCCAATGGGCGGAGACGAAAAGGACAACGCCGCAGGCGAGCAGGATGGCTCCGAGGATGAGGGCGACCATGCCTTGCCAGCCGATGTGCCTGGATGTGATGCCGGCGGGACTGTTCTGTTTGGTCTCGTAGGCGCGAATGCGATGGGCAGCTTCCGCGTCGAGGACGCCGGCGGATTGCCAGCGGTTTAACAGCGATTCGTAGTGGGCCATGGCAGTTGGGCAACATTAAAGCACAAATTGCGGGATCGCACCGTGATGCTTTGGCCGTCTATCATGAGGTTCTATGCGATTTGAGATCGTCACCATCTTTCCCGGATTCTTTTCGAGTTTCTTCGAGAATGGAATCCTGCGCCGGGCACTTGCTGAAGGGCTGGTGGAGGTGGGGATTCACGATCTGCGCACCTATACGCACGACCGGCATAGGACGGTGGATGACAGGCCGTTTGGCGGCGGCGAGGGCATGGTTTTGAAGGCTGAGCCATTGGCCGAGGCGCTGGCGGCGTTGGGTGTCGAGGCGAAGAACGATGAGAAGCCCAGGCAGCACGACGTAGAGGTGATTCTGCTTTCGGCGCAGGGTCGGCGGTTTACGCAGGCGGTGGCGCGGGAGATTGCAAAGCTGGAGCGGGTGGTGTTGATCTGTGGACGATACGAGGGCGTGGACGAGCGCATCAACCAGCTCTATTGCGACATGGAGCTTTCAATTGGCGATTACGTGCTGAGCGGGGGCGAACTGGCGGCGGCAGTGGTGATCGACGCGGCTATGCGGCTGATTCCCGGGGTGCTGGGCAACGAGGCTTCAGGGGAGTTTGAGAGCTTTGGCGTGGCCGATGCGGAGATCGCAAGCGATGCGGATGGAGTTCCGCGGTCGCAACACGGAGCCGGCGGGCTGCTGGACTATCCGCATTACACGAGGCCTGCCGAGTTTGGCGGGCTGAAGGCGCCGGAGGTGCTGCTGAACGGCGACCACCTGCAAATTCGGCGATGGCGGCGCGAGCAGCAGTTGCGGAAGACGTTCGAGAATCGGCCGGATCTGCTGGAGGACGCGGTGTTGAGCAAGGAAGACCGGAAGGTGTTGGGCGCGATCAAAGCGGAGCGGGCTACTTGAACGGCTGAACTGCGGCGGGCTGGGTTTCAGTGACCTGGCCGGCGGCGATTGCGGCGACGTAGAAGTTCTCTCCACATGTGGGGCTGCCGGCGAGGCGGCGCATCATGGCCAACTGGCCTACATGGGTGAACGCATCGGTGACCGGGCCCTGGATGAGACGCTTCATCTCGGCATGCATGGGTTGGGGCGAGGCGAGGTAGGCGTCGAAGGCTTCGAGAGCGGCGAAGAAGCGGTGTTTCTCCGGGTCCCAAGGCAGCGGATCGGCGTTGTGCCAGGCCGGCCTGCCCGTGGCCATGCTGAGAGCCCAATCGAAGAGGTCGCCCATGTGAGCGAGGATGACGACGGGCTGTCGGCCGGCTCCTTCAAAGGTGGCAAAGCTGTCTGGTGCGCCTTCAAGGGCGCGGGCGGCCCGATAAGCCAGGGCAGCGAGAGTGTGGCGCAGGAGTTCGCGTTTGTCATCCATATCCAGAAACTATAGCGGATGGGGTTTTCGGTTTGATGACGATTCATGATTCGGCTCTTACGGCACGGCTGAAGCCGTGCCCTTTCAAATCAAATTCAAACTGACCCACAACCACTGACGGATGCCCGGATTAGGCACGGGGGGTGGTTCTCTGGTAAACTTGAAGTTCTGAGTTCAACAGTAGGAAGAGACAATGTCAATCCATCCAGTCATGCAGCGCTTGGCAGACAAGCTGAAGCGCACCGACCTTCCGGAGTTTGTACCCGGCGACCAGATTCGCGTCCAGGTGAAGATCAAGGAAGGCGACAAAGAACGGCTTCAGGCTTTTGAGGGCCTGGTGATTTCAATTAACCGCGGGCCGCAGGGCACGTTTACCGTCCGCAAGATGAGCTTTGGGCAGGGCGTGGAGCGTATTTTCCCGTTCAATTCCAAAGTGATTGACAAGATTGAGAAGGTACGTAGCTACCGAGTACGTCGAGCGAAGCTTTTTTACATTCGCGGACTGCGCGGCAAGGCTGCCCGTCTGAAAGAAGTCGATCGCGCGACCGGCAAAGTCAGAGCGTAATCGGAAGGCCTCCCCTTTTTCCACAAAGACCCCCAGCCCATGCGGTTGGGGGTTTTCATTTACAGGGGTGGTTGCGGTTTCGGAACGGGTTGGATGCAGCGGTCGAGAAAAGGCGTCCATCAGGGGCTAAAAGCCCCAGTCGAGATCGAGGCATTTCTGTACGGGCTGAAGCCCGTAACCTTCAACTTCACCGCTACCCTCCGACCTCACCCTGCCTTTCAACCTGAATTGGCACACAAATCTCTCACGAATTCTCAGCGCGATTCATATACTGGCGTTATGGCCAAGGGGTCGAGCTGCGGGTGGAGGCTGGAGACGGCGGCGCGGAAGCTTGGGGCGCTGCGGATTGCCGGGCTGGATGAGGTGGGGCGCGGACCGCTGTTTGGGCCGGTTGTGGCTGCTGCAGTCATTCTGCAAGGGGGCTGCTGCCTGCAGGGCCTGACGGACTCAAAGCAACTATCGGAAAAGATGCGCAACGAGCTGGAGCCGGAGATCCGGTCAAACGCAGTGGCGTGGGCGGTTGCGGTGGTGGATGCAGAGACGATTGACCGGATCAACATTCGGCAGGCGTCGCTGCTGGCGATGCGGTTGGCGGTGCAGCAGCTGGCGCTGAGTCCAGACTACCTGCTGATCGACGGGCGGGACACGATCGAATGGAGCTGCCCGCAGCAGGCGGTCATCCAGGGAGACGCGACGAGCTATTCGATTGCGGCGGCGAGCGTGCTGGCGAAGGTGCATCGCGACCGGATGCTGGTGGAACTGGACAGGGAGTTTCCGGGGTATGGGCTGGCAAGCCACAAGGGGTATGGGTCGCCGGAGCATATGGCGGCGTTGGCGCGGCTGGGACCGACGCCTCTGCATCGGAAGAGCTTTCACCCCGTGTCGCAGACGGTGTTGGAGTTCGATTGAGGAGTTGGAGCGGGTGTAGTGCCCGGCATTTTTTTGAGGGCCGATTCGGCGCGACTGAATAGTCTGCGGAATAGACCGGTTTTCAGGCAGGATTGGCGAAATGTTTACCTCAGGGGCTAAAGCCCGCATTGATACAGCAAATGCGGTGCCAGGGATAAATCCCTGGCCTACCGCCCGGACGAGTTCTTCCGCAGGCTGGCAATCCGTGCCCTGTGAAAGTGCCGGCCTTCATTCATCAGGACAGTGTCTATTTGCCTGGTGCGATCGTTCCCGCCTGGACTTGCTGGGATTTGCGGCGCTGGCGCCAGGCAAGGATCGGGCGGATAGCGAACAGGATTGCCAGCGAGATGGTGAGATTGAGCGGGCTGAGAACGCCGGTTTTGACTTGCCACCAGAAATGAATGACTCCGCAAACCGCGGCTGCGTAGACCAGGGTGTGGAGTCGGTTCCAGTTCTTGCCGCCAAGCTTGCCAATGGCCCATGTGGTGGAAGTGAGGGCCAGAGGCAGCAGCAGCAGCCAGGCTGCGACTCCCATGGTGATGAAGCGGCGGCTGGCAATGTCAGTCAACATGGAGCGGACGTCGAAGTTGGCATAGAGCGCAACGTACGCAATCATGTGCAGGGTGGCATAGAAGAAGGCAAAGAGGCCGATGAGGCGGCGAAATCTGATCAACCAGCTGAGGCGTGGAAAAAGTTTGCGCAGCGGCGAGATGGCCAGCGAAATGATGAGCAGCAACAGGGTTGTGTAACCAGTGGAGAGTTCGATGTTGGCCGTGGGGTCGGGACCGAGGTTGTTAGTGAAGGCGCCGTAGACCAGCAGACCGAACTGCCAGAGGCAGACAATCCAGGTGAGGGTTTTGGGCAGGATGAGGGTCGATCTCTTCATGGTTGGCGGGCCGACAAGTTGAAGCTGCTCAGTAGTACTTCCTCAGGTCCATTCCGTTGTAGAGCGAAGCTACCTGATCGCTGTAGCCGTTGAACATGAGCGTGGATTTGGTTTGGGCATAGAAGGGCTGGCCAATGCGGCGCTCGGTCTTCTGGCTGTAGCGCGGGTTGTCGACGTTGGGATTGACGTTGGAGTAGAAGCCGTATTCGCCGGGGTTGAGGTCGTTCCACGTGGTGGACGGCATCTTGTCAAGGAAGCGCACGCCGACGATGGACTTTGCGGACTTGAAACCATACTTCCAGGGCACAACGATGCGGACCGGAGCGCCGTTCTGGTTGGGGAGAACTTCGCCATAGAGGCCAAATGTGAGCAGCGCTAGAGGGTTCATCGCCTCGTCCATACGCAGGCCTTCAGAGTAGGGCCAGAAGATGGCTTCGTCGAGCGACCACTTTTCGACCTTGCGGTCATAGTAGGAGTGGAACTGCACAAATTTGGCGGTCGACAAGGGCTCACACTGCTTGATGAATTCAGAGAGCGAGTAGCCGACCCAGGGAATAACCATGCTCCATGCCTCGACGCAGCGATGACGGTAGACGCGATCTTCAAGCGGGCGGAGTTTGAGGAGGGCCTCGATGTCAAAGGTCTTGGGGTTCTTGACTTTGCCGTCAACCTGGATGGTCCAGGGCCGGGTGGGCAGGCCGCCGGCATTCTTTGAGGGCGCGCCTTTGTCGACGCCGAACTCGTAAAAGTTGTTGTAGGTGGTGACCGCCATGTACGAAGTGAGGTCTTCGCCCGTGGTGGTGAGCGGGCTCTTGATGGTTTCGAGCTTGGTTCCGGCAAAAGCACGGATGCGGGGGGAAAAGACGTCGGCGAGGCGATCGGCACCGCGTGCAGCTGCTCCGAGCGTGACCGCGCCTGAAACCGCCCCGCGAAGAAAGCGGCGGCGGTTGAGGTACTGGTCTTTGGGAGTGATGGCCGATGAGGGGATGTCCGGCGGTTTACCGATCAGCATGGGTTGACCTCTGCGCGCGGGAAAAGCGCAACTGCATTTATTAGACACGATTGGGTGCCTGCACGTTACAAGAACCGTGGCGAAATGGCGATCGGATTGGCTCGCGAGAAAGTGGAGGGCTAGTCACCGGGGCGGAGAAACGGCCACTGGTTGAGGTCGTGCGCGCGAACCAGGTAAATGGCGGTGCCGATGATGGCGATGCCCGCGGCAACGGCAAGGCCTTCGAGAGCCTGCTTGCGGTTGACAAGGATGAAGATGAAGCCACAGATGGCAACCAGTGGCGGCAGTGGATAAAGCGGCATCTTGAAGGGGCGTGGGAGCTCGGGGCGCTGGACGCGGAGGAGCATGACGCCCACCTGCTGCAGGAAGAACTGGAGGAGGATGCGGGTAATGACGAGGAATGTAATGACCTGGGCAAGGGAGAAAAAGCAGAAGGCCGCGGCGACCAATCCAAGAGCAACAAGGGAGCGATGGGGAATGCCGTGTTTTGGATGGACGGCCGCGAGGAAGCGGAAGTAGTTGCCGTCGCGGGCGGCGGCGTAGGGGACGCGAGAGTAGCCGAGGAGAAGAGAAAAGACGGAGGCAAAGGCGGTCCAGATAATGAGGGCGGCCATGAGTGTTCCAGCCCAATGGCCGAAGGCGGACTTGGCGATGTCAGCGACGAGTTGCAGGCGGACGGTTGCTCCGGCGGCAACGTGCGCAGCCGCATCGCGCATGGATGGCAGGGCGGCGTAGTTCATGGCCACGTAGAAAGTTGAAACTAGGAGCACGGAGAGAAGGATGGCGCGGGGAATGGTGCGCTGGGGCTTGCGTACTTCGCTGCCAAGGAACGTGATGTTGTAGTAGCCCCAATAGCAGTAGGTGGCGAGCAGTGTTCCCTGGGCAAGGCCGCTGAGCGCGAGGGGCAACGCCGATGCTGGTGAAGCGGGCATGTGCCAGCCGCCGGTTTGCGATGCATGCGCAAATCCGGAGACGATGACGCCGGCAATGGCCGTCAAGACACCGGCAAAGAGAACCCACGCGAGGCGCGTAACAGAGGATAGATTGCGATAGAGCAGCGCTGTGACCAGCAGGCAGGTGGCTGCAGCGGCGAAGTTGGTGTAGTGCAGGGCGGGCAGAGCGGAGATTGGAGCTGCGTCCAGGGAAGGCCAGAACCAGGCGAGAAAACTCGAGAGCCCGATGCAACCCGAGGCGATGGAGAGCGGCGCGGTGAAGCTGAGCTGCCAGACATAGAGAAAGCTGAGCCAGTTGCCTGCGCGGTGGGGGTCGTAAATTTCGCGTAGGAAAGCATAGGAACCGCCAGCGCGTGGGAAGGCTGCGCCCAGTTCGGCCCAGACGAGTCCATCGGCGACAGCGATGACAGCACCGAGCACCCAGGCCCATGGAGAGAGGCTATAGCCAGCCGCGGCGATGACCAGGGGCAAGGTGATGAAGGGACCGACGCCGATCATCTCAAGCATGTTGAACTGGACGGCGGAGCGCAGGTCGATGCGGCGGTGGAGGGTGTCGCTCTCCGCGGGAATTGGGGGGGATTGAGACATGAGGCGAATACGCTCACCGGATTGTACACTGACGGGAGCTATGATCTTCGCCGACAGAGTATCCAGAATCTATTTGCCAGCAGCGGCCGCGGCATTGGCCGGACTGATATTGGCGAGCGTACATGTTGTGATTGCCCAGCAAGCCAACATTGCGACAGAAACGATCCCCTTCACTGGCCCTGCTTCCGAGCCAAACACGATTGCGCTGCCCTTGGGCGAAGACCGTGGAGCAGCCGCCCTGGAGCAGTCGCTCAAGCGACTGGGGACGACGGCCAGTTTGATGATGATTGTTGCCCACCCGGACGACGAGGACGGAACACTGCTGACTTATCTCTCGCGTGGCATGGGTGTGCGGTGCACGCTGCTGACATTGACGCGCGGCGAAGGCGGGCAGAACGCGATGTCCGGGGACAGCTACGATGCCCTGGGACTGATCAGGACGAACGAACTGCTGCGAGCAGACGAGTTCTACGGAGCAAAACAGCTTTGGGGCACCGAGGTGGACTTCGGATTCTCAAAGACCCAGGAAGAAGCCTTCAGCAAGTGGAGTCACGAGCGGGTGCTGTATGACGCCGTACTGGCGGTGCGGCGTGAGCGGCCACAGGTGATTGTGTCGACTTTTGTGGGTGGCATCACGGATGGGCATGGGCACCACCAGGTGAGCGGCGAGATTGCGCAGGAAGTGTTCAAAGCAGCGGCAGACCCGAAAGTCTTCCCTGAGCAACTCAAAGATGGATTGCAACCGTGGCAACCGCTGGCCGTCTACTCGATGGTCCCGTTTGCGCGAGTGACCGATGGCAAGATGTTTGACTACGCTACAGGCAAGTGGGCGCCGGCGAAGTTTCATAACTATGTGACCGATGAATGGTCCACCACAATTCCTTCGACGGACGTGAATATACCATCAGGGAGATGGGACCCTGAACTAGGGCGGAGCTATCTGCAGATTGCGCGCGAGGGGTGGGGCGAGCAAAAGTCGCAGAATGGGGGCGCGAATCCGACGCTGAGCGGTCCAGGGGAATCGCACTATCATTTGTGGGCCGTAACCGATGCCGCCAAGCCTGAAGCGAACAAACATGCAGAGAGCGGCGGACTGTTTTTGAACCCGCGGGTCCACATCGACACAAGTCTTACTGGCTTGGCCAAGTTGGTGAAGGGGCAAGCTCCTGCATGGCTTGGCGATGGCCTGCAGCAGATTGGAGCCGGGCTTGCGAGCTTTGAATCGGAGCGGGAGAAAACCTCAAATCTTTCTACGGCGCACAAGCTGACGCCGATCTACAAGCAGACACTGGAACTTTATAAGAAAGTTGGCGCCAGCGATCTGGAACCGGTGGCGAAGGCGGGGCTGCTGCTTGAACTCGGCGCCAAGATCGACGAGTTTCAAGCCGCGTTGAAGGATCTGCTGGGGCTGGATCTGATTGCATTCACTACCAAAGCAACCAGCGTCACCGGCAGCGGGCCGTTCCCTGGCAGTTCAGCCGACGAGATGCCGCCCAGCGTGACGCCGGGGGAGGAGGTTCGCGTGCGAGTACACACCGCACATGCCACGGCCGACGCAAAGCTGGACAAAGTTTGGTTGCAGAGCGCAACCGGCGACGCATGGAGTAGCGAAAACACGGCCAGCGCGATTGACCCGAGCGAGCATCCTGCATTGGCGACGGACCAGATTTTCAAGGTGCAGGCAGCACCGAATGCAGCGCCAACCGAGCCGTATTTCACCAGGCCCTCGACGGAGCAGCCTTACTACGACCTGGCCCGTCCGGAGTTCCGGCTGCGCTCATTTGCGCCGTGGCCTCTGGCGGCTTGGGCCGAGTTCAGCTTCGACGGCGCGCCCATCCGACTTGGCGAGGTGGTGCAGACATTGCATCGCGTTCTTGGTCCCGGCGGAATCTATGAGCCATTGGTGGCGACGCCCAGCATCGGCCTGCGCATCGAGCCTGAGGCGCGCATTCTGCCTCTCGACGGCAGACCCCTGCCGATCAACGTGACTGTACACTCGGAGGGGCCTTCGGAGGGAACGGTGAGTTTGAAGCTTCCCGACGGATGGCACGCCGAACCGGCGGAATCGCATTTCCGTTTCGAGACAGGAGGCGATAGCGAGCCATTCCCGTTCTCGGCTACTCCCGCGAGCCAAGCCACCGACAAAGACCCGTCGATCGGAGCAACTGGAGCCGGCGCGTACGCGATCCAGGCCGTGGTACAGTCCGGCGGTCGTACCTATGAATCCGGATGGCAGAGCATTGGGTATGCAGGGCTGCGGCCATACAACCTCTATAAGAAAGCGCAACTGAAGACGCGGAAGGTGGACGTGAAGATCGCGCCGGGCCTGCGCATTGGCTACATCATGGGCCCGGGCGACCTGGTACCGGATGCGATTGAAGCATTGGGCGTGATGCCCCACCTGCTGTCCCCTGCAGAGATTGCATCCGACGATTTCTCCCAGTTGAATGTGGTGGTGATCGGAATTCGCGCGTATTCCACGCGTCCGGAGCTGGCCGCAGCACAACCGCGATTGCAGGAGTTTGTCCGCCGGGGTGGAACGCTGATTGTTCAATATCAGACCGGGAACTTCCCTGCTCCGCTGCCGCTGAGTATGGGACGGACCGCGGAACGCGTGGTAGACGAGCAGGCCACGGTGAAGCTGCTCGACTCGAGCAACTCCCTGCTGACTTATCCGAATGCAATTACGACTGCGGACTTTGATGGTTGGCTCGAAGAGCGCGGGCACTCGTTCCTGGAGACATGGGATCCCGGCTACACGGCGCTGACGGAGACCGCTGACCCTGGCCAGGACCCGCAGCGCGGCGGACTGCTGGTGGCTCACCCCGGCAAAGGCACCTATGTATACGTTGCGTATGCGCTGTACCGGCAGCTTCCAGAGCTGGTTCCCGGAGCCTATCGGATCTTGGCCAACCTTCTGAGCGCCGGTAGATCATCCTCGACAGCTCAATGACGGCCCGCGGCCTGACAGTGGCAAGCTGTTGCCTGAAAGTGGGCGAGTCAACCAATCGGTTGAGATAGAACTCGCCCATTTGGCGGTTGCCGGTCATTCTTCTGCCATTCATCCTCAATAGACCCATATGAAAAACCTTTCGGTTGCCGTCTTGATCTTGTTTGCTGTGGCCAGTTCATACGCACAAAGTGATTCGACAAAGGCCGAGCCGAGCGGGTTCTACAGCCGTTGGGCCGCACGCACCAATGCCATCCAGTCAAAACAGCCGCCATGGGCGGTGCCGCTCGTGACAACTTATACGGGCCTGTTCCAGGTGTTGCGCACGGATTTCGTCCGTCAGATCACTCCGACCCACACCGACACATGGAATCTGGACAATAGTAAGGCAGTCAATTTCATTCCGTGGGATCCTGTCGAGTTCGCGATCGATTTGCCGCCCTTCATCAAGCACAACCTTCCGCCCTCGACCTCAAGCAAAGATGGGTTTGGAGATTTTTCGTTCCTTGCCAAGTACCGCATCGCAAGCGGCAATGCGCAGCACGGTACCTACACCTTGAGCGCCTGGGTGCTAACCACCATCCCGACTGGCAGCTACAAAAATGGCTCGACCAATGCGACATTTCAGCCGAACGTCGGCGCCGGGAAGGGATTTGGCAACTTCGATGTGCAGTCGACCATCGGCGCTACGCTGCCCACGGGTTCACCCGCGACCAACACTTCCGGCAGGCCCATACTGTGGAACACTGCCGCTCAATATCACATCGGAAAACTTTTCTGGCCAGAGGTCGAGAGCAACTCCACCTTCTTCCAAGGCGGCCCCAACGACGGCAAGACGCAGGAGTTCATGACTCCAGGAATCATCATTGGCAAGTGCGGCCTGCATCCTTCCGATCCAAAGTCGCGCCCCGGCCTGGCCTTTGGCGGCGGCATGCAGATTGCCACCAGCCACCTTCACACTTACAATCACGAGCTTGTTCTGACGGTGCGGTGGATCTATTAGGTTGAAGGGGCCGAGACGAATTATTAATACCGCGTGAATTGCCGGTCTCGTCTTGTTAGTGCGAGACCTCATGAAGTTATATTAAGAACACGTTAATTGATTCATCGCGCGTACAAAGCGTAGAAAAGGTAGTGAGATAACAACACACTGTAACTCTGTTAAAAATACGTGAATTAGTCATATATTCATATGACTCTGCGAGTCTGAAACACGGAAAGCCAAATGGGCAAATTGTCTTTGATGGACGGGCTGGTTCCAGCCTTTGGTTTTTCACCTGCACACCGATAAATTAACCCATTGGCTTCTTGTTGATCGAGTCGGGAAAGCAGGAGCACAAGGGTCTTCACTGCAAAGGCGCAGGCCACGAACTAACAAAATTCTCACCGAAAAAGAGGGGCTCAATGAACTTCAAGCTCAAAACTGCTGCCGCGGCGATGCTGGCAGCAGCGCTAGTTGCCTCATCCGCGTCCGCGAGCGATCCAGCACAAACAGCCAAGAAGCATGTGGCAGCCAAGAAGGCGAAGACGCCTCCGCCACCAACTGTAGCCGAGCAGATTGAAGCATTGCGCCAGGAGTTCCAAGGCAAGATTGACAGCCTGAAGAACGATCTGGCCGACAAGGATGCGGAGTTGAAGAAGGCACAGCAGGCGGCGGCAGATGCACAGGCCGCAGCAGACCGGGCTCAGGCAGCCGCCACCGCTCAGAACCAGGCTGTGACGGACAATGCAGCGGCTGTAACCACGTTGCAGAGCACGGTGACCGATCTCAAGGCCAATGCGGTTTCTTTGACGACAACGATCTCCGATGAGACGTCGGCGATCAAGAAGGCGATTTCAAACCCCACGACGCTGCACTACAAGGGCATCACGATCACTCCTGGCGGCTACGCAGCGGGCGAAACCGTATACCGCACCAAGGCCACGGGCGGCGACATTCCCACCGCTTTCACCTCCATTCCATACGAGCAGGCGG
Organism: uncultured Occallatibacter sp.; assembly: GCA_964614635.1. Classification (GTDB taxonomy): domain Bacteria; phylum Acidobacteriota; class Terriglobia; order Terriglobales; family Acidobacteriaceae; genus Telmatobacter. Next base: position 95,348 of record CAZTLV010000002.1, read on the forward strand.
ATGCATATAAGCTGAGCGAGTTCTTCGGCGATGCCCGTCAGTCGCGGGTTACGCTCATGGCCGAAGGCAAGACGAGCTGGGGCACCCTGCGTGGCTACTATGAGGCTGACTGGCTGGGCACCGGCATCACGTCCAACAACAACCAGTCGAACAGCTACGTTCTGCGCCAACGCGTAATCTGGGCCCAGGCGGAAACCAATAACCATTGGGCCTTCACGGGCGGCCAGTTGTGGTCTCTTGCTACAGAAGACAAAAAAGGCATCTCAAATCTGTCCGGCGACATCATGACGCCGCAGACTATAGACCCGAACTACGTTGCTGGCTTTGTGTGGACCCGCCAGTACGGTTTCCGTGTCACCAAGACGTTCCCCAAGGCCGCCTTCGGCATTTCGGCTGAGAATCCGCAGCTGTTGTATACCGCGTCGCTGGCCGGCAACGAACCTTACGCCGTCCTGGGCAGCGCCGGCACAAACGGCGGCAACTTCAACGCTGCCATAAGTGCCTGCACTCCGGCAACCTCCATCGTCAACTACTCTGACCAGGTACAAACCGACTCCGCCGGCAACACCGTCCACAATGCGATTCCGGTTTACAAGACGCTCAACGGATGCGCGGATATCGCAACACTCTCCTTCAACCAGGCGCCTGACGTTATCGTCAAAGCGGCATTCGATCCAGGCTGGGGTCACTATGAAATCTTAGGGATCGCGGGCTTCGCTCACGAAACCATTTACCCCGGTGAAACAACAAATAGCAACCTCTATGGCGCCAATGTCGATGTCGCGACGGGCCTGGCGGTGGCTCCCGCACTTACCACCGCGGGTTTTTACAACAACAGCATCAAACTCGGCGGGTTCGGCGCAAGCGCACGCGTCCCCCTGATCAAGGATAAGCTGATCATCGGCGCCAAGGGCCTGTATGGTCCCGGAATGGGACGCTACGGCGACTCCACGCTGGCCGACGTAACCGCCAATGCATCCGGCGCTCTGCGTCCAATCCACAACCTGTCTGGCCTCTTCACACTTGAAGCTAACCCAACGCCGCGCCTGGCTCTTTACCTGAACTACGGCGGCGACTATGCTGGCCGCGACGATTATGGCGTTGCCGGCGTGACCACTTCATTGGGCGCTCCAACGGCGGACTTCTGCGCGACCATCTCCGGCGTAATCACCTGCAGCACTACATCCACTGCAGCGCTGATCGCAGCGGGCGGCAAGTGGGGCGGCCACTGGGGCGCACCGAGCAACGCAGCCGTCGGTTACGGTTCACGGCTGCTCTCCAACTCCGGATGCTTGTCACTGGCGGCACCCGGCTACAACGGTGGCGGTTCTACCGGTTACATTCCGGGCGGCTCCTGTGGCGCGCAGAACCGCGACGTGCAGGAAGTTACCGGCGGCTACTGGTATGACTTCTACAAGGGTGATCATGGTCGCCTGCGGCAGAGCATCCAGTATGGATATGCAGTTCGCGAAGGCTGGTCAGGCGCTGCGGTCAGCGGCGTCAACATCGGGGCCAAGGGCATCGACAACATGGTCTGGACCTCCTTCCGCTACTACATGCCATAACCCGGGAAGTCTGGGGTTCGGGTACAAAAAAGGAAAGGGCAGCCTGAACCAAGGCTGCCCTTTTCTATTGCCCTGATCAATCGATGGTGAAGACCAGATTGAGAGATTGCGTGGCGCAAATTGACTTTTTGAGAGTCGACTTGTATCTTGTCAAATATATTGATATGACTTGTTGTCGCCCCAGCTTTCGATAAATACTGACGCCCCGCGCGGGCCAGGGATCTATGGTCCCAACCCATCCAAGTAATCAAAATTCAACAGGAGGACCCAAAGTGCGAAAAGCTCTTTACGCTGTTGTATCTGCATCTCCGCGCACGTTGCGGCTATCGATCTCTGTTGTGCCTTTTGTTTATAGGACTTGTTGTCTGCCCACCTGTCGTTGAAGTTCTGCCGACCGATGCGGGCAAGGGATCTGCGATCCCAACCCATTCAGCTACCAAAACTTAAGATCCAGCTTCCGATATCCTAAGGAGAATCCAAAGTGCTTAGCGCTCTTTATGCTGTTCCGTCTGTGTCACTGCGCCGGTTGCCGGTCACGGTTTCTGCTGTGCTTTTCATGTTTGCTGTGGCGGCGAGCGTGCCTTTGGCCGCGCAGGACGACGTCACTACACAACACGGCTCGTCAGGGTACGGTGGAGTATTCCTCACCGGCCCGGCTTCGAACCCGTTGAGCTTTCTGAATGGTCCGGCGTGGCGTACGACAGCCAACCCGGCGCCGTATGACTTCCACGACTTTGCGCCGGCGACCTACCTGGACGAAAGGCTGCCCAAGTGGATGGATGTGGCGGGTGAGGAGCGGTTCCGGCTTGAGGCGTACGACAACTCGAGCTTCAAAGCGAAGGTCGATGACTCCTACCTGTTGAACCGATTTCGATTCCAGGTGGATGTACATACGCCGAGTTGGTTCCGAGTTACTGCGCAGGTGCAGGACGCCCGCGCGGGGTTTCAAAACCCGCCAATCGGGCCGCCGAACACGGTTCGCTGGGATCTGAAGCTGGCTTATGCGGAGATCGGCGCACCGAACAAGCACTGGTTCAGCCTGCGCGTGGGACGGCAGCTTATCAACTACAACAACACCATCATCGCCAACTCCGAGTGGCGCAACCAGGCCCGCTCCTATGATGCGGCGGCGCTGAATCTGAACGCGAAGCGCGAGCACCTGGGCCTGTTCGCGGCGTCGGCGGTGGTGCCTCAGGCCTTTGGAGTGAGTCCGCATCAGGAAGGCAACAACATCTACGGAGCCTACGGCCGCCTTGATGACCTGGTGGGGCAGCACTCGAACCTTGAGCCGTTCGTCCTGTGGCGCGTGCAGCCGGCAGAGGTGGTGGAACCGGCCGTCGCAAAGACCACCGCTCATGAGAATGAGAAGGCTATTGGTTTGCGCCTTAAGGAACAGCCCATCCCGGCGTTCGATTACGGGGGCGAGTTTATCTACGAAACCGGCAAGGTTGGAACGCAGAGCATTGGTGCCTTTGCGACGCAGGAGGGCGCGGCATACCAGTTCCTCACAGTAGCCTCCAAGCCGCGCATCTTTGCCCAGTACGACTACGCATCGGGCAACGGCAATCCGGCGCAGAACGCAACGCACTCCACCTTCGATACGATCTACCCGACAGCCCACGACCGCTTTGGAATCAGCGACCTGTTTGGCGGGCAAAACATTGAGGCGGTGCGCGCGGGCATAACCATTGAGCCTCACCGGCGACTCACGTTCACGGCGCAGGGACTGGACTTTTGGGCGCCTTCAGCGCTGGACTCGATCTACAACACCTCGGGCAGTTCGATCGCGTTTAACAAGAAGGCTCATGGCAACCATGTGGGTGCGGAGGTCGACGGCTACTCCTGGTATGAGCTGAACAAGCACTTCAATCTGGGCGGCGGGATTGGTTACTTCGGCGGCGGCCAGTTTCTGACCAATGTCACAACCAGCCATTCGTACACAACCTACTACGTCGCGTTGAACTTCAAAGACAATGGGAAGAAGTAGCGAATGCCATGGCGAGACCGAGGAGCGCAGCTGGTTTGACGGACGATCGAGCAGTCCGCAACCAGCCTGGCCGATGAGCGGGTCGCACACCCAACCCGGCAGGGTCTCTGCGTCAAGCTGGTGATCACCAACCGGCGTGCCCGCTATCACAGCCAGAAGTACTGGTTCGCCGCATCCTATGGAGTAAGCAGGAGTTTTGGAAAGAGCCAGGCGACAGGGCTTGAAAAGGTTTCCGTGCCCCGGGGCTGAGACACGATCTTGCTCAGGGCAATGAGAAGGCCGACAGTGGCAGCGCTTCAGCAAAACGAGGAAAAACAGCCTCGTGAGGCTTTGCCGCTGTCTAGCTTTGCCCGGAACCGCGGCGCGGAGAAAGATGACCAGCACGCTGGATAAATTGGAACAGAAAAAGACACTCGCCAACTTATTGCGCAGAGAAAATACAGTTTCACTGGCCACGGTGAACGAACGGGGGGAAGCGTGCGTGACGCCGCTGTTCTACATCGTTGACGAAAAGCTTTCGCTTTTCTGGCTTTCATCGGCAACCAGTTTACACAGTCAGAATCTGAAGAAGACAGCGCGGGCGTCCGCGACCGTATATCTGCATACGGAAAGTTGGAAAGAGATTCACGGCGTACAGATGCGGGGAGTGGTGGCGCTGATCAGCAATCGGACCCGGCGGAGACTGCTGATCAAGAGCTATGCCGAGCGATTCAAGTTGGGCGCACTGTTTCTTCCGGCCATGAGCCGTTGCAGCCTGTATGAGTTTCGGCCGGAGTTCTTCCGGTTTATCGATAACTCGAAGGGATTCGGCAACAAGTTTGAAGCCACTCCAGCGGAAATCGGCCTGGCGGGCTAGCTGAGTTGCGGGTGAAAAGAGATGGTCCGAGCGATTCAGACATTGCCGTTTGCTTCGCTACTTCCCTTCCCCAGGACCTGAAGGACGTCTGATAAAGCATCCTGCCATGTTTGCATCCTTACATCGAACGTCTCTTCAAGGCACTGACAAGACAAGCGTGAGTTCGCCGGGCGCCTGGCGGGCCGAGGAAACTCACTGGTCTTGATGGGAACAAGATTCGGAATCGGCGCGGCGGAGACTGCAGATTGCGCGGTGAAGATCGCCTTTGCAAATCGAAACCAGGTGGTGGCTCCCGTGTTCGTCAAGTTATAAATGCCGCTGAGGCCGCGGAGGCCGTGCTGCGGAGAAGACAGCATCGGGGCGAGTATCTCCAGAGTGGCCCGGGCGATCGATGCGCTCGATGTGGGTGCGCCGAGCTGGTCATCCACGATGCGCAATTCCGTGCGTTCAGCGGCGAGGCGCAGCATGGTCAAGAGGAAGTTGGTGCCGCGAGGGCCGTAGACCCAGCTGGTTCTGAGAATCAAATAGTCTCCGCCAACTGACTGGATGGCCTGGTCGCCTGCGAGCTTGGTTCGGCCGTAGACGTTGAGAGGGTTGGGCGCATCTGTCTCAAAGTAGGGAGCGGGTTTTGTGCCGTCGAAAACATAATCCGTGGAGTAGTGAATGAGTATGCTGCCGAAACGCCTGGCCTCTTCGGCGAGAATGCCTGGCGCAATCGCGTTGATGGCGGCTGCTAACTCGGGCTCGGCTTCAGCCTTGTCGACGGCGGTGTATGCTGCGGCATTGACGATGAATGCGGGCCGCACCTCACGCACCGCCTTGCGAATGGCATCGGGATCAGAGAAATCTACTCGGGGAGATTCAACCTGGCCGATCTGACCAAGCCGGGATATCCGGTGGCGAAGTTCCCATCCGACCTGACCGGAACCGCCAAAAACAAGCACGTCGCTCTTTGTCATTCGCTGCCTTGAATAGAACTGTATCTTGAATATTTTCGCCTCGCAACCGTGGGTCCTGCGCAGTTGGGTGCGGATAGCCAAGACGCGATCAATCGAGGCGTGGATGGATCAGGGCTGCACAGGCTCGAGCAACTCCGGGTCGACTTCCATGGCCGCTTGCGCAACAGTTGCCGTTGAAGGAGACTGTATCGTTGTTGGACAGCTACTCCAGTGACTGCTGTCACGCCCTTGTGTTCAAGATTGCTCACAACACAAGCCGAGAGAATTAGACGAGATTCTCGCAAGGAAGTTACTCATGCAGAAGAGGAATTGTTTTGATGGAGCATGCGAGGTCGTATTCCTCACTGACCGAGAGGCTCGCCCGTGGGCAGAAAAGCAAAGCCGGAGAGTTCTGCCCCGGACGCGAGAATGTCCCGGAGCCGTTCAGGGTTGGCTCCGCTCCGGTTCGCAGCCGATTCCACGAGGCGAAGGGCTGCAGCCGGTGGCGTTCCAGCCGGCATGCGGAAGATCCAGGGAACGTTGGTTGAAGTGAGAGTCTTGTCGCTGCTGAGAGCGACGACCGGGACAAAGCTCTTGAGCGCCAGTTGCTCGGAGAGATGAGCCGCGTTGCGGTCGAGGGCGACAATCGCAAGTGCGTGCCCATCCATGAGTGCTTGAACGATTTGGGTGGAAGCGACTCCCCAGTTTTGATCGCTGTCGACGGGAAGGAGCTTCAGAGGCCGGCCAGAGGCGGATGAGGCGGTGAGCTCTACAGCAACCTCGGGCGACTCGGCAACCGCAGCGGCGTTGGGGCCAAAAAGAATGATGCTGACCGGTCCCGGCGGCAGGTCTGGTTGATGCGGCCCGGCATAGCCGACACTGGCATCGCTGACTCGAGCATAGGGCTGTTCCGGCGTCAGTTGCGCCTGGCTTTTTGCGGGGTGCGGCACGGACGTGGGGGAATTGTCTTTTTCCATCGTGGCAACGCGGTAGGTGACGACGCCATTGTGCACCGTGGCCAGGTAGAGCGGAGCCACGTTCTTCTGGTTCGGGTCGAAGACCATGTGGCCGGTAACACCTTCGTAATCGACGATGTTTGCCAGAGCATCGTGGATGCGCGCCCGATTGAGCCCTGCATTGCAGATGGAGTCAAGGAGGGCATTCATTCCGTCATAAGCGAGAGAGGCAAACTGTTCCGGCTTCTCATTGAAGCGACTTTCAAAATTGCGATTGAATTGGAGCCAGCGGGGGTCTTGACGACTGGGGTCGTATGGGAAGACTGCCTCAAAGCCTTCAGCGGCGGCGCCGGCCTCAGCCAGCAGGGTGGGGCCGAGGGTCCGGTAGGCGCCGAAGACGGGTTGGGTCATGCCGGCGGCGCGCAACTGCTTGAGGATGGTGGCAGCCTGCGCCTCATCGGTCCATAGCACGATGGCATCGGCGCGCGAAGAGCGGATCACCTTCAACTGCTGGGAAAAGTCAGTATCGCCGGGCAGGTATTTCTGCTCGATGACGACGGGATGGCCGAGACGGCGCGCGGCATCGCGAAATTTGGGCACACCGAAACGTCCGTAGCGATTGTTGACCCGCAGAAGCGCAACGCGCTTGAGGTCGAGTTCGCTAAAGATACGGCGGGCAAGGGTGAGACTCTGGACGCGGTCATCCTGAAGGTCAGTGAAGTACCAGGGGATGTAGGTCTCTGGAATGGTGGGGTCTGTGGAGGCGGAGTTGACGATGGGAATCTCAGCGCGCAGAGCCACGCGCAGGGCAATGTGCGTGGACTCGGAACTGATGGAACCGAAGATGGCCCAGTCCTGATCGTCGTAGACCATCTTGACCACTTCATTGGAAGCGGAACCCCAGATGGTTGGATCGGTGGGCCTGTCGTCGCCGTAGACAGTCTTCGCCTGCCAGTTGTCATAGTCGTTGTGAAGCATCAGCTTGAAGGGCTTGCCGCCGTAGCCGCCGCGGGCATTCGCCTGCTCGACGGCCAGCTGCGCGCCGTGCAGCATGCGTAAGCCGAAGATCGATTCAGGGTTGTGCTCGATTGGCCCGAAGAAGCCGATTCGGATTTCCGTGAGGTCTCTGGGATCAGGAAGATCGCGGGCCGCGCCGGAGTAGATATTGGGATGGGTGTAGTTGACGTCGTATGGGGCGGCAAATTTGGCGTAGGGACTGAGGTCGGCGGGCTCTCCGGCATAGGGAGTGACGGTGCGATCCCTCGGCGGCGCAGGGGGATGGGCACCGCACTCACATGCATGCCCACCGGATCCCTGCTTGAGAACCTGGCTTTGCCCGGTCGCCGATGACTGGCCTGCAAGAGATGCGACCGCCAATGTCAGCCAGCACGTCCCAACCAACAACCTTGCCTTGCGCATTGCAACTACTCCTTGCCGGGTGCAACCTTTTCATTGCGGAACATGGCGATCGCCTCAATCTCCACCAGCAGTTCCGGCCTGCAGAGATGCGCCTGGATGCCGGTGGAGGCGGGCAGCGGGTCGAGTCGCTGCTCCTTGAAGAAGGCGGTGCGGCCAGCGTTGAACACATCGTAGTCGCGATCGATGTCGCGCAGGTAACAGCTGGTGCGCACGATGTCGTGCCAGGTGCAGCCTTCAGCCTGCAGAAGCCCGGTGATGTTATCGAAGGTGCGGCGGAGCTGCGCCGGGAAGTCGCCGATGTGCACGCTCTGGCCGTTCTCATCAATCGAAGCGGTGCCGGAAATGAGCAGGATGGTGACGCTGCCAATGTCGATCCTCATGCCGCGCGAGAACGAGCTGGGCTTGTCATAGACGTATGCTTCATTGAGCACCCCATGGTTGGTGACGGCGCGCTTCTGGATGGGCGCATGTGCGAGGGCTTCAAGGATATCTGCAATTGCATTCATGGTTGTTGGTCTCCTGACGTTCTTATTTCTGTTGACGAATTCCGTGGCTTAAACCCCTGGCAGTGGCGACCCAAATATCGTCGCCCTGAAAGTCGATCCCGAGAACATAATTGTGAGCCGGTGCGCTGGTGACCGCGATGGGTGTTACTTTGCCCTGCGCGTCGCGTACCGTCATCTCCGGCTTGCCATCTTTTAAAGATGGGCGGTAGACAGCCCAGTTGACACCGTCGAAGTAGGCAAGCCCCTTATCCGTGCAAAACCAGGCGCGTTGAGCGTCTACGCCCTTGATGAAGTTGGTAAAGTTCGAGGGAAGCCCGCTGTCTTTGGTTAAAAAATTGTGCCAGTAGCGTCCATCGTACCGGCTATCTCCAAAATACGTGGCTGCCCAAAGAATATTGTCTACATAACTGACCGAAGTAACAATCTCGTGGATCAAGCCCTGATCCTTGAACAATACGATCTCATTTTCACCGTCGGGATCGTCATACTTGTCCCAGCGGGCTGTTTTCTGGTCATATTCGAGCACTCCGCTGCCCCAGACAGCGAAGTAAACCTTTGTGGGTGTTGCGGAGACGCCGTAGGTCCAGATCTCGACCATGGGGGTGTTGCGCTCGTTATAGAGGGTCCATTGGCCGGTGCGGAGGTTGAGGCGGCAACCGCCAGCGGCCGTGGCGACCCAGACATTTTCACCTTCGACGGATACGCCGTAGACCACGTCGTTGCTGAGGCCGGAGTTGAGCTGCGTAAAGCTGTCAATTCGACCGCCGGAGATGCGGCTGAGGCCAGCCATGGTTCCAGCCCACACATCGCCTGTACGCTTGTCGAGGGCGAGCGAAAGGACGGCACGGTGCGCCAGACCATCCCTGGTGGTGTAGGTCTTCCAGGCATGATTCTGATAGACGGCGAGACCATCTTCAGTACCGGCCCAGATGCGATCTCCATCGACGAGGACGGCGAAGACGTGATTGTTGGGAAGACCGTTTTCAGTGGTGAAGCTCTCAAAGCGGTATCGTGGCAGCACCTGCTGAGCGGGGGACGCGGCTTGTGCCGCAATATGCTTCTTCGCCGGGGATACTGAACGCTGCGCGGGCGCCGGCGGTTGTGCGGGCGGCGCTTGCGCGCCAATTGCCGGCAAAGCAGCAAAGAGAAGCATGGCGATCAAGAAGTACTTTTTCATCGCGTCCTCAAATATTCAATCAGGTCGTTGAGTTCGTCTTTGGTGAGGTCGTTGGTGCGGCCATGTTTGTCTTCGGGGTTATAGACCGTCCAAATCTCTTCAAGCGTGCGGGCCGAGCCATCGTGCAGGTAAGGGGCGGTGAGCGCTATTTCAGTTAATGGCGCCGCTTTCAAAAGGTTCCCATTGTCGGTAGGCTTGCGGGTTCCGACATCGAAGAGTTTCTGGTTGGTGCCCTTGGGGCCGCTATGGCAAAAGGCGCAACGATTGCTTTCAGGGATCGAGTTGCCGAATTTGTCCTCCTGGCGCACAAACAGCGCCCTGCCGCGCTCCTGTGCAGGGGTCAGATCGTTCCCCTGCAGCTTCCAACGATTGGGCCGGGTTTGCATGGTCAGGACATAGAACGCCAGGTCGGCCAGGGTGAGGTCGTCATAGTTTTCTGAGCGCCAGAAATACTTCTCAGTACGCGGACCACATTCGGTGGGGATATTGGGATTGCCGCCGTTCCACTTGTACGGCGCCGTATCTTTGACGCCCTCCAACATTTTGTTGTCCACGATGTCGCGGCCAAATCCGTCGGGTTCCAGGTCCCAGGTAAGCCCGTCGAATGTGGAATCGATGTGGCAGTTTGCGCAGGCGATCTGGCCCTGAAATGACTGGCGCGCTGTATAAAAGGTCTGCTCGCCGTGACGCTGCGCGGTGACGATCTTCGGGCCGGCCAGCGCGATAGTGGATGCGACGCGGTTGGCGCGGGTATCGATGACGCTAATGGTGTCATCAAGACGGTTGGCTACAAAGAGGGTGCGGCCGTCGCTGGTGAGCGTCAGGCCGCGTGGATTGTGGCCGACGGCAATGCGCGCGACAACATAGTTCGCACTGGCTGAAAGGTCCTGGACGAAGGGCGCGGGGTGCGTATGGATGAAGCGCAGCAGGCGCGTTAAGTCGATGACGGTGACCATCTCAGAGCCGCCGCTGGTGATGTAGATCCGCGATTTGTCCGGCGCAATGGCTACGCCGAACGGCTGCGAGGCGTAGCGCTCGAGTTCGTCGAGCGGAACTTCAACTGATTTTCCGACGTCTGCGCCGAAGACGGTCAGGGTGTCTTCAAACGCTCCGCCGTGCTCAAGGTGGGCCAGGGGGACGAGATTCTTGGGATGAAATTCTGCCGCAACGCCAAGGTGGCCATCGCGTGAAAACGCCAGGTGAAAGACGCCGGCGATTGCATGCAGTGGCATTCGATCCATGACTACGGCGCGGGCCACATCGATAACCGTGATCTCCGACTCCGGCGCAGTGCGGTGAGGCGATGCGTTGGGATAGACATGGGTGGCGTAAAGCCGCGTACCGTCAGGAGAGAGCGCAAGGTAGCTCGATCCGCGCCCTGCCATGAGACGCTTTTCTTCGGCACCGGTCTGTGCGTCGAGGACGGCCACATCATTGCTGATGCGGTTGGCAATGAAGAGACGGCTGCCTGCCGGATCTTCAACCACGCTGGAGGGCTCCGCGCCGACCGGCCAAGTGGCAACGACGGAGAGCGAACTGGTGTCAATGACAGAGAGCGTATCGTCCCAGGAGTTGGCCACGAAGAGGCGTGCGCCGTCAGGCGAGAGTGAAAACCCGCGAGGCACGCGCCCGACTGCGATGGTCTTGATGACCGCATAAGTGGCTGCGTCCAGCACCCTCACCTCTTCACTCTGCTGGCAGAGAACGTAGAGGCGCGCGCCATCGGGTGAAAGCATGACCTCAAGCGGCGATGCGTAATCGACATCTTCAATCGATCCCCGGTGCTCGTCTGCACGCACCGGCCTGCCAGAGAGCAGCGCAACCGCAAACAATGCGGCGGCCAGCAGCGCCAGCAACGCGACGATGCCCCTTCGCAAGTTTGTTTGATTGCGCAGCGTCACTTGGGCTCCTCTACATCGAGCACGCGATCGACGCTGAGATTCTGAAGTGTCTGCTCGCGGCCGCTTGGCCAACGAACAATCAGCTTGTCTACCGTTGTTGCCGCACCCAACCCAAAGTGCAAGCGGCCGTCGTCCTGGGAGAGGTAGCCGGAGCCAGCGACGCGCTCGGCTGTATGCCGCTTTCCGGCTGCGATGACTTCAACTCGGGCGCCAATGCCATCGCGATTGCTCTTCGTTCCCACGAGCTTGATGGTGATCCAGTGGCCAGTACCGGTTGAGACGTTGTGAACCAGGGTTCCCTTGCCGCCCAGATTGACGACGAAGGCATCCATCTTGCCGTCGTTGTCGTAGTCAGCGAAACAGGCCCCACGAGCGGTGGTTCGTTCGCTGAGGACAGAGCCTGCATCGCGGGAGACGTCAGCGAATTGACCGTTGCCGGTTCCGCGAAAAAGAGTGTGCTCCTGGGGAATGAGATGAATGAGCCCGCCGTGAAAGATGAGGATGTCGAGGAGTCCGTCGTTGTCGAAGTCGTAGATACCAGTGCCCCAACTTACGTATTGAGCGTTGGTCTGGGAGACGCCATTCGATGCGCCGATGTCTTCAAAGCTCATTTTCATCGTGTTGTGCAGCAGCCTGTTGTAATGACCGTCGGTGACCCAGAGGTCGAGCCATCCACGGCCTTCGAAATCGGCGAAGACGGGGCCCATGGACGAGGTGGATTCGCCGTTCTGACCAAAAGCTGTTCCGGTATCGCCGCCGATTTCTTCGAAAGAACCGTCGTGCTTGTTGTGGAAGAGGAAGTTCTCTGTGCGGTCGTTAGCTACGTAGATGTCGTCCCAGCCGTCGTTGTCGAAATCTGCCGCGGTGACGCCCATGGTACGGCCGACGTAGGCGCCAATACCGGACTTCTCAGTGACATCGGTAAAGGTGCCGTCGCAGTTATTGTGGAAGAGCTGATTGGTTTCACCCTCATAATCCAGCGGGCCGGGGTAGTTGTCTGCGGCGTAGAAGGCTCGATACTTGGGATCGAATTTTACGTAGCGACCGACGAAGAGATCGACACAACCGTCCCTGTCATAATCGAGCCATGTAGAGCTGATGGCCCATCCGTCCACCTTGATGCCGGCCTTGGCGGTGACATCGGTAAAGTGGCCGTTCCCGTCGTTGTGGTAGAGAATCGTCTTTCCGTAACCGGTGACGAGAAGATCTTCAAAACCATCGTTGTCGTAGTCGGCCGCGGCGACCGCATCCGAGTACATATCCGGATTCAGCCCCGCCTTTTCTGTGACATCCGTGAAGCGGCCATTGCCGTCGTTGCGATAAAGATGATTGTGCGGCGGGATTGCCGGCTTTTCCTTGAGCGGGTAGGGATGCATTGAGTCATCGAGCGGGCGGCCGTTGACCACGTACAGTGACTCGAGGCCGGAGTTGTTGTAGTCGAACCAGACACAGCCCGCACCCGTTCCCTCAAGCAGGGAGCCTAGCTGGCGCGAACCGAAACTATGCGTAAAATCGATGCCCGCCTTATCACTTGCATCCTCAAACCTAACCACCTGCGGTGGGGCAGACGTCGCTTGCGGCACCTGCGGTGCGGCAGACGCCGCTTGCGCGGCAAGAGTTGGTTGCGCAGGATTGAGAGAGGTGGCCACCTGCTGTGCGCCAGAAGCGAGTGAAACAACAAAAAGCGAGAACATGCTGAACAAAAGTACGAAGCGGATCATCATTTCAATTGCCCCTCGAAGCGGGGTTCAGCGCGCGGCCTGGTGCAGACAGGTTGGAAAGGTCAGCCGGGGTAGTTGTGCGAAGCAGCACCGATGGAACACGATTTTCAGAGGAGCGTTCGGGGCCGGTGTGGCAGCCCACGCAGATACGCTGCTCGCCGCGGCGAATCCAAAACCAACCATGCTCCTGGCGCACGATGGCGCCTTTGCTATCGAGCAGGGCAAAGCGAATGGGCCGGTCTGCGGGAGTTTTCACGAAGAAAGAACCGTCCGCCTCCACGGGCGCCATACCGGTTACGAATGCGTGGCCATTGGCATTTAGCGTTTCAAGGCGGACCGATGCGGGGGTCACCTTCAAGTCGCCCTGGCGCGACTGTCGGGCATCCAGCGCGAGCATGTTGGCGTACCCCCAATCATGGAGCCCTGAAGGATGACGGTTTGGTCTCTGGCGAGGCGCGATGAGAACCGGGTCAACAAGATCCTGGCCGGTCTGAGCGAGCACTGATTCCAGCGCTGCCGGGATTGAATTTGAAGGTGTGGCTTTCTTCAACAGCCTGAGCTCGTAATGCGCGCCTGCCCCAGCACGCTCGCTTACGAGCCAGTCGCCTGCGACTGTCTCGACAATCGCTCCCGCATATTCAGCACGCGGAGCAACGATATGCGCCTCGGTTGCAAGCGGCGAAGTAAACCTGGCTAAGGATGTTCCGTGCGTGAAGACTACGTCACCGGAGGCCAACTGCTTTCCGCCCCAGCGCGCCTGGCCATGGTCGCAACGGTAGGACTCAACGCCCGAACCGTCGGAGTAGACCAGAAACAACTCCGGCGTTGACCCTGTGCCGAGCGGGTAGCCGGATTCAAATAGAATGCGGCCATCGCGCAATACATCTTCGGGAATGGCGCTGCCTGGCAGATAGCTCAGCGGAAGCAATGTCGACTCTGCGTCTGCATCGATCAGGGCAAAGGCATCAGGAGAGTCGGAGCCTGCTGCTTCAAGTTGAAATCCCTGCGCGCCTTTCCGCGCGTAAACGAGTCGCCCGGCAGGCAGGTAAAACGGGCGGATAGCATCGCCACTGCCTGAAATCACTTTGCGCAGTGAATGATCTTCAAGTGTAAGTTCCCAAATCTGCCAGGGATCAGTAGCCGCCTCCTTGCCGGAGAACAGAACCCTCTTGCCGTCGAAGGAAATGTTGGCGTCAGCACTGGCGGCGAACCCATCGAGCAACAGTGATGCCTTGCCGCCGTGCACCAGCAACAACTGCGCGCCTTTGGGAAACCGCTCGCCCCCACGCAGAGCGGCCAACAGCTGATAAATGGGAGCCGCGGTAACAATGAAATCGGTATCGACACCGCGGGGGTCGTTTGTTGATGATGGGGGCCCAAATGCGCAGATCGGAATGATGAGGGTAATGGATGCGACCACGGCCAACATCCGAGTTGCAGGGATCATCCGACGGCCTCCATGGCTCGCACACCCGAAGCAGGTCGTCGCGCAAAACTCTGGTTGCGGAGGGAGAGGTACGGCTCAATGCTGTCCATCATTTCGTCGAAGCCGGCAAAGTCCATGGACTGGTCGCCGTCGCTCCACGCTTTGTCAGGATTGGGATGGACCTCGACGAGCAGGCCATCGGCGCCGGCAGCGACGGCGATGCGGGCCAGCGCTGGAACCAGGTCACGATGGCCGGCAGCGTGGCTGGGGTCAGCGATGACGGGGAGATGCGAGATCTGCTTGAGCAGCGCGATGGCGGCCACGTCGAAGGTGTTGCGCATGGCAGTTTCAAAGGTGCGGATGCCGCGCTCGCAGAGGATGACGTTGGGGTTGCCGTTGTCGAGGATCAATTGAGCGGAGCGCAGCAAATCGGCGATGGTTGCCGCCATGCCCCGCTTGAGCAGAACGGGGCGGCCGGATCGTGCGGCCGCTTCAAGCAAGGAGAAATTCTCCATGTTACGCGTGCCGATCTGCAGGATGTCAGCGTATTCGGCAACCAGGGGAACGTCTTCCTCAGACATCACCTCGGTGACGATGGCGAGTCCGCTATCCTGGCGGGCGCGGGCCAGAATCTTGAGACCTTCGAGGCCTAATCCCTGAAATGCATATGGAGAGCTGCGGGGCTTGAAAGCACCGCCGCGAAGCATCCGCGCCCCGGCACGCCGCACATGGTTGGCGGTGGCCATCAGCTGAAACTCTGTTTCAACCGAGCAAGGGCCGGCCATGGTGATGAATTCGTCTGCGCCTATCTCAAGGTCGAGAACGGGCACCACGGTCTGCCGGCGCCACGCATTCTTCAGAACATCGGGAGATTCCGCAAATCGTTCTTGCCAGCTTTCGCGCACTTGGTGCGCTCCGTTTCTGGGGAAGCGGAAGGTTCAGAGTACCGCTGAGCTGGCCGGGGCGCCTCCATCCAAAGGTGGAGGGGTTGATGGGCGAAGCAACGTGGCTATGCCGGGCGAGCTTTAATTCGCGCATTCCCAATGACTTGAGGATCGAAGTTGGGCTGGTTCGATGAGTTTTAGAGAGGCGATCATGGCTTGTTGGCGTTTTGCCAAACGTGCCTAAAGATATTGGCCAAACGGAATTTCAACGGGCCGGATGAGAGACGAGGTCATCGGCAAGTTTTTCAAGCGCTGGAATCATTGCATCGCCCGACGGCGTTCCCCATGGTCCGTCCTGCTGCACCATGAAGATGAAAATCCGATTTGTCGTGGTGTCAATGTCCATCGCGTTTTTGTTGGCTCCCCCGTGACCGAAGCCAGTTTTTGAAATGCCCCAGCCGAATCCGTAGACCTGCTTCTCCATTCCGCCGTTCTGCACGGTAGTCATTGCGTGAAGTGAGGATGCCGAAATGTACCGTTTTCCATTCAGTGTGCCGCCATTCAGGATCATTTGACAGAACTTCGACACATCGGCAGCCGTAGAAAAAAGGCCTCCCGCAGGCATCGGGAACCGTTGGCGGTCGTCGAGCGGATAGGTGAGTTGACTGATGTGGACTTTCACCAGGTCTTTGGTCGCGGGATCCAATTTATAGGTCTCGGCCATCCGGCTTATCTGTTCAGCATCAGGCCAGAACGTGGTGTCTTTCATTCCAAGAGGATCGAAGAGTCGCTGCTGTATGAACTTCTCGTAAGGCATCCCACTGACGACTTCAATGATCCGGGCGGCTGTGTCGATGCCTTCGTTGGAATAACTGTAGCTTGTTCCGGGCTGAAACATCAGAGGCTCCGCTGCAAAAGTCAGCACCGAGTCTTTCAACGAGAGTGCGTCGAGAGCGCCAGGCTGCGCCTGTGATTTGAACGGCAGGCCACTGGTGTGACTGAGAATCTCGCGAACCAGGATTGGATGGGCTGCCGCCACCAGTTGGTGCGACGCTTGCGCGCTTGAAGCAGCCTGCCCATTTTGCTTGTCGCCGGCAGCAGCTACCCTTACCAACTGACCATGAAATTCAGGCAGAAACTTTTCAACCGGATCGTTGAGACTGACTTTGCCTTCATCCGCCAGCATCATGAAGGCTGTAACGGTCATGGGCTTTGATGTGGATGCGATCCAGAACATCGCGTTCGCCGGCATCTGAGCCCTTTCCGCGAGATCTCTGTAGCCCATTGATTGCAGATAAAGTGTGTGGTCCGGGGTAGCAACCAACGTGACTGCGCCGGCGATGGTGTGGTTGTCAACCAGCGGCTGCAAGTAGGCGCGAATCGCATCGGGGCGTTCTGAGGAAGCTGGAGCCTGAGCTTGCTGAGACAGCGGGAAGCTGAGGATGGTCGACATGAGAATCAGGTTCTTGATGAAAGGCTGGTTCCGGTGGCTGGTTTCACTCTTCCGATCCCGGGCTTTCGCTTGTACCCCTTGTCTGCTACGCATGCTCGTATCATTCTAAGCATTTTCCCTGCCTGAGCCCGGCCGGCACCGTCAACGAGGTCCAGTGCGAGAGGGGCCCAGACCGTCCTGCCTTGCTCATCGATCGAGCTAAAGCGCGACGGGTGGCGGACGGTAGCCGAAGGCTGAGTCGAGAATGGATGAGACTCCAAGCGCTATCTCGTCATGGAACGGCCGAGCAACGATCTGCACGCCGATGGGAAGATCTTCAGGCGAATTGCCAACGGGGACAACCGCGGCCGGGCAAGCAAGGGTGTTGAACCATTGGGTGTGGCGCACGGCGTCAAGATAGTCCACGGAGCGGCCTTCGACGATCCAACTGCGCTCATTGTGACGAAACGCGGGAATGCTGGCCACCGGGCACAACAGTACAGGAAAGTCGTTCATCTCCGCGAGGGTTTTGGCGCGCAGCAGATCCAAATCAGCCCATGCGCCCAGCAACTCCTCTGCGGTGATGGGCGGCGTGGCTTCTGCGATCTCAAGGAAACCTTTGAAGACGGGGCTGAGCTGCTGCTCTCTTCCGCGGATCACGGGCGCGCAGAAGATAGCGCCGCATTGCACAAAGAACTTCATCCAAAGCAGACGAAGGCGCTCAAGGGTGGCCGGCCGGAAGGGATCGACCCGGAAGCCTGCATCGCGAAGGGCAGCAACTGCGGCCTGGATTGCGAGGCGTGTCTCGGGGGTGACCGGGACCAGTCCATCGTCCTCAAAGAATCCGATCCTCTGGGAACGCAACTCGTCGAGGGTAGGCTCGCGAAGCTCAATCGGAGGGCTCACCGGATCGTTGGGATCCTGACCGCTGAGGGTGCGGAAAAGCAGCGAGACATCCTCGATGGTACGCGCCATCGGGCCGATGGCGCCAAGGACTGAAAACGGACCCACGCATGGAGGAAGGTGCCCTCGACCGGGAATGCGTCCCGGCGTGGGCTTGAGCGCGCAAATTCCTGTAAAGTGAGCGGGCAAGCGTACCGACCCGCCGCTATCGCTCCCTAATCCCGCGGCGGAAAGGCCAGCCGCAATCGCCGCGGACTCGCCTCCACTGGATCCACCTGGTGTGCGTTCGAGGTCCCAGGGATTGCGGGTGCGGCCATGGAGGAGGTTCGCGGTCTCGTAGGCCATGAGGAATTCAGGACAATTGGTGGTGCCCAGGATGAGGCCGCCCGCGGCACGAAGACGCGCGACCACCACGGCATCCTCACGGGGCACATCGCCCTTGTTGAGCAGGCTGCCGACTTCGCAAAGGTAGCCGGCGGTGGCGATGGAGGATTTCACGGTTACCGGCAGGCCGTGAAGGGGTCCGCGCAGTTCCTGCTCACGATCGAGGCGGCGGGCCTGGGAACGCACTCGGTCCGCGTCAAAATTCACGATCGCATTGATCTCGGGGTTAAGGCGCTGGATCTGGCGGATGTGTTCCTCGGCAAGCTCGATCACGCTGATCTCGCCGAGGTGCAAGAGCTCGATTTGCCGGACCGCCGATTCAAGGACAAGGTCTTTCATGGTTGCAATCCTTTGGTGCCGGCGCAAACAGCGCCCGTAGAAACGCAGGTGGAGTCCGATGGGGACGATGGAATGGATCGATAGTCAAACCGGTAGGAGCGTACCGGTTCGCCGGAATCGAAGCGGGTGTTCCAGTTCAACTGATAGGCGAGCGCATCGGCATCGTCGGGAAACTTCTCGTCACTGGGATAGGGATATCTGCTCATGCCATGGAATGGCAGTTGGGCGACGGTAAAGGGCGAAGCGTCCCACCAATCCATATCTTTCACAAACCCATTGGCGTAGAAGAAGTAATCGCGCTTCCAGTGCTCGGGAAGAGGCGGCAGGCTGGTGGCATCGAAGTCGGCAGCAATCTCTTCGCCGCTGCCGAAGATGACGAAGCGGTTGTCGATGCCCTTCAGGAGCGGGGTGACATCACCCGTGCGGGTGTAGTTGCCGCGCTGGTGCTGGTAGGGCCCGGTGAGGCTGACGAGGTTGTAGACGTAGTCAAGATCGCCGGGGCTTGCGCCTTCAATCTGCTTCGGGTATCCGCGGAAATGGAGAGCTGCCTGGGCAAGTGGAATCTCGGTCGTGTGAGCTTCCGCGTTCTGGCTCTGATCGACGAGAACCTGGTCCCAAAAGAGCTGCAGATTGGTCATCAACCGGATGCGTCGGGCGGCAATGGGGAGCTTGCCGGTGAGATCGATGACGATTGTGCGCTCAAGGCCGGCTGGAAATCCTACATTGTCCGCGATCCTGCTCCATGAACCGTCTGGCAATTGCGCTTCGACGTATGGCGGCACCTCTTTCATGCCTGCCTGCCACGCCGCATAAAGAGAAGTGGCGCTGAAGTAGTTGACGTACCCGGTCATGAGCAAGCGAAGCGGAGAGTTGACATCCACCGGGCCAAGATCGAGTGTTAGGGCGTGGAGGTTGGCGAATCCGTCGTAAGGCGGCAACTCAGTAAAGCCGCTGGCAAACTGATGATCGCGGCGGCTGACCTGGGTGAGAACGTCGCGGCCTTCGCCATCCCAGGCGCCCGCAGGAGGCCGTGCGCCCTTTGAAGCGATCACGCGGCCAGAAGCAAATGGTGGATTGTCGAGGAAGTGCTCGTCGGCGTTGACTTCAACATTGTCGGGGTGGTCAACGGCGATGAGACGGAGCTGATCGACGTAGTTGACCTCTTCCATCGGCTCCATAAACCGCAGGCTGAGGCGGCCGTTCACGGGTACGAAGTTATCGCCATCAACCTTAACCCATTCCCCTGGATTTGGCGTGTTACGCCGCGCGGGAGTAAACCAGTGGCCAACTACGCCTGCGCCGATGACGTCGACGACGAACTTGTATCGATGGCCGTCCCAGACAAAGAGCACAGGACAGGAGCTGCCACGGCGGTCTGCCTCTTTCATGGCGATGACGGGTTGATGGGGCAGGTCGATTTCATCCTGCAAGACGCCGGTCGGCCAGAGAATGCGCAGCAGGTCGATGCCTTCTGCCTGACCCAATCCGACGAGAATCTGCGGCGGAGCCTGGGTCTGGTAGCCGGAGGCTCCGGCGAGCTCCCATTTTTGCCATAGATTGCCGGCGAAGACTTCTACTTTGACACCGAGCGCAGTCTTGTTGTCGACAAGGCCGGTGAGGTCGAGGCGAACGAAGTGGTTCTTGTTGGCACCCACGTTGTGCAGCAGGATGGGAGGCGCGTTGACCTGAGTGACGATGAGATCGGGAGCGCCGTCGCTGTCAACGTCGGTGGCGATCAAGCCGCGCGGGGCCTGAAGCTTGATCTGATCGAGGCCGAGGGCGTGGCTCACGTCTTCAAAGCTTCCGTCGCCTCGGTTGCGCAGGATGCGGAGCTGGGGACCCGTACTGGTTTCGACGATGGCGGCCAGATCGATCCAGCCATCGTTGTCGATATCAATAGAGGCAAGGCCCCATCCGCGAAGGGCATCGTGCAGCGGGAGGTCGACGCGCTGGAAGCGGCGGGCTGCTTGATCAGGAATCGCAAAGTTGCGCCATAGAGTGAGGCCAGGCGCGCCGGCATGGGTGGTGGCGATGTCCATCCAGCCGTCCTTGTTGTAGTCGAGAACTGCTATGCCGACGGTTGGCGGCAGTTTTGAATCGACATCCACGGGTTGCGTTGGATACTTTCCCTCGCGGGGATTCACGTAGATCAATGGAGATGGCCCATCTCCGGAGATGGCGAGATCAACAGCGCGGTCATTGTTGAAGTCTGTAAGGATGGCCGCGGCCGTGGTTCCGCTGCCGCCAAATCCAGTTAGATCGGTGACATCGGTGAACGTTCCATTGCCGTTGTTGCGCCAGAGAACATTGGGAGCATCTCCAGGCTTCAAGGGAGAACCGGTGAGCAACAGATCGAGATCGCCGTCGTGGTCGTAGTCGACAAAGGTGATGCCGGAAGGGCGATTGTGGGCGGCGAGGCCAGACTCGGCGGTTACATCTTTGAATTTGCCGTGACCCAGGTTGCGGAAGAGCAGCACGCTGTCGTCAAGCGCGACAGCAAGGTCGTTCAAGCCATCGCCATCAAAGTCACCCACAGCGCAGGCTACGGCGTGGCCTGATGCGCTGAAGCCGGCCGCCGCGGCGTCCCAATCCTGGAATTTGCCGGCACCCGCGTTGTGAAGGACACGAATGGCCTGCGGACCGGCCTGCATGAGGACGAGATCCATGCTGCCTTCACCGGCGGCGTCCATCATGCAGGCTCCGCCGGTTGTCGCCCAGGGCTTTTCTACTCCTGCAATCGGCGGGTCGAGCGGCTGGGCAATCAGTTTCACTGGAATCATCGGCTTCAGAATTGGCTCCGGCAACTCGGCGGTTGTGACCAGGGAGTAACGTCCCTGTTCGCCGTACGACAGGCCGATGGGCGCGCCGATCTTGGTATTGGTGAGGTGTTGAAAGCGCTTGAAATGGTCTTTTGCTTCAGGGGTTTTTCCTGAACGCTGGAAGGCGCGAGCCAGGGCAAACTCCGCCGATGCATGGTTGGGGTCGATCTGCAGTGCCTTTTGGAAACTGGCGATGGCCTTGTCAGGGTCCTTCAGATCCTGGTAACAGACGCCAACGAAGTAATAGGAATCGGCATCGTGCGGGTCGTACTTGACAGCCTGCTGAAAGCTGTTGAGGGCAGGCTCCAATTCATTGCCGGCATGCTGGGCCAGTCCGAGGTTATACCAGGCCTGGGGATTGGCGGGGTCAAGGTCAATGGCCTGCTGCAGGGCTTTCTTGGCTTCGTCCAACTTTTGCAGGGACATGAGCGCGATGCCTTGATTGATGGCCGCCTGCGAAAGTTTTGGATCCTTCTTGAACGCGTCGGCAAAGGTGGCCGCCGCACGATCAGTAAATTGCTGGCCCATCTGCGCGACGCCGCGATTATTGAGCCGCGCGGCCTCCGCGCTGGGAGTGGTCTGCGCTGCGCAGGTGGTTGCCACGGCCAAAATCAGAGCAAGGGCCATCGCCCCGGCGATTCTCATCGATACCTTTCTCTTCGCATTTGGAGCTTGAATGGATTGAAAAGAGGCGAAATCCGATCGAGCACCATTCAGTGTAAGCGAAGGTCCCGCGAAGGCGCATCGCCACAAAGTGTGACAAGTGACCAAAGACTACTGACTCTCTTGGTGATCATCGGCTGATTCAGAGGCTGACGGCGTACGCAGAACCTTCGGCAACTGCGCACGCCGTGACAAGTACGGAATACAAACAAAGCCGGCATGTTTCGCGGATTTCAGGAGGTTGGTTGTCTTGAGTGAGTCAAAGTCAAATATTCATCACTGAATTTACGAAAGTCATCTTGACTTGTCATGGGAAGGGGCGCATGATCTTGCCAAATCGGGCCATCGACAGGATGAGATTCAATTGAGGAATCCTCAACCCTGGATTTTTTGCTTCTCGCGGCTTCATCAAACCTGACTCCTAGACTGAATCCATCCCTCGTTCGAGAGCAGGTCGTCATGGTCGTCAAAACACATTCCAAGGGCCGAGGTGTCACCGGTTTGCTGATCGGGGTGGCCAATGTCCGTCGCTATTTCCCCAAGCATGTTGACATAATCGAGTTGCAGCTCGACCATTTGCAAATTCAATGTGGACTGGACCCTGATTTCTGGCGGGGTGAGCCTGAGATTCACGATCCCAGGCTGTGCGCTTGGCTGGAGTCGAAGAATTTTCATGGTCGGCCAGGACAAACACATGTGCCCTTAGCGTTGATTCCAGCAGGTAAAAACTCATTCAAACTGCAGCCAATTTCCTGAGCCCGCACCAGCCAACCTTCAAGGCAGTGTCAGCGTCCAAACTTCCAGCCAGATACCTACCTTCGGGGACCAGGCCAATTTCATAAAATCAAACAGTGTGCAGTTTTGAGCAGACGGATTTCTCAGAGAGTGGCAGAATCGACGGGCGCAGTGTTCTGGGCGATTGCGCGCGCCCGATGCAGAGCGGCAGCCTTGAACGATAAGGCAGTGAACACTCCTTGAAAGTCCCCAAAACAGGAACGCGATACGCTCCTTGGAATGATCAGCGAGGCCGGCGGGTTGCGGTGGTGGGTAGTCTTCGGAACACCCATCCGCCAACTCCCTTTTCTCTTTAACCTGGTCCGCAAGACTGACCTCAACTCAGTTTGAAGGGCAGGCTCCTATGGTTGTGAAGACACAATTTAAAGGCCACGGTGTTACCGGGCTGCACGTGGGGAATTCGAACGTGCGCCGGTATTTTCCGAGGAACATTTCATTCATCGATTTGCAGTTGGATCATCTGCAGATTCGGTGCGAGCTTGGGCCCGATTTCTGGAAAGGTGAGCCAGAGATCTACGATCCGCGTCTTTGCTCGTGGCTGGAGCAAAAGAACCTGCACAACCAGTCGAACCGGGCTCCAGTGCCGCTGGCGATGATTCCGGCGGGAGATCACTGCTTTAAGCTGCAGCGCGTGTCAGTGGAATACGTGCCGCACATCCAGCATCGGCAGAGCCCCGCAGCACGGTCGGCGGCCTGAGGGCGGGCTGGAAGGCGATTTGATCCAGGAGACCCCGGATAGCAGAAGTGTGCTTGCTGTTCGCTGCCGGTTCATTGTTATAGACTCTCAATGCAATGACCCACAGCGAGCTGCAGATAGAGATTGAACGCCATTTTTCCGCGGGACCGGCGGCCGTCGGCGACCCGTCAGCCATGACAGCATTTGTCGCACTGCGCACCGATCTTGAGAGCGGGTCGCTGCGCGCAGCTTCGCCCGACTCGACATCTTCAACCGGCTGGCGGGTGAATGCCTGGGTGAAACAGGGCATCCTGCTTGGCTTTCGGCTTGGGGTGTTGCAGGACATGCCGGGGGACGGGCTGTCTTTTGTGGATAAGGACACCTACCCGGTTAGGCGGTTCACCGCGGAGGACGGTATCCGCGTGGTTCCGGGCGGCTCTTCAGTACGGGCGGGAGCCTATGTTGCGCGCGGGGTGGTGTGCATGCCGCCCATGTACGTCAATGCCGGCGCCTATGTGGATGAGGGCACGATGGTGGATTCGCATGCGCTGGCGGGATCGTGCGCGCAAATCGGCAAGCGGGTTCACCTGAGCGCCGCGGCCCAGATTGGCGGGGTGCTGGAACCGGTGAATGCGAGTCCGGTAATTATTGAAGACGACGTGCTGGTGGGCGGGAACTGCGGAATCTACGAGGGCACGATCGTTCGCAAGGGAGCGGTTCTGGCTTCAGGGACGATCCTCACGCGGGGGACACCGGTATTCGACCTGGTAAACGGAGCAATTTTTAGAGCCACTGCGGAAATGCCCCTGATCATTCCCCCGGACGCGGTGGTTGTACCCGGCTCGCGCGCGGTGAGCAAAGGCAAGGGCCAGGAATGGGGCCTGAGCTTGTATGCTCCGGTGATCGTGAAGTATCGCGACGACAGAACAACTCTGTCCACAACCCTTGAAGACTTGCTACGCTAGCACGCAATGAACGGAAAGTCCTGCATGGTAAGGTTTGCGATTGCGGCGCTATTAGCCGCGGCAATTGTTGTGTCCGCAGGCGGCCCGGTCGCTCGCGCGCAACAGGCGAGCACGCTGCACATTCCCGAAGCGCAATGGCAGTACCACATCGGCGACGACCCGCGCTGCGGCGCTGTGGACGATGCTGGATGCTCATGGCAATCCATTCCCAACGGAACATTCTTCGGCGACAAGTATTACTGGAAGCGAGCCGAGGTAACGCTGCCCGACGACCTCAGAAAGGCACCACAGATCGGGTTGGTTACCGGGGATCCGTACCTGGCGGTCGAAGTTTATGCCAACGGGCAACTGATTGGCGGAAACAGGAGCCCTAGTTTCTTTCATGCAGAAGCGGCCACTCAAAGGGTTTTTACGCTTCCCAACCAGGCCATCGGCGATGGGCGGCTGATCCTGGCGATCAGGGCATTTCCGCAATGGAAAGCGAGGATTTTGAGCTTGCCGATTCCTTATGTGCTGGCGCCTCCAGATCAAACTCAGACGATCGCCGACGCAGAGGCTTTTCATTATCTTCAGCGGAATGCTACCCACTACTTCTGTTTTGCGGCTGTAGGCTTCGCCGGGTTTGTGTTTTTGCTTCTCTACTCAGTGAACCAGCGCTTATGGGAGAACTTCTGGCTGGGCGCAAGCTTCTTTTCGGTAGCTGCCTTGCGCGTGGTGGAGGTTGCGCCATTTGCGGGATTATGGATTCCTCTGTGGGTGGAGATGGCGATCTATCTTGCAGGCAACTGCCTGTTGCCCTGGATTCTGTTTGAATTTGTTTTCAGCTTTCTGGACCGGCCAGTGCCAAAGATTCTGCGGCTGGTCGCGGTCCTGGGTCTGTTTGACGCTTACTTTGCCACAGGGCTGCCCTGGCCATCGTCGCTGGAATGGTTCGCGGTCCATTGCACGCCGACCGCAATTCTTATCGGCACCCTGGCTCAACTGCTGATGCTGCCGGTGTGCTTTCGCAGCAAGTTGCCGGAGATGCGCTGGATTGGCGCCTCGGTCTTGTTTATCACGGTTGAGAATTCCGCGCGCATGGCCGGGCAGTTGGGAATTCCGACCCCGAAGCAGGATGTGATGTGGAACGGCTCTGACATTGACTTGCGCGGCATATCTTATTTGCTTTTTGCCATTGTGATGCTAATTGCCATGACCTTCAGGCTGCGGCGTATTCAAAGCCGCAACCGCGAGATCGAACAGGAAATGGCCGCGGCACGAAACGTCCAGCAGATTCTGATTCCAGACGAGCTACCTGCGATTCCCGGACTGACGATTGAAAGCGCGTACCTGCCTGCGCAGGAGGTAGGCGGCGACTTCTTCCAGATTCTGCCAATCGCGAATAGCGCCGATCAGCAGAAGCCATCGGCATTTATTGTGCTTGGCGACGTGAGCGGCAAGGGGCTGAAGGCGGCGATGACTGTATCGCTGATCGTCGGCTCCCTCCGCACATATGCGGAGTTCTATTCAAGTCCGGCTGAGCTGCTTGCCGGTTTGAACAGCCGGCTGCACGGCCGCGGAGAGGGATTTGCCACCTGCCTCGTGTTGACGGTCGAACCCTCAGGACGGATCACGCTGGCGAATGCGGGCCATCCAAACCCATATCTCAACGGGGTGGAAGTGGCCACGGATGCCAACCTGCCGCTCGGTCTCGCACTGGATGTCCATTACACAGAAACCACGCTGCAACTCGATCCTGGCCAGGTTTGCACGCTGGTGACGGACGGTGTGGTTGAGGCGACCAGCAGCGCGCGTGAATTGTTTGGCTTTGACCGCACCAGGGAAATCAGTTCGCAATCGGCGTATCGGATTGCGCAGGCGGCGCGCGACTTTGGCGTAGGCGCACCCCAGGCGGACGACATCACGGTGCTGACCATTGCCCGCACAGCGAGTCCGGCGGAGGCCGTCGCATGAAAACAAGTTCATCCTGTCCCGCCGCAAGAAGAGCGCATGAATCAGTCCGTTGAGAGTTTACAACTGATCCGCTGGGGAGTAATTGGCCCGGGGCGTGCAGGCGCGCGGTTTGCGCAGGGTCTGCAGGTCGTGGAGGCGGCAGGGCTCGATTGCATCTGGGGGCGCAATGGCGAGCGTGCAGGGGCATTCGCATCACGGTTTGGCGTCCCGCGAACAGCCGACACGCTGGAAGAGCTGCTGGGCGCAGATGTGGATGCGGTGTATGTAGCCACCCATCCCGACAGTCATGCGGAGTTTTGTGTGAAGGCGCTGGCCGCCGGGAGGCATGTTCTTTGCGAGAAGCCAGCCACGCTGAATGAGCGGCAACTGGTTGAGGTATTGGCGGCAGCGCGGGATAACGACCGGTTATTTATGGAGGCGATGAAGCCTCCGTTCTTTCCGCTCTATCGGCGGCTTCGCGAGCATCTGAAAAAGGACCCAATCGGACCGATTGGGTTTGTGCGGGCGGGTCATGCCGATGCGACGCTGCCCGCCGACTATCCGCTGCAATTCGCTGAGCTTGCCGGGGGCGGGATCATGGGAATCGGGCCCTACGAGGCGTTTCTGGCGTTGGATTGGCTGGGCGATCTGAAATGTGTGCAGACGATGGGCCGGGTGAATTTTGCGGGAGTGGATGCGCTGGCGCTGTTCCAGACGGAGCAT
The DNA here is from genome assembly GCA_964614635.1 of uncultured Occallatibacter sp. GTDB lineage: Bacteria > Acidobacteriota > Terriglobia > Terriglobales > Acidobacteriaceae > Telmatobacter. The sequence goes on from CAZTLV010000002.1 coordinate 122,315, forward strand.
GAACGCGGGATGGCGCAGCTGCATACAGGTCTTGATCTGCTGAGCAAAGGCGATGCCTTGCTGTGTGGATCGAGCGGCTACGTGACGATCCCCGAGAATTGGTGGAATCCGACGCGCGCGACGATCCGCTACATTGACAAGCGCACTGTCGAACTCCATGAGCCGTTCATTGGCGGGGGATTCAACTACGAGACGGCTCACTTTTGCGACCTGTTGCGGCAGGGGAAGCGGGAGAGCCCGGAGATCAGTCACGCGCTTTCGCTGGCGATGATTCGAATGCTCGAGGCGGCGCGCACTGCGCTTGGAGTGCATTTCCCGGGCGAGTAGGCTGCGAGTGCCGACAGGGGCACTTTTGCACCGATGAGGGGAGCTAAGATGGCGTCCATTCAGGTGCTACCATCAGAACTGGCCGATGCAAATAAAAAAACTGAAAATCATTCCTCTGGGTGGGCTTGGCGAGTTCGGCATGAACTGTCTTGCGCTGCGCTGGGAAGACGACATTATCGTGATCGACGCCGGGCTGATGTTTCCCGAGTCGGAACTGTTGGGCGTGGATATTGTTGTCCCAGATATCACCTACCTGATTGAAAACAAGGCGCATGTTCGCGCCATTATCCTGACGCACGGGCACGAGGACCACATTGGCGGGCTGCCGTGGATCCTGAACGAGCTGAAAGTGCCGGTGTACGCCACCGAGTTCACACTGGCTTATGTAGAAGGCAAGCTCGAAGAACATCACCTGCTGGACGAGACCACGCTGATTGAGATCACACCGAGGGAAAAGTTCGCCATTGGGCCGTTCACTATTGAGCCCATCCGCGTGACCCATTCCCTGGTGGACTGCGTAGCGCTGGCTGTTGAGACCCCGGTGGGCGTGGTAATCCATACGGGCGACTTCAAGATCGATCTCTCACCCATTGACGGTCACGCGTTTGACCTGCACACCTTTGCCGATTACGGCAAGCGTGGGGTGCTGGCGTTATTGCAGGACTCGACCAACGTCGAGCGCACGGGATACACGCCCAGCGAGCGCGCAGTCATTCCACGGCTGGACGAGGTGTTTTCGCAGACCAAGAAGAAGCTCTTCTTCACCTGCTTCTCTTCCTCCATCTATCGCATTCGCATCGCGCTTGACCTGGCGCGGAAACACGGGCGCAAGGTGGCCGTAATTGGCCGCTCAATGATGGAAAGCACGGAGATTGCGCAGGACCTTGGGTACATCGATATTCCGCAGGGATTGGTGATTAATCCAGGACAACTGCGCGACTATCCGCCCGATCAGCTGATGATTTTGATCAGCGGAACGCAAGGGGAACCGATGAGCGCACTGAGCCGCGCAGCGGTGGACAATCATCGCCATGCGCACATCGATGCCGGCGACACCGTGGTGCTGAGCTCGCGCATTATTCCCGGGAACGAAAAGGGCATTTTCAGGGTGATCGACCACCTGTATCGGCGCGACGCGAACGTGATTTGCGACGACGGGTCAAATGGATTGATTCACGTGAGCGGCCACGGCGCACAGGAAGAACAGCGCCTGCTGATCAACCTGGTTCGGCCGAAATATTTCGTTCCGGTCCACGGCGACTACCGCAACCTGGTGCGCCACGCCGGCCTGGCCATGGAAACTGGCGCCGTTGAACAAGCCATCGTGCTTGAGGACGGAGACGTGCTGGAGATGGACAAGACGGACGCGCGCAAGAAGGACAAGGTGACGGCGGGGCGCATCCTAATTGATTCCGGCTCGTCTATTGACGTGGTCGAAGACCTGGTGATCAAGGATCGGCGGATCTTGTCAGAAGACGGGATTGTGCTTGCGGTGCTGGCCATCAACAAGCGGACCGGCAAGGTGGAGCAGCAGCCGGAAGTCATCATGCGCGGCTTTGGCGGCGCGGACATCACTGACCAGGCGCGCGAGTTGGTTCTGAAGACGCTGGAAGGACTAAGCCCGGAGCAGAAGTCGGACTACGGAATGGTGAAAGAGAAAGTTCGAGCGGAGCTGAAGCGGCTGATCTCGAAGGCGACGGGGCGTCGACCGATGATCATGCCGGTGATTCTGGAGATCTGAGTCTGGCGGCAGCAGTGGGCGCGAGCACTCTCACAAAGGTTGCGTGAGCGCGCATTCGAAGAAAAGAACTGCGCATCGGTTGGGTTCATTTCCCCTCGGCTTCATCAAGAATGAAACTGGCATTTTCAATTGCGGAGACCTCGGACGCAGCCGAGCTCGCGGCGCTTAAGACTGCCGCTGCGGAAGACCTGACCTGCAGATTCGGTCATGGGTTCTGGTCGTCGGCGCCGACGGAGCGTGGCGTACTGACGAACATGAGGATGCCAAAGTTTTCGCGTTTCCTGATTGCGCGCGCGAAGGGCCGGATTGCCGGGACTCTGCGCCTGGCCACCAAGAAGCCGTGGGCGATTGATACTGCCTATTTCACAGCGGTGGAGAGACCTCTCTATCTCACTGGCATGGTTGTCCATCCCAGTTACCAGCGCAAAGGCGTTGGCCGCATGCTGCTGAAAGAGGCGGAGGCCGTTGCGCTCGCATGGCCGGCGGATGCCATCCGACTCGATGCTTTCGATACCGAAGCAGGAGCCGGAGGCTTTTATGCAAAATGCGGATACCGTGAGGTTGCGCACGTTGTCTACAAGGCGGATCCGCTGGTGTATTTTGAGCGGATGCTGACGCGCTAATCGCGACGTGCGACTCTTCGCAGTCTTTTTTGAAAAGGCTGACATCGGTTCCGGGTGCAGCAGGCCATGGTGCTGACCGATAATTGAATCCATGCAGAGCCAACTTGTCACCATCGCTGATATTCGCGCTGCGGCGGAGCGCATTTCGGCCATTGCGTACAAGACGCCGCTGGTGCGGGCGCAGTTTCCCGGGCTGTCCGGGTTTGGGACGGACAGGGAAATTTATCTAAAAGCTGAGAGCCTGCAGCCGATTGGGGCGTTCAAGATCCGTGGGGCCTCGAACAAGATTCTTCAGCTGAATGCGGAGCAGATTGCGCGCGGAGTGATCACTTACTCCAGCGGCAACCATGCGCAGGGCGTGGCGTATGCGGCGCGTGAAGCGGGCGCGAAAGCAGTAATCGTGATGCCTTCGAATGCACCGGCGATCAAGCGCGCGGCGACGTTGGCCCTGGGCGCGGAGGTGGTCGACGTCGGCCTTGCCTCAAGCGAGCGGCTGGCCAAGTCGGACGAACTTGTGCGGGAACACGGGTATGTTGTAATTCCGCCTTATGACGATGAGCAGATTATCGCCGGGCAGGCTACCTGCGGGCTGGAGATTGTGGAGGCGTTGCCGGAGGTGGACCTGGTGCTGGCTCCGGTGTCTGGCGGAGGGTTGCTGAGCGGAGTGGCGACGGCTGTGAAATTGCTGCGGCCGCAGACGAAGGTCTTCGGGATCGAACCGGAGTTGGCGGGCGACGCGGCGGAGAGTTTCCGCGGCGGCGCCATTGTGACGTGGCCGGCGGAGCTGACCAGCCGGACGATCGCTGATGGGTTGCGGACACAGAGCGTGGGCGAGCGCAACTTCGCGCATATCCAGACATTTGTAGACGGCGTGATCACGGTGACGGAAGCGGAGATCAAGGCCGCGATGCGGGCGATTGTGGCAGCGACGCGGTTGTTGCCCGAGCCCAGCGGTGCCGTGGCTACGGCTGCGCTGCTGTTCCATGCTGGCGAGTTGCCGGCGTACAAGAAGGCGGTTGCGGTGGTGAGCGGCGGGAACGTGGATCCGGCGCTGTTGGCGGAGATCCTTACCGCAGGCTGATCCTGTTCCGTGCTCACAACGCGCACGGCCGAACGTCGTTCCACTATCATGGTTTTCGTGATGAAAACACGCAGCATCGCTTCCCTTCCCCTGGCACTGTCCCTTCTTTGTGCTTGCGTTCCGGCGTTCGCAGACAAGAAGCCGCAGCAGCCGATCAAGCCGATGGCCGGCCCGCGCGCTACGGCGCTGCGCGTGACTTGGATTTACGTGGCGCCGGACATTGGCACGCAGAAACTGGATCGCGCCCAGATTGGGCGGGAGATGGTGGTGGCGGAGAAGAACGGCCCGTGGATGCGCGTCTACGCCAATACCGACATTCAAGAGTCTCGCGACAAGGATGCGCCGCTGATCGGCACCGACGAGACCCCGCCGCCTGTCTCAGGATGGGTGGAGGCAAAAGGGATTGTTGAGGAGACGACGGCGAACGGCGACCAGATTCTGATGGGCGAGGCGGCCAACCAGGAGTCGCTGGCCTCCGATCCGCGGGGCCCGGCCATCGCCGCGAAGAGCGCTCGCCTGCTGTATCGACGGATTGTGGAGATGTTCCCCAACTCTCCGCTGGTGCCGGAAGCAGCGTGGCGGGCGGCAGACATTCTGTGGCAACTGCAAAAAGCCGATGCGGCCAGCCGTCCTTCAGCGAAGGAAAACGACCCGTACATGCGGGATCAGATGGATGAAGAAGAACTGAAAAAGGTGTTGAAGCTCTATCCCCACAGCCGGCAGGGCGATCTGGCAGCCTTTGAACTGATTGACAACAAGCTCTGCGGCGACTGGCAGGGTTCGCCCAAGTGCCCGGAAAAGGAAGCAGAGCTATACGAGAAGTACGCCGCGGAATTTGCGGACGGACCGCGGACGGCGCAGGCGCTTTACCAGGCCGTCTATCGCCAGGCGGTGCTGGTGGATATGTACGCCGCCGAAGGAAACGACAAGAAGGCAGATGAGGCGCACAGTCACGCGAAGGACCTGGCCGCACGGTTGAAAGACAAGTTTCCGCAGTCAGACTACGCGGCGCGAGCATTGGCGGTGGTGTACAAGCTGGATCAAGGCGTGCCGGTTTACGGCATTGACCGCGACTGATCGCCCGGGGTTCCGAAAAACCGTTCCAAATTCAGCGATGAGAGATAAGGCGGGGGTTCTAACGCGTGTACACGAATCCTTCGTTATCTGTGCCGGTTTGGGCGGCTGCGGTATCCTTCTAATGGATTTCAATCAAATTTCGGCTGCCCTTTTTCCGCAGCCTTCAACATGAACGGAAGAATCGCTCCAACCAGCAATCTGGAGGCTTCTTGAACCCCTATCTGCAGTCTGTCCTTTTAGGCATTGTTGAAGGCTTGACGGAGTTCTTACCTGTGAGTTCGACGGCACATCTGCGGCTCTCTGAAGCGCTGATGAAGATTCCGCTGGATGACGCGTACTGGAAGATGTACACGATCGTCATCCAGATCGGTGCGATTCTGGCCTTGTGCCTGCTGTTTCTGGCGCGGATCGTCGAGTTCATGCGCACGTTTCCCAAGGGCGAGAGCGGCGACCGGACCTGGCTCAATCATCCCATCTCTCTGACTTTGATTGCTTTTGCGGTTACATCGGTTCCGGCGCTGTTGCTGCACAAATGGAGCGAGAAGAACCTGGGCAGCATCCAGGTGATGGCCATTGCTCTGCTTCTGGGCGGGATTGTCATGTGGGGCGTCGATGTCTGGTCAGAGCGCAGCGACCCGAATACCACCCATGTGGAGGAGATGACACTGGCTCAGGCAATCTGGATTGGACTATGCCAGACGCTTTCAGCCATTTTCCCTGGCACCTCGCGCTCGATGTCGACCATCGCGTCTGGGCAGTTGGTCGGCCTGGACCGTCCTGCGGCGCTGGAGTTCAGCTTTCTGCTTTCTATTCCAACAATGATCGCGGCTACCTGCTGGGACCTTTTGAAGGAATTGCACCCCAGCAAGGCTGCATTGGAGGCCGGAGCGCCAGCCGCCCACGTGACCATGGACCCGGAAAGATGGATCGTGCTCCTGATCGGGATCGCCGTCTCCTTCTTTGTGGCACTTGGGGTGGTGGAGTGGTTCCTTTTCTGGGTACGCAAGCACGGGTTTACGGTGTTCGCGATTTATCGGATTGTGCTGGGTGGGGTACTACTTATCTGGGGAGCAAGGATCTTCGGAACCTAAGGGCAGCCACAGGCTGAATCCGCTTCGCGGACCGGCATGTCAAATGCAGGCTCGCGGGGGTCCACACCGTGGTTCCCCCCTGCCACTTTTGCCCAAAATCCGATTCCCTCCCACGGATAATAAAAGCTGCTCTGGGACTCCGCGCCCGTTCGTCCAGCTGACTCGCGGCCGGTTCCGGAGCGGCAGAAGAGCGGGAGCGCGCCATCAATGAAACCCATTCGCATTGTTCTATCCCCTACCCGGAGCCGCCCCCTGAACGTGTTTCTGGGGCTGGTGCTTGTGCTGGTCTCGCTGCTGCTGTTTCTTTCGCTTGCCACCTACCATCCAACTGACCCTTCGCTGAACACGGCCACGGACATGGCCGCAGCCCACGCGGTGCGCAACTGGGTTGGGCTATGGGGTGCATGGCTGGGCGACCTGCTTCTGCAATCGCTGGGGTTTACGGCGTTCTTTCTTCCTGTATGGCTGGGCGGAATTGGCTGGACCTGGATGCATTCGAGGCCGGGCGGATCGCCATGGCTTCGCTGGACAGGAACTTTGCTGGCGCTGCTTTTTGTGCCCACAGTTTTCGGCTTGATGCCGTGGCACTGGCGGTGGCTGCATGTGCTGCCCATCGAGGGGGTTGTGGGCCGGCTGATGTCAGGGGTGCTGGTAACTTACCTGAACACACAGGGCGCGTGGCTGGTAGCTGCGGTGCTGGCTGGTGCCGGGCTCTACTTTGCAAGCGCGGTGAGCTTCTGGATGATCGCCGAGAACTTGCAGAACAGATGGATTCATGCTGTTTCACTTCACGATCGCTGGCGAAACTGGCGCGAGGAACGTGCCGAACAGAAGGCGATGGACAGCGAGCTGGAGCCCGAGCCCGTCTCTGTGCAGGGCATAGCTGGCGCTTCGCCCGACCGGAGCCCTTCGGCTTCATTGGAGCCGCGTAAAGGCTTTTTCAGTTTCTTCCGCCGGAAACAAGAAGTGGCTGATCCAATCGAGGAGATCCCGGCGTACCAGCGCGCGGCAATGCCGGCGGATGACAGTCCGGCGCCCATGGCTGGCGGAGTGCGGCGGACGAGCATCTGGGAGCCCGCTGCGAGTGCCATTCATACGGTGCCTGCGGCTGCTTATGCGCAGGACGGCCGGATGCAAGCGCGTCCCATTCAGCCGGAACCGCTGCGGTCACGTGCGGCGGTGGACCGCCCGGAGGCTTTCAATTTCGATCCGATGCCGGAGCCGGCAGCTTCCGAACCGGCAGAAATCACCATCCATAACCGCGCTGATGCGGAGATGCGGCACGCCACGGTCGCGCCGAAGAATTTGAGCGGCTTCAAGCTGCCGCCAAGCACGCTGCTGAACGCGGGCGAGGGTCCGCAACAGGTGCGCGAGGACGAACTTCGCGAAGAAGCGAAGGTGCTGGTGGAGAAGTGCGCCGAGTTTGATGTCCGCGGGCAGGTGGTGCAGATCAATCCCGGCCCGATGGTGACGACGTACGAGTTCAAGCCGGAAGCGGGTGTCAAGTATTCGCGGGTGACAGGCCTGGCCGACGACTTGTGCCTGGCGATGCGCGCCGAAAGCATCCTGATTGAGCGGATGGCGGGTAAGAGCACGGTCGGCATCCAGGTCCCGAATCACGAGCGGGAGACGATCCACCTGCGCGACGTGCTGGAGTCAGAGACGTTTGCGAAATCAAAGTCGCGTCTGACGCTGGCCATGGGCAAGGACATCAACGGGCGGATTGTTACGGCCGACCTGGCATCGATGCCGCACGTATTGATTGCCGGGTCGACGGGCAGCGGCAAGTCTGTGGCGATCAACGCGATGATCATGAGCTTGCTGTTCCGCACAACGCCGGCGCAGGTGCGGCTGATCCTGGTGGATCCGAAGCGCGTGGAACTGGGAATGTATGAAGGCATTCCACACCTGTTCACGCCGATCATCACGGAGCCGAAGCTGGCAGCGAATGCGCTGCGCAACGCCGTACGGGAGATGGAACGGCGGTTGAAACTGCTTGCGAGCCGCAGTGTACGCAACATTGAGCAGTACAACAAGCTGTTTGAGAGCACCATGCCTTCGCTGTTCGACGACAGCGACGACAACGAGCCGTTGCCGTTCATCGTAATCATCATCGATGAGTTGGCCGACCTGATGATGCTGGACCGTGCGAATGTTGAAGAGTCGATCACCCGGCTGGCGCAGATGGCGCGCGCGGTTGGGATTCACCTGATCCTGGCCACGCAACGGCCATCAGTGGATGTAATCACGGGGCTGATCAAGGCCAATGTGCCAACCAGAATCAGCTTCAGGCTGGCAACCAAGGTGGACTCGCGGACCATCCTCGACACCAACGGAGCCGAGGCTCTGCTGGGGCGCGGCGACATGCTGTTTCTGCCTCCGGGCACGAGCCGGCTGATGCGGCTGCATGCGCCTTATGTCAGCGAAAAAGAAACGGCTGCGGTCGTCGCGTTCTGGAAGGACCAGGGGCAGGCCGAGTATGTGGAAGGTTTCCTTGAGTCGCCTCGCGACGAGCGCCCTGCAGGCGATGGATCGAATCCCGATCCGGAGGAGAACGACGTGATGTTCGACGACGCGGTTCGGCTGGTTTTCGAATTTGGGAAGGCGAGCACGTCGCTGCTGCAAAGGCGACTCAGGATTGGTTATGGCCGCGCCGCGCACCTGATCGACCTGATGGAACGCGATGGATTGGTGGGGCCTGCCGATGGAAGCCGTCCGCGCGAGCTGTTGAAGGCTCCGGGATGGCTGCACGAAGTAGCTGCGGTAAACCAATAATCAAACGGTTAGGGCAGAACGCGGCCGAGGGCGACGCCCTTTGCTTCGGAGGCGTTCAGCTCAGGTCGCCAGTCGAGCAAGAGCGCTTTACTTTCTCCAGGCGCGAGAGTCACCACTGTTCCGAAGCTCATAAGCTGCTTCCTCACGTCAGGATCTCGCCACGCGATGGCTCTTCCATCGAAAAGAAAAGCGAGATAGGTCCCAGGTGGGATTGCGAGTTCTCTAGGTGCAGAATCACGCCATATACCAGCCGAGTAGGGTAAGTCGAGCAAATCCTCGACCGGGATCAAGGCGAGATCGGTGACGGTTGCATTCGCTGCGGTCATTTGATCGATTGCTGCTGGAGTAAAACCGACATCAAGAGAAGAATGATCGTCGCGAACAACTGCCTGAATGGAGCAGATGGGGATACCAGGGCCAACCACCAGAGGCTCGCGAAACAGGTTGATGCCGCCACAAGTCAATGAGGCAACATAAGCGCCCCGAGACGCTGAAGTCACAAGCGTGTAGCGGCCCGGAGGAACGTCTTTGAGCGCGAGGTCCGTTGGTCCCCTGTCCGCTTGCCAAGAAACATGATGATTGGACTCGGGCCGTCCATTCGAAAGGTCGAAAGAGACTTGAGGGGCGCGATAAGGATATTGCGATTGTGCGGTTTTGAGCTTTTCCTGCTGGGTGAGCTCCGCGTCGATTTTCAGAAGGATGGTGATCGGCTGTTGCGAAGGGATTCCGGTGAGCGCGAGCGGTTGATCTTTCACGGTGAATTCCACCGAGCCTATGTACGGCGCCTTGGTGCCATCGGGCCAGGGCAAGAGCTCCCCATTCTTTGGATCGGTCGGTGGATTGATGGCGAACCCTATCCTGAAGTTTCCAGGCGGGAGATAAACGCGGATGAGGCGGTGAGTATCGTCCCACATCGATGACAGGTAGTCTTGATTCCCGAAGCTGGATAGACCAAAAGCAGGGAGTCCAGGAGCCCACGGATGATCCCACGCAAATGAGACGGTAACAAGCTGGAATTCTTCGTGTCTCACGATGAGATCAGCCTTGAACTCTTCACCGGGTTGAACCCGAATTGGCTTGGCATCGCTGAGGTTGGTCGTACCCGGAAAGAATGTAGCTGCGTATCCGTGATCGGCGTCTCCGGCTCCCTGCTGAGGATCGATCGAATTCAAAGATTGAATAAGATAGTTACCAGGTTCCAGATTGGCTATTCGAAAGATGCCTTCAGCGCTCGTCGTCGTGAAGGTCTGGCCAAGAACGCTCCACGTATTACGGCCGTCAATGTTTTGCTTTTGCAAGAGATTCAGATGAAGGTCATCCACCGGCTTGCCGGTCTGGTCCACGATTCGCCCGGAGACGATGGCCTGCGGCGTCATGGTCAAAGCCACCTGGATGTCGTTTGCGAACAGATCTACCTGCTGGAAGCACTTCGGCTGTTGACCCGATCTCATCAACAAACAAAGAAATCCGGGCTTCTTTACGCTCACGCTTTCAGAACCGAAGGGTACGCCGCCAAACGAGAATTGACCCTTGTCATCGGTCGGCATGGTGCGACGGCTGTTCATCAGAGTAACGATCGCGCCAGGGATGGGCTTTTGATCGACGGTATTCAGGACGACGCCGTGAATGGTTGCCGTTTGATTTGAGGAAGGCGGAGAGGAATCCTGCGCGGCTGCGTTGAAAGGAGCGCTCGCCAAGGTCAGGAGCAACGCACAGGTCGAAAGGGCCTGCGAAAACCACATCAAGCACGGCATAAAGGAATGATTTCGGACGCGGATCATTCGAGCACCATTGGAAATCGAACCCAGTATAGCCCCACCGGCATTTCCGAGCGGCGGCATATGAAGGGGTGCCGGGCCGCTTTCATTTGCTCAGTCAGCTTGCCGGATTCGACATTCCAATGACTTTGAGTGGCCAGGTTGCCTGCGCGAAGTGGCGGCGGTGAATCAATAATTCGAGCGGGGAGCCCCTGCGGCGCATCTAGTGCATAGGAGCTTTCCGCGATGAACAGGTTCCCTGCCCTGTGCTTGCCGCTCTGGCTATGCTGTTGCGCAGCGATGCCGGGGCAGCAGGTTCCAGGGGCCACAGAGCTGCCAAGCCACCCGTTTTTTATCGAGAAGACATGGCCCATCGGCGGCGAAGGTAGTTGGGACTACCTTACCCTCGACGCACAAGCCAGTCAGCTTTTTATCGCGCACGGTGCAAAAGTGCAGGTGGTGGACATTGGGTCCGGGGCCTTGGCCGGAGAGTTTGGCGGTTTCTCCCAGGTCCACTCCATTGCCCTGGATGGGACGGGGCAGTACGGCTACGTCAGCGATGGTCCAACGGGCCAGGTGACGGTCTTCGACCGCCGGTCATTTCAGCGGGTCGCCGATATCCGCACAGACATCAATCCGCGCGCTCTCGCATTTGAACCCCAGACCAGGCTGCTTTTTGTCGTGCGTACCGATCCACCGAGTGAAAATCCCGGTGCCCCGCGCGTCCGGCCAAATACACAGGCCGGAGCCCAGCGCAATCAATCACCCGCCAGGCGCGAGTTTCCGATCGAAGCAAATGGCGCGTCATCGGTGACCGTCATCGATACGGAAACGCAGACGGCCATCGGTGAGATTTTTCTGCCAGGCAAGCTGGGGTTCGCGCAGGCAGACGGCAATGGCCAGGTGTACATCAGCATCACAGACCGCAACCAGGTGCTCCGTTTGGATGCCCAGGCGATTGGGCTGCTTCTCAAAAGGGATCCTGTTTCACCGTCGCAGACTGGCCACGCAGATGCGCAGCGCGTGTCCGCGGGCTTCACTCAGTTCAATTGGAGCGGAAGTGGCCGCGCCTCGCGTGCCCCAGACGGCGTGATGCACACCTTCTCCCTTTCGCCTGCATGCACCGACCCCCGGAGCCTGGCTGTAGATTGGCCCCACACCCGTCTGTTTGTGGGATGCAACAACATGAAGCTGGTAGTTCTGAATGCGGGCACGGGTGAGGTGGTGACGACGTTGCCAACCGGCCCGGGCACCGATGCAATCGGGGTCGACGCCAACCATGGGCTCATCTATTCAGCCAATGGCGGGGCCGACGGAAGCCTCACCGTGATTCGCCAGGACGTCGCGGACAGTTATGCTGTGATCCAGGTATTGCCCACGCGGCAACGGGCGCGAACCATGGCTGTGAATCCCGTCTCAGGCGAAGTGTACCTGGTGACCGATATGGTGGGCGTGAACCTCGCGCAGCCCGGCGGCATCGGGACACTGAAGACCGAGCCAGTGAACGGCAGCTTTCAGGTGCTGGTGATTGGCAATTAATGCGGTGCGCTCGAGACTTGAAAAAACCAGGTACGGCGTGGCATCGATCCTGCAGGGACTACTACCGGAGGAAATATACTGATGCGTCTCCCGATTGCAATTGGCGTAGCAATTCTTGCTGTTGCGTTTCAGACCGCATACTCCCAACAGTCAAGCGACGAAGCGGCCATTCGCGCCGTGATTGCTCGTGAAACTGAGGGATGGGACAAGTTCGATCCAAAAGAAGTTGTTTCGACCTACACGGAAGATGCGATCTGGCAAAATCCATTCGGAGTACGAATTCATGGGACCGCGGAGATGGAAAAGTTTCTGACTGATCTTCTTGCGCGGCCCGGATATCGTGCCGGCAAGTCCACCAGCCCGGCGAAGATTCTGGACCTCAGACTCACATCGCCCACTACGGCGGTGGTTTGGAGCGATGAGCGCATCGAAGGCCTTGTGAATGATTTCAGCGGGAACCCGATGGAGCCGCGCCACTCCTACTATCTGCAGGTTCTGGTCAAGAAAGATGGAGCCTGGAAGATCAGCGACTCCCTGATCATGGACATTGTTCATCCCAAGTAAGAAAGCCAGAAGAGCGGGTGGGACTCGGGTTTCTGATTCTTCGATGGAACGGTGCTGTGCCCGCATCGAGGAATTGACATGCAGAATGATCTGGGCTCAGCATTCGGATTCGCATTTGGTTTGATTTTGCTGGTCGTTGCCTGCGTCATTCTGGGTATCACGATCAGATTTTGTATCGACGACGCAAATCGGCGGGGCAAGTCCCCAGCCCTTGTGCGCCTTGCTGTCATCCAATTCTTTCCCTGGGGATCGATTGCGTGGCTTCTGTCCAGGCCAGGCCCGGTGGATCGAGGCGGAGGAGATCCAGGTTTCCGCCTGGACCGGCACCGCCTGCGATGAGGCGCGGGCTCAGCGGATTCCGGCCGATGCGGGCCGCGGCCGGGGCTTTGTGGGGATTGTGGGCGGGGAGCGGTGTAAATGCAGGCTCCTTCCAGAATTTTTCAAGAGTATCTTGACCCGGCGGGTGCACACTAGACATATGCACGCTTTTGTCCATAAGCCTGACCTCCCAACACTGCTGCTGATTGACGACGACATGGTAAGCCGGGAGGTAATGGCCACGGTTTTGACCATGACCGGGTACCTGATGCACACGGCTGCAAGCGGGGCTGCATCGCTGGAGTTGCTGGATGGCGGCGGGTGCGCACCGGCGGTGATCTTGATGGATGCGCAGATGCCTGGGCTGAACGGAGTTCCCCTGATCAAGGAGCTACGGGCCCGGACGAAGGCACGCGTGGTGGCCATCAGCGCCAGCCGAGCATCGGATGAGGTGCTGGCGGCCTCTGACGGCTTTCTGCTGAAACCATTTGGGGCCGAGGCAATTCGCAGGATCCTGGAAGGTGGCCCGCATGAAGCCGATGCCACAGAGCCGATGGATTTGGAGCCCGGGATGGATCCTAACGCCCCGGTCGTGAACCCTGAGACCCTGGCACAGCTACGCGAGATGATGCCGGAGACAGCGGTGAAGGAGATCTATACCGCCATTGTCGCCGATCTCTACAAGCGCATTGAGGCCCTCGAAGCGGCAATCACCAGGAACGACGACACGGAGGTCCGCAGGATCGGTCACTCCATCAAAGGGGGTTGCGGCATGGCAGGCGCAATGCAGGCTGCCCGGCTTGGCGCGATGTTGCAGGCTGGTGCGCTTGAGCAGGATCACAATGGCCGTAACCAATTGGATAACAGCAATGCAATGCTGTCTGAATTGCGCACTGCCGCTCACAACCTGGAGAGTATGCTGAATCAAGAATTCCCTGCATAGGGAATGCCTATACCAAAGCCCTGGGCCGACTATTATTCAAGTCGCTACGGGGTCCGGCCCGGCATCGGGAGGGTAGCGACTCAAGTGCAAGATCCGATCCGAATTGTACTCGCAGACGATCATCCAGTCGTCCGAATCGGTGTTCGCAACATGCTCACCGTCAAAGACGGCTTTGAGGTAGTTGGCGAAGCCAACGACGGCGACGAAGCCATCACCAACACCCTCGAGCTGGAGCCGGATATTCTGCTCCTGGATGTGCAGATGCCTCGTCTTCCGGGTCTGGAGGCGATGCGGGCTATCATGGCCGGCACACCGACAGTAAAGATCCTGCTGCTGACTTCCACGATCACTACACAACAGATTATTGAGGCGCTGCATATCGGCGCGCGCGGGATCGTGCTGAAGGACGCCCTGGTGGGCCATTTACAGACAGCCATCCGGACGGTCTACTCAGGCGATTACTGGATTGGCGGCAAGCGGGTGATCAACCTGGTGTCAGCGCTGCACGACCTGATGCAGCAGGCCCAGGTACCGCAGCGCAAGACCTACGGATTGACGCCGCGAGAGCTTGAAGTTGTGGGCACCATTGTGGAAGGGTGCAGCAACCGAGACATCGCCAAGCAGTTCAACCTGAGTGAAGAGACCGTGAAGCGCCACTTGTCAAACATCTTCGACAAGACAGGGGTTTCCACGCGACTGGAACTGGCACTGTTCGCCATCGCCCACCAGCTGGTCACACCGCCTTAGAGCCTGGGCATTCCTGGGTAAGTACAACCAACGTTGGGGACGAAGCCATAATGCATCACATCTGGTGCATATTCTTTTGGGGGATTCGGTGCAGTGGATCCGGGCTCACATCCGTGACCTGAAGGCTCGAGTTGCCCAAAGGTCATTCCCCCTGGTGTCGCTAGCGCTATAGACATGCAGTGGCTTAAGTCATCGAGTCTTGCACATGACTGCGAGCCTTGCCGATGTTCGTCGTGCCCTCGACAAAGACGAGCTTGTGCCTTGCTTTCAGCCTGTGGTTGAGTTACATACCGGCCGCCTGGCAGGTTTTGAAGTCCTGGCGCGTTGGCGGGACCCGCAACTCGGCCTGATCCTGCCGCCGAATTTCATCGCGTTGGCAGACGAAAACGGGCACATCGGGCAACTGATGCATCAAACTCTGCGGAAGGCATTCAAGTTGGCCCCGATTTTACCGGAGCCGCTGGTGCTGGCCGTCAACGTGTCGCCAACGCAGCTGCACGACCTGACGCTTCCAACTCAAATCCGCGACGCTGCGGAACTGGCCGGGTTTCCTTTGGAGCCCGTTGTCATTGAGATTACCGAAAGCGCGCTGGCAAACGACCTGGTGCAGGCGCAGAAGATTGCTCGCGAACTGAAAGAAATGGGATGCAAGATTGCGCTCGACGACTTTGGTACCGGATTTTCGAGCTTATGCCATCTTCAGGCTCTGCCTTTCACCGAGTTAGAGGTCGATCGCAGTTTTGTGAGCTCGATGACCAATACCCGCGAGAGTCGAAAGATTGTGGCCGCGATTGTTGGCCTGGGACATAGCCTGGGCCTGGTTACCGTGGCTGAGGGCGTGGAGACAGAAGAACAGGCGGAGATGTTACTCTGCCTTGGCTGCGAAATGGGGCAGGGATGGCTTTATGGGCGGCCGGTGACGGCAGATGAAGTTCCGAGAATCGTCGCAGCAGCTCCGCGGAAGCTTTCTCCGCGCCTGTCGCGGCCCGGTGACGGCGGCATTCTGTCAAGCCTTGAAGCACTGCCGGTGCAACGCCTTTCTCAGTTGCACGCAATCTACGACAGCTCACCTGTCGGTTTGTGCTTTCTCGATTGCAATCTTCGCTACGTATGCCTGAATCGCCGTCTGGCCAACATGAATGGTGCTACGGTGGAGGCCCACCTGGGAAGAACCGTGCAGGAGATGATTCCCGAATTCTATCCAAGCTTTAAACCATATCTTTTGCGTGCCATGAAGGGCGAGGCAATTCCCGAATTTGAGGCTGCCAGGCCGTCAAGAAATGTGGACGAGGCCACCACGACAGTGCTGATTTCCTACCAGCCCGCCTTTGACGAGGTAGGGGAAGTGATCGGCGTTTCGGTAGCAGTGGTGGACATTACCAGGCGAAAAGCCGCCGAGGAAGCGCTCAGGGAGAGCGAAGAACATCTCCGCTTCATGGCCGAGCTCAATCCAGAGATTCCCTGGGTGATGGACAGCGAGGGAAACAACCTGGACGTGAGTTCGCGCTGGGTGAAGACGACGGGACTCAGCAAAGTGCAGACACGCAACCTGGGATGGCTTGAGGCCCTGCATGCGGAGGACGTCGGGCCCACCATGAAGAATTTGAAAGAGGCGCTCTCGACGGGAAAGCAGATCGACATTGAGTACCGTGTAAAAACGGTTGACCGCGGATCGCGCTGGATGCGGTCACGATTTTCGCCTTGCATCGGGCCGACCGGAAAGATCCTTCGCTGGTACGGAAGCGTAGGGGACATTGACGACCGCAAACAGCTCGAACAGTCGCAGGGCAAGGTCTTTGCATAATTGCGGAACTCTGTGCTGAGCGACGACCAACTTGTCGGGCTGGCCTGGCGAGCGGACCGGCGCTCGCGCCACAGTCCAACAGATTTTCGCGTCTCGGTGGAATAAATCCCGCCTGTTCCAGTTCTATGCATCGACCGCACCATTGGTCTTTCGCATTGAAAAGGAGCAACCGATGAAGAAGCTTTTTGCTTTTCTCCTGCACCCACCCACTGACGGCCCTCGATCCATCCTCTTCCTCCGACTCATGGCCGGGGGCGTCTTTCTTTGGGAAGGGCTGCTGAAGTTTGTCTACGCCAACCAGGGCGTAGGCCGATTCACAAAGCTGGGAATTCCCTTCCCTCACGAAACAGCAACCTTTGTCGCCTGCCTTGAGATTGGTGGAGGCCTGCTGCTGATCTCCGGGCTGGCAACGCGGCTGATTGCCGTCCCCTTTATCGCGGAGATGATTGTGGCCATTCTCAGCACCAAGATCGGGCTTTACCTGGGGACATCCCCATTGCCTTTGCCGCCAGCGCTGCCAAAGGTGGGAATCTGGGCTGTGCTGCATGAAATCCGGTCGGACTATGCGCAGATCGTGACAACGATTTTTCTGCTCGTCAATGGTCCGGGAAGGTGGTCGCTGGACGCAGTGCTGAATCGCGGACACGCGTCGACTGAAAAATCCGATGCGATCGGGTCGAGATCACGGGTGAATCTGCCTGCCACCGCTGCCGATTGAGAGATGCGGCTCGACGCCCGGGGTCTCGACGCAGAGACCTCGGATTCGTTGCGTCGAAACCCCGACCAGGGCCCCGCAGTCCCTGAGGTACACTGACCGTGCCGTGGCCGATCGTTCCGCCGATACCGGGTCATTCGAACAGTTGGCGATGCCGCATTTCGCCAAGCTCTACAACTTTGCCTGCTGGCTCACGCGGGATCGCGCGGCCGCCGAAGACCTGGTGCAAGAAACGTACACGAAGGCGCTGAAAGGCTTCGCATCCTTCCAGCAAGGGAGCAACTTTCGGGCCTGGATCTACCGGATTCTGCGTAACACTTTTCTGACCACAGAGGCAGGTCTCGAAGCTACGGTCTCGCTGGACAGCGACGACACCGTTGCGGAGCCGACGACAACTGAGACTCCCGAGTCAGTTCTGTTGGCGCGATTCGAACAGAAGGCTATCCAGAAAGCGCTTGAGAACTTGCCGGTGAACTATCGTGAGATGATCCTGCTCTGCGATGTTGAAGAAATGAGCTACCAGGAGATCGCGCAGGCTTTGGGCATCCCGATCGGCACAGTCATGTCGCGCTTGTCTCGCGCGCGCAAGGCGATGCGAGCGTTGCTGATGGCCGGATCGGAGGAAGCTGCGCGATGAACTGCGAACTGTGCCGAGCAAATCTCGATTCCTACGTGGATGAGGGCCTGAGCCCGGAAGAACTCGGAGCCGTCCATGAGCATCTGCGGACTTGTCAGAATTGCGCGGCTGACGCGCTGGCGCGGTTGCAGATGAAGCGGGAGACGCGCGCGGCCGCAGCTAAGCGATTTACTCCGTCGCCGGAATTCCGCATTCGCATCGAGCAGGCGATGCGGCCCCAACGGAAACCGTTCTGGAAGATTGGCACTTTGCCGGTGTGGATGCATGGCGTGGGAGTCGCGGCCCTGGCGTTGTTGTTGATTGCCGTCTCGGTCATCCTATCAACGCGCCATGCGGCCAACGACCAGGCGATTGCAGAGTTTCTGGACATGCATGTAGCGACCATGGCGAGCGCCAACCCCGTCGACGTGGTTTCTACTGACAGGCACACGGTGAAGCCATGGTTCCAGGGCAAGCTCCCGTTTGCATTCAATCTGCCCGAGGTACAGGATTCTCCATACAAACTTCTCGGCGGCAAGGTGATTTTTTTTGATTACAGCCCTGGAGCTCAGTTGCTGTATGAGCTGCGCAAGCACCAGCTTTCGGTGTTCATCGTGCAAGAACATGCGGGCTGGCACCCGTTCGATTTGGCATCGACAACAGGCAGCGAGAAAGGTTTCAGCGTGGAGAGCTGGACCGGATCAGGATTGCGCTATGTGGTAATCAGCGATACCAACCGCGCGGACGTTCACGGGCTGGGCGAGTTGCTGAGAACAGCCGCGCCCCAATAGCCCACAACCGATCAGATTGACAAGAATTGATTGGTCAGCCGATCGAGGATATCGACTGTGTCATCGCAAATCCCGGTGTGCACAGGCGACGGCTGGATCATGGTGCTGCGCGCGGAGCTCAGCCAGTGAAAGCGCTCGCGCTGCGACAGTCGGGCGATTGGGCCCGCGGCTTCGTCCCCGCCGCAGATGCGGGGAAAGGCATCCAGGTGCTTGCGAACCAGTTCCACATCGACGTCAGGCCACAGCGACTTGAGCCTCTCTTCGTTGAGAAGAATCCGCGAATCCAAATAGCGCTTTTCAAGACAAAACACCACCACTCCGGCGTTGATGAACTCCTGGCGCTCAACACGCGGTACAACGCGAATGATTGCGTAATCAAACGAGGCGGGCATGTGCGTGAATCGCCTCCTGTTCGAAGATTTGGGATTCAGCAAGGCGGCGAACAAAGAAGTCGACGAACGCAGCTCGCTTGACCTCGGCACCTGGCCCTGCTGGCCCCGTCTCAAGCCAGGCATCCGGGACCTGGTCCAGTATGCCCGCAAAAGTCTCATGGGTAAGCCTGGCATGCGCCGTTTTTGAAGCTTCGGCGATCTTCGACGCCCAGGACAGAAGAATGTGGTGCTCGATCTCAGCGAACGGTGACATTGCTTTTTGCGGCATCGTCTCCCAGTTGTGGTGGAAGTAGAGTGCGGCACCATGGTCAATGAGATAGAGCTTGCGGTGCCACATGAGGAGGTTCGCGTTGCGCGCAGTGCGGTCAACATTTTGCGTGAACGCATCAAACCACACAACTTGCGACGCTTCGACTGCGGAAACCGTGTCTCGAGCGGCAGGATCGAACATCGTGGAGCCAGGAAGATAGTCGAGAGCCAAATTCAGCCCGACGCTAGCCTTGAGAAGTTGACGAATCTCGTAGTCGGGCTCATTGCGGCCAAGCGCAGCGTCAATCTCAATGAAGATCAGCTCGGGCACACGGAGGCCCAGCGCGCGGCCAATCTCCCCTGCCACCAACTCCGCGACAAGAGCCAAGACACCCTGGCCCGCACCGCGAAACTTGACCACATACGTGCCGAGATCGCCTGCTTCGACGATGGCGGGCAGCGAACCCCCTTCGCGGAGCGGAAGAACATAGCGGGTTGCTATCTCGGTTCGCAGCATGGAGAATCCAGTTTATCGGTTTGCCCCGGGTAGGAGATTGAAACGATAGCGCTCCAGGTGGGTCGTCCGCGAAAATATCGCACAGAACGAGGTTGCTCCCAATGAAGATCGCATTTCTTGGACTTGGCAAGATGGGCGTGCCCATAGCGCGGCGACTGATGGCCGCGGGCAATGAACTCACAGTTTGGAACCGGACACCGAAGCGGGGCGGTTCTTTGGAAGGCGCGGCAGTAGCAGCGACCGCAGTCGAAACAGTTCATGCCGCCGAGGTGGTGCTGACCAGCCTCTTCGACGATGCCGCGCATGAGGAGGTGCTGTTTGGTGCGGCAGGAATACTGGATGCGATGGGACCGGGGGTGCTGCACATCTCGCTTTCGACCATCACTGTTGCGCTCAGCGACCGGCTGACTGCGGAACACGCTCGCCGCGAGCAGCTGTATGTAGCGGCGCCGGTGTTTGGGCGTCCAAACATTGCCGAGGAGGCCCGGCTTTGGATTGTTGCCGCCGGTGCTGACAACGCGGTTTCCAAGGCACGGCCACTGCTGGAGCCACTGTCGCGGGGGATCTCAGTGATTGGCCGCGAACCGAGCAAGGCCCATGCTCTGAAACTCGGCGGAAACTTCCTGATCAGCGCAATGATCCACTCCCTCAGCGAGGCTTTTGTTTACGCGGAGGGCCAGGGCATCGATCCGGCCGCCTTTCTTGAAACGGTGAACAGTGCTTTGTTTCAGTCGTCTTTCTATGCGGCATACGGGAGCGTGATGCTTCAACCGCCGGAACGGCCCGGCGCCACCATCAAGCTGGGAGCGAAAGACCTGAACCTGCTGCGCGAGGCCGCGGCCAACCGTCACACCCGGCTGAGCCTTGCCGAGAATCTTGCAGATGTCTTCGCAGAGGCGGAGCAATTGGGACTGGGCGATGAGGATTGGGCGGTGGGCCAGTACCGGATGGCGCAGCGCCGGAGCGGGCGTGGTTGATGCAGGCTGAAGTGATCCTGTGTGCGCGCGGGCACTTTTTCTCCACAAAGCCATTGGGTAGGATAGAAAAATGAGCTTCAAAGGAAAGATCGTCTTTATTACAGGCGCCAGCGGTGGTATTGGCGCGGCCACGGCTCTTGCCTTCGCGGCAGAGGGCGCGAAACTGTTGCTGGCGGCCCGGCGCGCGGGAAAACTGGCTGAAGTGGCTTCCGCGGCACTGGAGCGCGGCGCTGCAGCCGTCCACTCCATTGATATGGACGTTCGCGATCACCGTGCGGTCCAGAATGCCATCGACTCGCTACCGACGTCGTGGGAGGCGATCGACATTCTGGTAAACAATGCCGGCCTAAGCCGAGGCCTGGAAAAGCTCTACGTAGGAAAGATAGAAGACTGGGACGAGATGATCGACACCAACGTGAAGGGATTGCTGTATGTAACCCGCGCTGTGGTGCCGGGCATGGTGGTGCGCGGCCATGGCCATGTGGTCAACCTGGGTTCAACGGCGGGATCGATGCCCTATCCGAATGGCGCGGTTTACTGCGGCAGCAAGGCGGCTGAGCACTCGATCAATGACGGACTACGCCAGGATTTGCTGGGTACCCCGGTGCGCGTAACGAGCATTGAACCGGGTATGGTGGAGACCGATTTCAGCCTGGTTCGGTTTCGTGGAGACGCGGACCGCGCGGCCAAGGTCTATAAGGGTGTTACTCCGCTGAGGCCGGAAGATGTTGCTGATTCGATTGTCTGGGCTGCCAGCCGTCCGGCGCATGTGAACATCGCGCAGGTTGTGCTGACCACGATCGATCAGGCCAATTCGCTTTTATTCAACCGCCAAGGCTAGTTCATTGCCTGAATCTGACTCTCGATCTGGTTCAAAGCGGCTTCAAGTGCACTGCGCCGGGCGGGGTTCGATGTCCGCTGCGAAAGAATATTCTCACGCTGAAGCTGGAGCGCCTGCTTCTGACGTTCCTTTACAGTCCGGAGCTGTTCCGCCACCCTCCGAGCCTCTTCGCTCACAATGCCATCACCTGAGCCAGGATCGACCGCGGGTTTTTCCAGGGTTTTCGCCATCTTTTCCTCCAAGGATTTACTTCGTGAATCGGGAGACCTATCTTCATTCTACGAGGGTTTTGCCACCGCGCGACCCTGGATTCAAGAACGTTCTGTTTGAAAGAGGTAGAATTTCGCATGCGAGCCTGGCAGATATCTTCGTTTGGTGTTGATTCCTTGGAGTTTGTTGAGCGGCCTACCCCGTCGCCAGACCCTGGTCAAGTGCTGGTCAAGGTGCGTGCGATTTCATTCAATTATCGGGATTTGCTGATGGTGAAAGGTCTGTATAACCCAAAACTCAGGTTTCCGCGCATCCCCTGCTCTGACGGAGCCGGGGAAGTGGTAGCGATTGGGGAAGGTGTGACGGCCTGGAAGCCCGGAGACCGTGTAACCGGCATTTTCATGCAGAACTGGCACGATGGGGAACTGACCCCGATCAAGGCGCGGGGCGCGCTGGGCGGGGACATCGACGGCATGCTGGCCGAGTACATTGTTTTGAACGAGGATGGCTTGGTGCGGATTCCGCAGCACCTCAGCTTTCAGGAGGCGGCCACCCTGCCGTGCGCCGCGGTAACGGCATGGAACGCCCTGGCTGCTGGCCGACTGAGACCTGGGGCAACTGTCCTGATCCAGGGAACGGGCGGCGTTTCGATCTTCGCGTTGCAGTTGGCCAGGCTTCACGGGCTCAGGGTGTTGGGCATTTCGTCGAGCGACGACAAGTTGCAACGCGCCAGCAGCCTGGGCCTGGACGCCGGCCTGAACTACACCGAGAACCCCGACTGGGACCGCTGGGCCCTGGAGGAAACCTCGGGCGAAGGCGTCGACCTGGTGGTGGAAGTGGGGGGAATTGCCACCCTGCCCCGCTCGATCAAGTCGATTCGCATCGGCGGAACCATTGCGCAGGTTGGGATTCTGTCGGGCCCGGCGGATTTGGCGGCGAGCATCCCGTTCCCGATTCCGTCGATTCTGCACAAGCAGGCACGGATTCAAGGAGTCTACGTGGGCAGCCGCAAGGACTTCGAAGAAATGAACAAAGCCATCATTCTTACGCAGCTCCGTCCGATCGGGGAGAACTTCCACTGGTCACAGGCTCGCGAAGCCTTGACTCGGATGGAGGAATCGAGCCATTTCGGCAAACTTGTCCTGACCGTTGCTTAGGACGGTTTAACCAGCTTGATTTGCGCGCTTGAGAGCGCTGCGATGCGCACGCAGACGGGCTTGATTGCGATCAGGCTTCACCGATGAAAGGTTCCATCATGTTGAGTCGCTTTCAAGTTCATTTTGCACTGGCCACTCTCTTCTTACCTCTTGCTTGCGCGCTTCCGGCCCAGGCACCAGCAGTTGCGTCGCCGGCTGGCTTCAGTTTGCCGACACCGCATGAAAACGCTCCGCTTGGGGATATTCCGCGCATGCCCGGCGATGGCAACGGGGCCTTCAAGACCCATCAATACCGTGACCTTTTTGCCGAGCAGGGGCACACCCCGGCTGAATCGAAAGCAAAGATCGAAAAAGCATTCCAGCAGCTGTTTCACGGCGATGGGCAGGAGGAGCTCGTCTATTTTGAAACGGGAGCGAACGAAAACGGCCCGCTGGCCTACATCACCGACTGGGCGAACAACGATGCCAGAACCGAGGGCATGAGCTACGGGATGATGATCGCCGTCCAGTTGAATAAGAAGCGCGAGTTCGACGCACTTTGGAACTGGGCGAACACCTACATGCTGATCACCGACCCGAAAAACCCGTCGGTTGGATATTTCGCCTGGTCCATGAGCACCGACGGCTCCCCGCGATCGACGGGCGCGGCACCGGATGGAGAAGAGTACTTCACCATGGCGCTTTACTTTGCCGCGCATCGGTGGGGCAACGGGCAAGGCATTTATAACTACAAGGCTCAAGCGGACAGAATCTTGAGCGGAATGCGGCATCACCCTGTGATCAAGGAAATGGGCCCGTTTCGCATCCACGCCGACGATCCACCGTTCGTTTATCCGGATCATCCATGGCCCAGCCCAAACAACGCCAACCGCGTGAGAGAAGAAGCTGCTAAAGGTGGCTCGACGCCAGCGCCCATGTTCCGATTCAGCCGCGAACCGCGGCCGGAAACGATTGGCCCGATGGTGGATGAGGGGCACTTCATGATTCGTTTTGTGCCTGATGTTCAAGGCGGAAACACGGACGCTTCGTATCATCTGCCGGCATTTTATGAGTTGTGGTCGCGCTGGGGTCCGGTGGAGGACCGCGACTTCTGGGCGAAAGCGGCCGACGTAAGCCGGGACTTGTTTACCAAGGTGACCGGCAAGGAGACGGGGCTTACGCCGGAGCGCAGCAACTTTGACACGACGCCGATCGTGGGGCGCGATGGAACGCCAACACCCTTCGCTGCCGACTCCTGGCGCAGCGTGAGCAACTGGTCAGTTGATTACGATTGGTGGCAGAAAGATCCGCGGCAGACGGAGCTGAGCGATCGCATTCAGAAGTTCCTTTTGAGCCAGGGAATCGACAAGTTTGCGAATCGCTACACGCTGGACGGCAAGCCGCTCTCGACCACGCATTCTCCCGGAATGTTGGCCGCCGCAACGGTTGGGAGCTTTGCCGCCACGCCCGGGCCCACTTCAAAGGCCTTTGTCGAGGAGCTTTGGAATACGCCCGTTCCATCAGGCGAGCAACGCTATTATGACGGCATGTTGTATTTGATGAGCATGATGCACTGCAGCGGCAATTTCCGGATCATCGAATAGCCGGAAGCGCGAGGGCAGGATGCTCCACTTTGGACAGCGTGGCCCGAAATGGCTCCTGCAAGCCGCATTGGGCGGCAGGTGACTCTTGAGGCGACTTTCAACATTTTTTTATGCCCTTTTCTGAACAGCAGGTTCACACTTGTCGTTGTATCACTGATTGTGCATTGGTGATTCCCCGCCCTTGCAGATGACGTCGAGGGGATTCATGCCTGAGATTCCTGCCCCAAACTTTTCCGATGCCGGATCGCTGAAGGACCAGAAAACGGACATGAGCGTTCAGGCACTGGCCCGCTCCTTTCTCGACAATCTCTTCTTTGTGCAGGGCAGACCACTGGAGCGCGCCACAGTCAACGACCTTTACATGGCTCTGGCGCACACGGTGCGCGACCGCCTTGTTGAGCGCTGGATTTCCACGGTCAAGAACTACCGTGCGCAGGACGTGCGCGTGGTGTGTTATCTGTCGGCGGAGTTTCTGACCGGACCTCACCTGGCTAATAATCTGATCAATCTGGGCATCTACAACGAGGCTGAGCAGGCAATGCGCTCGCTGGGGCTGGATCTGAACGTGTTGATCGAACAGGAGGAAGAACCGGGCCTCGGCAATGGCGGGCTGGGCCGGCTGGCCTCGTGTTTTATGGACTCCCTGGCAACACTCGATGTGCCCGCGATCGGGTATGGCATTCGCTACGAATACGGAATCTTCGACCAGCAGATTCGTGATGGCTGGCAGGTGGAGACGACGGACAAATGGCTGCGCCTGGGAAATCCGTGGGCACTGGAGCGACCCGAAGATGCATTTGAAGTGAAGATGGGCGGGCGGACGGAACGGCATGCCGATGCCAGCGGGCGCGTCCGGGTGCAGTGGATTCCGCAGCGGGTGGTGCGCGGAGTGCCACACGATACGCCGATTCTGGGTTATCGCACGAACACGGCGAACACGATGCGCTTGTGGTCGGCGCAGGCAGTCGAGTCGTTCGACTTTGGCACCTTCAACACAGGCGACTTTTTCGGCGCGGTGGCGGATAAAGTATCTTCTGAGAACATCTCCAAGATTCTTTATCCAAATGATGAGGGCTTTCAAGGCAAGCAATTGCGGTTGGCGCAGCAGTTTTTCTTCGTCTCCTGCTCGCTGCAGCACATTCTGCAGATTCAATCCAATGAAAACCGTCCGTTGACCGAGCTGCATCGCAACTTTGCCATCCAGATGAACGATACGCATCCTGCTATTGCGGTGGCCGAGCTGATGCGCTTGCTGGTGGACGAGCACCAGGTGGAGTGGGAGGCGGCTTGGAGCGTGACCCAGCAAGCTCTGGGTTATACCAACCATACGCTGATGCCGGAGGCGCTTGAGCAGTGGCCGCGCGCACTATTCGATTCCCTGCTGCCGCGGCATATGGAGATCGTGGACGAGATCAATCGCCGCCATCTCGACGACGTGCGGCAAAGATTTCCCGGAGATGGGGAGCGCACTCAGCGGTTGTCACTGATTGACGAAAGCGGCGAAAAGCATGTGCGCATGGCCAACCTGGCTGCACTGGGCAGCCACGCGATCAACGGCGTAGCTGCGCTGCACACCGATCTTTTAAAGACTCATGTTCTGCGCGATTTCTACGAGCTTACGCCGGAGAAGTTTTCAAATAAAACCAACGGCGTGACCCCGAGGCGATGGATGGTGCTGGCCAACCCCGGGCTTGCCCAGTTGCTGACCGCGAGGCTTGGCGCGGGGTGGATCAGGGACCTTGAAAAGCTGCGCCGGCTGGAGCCGATTGTCAGCGACAGCGAACTGTGCGAGGAATGGAAGGCAATCAAACTGCAGAACAAGGCTGCGCTTGCGGATTTCATTCATGAGCGGCTGGGAATTGCCGTCGATCCCGGATCGATGTTCGATGTGCTGGTGAAGCGGTTGCATGAGTACAAGAGGCAGCACCTTCAGATTCTGCACATTCTCACGTTGTACAAGCGCATTCAGCGCGACCCGGATGCGGACGTAACGCCGCGGACATTTCTCTTCGGCGGCAAGGCTGCACCGGGATACCGCATGGCCAAGCTGATCATCAAGCTGATTCATTCTGTCGGCGAAGTGATCAATTCCGATCCGCGGGTGCGGGGCAGGCTCAAGGTTGCGTTTCTTCCGGATTACAGCGTAAAGCTTGGGCAACGTGTGTATCCGGCTGCCGACCTGTCAGAGCAGATATCGCTTGCGGGCAAGGAGGCGTCAGGAACCGGCAATATGAAGTTCGCGATGAACGGCGCGGTGACGATTGGCACGTTGGATGGAGCGAACATTGAGATCCGGCAGGAGGTAGGCGCTGAAAACTTCTTCCTGTTTGGACTGACGGCTCCCGAGGTAGAACGGCAGAAGCGGGAGGGGTACAATCCCCGGGCAATCTACGACTCGAACGAAAACCTGCGAGACGTACTGGACGCGCTTTCAAGCGGCGAATTCTCTCGCGGTGACAAGGCCCTGTTCGAGCCGTTGGTAAGCTCGCTGCTTTACGGCGACGATTACATGCTGCTGGCCGACTACCAGTCGTATATCGAGTGCCAGGACCGCGTGAGCGAGGCATACAGGAATCATGATGATTGGACGCGCATGTCCATCCTGAATGTGGCGCGTATCGGCAAGTTTTCGTCGGACCGCTCAATTCGGGATTACTGCGCCGACATCTGGAAGACCTGGCCGGTGAAGATCCAGATCTAGATCATGGGATCATTCCGCATTGCCCTCAGAGTGCAGAAAATGGATCCAGAGGCCGGGGCGGAGCTTGCTCTCTACAGCCAAACCCATCAAAGACACTGGACGAATGGAGTGCCCGAATTTCCTGTGGCATTCCCACAGATGATGTGCAATACTTGTGTGGCATGAACACAGGAGTTGCCGAATGGGTGAATTCACGCCTGATCCCAAACTTGATCTCTTACAGGGAACGCTTGACCTCATGGTGTTGCAGACGCTGTCTGCGCTCGGCACGTTGCACGGTTATGGGATTGCGCGCCGCATTGAGCAAGTGAGTGGTGACGAGATTCTGCTCAACCAGGGGACCATCTATGCTTCGTTGGTTCGCCTCCAACAGCAGGGACTTATCGACGCAGAATGGGGCACATCCGATAACAATCGCAAAGCGAAGTTCTACTCCATCACCAAGAGCGGCCGCAAGCAGTTGGCGAAGGACGCGGTTTACTGGCAAAGGCTTTCGACGGTGATGGGCCGGGTACTGGCGATGGATGCCGAGGGGGGCATGTGATGGGAAGGGTGCAGGGCGGCCTGAACCGCGTACGTTCCTTCTTTCGCAAGCCGGCGCTCGACGCTGACCTGGAAGCAGAGATTGCCGCTCATATCGAGATGGCCATCGAAGAGAATCTTCAACGAGGGATGACGCCCGTAGAAGCGCGCCGCCAGGCACTGATTCGATTTGGCGGCATGGAACCGGCGAAAGAAAAACACCGCGAGGCGAGAGGTCTGATGAAACTGGACATTCTGCTACAGGATCTGAAGTACACGATCCGCACGCTGAGCCGTGACCGCGGCTTCACCGTTGTCGCGGTGTTGATTCTTGCGCTGGGCATCGGCGCCAACATCGCCGTCTTCAGCGTCGTCAACACGCTGCTTCTGCGCCCGCTGCCATTCCCAGCGGCGCAACAGCTTGCGTGGATCGCGCCACCACCGACCAAGTGCGGGCTATCGTGCGCGACCTATTCGACGGATGCGTACGATGAATTCCGAATGTATTCCCGCGCATATCAGGACGTAACCGGATATTTTGCGTTCTCCAGCCCCGGCAATCTGAGCTTGACTCTTGGCGGCACGCCGATACCCGCTACCAGCATTGATGTGATTGCAAACTTTTTTGAGGTGCTGGGTGTGCAACCGGCCATGGGCCGCTTATTCAGACCAGAAGACGGGCGCAATGGAACTGCGCCCGTTGTGGTGCTCACCGACGCGTGGTGGAGACGGCAGTTCAATGGGGACCCTGCGATCGTAGGCAAGACATTTGACATGAATGGTCGGCAAACCACGGTGATCGGCGTCCTGCCCAGAAGTTTCGACTTCGGCACGGTGTTTTCGCCAGGGACGAAGGTGGATGCGATTACGCCGCTAAACCTGTATGGCCCTCCCCGCGACTGGGGCAACATCATCACCTTGATCGGGCGCATGAAGCCTGGGGTCTCGCTGGCCCAGGTACAGGCCGATGCCGTTGCGGCCGCGCCCCACATGTGCTGGAATAACAAGTACCCGAAGTCCTGCGGATCCTATGCGGAAAAAAACGGCGCCGGCGGAATTGTTCCTGTTCCGCTGAAGGAATACGTGAGCGGACGCCTGCATCGCGCGCTCGTGGTTCTGTGGCTGGCCGTGGGCATGATTCTGCTCATCGTGTGCGTGAACCTTTCAAACCTGCTTCTGGCCCGCGCTGCGTCCCGGTCAAAAGAGTTCGCGATGCGCGGCGCGCTTGGCGCCAGCCGCCTGCGCATCATTCGTCAGCTGCTAACAGAAAGCCTGGTGCTTTCATTCACCGGAGCGGTGCTTGGCCTGGGTCTCGCCTGGGTACTCGTCTCCTGGTTTGCGCACCAGGGAGCGGTTGCACTGCCACTGCTGAGTGCGCTGCGCATCGACGGCGCCGCATTGGCATGGACGGTTCTGATTGCCGTGACGGCGGCTACCCTGTTCGGCCTTATGCCGGGACTACGCATGGCGGGCGGCAACCTGCACGAGTCGCTGAAGGACACGGGGCAGGGTTCAGGACAAAGCCGCAAGCACGACCGCATCCGCTCAGTTCTGGTTGTGTCAGAAGTCGCACTCGCCTGCGTACTGCTTGTGGGGGCAGGGCTGCTGCTGCGCAGCTTCATGCAGGTCCTCGATGTTGACCTTGGCTTCCAGCCTGAGCGCGCAGCGGCTGTGAAGGTGGAGTACAACGACAGCGCGCTCACCCAGGATGCCAGCGTTCAAAAGCGCACCGCGATCTTCCAGCAGATTCTCTCCCGCGTGAGCTCCATACCGGGGGTGGAGGCAGCAGGCGTTTCGGACTATCTTCCGCTTGGCCAAAACAGATCGTGGGGAACGCCCTGGCCCGAAGGCGTGCCACAGCCAGACAAAGCGCCCGCAGGTCCGCTGGTCTACGTAGTGACGCCGGGATACCTGCGCGCCATGGGCACGAATATTCGCGGGCGCGACTTTACGTGGAGCGATGGCCCGCACGGCGAGTCTGTCGTGGTGATCAACCAAGCTTATGCTCGCTTTGTTGCCGGCTACGCGCATTGGCCCAACAATGATCCCGTAGGCCAGACTCTCAGCAACGGGAGCACTGGCCCCGGACACCTGATGCGCATCGTGGGCGTGGCTGCCGACGTGCACGAGGAGAGTGTAGAGGGTGAGGCTGGCTGGCAGATTTACTACCCAATGACGCAAGCAAGTCCAACGGGAGCGGAACTTGTACTCCGCACCACGCTGCCGCCTGCTGAACTGGCGAACAGCGTGCTGCGCACCTTGCGGGACATCAACCCACAACAGCCTTTCGCCGACTTCAAGCCGATCCAGACGCTTGTAGATCATGCAAATTCTCCGCGGCGGTTCTTCATGCTGCTGGTAGCATCATTCGCCGGGCTGGGGTTGCTTCTGGCCGCCCTGGGGATTTACGGCGTGATCTCGTACTCGGTAACTCAGCGAACGCAGGAGATTGGTATCCGCATGGCGCTGGGTGCATCCATCACCACGGTGCAAATGAGCGTGATCGCCAAGACCCTGCGGTTGGCGCTGGTGGGAGTCGCGGTGGGAACTGCCGCATCGCTTTTGCTATCAAGGGGAATTGCCGCTCTGCTGTTCGGTACCGCTCCTACGGATCCGATTACGTTCGCGGGCATGATCCTGTTGCTGGGAACCGTAGCCCTGGTTGCCGGATATCTTCCGGCACGAAGGGCTTCACGCATCAACCCAATGGTGGCATTGAGGAACAATTAGCAGAGGGATGGCCCGGCTCGAGGGATAGGGTCGCTGCGGTTTGGGCCTGGTTTGATGAGCGCACCCCTGATGTAATCTTGAGGAGGAACGCAATTCCCTTCCCCAAACCGGGTGTACCTTTTGATTGTTGAAATTGAAGCGCTGACAAAGATTTACGAGACCAAGCTCCGTGTAGTGGCTGTCGACGGCATCGATCTTGATCTGGAACAAGGTGAAATCTTCGGGCTACTCGGGCCCAATGGCGCAGGCAAGACCACCACGATCAGCATTTCTACCACGCGGACGCTGCCCACGAGCGGCACGGTTCGCATTGCCGGAATCGATGTTGTGAAGCATCCGGCGCATGCGCGCAGGCACATCGGCGTGGTTCCCCAATTCAATACACTCGATCGATCCCTGAGCGTGTACGAGAACCTCTATTTTCATTGCCGCTATTTCGGGTTTTCCCACTCCGAGGCCAAAACGCGATCGATGGAGCTGCTGGCCCAGTTTCTGCTGACAGAACGACGGAATGCGTATCCGGCAGAACTCTCGGGCGGGCTTGCCCAGCGGGTGCAGATTGCTCGCGCCATCGCACACAGGCCGACGGTGCTCTTTCTGGATGAGCCCTCGGCGGGACTGGACCTGCAGAGCCGCATGGCGATGTGGACCGCGGTGGCCGATCTACGCAAGGAAGGGATTACAGTTCTGCTGACCACGCATTACATGGAAGAGGCCGACTCACTTTCAGATCGAGTGGCGATCATCGACCATGGGCGGGTGCTGGCGCTGGGATCGCCGGATCAGTTGAAAGCCATCTATGGTGCGCAGACCATCTTCGACCTGAAGGTGAAGTCCCGTGAGGGGCTTGAGCCAGTGGCGGCCGTGCTGAAAGCGCGACCAGATGTGACCGACGCCGAAGTGACCGCAGACGGACTGCGGGTGATCGCGGCCAGTTCCGACGGGCTACTTCCAGACCTGGTGCAGGCGGCCTCGCGCTTCGGACTTCGTGATTTGTCTATTACCGAGCCCAGCCTGGAGACGGTCTTCATCCAGCTTACAGGGAGGGACCTGCGTGAATAAGGACCAGGGAACCGGGAGCAGGAATATCGGGTCGGGAATATTCTTCAAAGCTTTCTTCGGGCTCTTTCTGCGCGATCTGCGCGTGCTGTTTCGCGAGTTCCATGTGTTTCTTGCGCGAGTGGGAATGCAACCGTTGCTGTTTCTGTTTGTATTTACATTTATTCTTCCGCGCATGGGCGGGGCAAACCCGATTGCGGCAGGAGCGGGGATGGATTTTGGAACCATCCTTTTGCCGGGCCTGATGGCGGTGGCCATCATGTTCAGCGGCATTGCCGCGGTGGCCTTGCCTTTGTCTCAGGAGTTCGGGCTTACCAGGGAGATTGACGACCGGGTGATGTGTCCGCTGCCTATGTGGGCGGTCGCGCTGGAGAAGGTCTGTTTCAGCGCAATGCAGAGCATTATTGCTGCCCTGCTGGTGATCCCTATGGCGTACTACGTGCCGGCGATCCCAGTGCGGGCACATGTGGCGAACTGGTTTCTGCTGACTTTGGTCCTGGTGATGTCGAGCCTGTTGACCGGGGCGTTGGGGCTGGTGATCGGATCGACGGTGAACCCGCGACAGATCGGTCTGGTTTTCTCGATCCTGGTCGTGCCGATTACATTCTTGGGCTGCGTCTACTATCCATGGGCTTACCTGGGCAAAATCCGCTGGCTACAGATCGCGGTCCTCTTCAATCCCATTGTTTATATGAGTGAGGGCCTGCGTGCGTCAGTGACGCCTGGGATCGCTCACATGCCATGGTGGGCCATCCTGACGTCACTGGTGTTTTTTACGGTTGCGTTGGGGCGGTGGGGGTTGCGCGGGTTTTTGGGACGGGTGGTTTCCTAAGCACGCAATTGTTGATGAAAAGTACGCTAAATTCGGGACCATGTTTCAAGTCAAGTATATGAAACAAAAGGGTAACTTGGGTGATCCGCGCTGCCAGCCCAGGTGACCGAAGTGCAACTATGAAGGTCAATAAGGGTCTAAACTACAAGAGCCTAGGAAAGCATTGCAGACATTGCTGGATACAGCTCAACTCATTCGAGATGGCTCAATCACCCACGCGAGGCCTCAGGAATCGCGCGGGCTATCGCTGGTTGCTGCGAGGTGGCCGCTACGGGCTGTTGCGCTGCTTCTGACGCCGGTGCTTGTAGTCGCCGCCGGTTGCAGTGCCGGGCAGGTGGCGGCCGACTCCAGCAATGCGACCTTCTCCATCTCACCAAGCACCAATTTTATTGACACCAACTGCACCGGGTGCAATGGCACCAGCGCGCAGGGCAAATCAGTGGAGCAGTTTACGGCGACGCTGACGAGCGGGGGCCCGGCGACAGTGACGTGGACGGTGACTGGCGGTGACGCGAATAGCGGGCCAGGCAGTATCTCAGAGAATGGCCAGTACACCCCACCGCCGTATCTGACCACCGACAGGGTTGCAGTGGTGGTGACCGCGACTCTGAATCCGACCACTACGGCAACCGCGGTCCTGAGTGTGACGCCGGGGTTCCTGCAACCGATGACGCCGGAGAACGCCGCATTGGGCGCGAACGGGCAATTGAATTTAACCGGTTACATGGCGGAGGCAGGCGGCTACACCAACATCAATTACGCACTTTCAAGCACGCCGACCGGCTCGACGGGCGGGCAAGGATCGCTGGGCGCGACGAATTGCCAGCGGAGCGCTGCTACGTTCACCTTCTGCACTGTGACCTACACGGCGCCGGCGCAGGTTTTGGGAGCCAGCTCAACCTACGTGGTGGCCACGGTAGGGACCTCGCAATCAAGGACCGCAGCCGTTGTGCTGTTGAACTCGGCGGGGGTATCGAGCAGCCCAGCGAGCCACCAGGCCGAAGAGAGCACACCCCTGGCACTGGGGACATCCGGTGGCAACAACAACGACTACGACCTGCAGGGCAACCAGATTGTGGACTGCTGCGGTGGGACACTGGGATCGTTAATCCAGGACAACAGCAACCATCAATACCTGCTGAGCAACAATCATGTGCTGGCGCGGAGCGACCACGCGAGTGTGGGCGACACGATCATCCAGCCTGGCCTGATTGACAACAACTGCACGCCAAATGGGGATGGCGCGGGGACGACGCCCGTGGCTTCGCTGACTGGCTGGCTTCCGCTGAGTTCGAGCGCGACCAATGCCGACGCGGCAATTGCGCAAGCGAACTCTGGCGCGGTGAACACGAGTGGCAACATCCTGGAACTGGGCAGCAGGCAGGCCGATGGAACGCTGGCTGCGGCACCACCGGGTATTTCTTCGACCGCAGGGAAAGGCGAAGCTGGATCGCTTAACCTGGTGGTGGCCAAGAGCGGCAGGACGACGGGGTTGACGTGCGGGAGCATCTCCGCGCTGAACCTGGACGTGACAGTCGATTACTACCTTGACTGCGCGGAAACGAAGCCGTACCTGACCAAGACCTACACCAATCAGCTGGCCATCAGCGGCAACCAGTTTACCGATTCCGGCGACTCCGGATCGCTGGTGGTGGACACGGCCAATGCAGAGCCTGTGGGGCTTTACTTCACAGGCGGCACCGATGTGTCCGGGGTGAGCCAGGCGGTTGCGAACCCCGCGACCGACGTACTGACCGAATTAAGTGCGCAAGTGGGCGCAGGCAAGCAGTACACGTTCGTGGGCGGCGCCGATCATCCAGCCAGTTGCCTGAACTACGGCGACAGCACAGTGCAGGCGGCGCAGGTGAGGACGCTGCCCGACTCGGAGATAGCACGTGCGCAGCAGGCCCTTGGTTCGGCACGGATGCTGGTGAACCCTGAAACAGGAATTCTGGGCGTGGCCGCGGGCAAAAGCAGTGACCACCCCGGCGAAGGGGCCGTGGTGATCTACGTGGACGAATCGATGAATGCGAATGCGCCGGCCACAGTGGATGGCGTGCGCACGCTGGTAGTTCTGACGAACCCGCGGGCGGTTGCATTTGGAGCAACGCCACAGACGGCTTTTGATTCGGCGGCTGGCTTTCCCGCATTGACAGCTGCGGTTCTAAATCCGGCCGTCGCGATCAAGCAGCAGGTGGCGCGCGGGCTGATGCAGCAAAACTCGGCATTCTTTGGCGTGGGCGTGGGTCAGAGCCTGGACAACCCGAAAGAAGCGGCGCTGGTGATTTATGTGGACCGGAAGCGGCTTCCTGCTCAACTGCCCCCGACGTTTGGGGGTCTTCGCACGCGCTACATCGTCATGGACCGGATGCACGTGACGCGGTCCTATGCCGCGCCCATGCAGAGCAAACTTCACTGCATGCCGCATCGAGTGCCGGGGTTATCAGGAGCGCCGGGGCTGGGAAACTTTAACCCTCTTGATCTGCTGAAGCTTCGGAGTCTGAACCTGCAGTGAGCCCCAATTCCTCAATGATTCCCTAATCAGGATTTTTCAGCAGCCAGTAGTGGAACCCGTCAACGATAGCCATGAGTGCTGCCTGATTCAGATCGCTGCTGACTCCGGCGGTCTTCCAGGATTCGTGACCATCTGCATTGAAACTGACGGTGACACGGACATGGGCCGCGGAGTCGTGAGCAGAAACGTCAAGAGCAGTGACGCTGAATGTGCCCAGGCGCATCTGGGTGAGCGCGGGGTACCAGCGCTCCAACTCGCGGCGCATGGCCTTGGTAAGCGCATCCACGGGGCCTGAGCCCTCTGCGCGTGTAGTGGCTAAAGCAGCTTCGCCGATGGAGAGCAGCATGGAGGCCTGCACGTAGCGGTTGCCGGTTTCATCGGACTCGTCGAGAACCCGCCAGCTTTTCACACTGAAGCGGTCACGGAGCGTCTTGAGGACTTTCATGCAGGCCAGTTTGAAGGAGACTTCACTTGAAGTGAAGCCGCCGCCCTCAATCATGGCCTGATTTTCATCCAGGAGAATCTGGGCCTGTGCGGAATCGAGCGCAACGCCGAGCGACTCAGAGAGCAGGAGGATATTGGCCTTGCCCGACTGTCCGTTGACGCCGATGACAGGGCTGGCGCCGACCCGGGCGGGATTGCACCAGAGATAAGCGCCGGGATTTTTTCGCTCGCTGCTGCCGTGCATTCCGGCCCAGGTTCCAAAAGCTCCGGGACCGACGATGGGTGAGCCGTGCGGGGGCTCGAGCGAGAAGGCCGCATAGGCCGATTGCGCGAGGGCAGTAAGCCCGGCAAGCGCTTGGGGAGCGACAAACTCCGCCTCCCCGCGAAGCTGCATGCTGGCAATGACGGTGGTGAGGTTCACGTTGCCGCAGCGCTCGCCGGTTCCAAGCAGGGTGCCTTGAATTTGAGCGGCTCCGGCGAGAATGGCGGCTCGGGCATTGGCAACACCAAGACCGCGATCGGTATGGCCGTGAAATCCGAAGCCGGCATCGGGGTATGTGCGGATGAGATTGCTCATCACTTGACTTACTTCTTCAGGACTTGCGCCGCCTGTGGTATCACAAACAACCAATCGGCTGACTTTCTGCTGGACGCATTGCCCGGTCATCTTCAGGAAGTAATCGAGACTTCGCTTGCTGAAGTCGGCGTCGCTGCTCTCCCCGTTCTCAACACGGCCACAGGAGGCGTCCATGGCGTGTTCGAAGTCCACGATCACCTCAAGACCGTTATCCTGCAGGCACTGAACCGTTTCGTAAGCCATGAGCAGGTTTTCTTGCGGCGTTGTCTCGAGCGACTTCATGACGTCGAGCAGCCTGGACTTGACGACGACGACGGCTACCGGAACGCGCAATTTGTTGGTAATGATGAATTGAACATCGGGCCAGTGTTGCACGCTTGAATCGCGGCCACGGGTGCGGCCAAAGAGGGCCAGCTTCATGGCGCCGGTATCGGCGGCGTGGAGAGCGCCGGTCAGCTCGACGATGAACTGGTTTGCGCCGGCAAATCCGATCTCGGCGTAGTGAACCCCAAATGCGGCCATGCGCTGCAGGAGTCCAACCGCATTGGGGATGGAGATTTCGAGGTTGGGCTGTTGCATCCCATCTCGAAGGCTGGTGTCAAAGATCTCGACTTTTTCAGGACCAGTTTCTTTCATTTTTCCTTGGCGCCGGCCGCGAGATGGGCAATCGCGGCAGGTGTTTTGCGCGCAGGTTTCCGACTTCTCATGATACCGCTCCAGAGGGGTTGCCTGAGAGATAAGGGAACCCAGTTGGGTAGCGGCACGGGAGGGCAAGTCCGGAGTGTTGTGGAAACAAGTACCGGGCTGCTGACGCGCAGCATGGAAAAACGATTCGCAGGAGCGGGCGGATTGATGATATTGTCACAATTATCCAGCAGCGAAATACGGGATTTCCCCATAAACCCAACAGCCTGTTTTAGAGCAAAACCAGTTCTTGCCATCCTTGCCGTAAGTGCCTTTACTTTGATTGTGGAGGCGTGGCACACGTGTCGATACGTCATTCTTGACCAAACCTCGAAAGGCGAATCCCGATGACCGAAATCTCAGAAGCGACGCACGCCAGCCTAGTTTTGACCATTGAAGAGATTACGAACCTGACCCAGGAAGGCGGCAAGGCAGCCGACAGCCTGATGAATGTGGTGGCGCTGATCGCCACGCGGTTCAAGACCGATGTGTGCTCAGCGTATCTGCTGGAGCCGGATCGATCGAACCTGGTGCTGGCGGCAACGCTTGGGCTGCACCCCCGTTCAATTGGCAAGCTGCGCATGCCGTTGAGCGAGGGACTGGCTGGATTGGTGGCGGAACAGGTTCTGCCCGTGGCCGTGGAGGACGCCAGGAATCATCCGCGGTTCAAGTATTTCAAGGAGTCGGGAGAAGAGGAGTATCACTCGTTTCTGGGCGTACCGTTGATTGACGACGGGATTCTGCAGGGCGTACTTGTGGTTCAAACCAAGGCGCCGCGCCGCTTCACTGAACAGGAAGTCCGCATGTTTGTTGAGGCCGCGGGCCAGGTGGCGCCCGTGGTGAGCGAAGCGCGCACGCTGGACAGGTTTATTGCGCCGGCGCAGGAACGGCTTTGGGCGCTGGCCCGCAACGTGTGGTGGAGCTGGGACCACGATTGCATCAGCTTGTTTCGCGACTTGAACCCGACGCGATGGAGGCAACTGAATCAGAATCCCATTTCACTGTTGAGCGAAATCCCGCTGGGTGAGATTGAGCGTCGAGCGACAGAGCTGGTTCTGCATAGCCGCATCAACTACGTTTATCGCCGGCAGCAGGAATACCTGAATGCGGACCGGACCTGGGGAGCGACGAATGCCGGAGTCCTGCGCCCACGACCGGTGGCTTATTTTTCGGCGGAGTTCGGGTTGCATGAATCGCTGCCCATTTATTCAGGCGGCCTGGGCGTACTGTCGGGAGACCACATCAAGAGCGCGTCTGACCTGGACATCCCGCTGATCGGGATCGGGTTGTTCTACGGACAAGGCTACTTTTTGCAGCGGCTGGATGAGAATGGTTGGCAGCGCGAGGAATACCTGGAAACTGATGTGAATCGGCTACCCATGCAGCCGGCAATTGGCGAAAACGGTGAACCTGTGGTGGTGGAGATTGCCACCCGCGGCGCATCGATCCGCGCCAAGGTATGGCAAGTGAAGGTCGGCCGCGTTGACCTGCTTCTGCTTGACTCGAACGTGGCAGGTAACGCACCCGAGGACCTGGAGACCACGTCGCGGCTTTACGGCGGCGATGCGCGGACGAGAATCCGGCAGGAGCTGCTGCTTGGTGTGGGAGGATACAGAGCGCTGAAAGCGATGGGCATTTCGCCGGGAGTCCTGCACCTGAACGAGGGACACAGCGGGTTTGCAGTGTTTGAAGCGATTCGCACCCGCATGGTGGAGGAAGGAATCGACTTCAACAAGGCGGCCAGCCAGATACCGCGGGAGGTGTTGTTTACCACACACACTCCGGTGCCGGCGGGGCACGACCGATTCCACCCGGACCTGATTGAGGAGCACCTGGGACCGCTGCGTGAGCAACTGGGGCTTTCCCACGACGCGCTGATGAGCTTCGGGCGCGAGAACCCCTCAAATCATGGCGAGCAATTCTGCATGACCGTGCTGGGACTGAAGCTGGCGCGCCGGGTGAACGCGGTTTCATCGCTCCACGGCGAGGTGTCGCGAGCGATGTGGAACTGTCTTTATCCAGGAAGATCCGAAGACGCGGTGCCGATCGGTCATATCACGAACGGGGTCCACGTGCCGTCGTGGCTGGCGCCGCAGATGTGCCGTCTTTACGACAGGCACCTGGGCGTCGGATGGCAGAGCAACAGCGGATCTGCCAGGACCTGGGAAGAGATTGAGAATGTGGACGACGGCGAACTGTGGGAGACACATCTGAGTCTGAAAGCGCAACTGCTGGAATTTGTGCGACGCCGCGCCTGGGAACAGTCCAAACGCAGGAATGAGCCGCAGGAGTCGCTGAACAAATTGCTGAAAGTTCTTTCACCGGACGCACTGACGATTGGTTTTGCGCGGAGGTTTGCAACCTATAAACGCGCCAACCTGCTGCTGGCCGACATGGAACGGCTGGCTTCAATGGTGAACGATCCGAAGCGGCCGGTACAGTTTCTTTTTGCCGGCAAAGCGCATCCACACGATGAACCGGGCAAGCGTGTGCTTCAGCAGATTGCGGAGATGATGCGCAACGCGGATTTCGCCAACAAGTTTGTGTTTGTTGAGGACTACGACATCAACGTGGGCAGGTACCTGGTGCAAGGCGTGGACGTGTGGTTGAACAATCCACGGCGGCCCCTGGAAGCATCGGGTACGAGCGGGCAAAAAGTTGTGCTGAACGGCGGCCTCAACCTGTCAGTGCTGGATGGATGGTGGGCTGAGGCGTATGACGGCATGAACGGCTTTGCCATTGGCGGGGGCAGAACGCACACGAACTTCGACGTCCACGACACACGGGATGGTGAAGACTTGTATCGCGTGCTGCGCGACGAACTGATTCCGCTGTACTATCAGCGCGACCGGGATGGGCTGCCCAGAGGGTGGATCAAGCGCATGAAGAGGACGATTCGCACACTGGGGTGGCGCTTCAATGCGGACCGCATGGTGATGGATTACGTGCTGAAGGGCTACATTCCGGCAGCAGGAGGGACATCGAGCGAGATTCGGCCACCTTCGTAAGTCGACCAGGCCCGCGCCCATGCGGAGACGCGGGCGAATGTGGTATATGTGTCGGCATGACTCGCCGCATGGTTTTGCTCGCTGCTATTCTTGCCCCTCTTGTTTTGACTGCAGTTTCAACGCACGCGCAAAGCGTTGCGCTATCGCCGCCGATGGGGTGGAACAGCTGGGATGCCTACGGGCTGACCATCAATGAAGCCGACTACAAAGCCAACACCAGGGTTCTGGCCGGTGTAGTGGGCTTTGGATGGAAGTACTCAGTGATCGACGAGGGATGGTACATGGAAGATCCCTTCGCCGCGCACCTGATCGAACGGAAATACCTGTGGGACAAGAATGGAATTTTGATTCCGGTTGAGAGCCGATTCCCTTCCTCGGCAGGCGGAGCGGGCTTCAAGCCGCTGGCGGATTGGGTTCATGCGCAGGGGCTGAAGTTCGGCATCCATATTGTCCGCGGAATTCCAAAACAGGTGGTCAAAGAGAATCTGCCCATCGCGGGTACAAGTTTCCATGCGACGGACGCGGCCGACATGGGCGCAACCTGCCCGTGGGATGAGGGCAACTTTGGAGTAAGCGATACACCGGCCGGACAGGCATACTACGATTCCATGTTGAAGAAGTACGCAGGCTGGGGCCTGGACTACATCAAGGTGGATTGCATCAGCGACCGGCCGTATCGGCCAACCGAGATCAGGCAGATTGCCGAGGCGATCAAAAAGACGGGAAGGCCGATTGTGCTGAGCCTGTCACCCGGACCGACAGGGCTGGAACACGGAGCCGAGGTGGCGGAAATGGCGCAGATGTGGCGCATCTCCGACGATCACTGGGATGGTTGGACGTTTCCGCATAAAGCGGGGGAGGGTGACTTCCCGTCTGGCATTCGTGAGGGGTTCGATCTGCTGGCCAAGTGGGCTCCGTATGCGCGGCAGGGCAACTGGCCGGACGCAGATATGCTGCCGTGGGGCTCATTGACACCGCATCCAGGTTGGGGCGAGCCGAGGCAATCGCGGGAGACAACGGACGAGCAGCGGACGGAGTTCACGTTGTGGGCGGTGGCGCGGTCGCCGCTGATCCTCGGGGCCAATCTGACCAAGCTGGACGACTTTACACGGTCGCTGCTGACCAATCAGTCCATCCTTTTCATGAATCAGAATGTGACCTACAGCCATCCGCTGGAAGCAGCGAGCCTGCCGGCAGGATTTGAACATGCAAGGGTGTGGCGGGCAACGATCGACGCGCCGGGCGCAAGGGGTTACACGGAGTTCTATGCCTTCTTCAACCTGGACGAGGCGCCAGTTACCCTGAGGGCGACGTGGAAGGAGTTGGGGCTGGATGGGGCGAAACATACGGCTCACGATCTGTGGACCGACACTGACGGTAAGGATTCGAGAGAGATCACGGTGACGCTGCCGGCGCATGCCAGCGCGATTTACCAGGTGCAGTAAGGCGAGTCATTGTGGCAAGGCTGCTTTAAGCAACGGCTCGAGGTTGCTTGCAGCGCCGTGTCCATGCCACAGGACATGCCCGCTGGAATCTATGAGGACGATCCACGGGTCTTTGTCGCCAGCAACCCCGAAATAACTGCGCCATAGGGTTTCATCCTGCGTGAGCACAACGAAGCGATCTTGTTCAGAGGCAGAGAGACCCTTGCGCATGGTGCTTTTGATCATGCCGCGGAGCAGGGATGGAGCAGCTTCAAGCATCGCCATCTGGTAGAGCGCCACGCGAGTGAGCGATGTGTCTGCGCGAACAGCCCTGGCCCAATTGCCGCAGGCAGGACCAGCGTCTTTGCTGAAGCCCGCGATGATGACGGCCGGCTGGTTGCGCACCGCCTCAGCGAGGACGATGCGGTGGCCGTTCAGGGTCTCGCCAGGACTCAACGGCAAGGTTTGGGAGAGGCACACCTGTTGAGCCAGGGCGGCACCTGCAATCAAGAACCCAAGCCAGTTGGAATGCATTTCCAAGGCACCTCTGGTTCGAATTATCGCAAGAGCGGCGAAAGCAGCCACGCGTTACCTTCGTCCTGAATTCCACCAGGTGGACCGCGGCTGCTGTGCGAAACTGGAGTGTCCGGCGGAAGAGCCAGCAAGATGACTCTGGCCGGCAGGATCGCCCGATGCCCGTTTTGCGCACCGCCTTTATCGCGCTCTCCCGGAATCGTTTATTGCGGCGCTTTAGTGAAAACTCAAGCGTAGGGCGCCAGATGAGTTCCCGCTTTGTGGCGGGGATGGAAATCAGCGACGCGCTCAGGGTGGCGGAGGCAGTCAACCAACAGGGCATGGCCGTGACCCTGGACTCGCTGGGCGAGAGCGTGACCTCAGAGCTGGAGGCTCACAAGGCCGCCAATGTTTACCACGAGTTGCTGGATGCGATTGCCGCGCAGAAACTGAACGCGAACGTCAGCGTGAAGCTGACGCAGATGGGGCTGGAGCTCTCTCCAAAGCTGGCTGATACCATCGCGCTGAATCTGGCCGAGCACGCTAGCCAGACCGGCAACTTTGTGCGAATCGACATGGAAGACTCGTCGCTGACACAGGTAACGCTTGACATTGTGCGCCGGCTGCATGCGCGGCCCAACCTGCGCGGGGCCATCGGCATTGTGATCCAGGCATACCTCTACAGGTCAGAGGCGGATCTTGAACAGCTACTCGTGGATGGGATCAGGGTGCGGCTTTGCAAGGGCGCTTACAAAGAACCGCCGGAGGTGGCGTTCGCGCGGAAGTCAAGCGTGGATAAGAATTACATCCAGCTAAGCAAGATGTTGCTGGCGAGCCCGATCTTCCATGGATTAGCTACGCACGACGAAGCCATGATTGCCGCGGCAAAGTTGTTTGCGCAGGAGCGTGGAATTGAACGCAGCCGATTTGA
Source organism: uncultured Occallatibacter sp. (assembly GCA_964614635.1). Lineage (GTDB taxonomy): Bacteria > Acidobacteriota > Terriglobia > Terriglobales > Acidobacteriaceae > Telmatobacter. The sequence goes on from CAZTLV010000002.1 coordinate 164,690, forward strand.
ATTTCAGATGCTTTATGGCGTGCGCCGCGATTTGCAGCGCAGTCTCGTGGCAGAGGGCTACAAGGTGCGAGTTTACGTTCCCTTTGGAAGAGAGTGGTATCCCTACTTCATGCGGCGGCTCGCGGAGCGGCCGGCAAACTTGCTGTTCCTGGCGAAGAATTTCTTCAAGGCCTAAGCGTGCTTGCATGAGCAACACGAGCGTACGCGAAAACGGCGCACCTGCGGTGCTTCAACCTACTTGGCGGTGGAGGCGCCAGAAGGTGCCTGGGATGAAGAGTTGGCAAAGCTCGAATCGGACAATGCGCCGTCTGCCTTGCTGGAATGATTCTTATTCACGTGGCGAACCTTGTAGTGGACAAGGTCCCTGCACAGCGGGCATTCCCAGGGATAATAACCGAATAATGGATAGACGTTTCGCTGCAAGAAGCTTTCCCGCATGAGCCGACGCATCTCACATCCACATCTTGTGCAGTGCATGTCAGTCTTCCTTATCTGCCGGCAATCAAATTGAGTTCCTTGTTACGCGGCCCGACCTGCAAATTCACCTGAGGCCGAAACATTGGACAAGCAAATCGCACCCGTGCGGCTTGATCCAAAAGAGAGTTCCTCTGGGACCCACGCATACGCACAACAGGTTCTTCTACAGTTTTGCTGTCCACTATTTTATCGAACGAAGTGACATTGGCATAGAGACCAAGCGGCAAAAGTTTGGGTATGAGAGTAACTGAAAGTGCGCAACGAGGTGCGATGCCGCCTATTACTTTTGGGGTATGCTCCCTGGTAAATCAGGAAGCGGAAGGGCTCATCAAGCGTTGCAAGCTTTTCAGCGCGAGATCGGCAACCGCTTTGGCAAGGGTGGGAGAAGCGTTCAACGACTCTGGCCTTTCAAGACGGACGCCGAGGTTGGCGGCGTATTCGCGAAAGAAGATATCGACGTCGTAGAGGATCTCGACGTGATCGCAGAGAAACCCGATGGGCTGGAGGATCAGGCTTTTGACGCCCTCACCCGCAAGTTCATCAAGGATGCTTTCAACGCTGGGCCCTATCCACGGTCCACCGCTTGCGCCCTGGCTTTGGAAGGCGAATTTCCATGAAGGGATTTCGGAGACGCGCTCGGCGACCATGGTTGCAGTACGCCGCGCTTCTTCAGCATACGGATCGGGTGTGGAGTTGGGGCCTTCGCCAGGCCAAAGACGCGGCTGACCCTCTTCCGCAGTTGGCGCCTGGATGGTCCGCGACGGAACGCTGTGCGCGGTGAACAGGACGGGCACCGGAGATTGAGATTCGGCGACTAGTTTGGCCAGGGCGGGGCGAAGCCGCTGCGCGAAAGCGTCGGAGAGCAGCGGATGCTCAGCCCAGCCCTCAGTGAAATCGATGCGCAACGGGCCTGCCTCTGCCTGCACAGCACGGCGGTAGAGTCCAACGCTGGTGCGCGAGTTCTGAGGGGCCATGCAGATGACAGCGGCTTCTTCAACGCCGTCTTCACGCATCTGGCGTACGACGTCGGGAATATAAGGACGCCAGTTGCGCATGCCGACGTAGACTCGCACCGGTTGACCCGCGGCAGCCAGTTCTAACTCAACGAGACGCGCCTGCTCGAGTGTGATTTCAGTGAGCGGGCTGTGGCCGATGAGCGAGTAACGGTGCTGAATCTCATCGATCACGTGTTCCGGAAGCGGGCGGCCGCTGACGACGTTGCGCAGGTATTCGGGAATCTGCTCGATGGTCTCAGGGGTTCCGTGGGCTAGGAGAAGAACAGCTTGTTCAGGCATCTATGCGTTCCCCGTGTCGGGCGGGTTGAGGGCTCCCACCCATCGCCAAGGACGCGATGGATGGGGCACCTGTAAGGACGGCTCGTTCAGCCATTGTCAGGCTCCAGGCGGAACTCGCGGACCATGCGGACTACGGCCTGCACGTTTTCGACCGGGGTTGAAGGGACGATGCCGTGGCCAAGATTGAAAATGTGGCCTGGGCGACCGTTAGCGGCGCGAAGAACCTCTTTGACGCGGAGTTCGAGGATTTCAACGGGAGCAAAAAGAGTGATGGGGTCGAGGTTGCCTTGCACGGCGTGGCCATGGCCAACGGCCTGCCAACCCTCATCGAGGGGCTGTCGCCAGTCGAGACCGATGACATCCGCGCCTGTCTTTGCCATCTCGGTGAGCAGGCCGGCTGTCTCGACGCCGAAATAAATGACCGGGACGCCCATCTTCTGCACCGATTCAACCAGGCGTTTGGAGGCTTCGAAGGCGTATTCGCGATAGTCGGCGAGGCCGAGAGAGCCGACCCAACTGTCAAAGATTTGAATGACGTCCGCGCCGGCCTGCACCTGGAGGCGGCAGTACTCTTCGAGGACCTTGACGATCTTATCGAGGAGCAAGCGCCAGGACAGCGTGTCTCGATACATCAGCTGCTTGGTGTGGATGTAGTTCTTTGAGCCGCCGCCCTCGATCATGTAGCTGGCGAGGGTGTACGGTGCTCCGCAGAAGCCGATGATGCCGAGGCGGTCGCGGAAGTGGGCAGCGACCTTTTGAATTGCGCGGGCGACGTAAGCGAGATCGGCGGCACGGTCAGTGCGCAGGGCGCGCACGTCCTCACCAGTGCGGACGGGATGGTGGACGACAGGGCCTTCGCCGGCCTGGAACTCGAAGGGCAGGCCCATGGGCTCAAGGGGTAACAGGAGGTCGGCAAAGATAATGGCGGCGTCGACGCCGAGTTTTTCAGCGGCGGTGATAGTGACTTCAGAGGCCAGGTCGGGCGACTTGCAGATTTCGACGAGAGTGTGGTGCTTTCGGACGTCGCGGTACTCCTGCATGTAACGCCCAGCCTGGCGTAGAAACCAGACAGGAGTGCGGTCGACGGGACGGCGGAGACAGGCGCGGACGAAGCGACTGCCGTCGAGGATAGTGTCTGGGGCGCCTTCGACGGCGGGGCTGGGAATCTTGGGATCCATATGGTGTTGATTTTAACGGGAGAGGCGGCTCGGAGTTTTTGGGGGCAAAGACTTCGATTTTCTTCGTCAGGAGAATGTGTGGAGGTTGGCCGCGAGCGATCCGCAATGAGAACGGCGGGGAACAGCCGGCAGGCTGGCGCAATCAGGGGTTTGCCGCTTGCGCTGTGGAAGGGTGGTGCAGTCTACGAGGCAAGCGAGGAGGGCCGCCAAATGCGGAGGCACCCTCGTCTTACCGGCTGCGCCCACGTCGGGCGAGTAGTTACGCTCCTTCGATTTTGGTTACGTGAATCGTGTTGCTTGCCGCCTCGAGGGTTCCGGTGACTTTCACTTGCTTCCCCTCATGCTTCTTTGCATTGTCCTGGTCATCCAGGTGATGTCCAGACATTTTGCCTTCCGGCGTTTGGCCTGTCACGAGAGCATAGGTTCCATCCTGGAGTTGGATGATCTTACCCTGGAAGGTCTTGCTTTGCTGGTCCTGTTGCTGTTGATCCCGTTGCTGCTCGTCTTGTTGCTGCTGCTCCTGTTGCTGCGGGTCCGGTTGCAGCTGCGCAGGCGGGTTCTGTGGCCTGTTTTGGGCAGTCAGGCCCGGGGGTGAAGGCAAAGAGGGCCGTGGCCAGAATTGGCGCAAGCGCCTCTGCGTGGTGATGACTTCTCTTCATTTCTTTCCTCCTTTGTGGCCTTTCATTCCTTGCACTTTTTGCCGCACTTTTTGCACGATTTCCTTCTCAAGCAACTGTCGATCTCGGAGGTGGCTGGTCGTTCTATCTACAGAAGCCTCGATCGAAGGTCGGGTTGCCCGTGCCGGCTTTTCCGGAGTTTCCCGCGGATTGGTCCGCTCAAAGGTGATGAGTTCAGAATTTCAGCGATGGACTCAGGGTTGGGGGCATTTGGTGGGATGTCGTTGAATCCCTTGTGTGAAGGGCGAGACGTTGGGCACTCCGCTTCCGGCCTTATCCGGTCGACAGAGTGAAAATGGAGATCCCTCGGGCTGTGCTGCACTGCGCCTCGCTCAGGATGACGGGTTAGCCTACTGAGCGGGCTACACGGAAGCCGATGACATCGGCACGGATTGATCTCGTTGCGCGCATGCGAGCCGCGGAGCGGAGCATCGAGGCGCTGTCACGCCATCCACCACCGCGGACGATGCTCATGGAGCTGTGGCCATCAAGGGCGGGCCGACCGTCCTGGGGAGTGAGGTCGTAGGAGTCGTGCCAAAGGTCGGCGGTCCATTCGCGGACGTTACCGTGCATGTCGTAAAGGCCGAAACTATTGGGAGGGAAGGTTCCGACTGGGATGGGGCCAGCGGCGAGGGCGAAGGCTGCGCGGGTGGAGTCAATGGAGTCTCCGCAGGAGTAGCGCGAGAGCGAACCGGCGCGGCAAGCGTACTCCCACTCTGCTTCAGAGGGGATGCGGTAGCTTTGCTGGGAAGCGGCAGAGAGTCGGTTGCAGAACACCTGGGCTTCATCGCAGGAGATGTTGGTTACAGGGATTCCAGTTGGCGGTGTGGCGCGCTCGACGGGCTGAGGCGCGAGCTGGGAGGAGGCGCGAAAGCGGCTGAACCAACTGCGCTCCGGCTCGGGAGCGGCTTGTGGGGCCGGCGGTGCGCCGATGAGCTTGATGTATTCGGTGATGAGCACAGGGTAGACGCCGATGGCAAACGAGGCGGGCAGGTCAATGCGCTTCTGGGACATCTCAAAAGGAGCGCGGTCGGGGTCGTCGCTGGAGGCGCCGAGAAGAAAGAGGCCTTTGGGCACAATGCGCATGACGGGCATTTGCTCGCCATCGCGAAACAGAGTGCCGGGCGGTGAATAGGGACTGATGAATGCACCGTCATAGATGGGGTCGCCAGAGGGCAGACTGCCGATGGCATCTCGATAGACGTTGGGGGTTCCGGCGGCAACAAGGCCTGGGGGCAAGTTGGCATTGCCCGGCTTGGTGGAGATGAGATCGGTAATCCAGGTGAGGAGCTTGCGCCACTGGCGGTCTTCGCGGTCGCCGTTCCACGCAGTGAGGTTGACGGTCTGGGTGAGGGTGAAGGCGATGGGGATGGAACAGGCCTCAACGATTGCGGGAACGAGTTTGCCGCGATCTTTGCCGTAGTGAGCCTCGGTGCGAACCCACTCCGAAGATACTGAGCGCGGGGACCAGAGGACAACGACGGTGGAAGCAGCGGAAATGGCTTGCTCGATCTCGGAATCCCATGCCTGGCGCGGAGTGATACCGTCGTCCCACCATACAGAGATTCCACTATCGCGCAGGGCATCGGCGATGCGGCGCGCGGTGTCAGCGTCTTCTCTTTTATAACTCAGGAAAACATCGGCCACGGTTGGGCACTCACGAAAATTCAACTCCAGAGTTGGGGAGTATTTGCTATTATCGGGGAATTCCACGCAGCTTGACAACTCGGAGGATGATCGGTGTCCGAGCCACAGCAAACCATCAACAAAGAAACGTTCCTGTCGCTTGAGCACCCGCTGCAGCCGCGGCGGTTTGTGCTGGCGCTGTTTTTCGCGCTTGTTCTGTTTCCGCTGATCGGTGCGGCTCTGGCTCTGGGCACAGCGGTTCTGATTGTGCCGTTCTTTGCATTCCTGCTGTGGCTGGGCGGCCGCGTTTGGTTTGCGCGCTTCATGGGCAACAGCATTCTTGTGTCGGAACTGAACTATCCGCGCATTCACCACATCAGCGAAGAATTGAAGTCGGTGATCGTATTCAAAAAAACGGTGAATGTGTTTGTGTATGAACAGGGCAACTTCAACGCCTTCCTCATCAAGTTCTTTTTCTACAGGCGGGCTGTGTTTCTGAACTCCGAGCTTCTTGAAGCGGGAGTGACGGACGACGAGCTTCGCTGGATTATCGGAAGATTCATTGGCTATCTGCGGGCGCGGCGGCAAGCGGGGTTCTGGGGTTGGACGATTCGCGCAGCGCAACAACTGGGGTTCTTCAATGTCTTTCTGCTGCCGTATGAGCGGGCGCTGGTCTATACCGGCGATCGTATTGCGCTGGCGGTGATCAACGGAGATATTTCAAGCGCTATCTCAGCGATGCAGAAGATTTTTGTGGGGCGGCAACTGGGCTACTCGGTTAACCCGAACGGCATTGTGGATCAACACCGGCTGGTGAAAGGATCGTTCTTTGCGTGGTTCGCGCGGCTGCCGATCGGTTTTCCCCACCTGACGGCGCGATATGTGGACATGATCATATTCGGGAAGCAGCGGTATCCAGAACAGTATGCGCGGTTCGAGGCGGAGAACCCTGGACTCCCCGCTGACCTGGAGAAGCTGGCAGCGCTACCGTTTGCGAAGGTTTCCAAAGTTCCGAAGAAGGATCCGTGGTGGCCAAGCCTGGTGGCGGCAGTTGTGGTGCTGGCGTTGTTGACGCTGTTGACAATCAAGGTGATCATCCCATTTGCGAAGCGGATGGATCAACACGGGGAGTTGCCGTTTACGCCGGCGGACGCGACTGATTTTTCGTCTACACCGACGGCGACGACATCGACACCCACGACAACCACGCCAACCGACACACCTGTTTCAGCGCCGAGCGTGCAGCCGTTCGTGTCAGATGACGGCCGTTTCAGCGTGCTATTTCCAGGAACGCCAACGGAAACCCAGAATTCGGCACCGCTTTCCGGGACGGATACCCTGGTTATTCATCAATTCCAATATGACGCGAGCAGTAGTCTTTCTTACCTGGTGATCTACAACGACTATCCGGCAAATTATTCCTTTGGCGACACGCAGCCAGCGCTGGGGCGCATTCGCGACGCGTCGGCGACGGCACTGAAGGCTACTGTGACCTCCGACGGGCCGGTGGATTTGAATGGTGTTCCAGGGCGGGCCTTCGTGCTGACCGACAACGCCGGGAACACGTTCTATGGGCGTGAGTATCTGAACGGTCAGCGGCTTTACAGGCTTTTTGTGACGGTCGGCGCGGGCGGTTCTTCAAGCTCAGCGGACGATTTTCTGAATTCATTCCACATTCAGTGAGTTTGGCTAAGGCCGCGGTTACATAGCCATATGTGAGTGTGCCGTGCGGGCACTACAATGTGTTGACCATGACCGATGCGAGTTTTCAGGAGTACGAGTTGTATTGCCCGGTGTGCAATGCGCACTTCAAGCAACTTGTGGTGCTGCACAAGCTGCCCAAGGGGTTCCAGATCGAACCTTATCTAGCAGGAATGGTTGAGAGCCACGACCATGCGGCGTACCAGGCATGGCAGGCGAAGCTGCGAGAAGAGAGCGAGACCAAGGTAAAGGACAAGGAGGTTCCTTGAGGTTGCGGGAACCAACAACGAGGTAAGGCATAAACGGGAAGCTGGAAGAATCATGTGATGACGGAAACTCGCTACTTGGGCTCACAGCCGCGTAGACCGCACTGATTCCTCTGCGGCCCACCAATTCCCAATCCGCTCAAACGACGGTGCATCATTTCTTGCGAACAGCAATCCACCGGCCATCTGCTTCACCTTCCACCTTCATTCGGCCTTGAGCGAAGTCGCCATCAATCCATCCGGCCATCGTGGCCACAACGGGTGCCGGCGGGTCGGGCCAGGTGCCATTGAACTTCAGTTCGACGTAGCCGTCGCGCCAAGTCCCGGCGACTTGTTGCTCCATTCCAAAAGCTCCCGACCATGTGCCGATGACCGAGCCGTTCTGGCGAGCGAGTTTCAATGTTCCAGAGAACCGGCCGGCGTCGCTGGCGAACGTGACATCCCATGTGCCGGCAGCTTCGCCGCCATTCTCAATCGGTTCCGGTTTCGCAGAGGAGATCCTCAGATTCGAAAAATACGATTCTTCCCCTGCATAACCCCATAAGGCGACGCCACCCTGCAGATCCTCGCCCTTGAGGCCGTCCACCACCAGGCTTGGATTTGCGGACCCATTCACGAACAACCTGGCTTTCCGGCCATGCACTTCGATCTTCACGGGTGTCCACTCGTCCGGTTGCAATTCCGCATACGATTCGTAGATAAAAGGCCACTGTCTGCGCAGCTTCTCCCAGCCGAAGCCGGGCTCGGCGGTATATTGCAGGGAATGGTTGCGCATCGCCTGATCCTCGGATCGCGAGTTGCCGGGGCGGAGATAAAACAGCTCGTAATGCGAAGCGTCAGGGTGCACGGCGTCTGGCAGCGCTCGGAAAGCAACGCCTGTGAACCCAGGCATCCTGGTGCCGGGGGGCGTGGTGATCTTTGTCGCGATGTCCAATTCAATGGTTCCGTCGCGGAACTCAACTCCCTTGAGGAAAGCCAATCCCTGTTCTCCCAGGGCGGTGAGCCGCACGGCCTTCCGGCCACGATATTCGACTGCTTCGGCCTTCACACCTTGTTCCACCAAGTTCGAAGTGTCGGTGAGAGCATAAGCCTGCGAGGTTGGAGAATGTGAATCGGCGGTCAGCGCTTCCTGTGCATCCGAGAAGGGCGCTGTGGACAAAAGCGCAAATGCGATTGCCATGGGAACAGGATTCCCAATGAACTTGATCGATCTCAAGGGGGCCTCCACCTAAATGGTCCTCAAGCCCTGACCGCTGCATTTTTTAAGCCAGATCAGCGTGCGGGCAAAATTCCCGATTTCTAGGGTAAATCCGCGCCCGTGCCCGATTCCAGCTTATGGATGATGTCCGGATTTGAAAAGCCGTGTTCGGAATTGAACAGTCGACGCGTGGGACTTATCGTCAATTTTGCAGAACAAAGAGCTCAGGACATTTTGATGTCTTTAGCGCCCTGGGTGGCATGCAAACCGAGCTGAATAATTCATATCTTTACAGCACTCGCCGGAGTTAGGACACCAACTCCGGCGAATGTTTCTGAGTCAGACCTGATTATTTCTGGGCAGGGAAATCGAAGAGGCTGAAAAGATTGTCGATCGCCGGGCTGTCGATGGGAACGTATGGGTTTTCCATGAGGCGATTGGATTGGGAAAGTTGTCTCGACTGCGCGCATCCACAATCTTTTTCACGAAGGACTCAAACAGATTCAGCTTTGAAGAAGATGGGTGACCGTCTACAAGCCCGCTTGGCTTGACGATCGAGACAGCAGGCAAGGAGCTTTTTGCGATGTCGCTGTACAGATTCGCGGTGTCTTGAATATGGGCCGTGCGGACAGCGGCATTCGCCATGATGGAGGTGTCGTACTGGAAAGGATTGCAGATATTGCAATACTTATCTGTGTTCGCGCCGATCGCCCCGTAGTTGAGCTGATAGGGATCGGGAACGTAGTTGTTCCATTGATCGCCATGGTACTTCCAGGAAACCTCGGCCTTGATCATATCGTCGCCAATGCTCGGAACCGAGGACGGCGGTATGGTGAATGCGGTGTTATAGACGTAGTGGTCCGAATACGCGTTGTTGCCATTTCCGAAGGATCCAGGGTTGTAGTTGTTCAGCAGATAGTAGCAACCGTCTTCACAACGCGGGTTGATATGGGGCTGCAGCGACTGCAGGTAATCCACAATAGGCTCAACTCCCGGTTGCGATTTATCGGCTCTAGGGAGTCGAGGGGCGGGGGCCGTCGTCCTTTGACAGGTGCTCCACAAGAAACTGCGGATGCGGGCCCGCGGGGCCGCGCAGACACAACGCTATTATGCATCTGACGCACAAGAATGATTGTAATCAATGGACTACAGCGCGGTTTTCGACATGGTTTGCAAGGTATTTATCGCCGCCTGACGATTTCTGTGCGAGGGGGTCGGCGGCGCCCAGGCGCGCATCGGCTGGTAATCACCAGCTAGCGCGTTCAGGACCTAGCTAAACGTCCGGAAACTAGTTCGAAGTAACCTCCATATCCACCTCCTCATCGACCAGCACAGGCTCGGTCCCGCACATAGCCGGTTTGAACCGCACGTTCATCCACACCTTCCGTATCCGATCCGCCAACTCCACCGAGTTCAGACCTATGACCTGAATCGCGCCGACGGATCCGTCCTTCATAACGGTGACTTGAACCTCAACATGCGCTTCTCCAGAGAGGCTCTCAAGATGGCCGATATCGGGGGGCTTCTGGATCAGCACCGCCGGGGTCATGTCGTCGCAGTGCCTCCGCGCAGTCGAGCCCTGTGGTGGTGTAAGCAGATTCGTATCGAACGTCTGTTCTTCAAGCTTCGTGACGGCCACCACCACTGCGGGGCTATTGTTTACGCGTAACTCCAGATGCTTTGGGAACTTCATCTCATCAATCCTGGTGTAGCTGGAGAAGCTCGCGCTCCCACCGGCACCGTCGTAAGGCCACGGGTTGTAGCTCACAATCTCGTGGGTCGCGGAATCAGTGCACATCTCCGAGTGCATATTCCATCCGGTTGTTTCCAAGCCGATGCACGTCAGCACTAACCCGTCTCTGTTGCGCGTCTTCGCGCCCTTCACTGGAATGTGGGTATCCTGCTTCGCAAATTCCAGAAGATGGACTGCCTGGGTAGCGCGGAACGGAGCAAACCCAACGTTCCGTTGTGCGTACTCCCACTCGCCTACGCGCACAACGGTCTCTTTGTAAGGTCCGAATTCCAACTCGCGCCGCCAGTGGTTCCTGGACTGCCAATGAATAGTCAGATGCCCGTGCATCGGCGCTGCAAGCTGCACCGTCAAATCAGCTTCAAATACGAATGGACGCGCAGCTTGGTTGAAGATGTCCGACTGATCCCGTGCCGCCGCCAGAAGCGCGGACGGGGTCTGGCTCCCCTGGCCACACGCAAGAAGTGATCCAGCGGCAAAAACTACTGCTAAAGGAAATGCATTCTTCATTCCGATCCTTTTCGCCAGAAGCGGTGCCATCTGGTTATGGATTTCGCCGGGTCTTGGAGTGGCGGATAGTCGCTGCCGCGTGGGTTAACCAGAGGACCGTCAATCAGGCGCAACGGCATTCGAGCCTTCGCTACGAGAAGGCCCGGTATCTGCCGCTAAAGAGCCCGGACTACGCGGTCGTGCCGGCGGGACCTTGCACCCGCGCGGGATCCTATGCACTCTTCGATCGTTCCAGAAGCGCAGCCAACTCGCGTTCCCCGTGGATATAGCTGACAACGCGCCATCCCTTCTGTCCCCAACCGTTAAGAACGTCAATAATGGCGCCCTTGTCCGTGCCGGGGAGGGTGACAAATTCGTACTCGTATGTGACGTGCTCCATGATGTTCCTTTTTATCTGCTTTCGCTTCCATGTTGCGCTTTGCGCGCGCCACCGCTAATGGGCTCGCGATCCTGCGAAAGAACATTTGCCGAGCTTGGCGCTGTTTGCTGGAGTGGATCGCCTCGCCAGCACGTCTTCGCGCCAGGCCATCTCATTTGCGTAATCGATCATGTACATCGGCGTGAACCGGTGGTAGATCCCAATGACCGCCCGGCAAACCTCTAATATTCAGCTACCTAAGGGCTCAATGTCAGCATAAATCGCCGTCAGGAGCGGATTTTGTGCGTCAGATGCATAATAGCGCAGACACACACTATTATGCATCTGTTGCACAAGAATGTGTGGAATCAATGGTTTACGGAGCGTTTTTCGGCATGGGACCCAAGGGATTTATCGCCGCCGGGCGGTTTTTGCGCGAGGGGTAGGCGCATCCGAGCGGCGAACGCGGATGCTGGGGGGCCGTGCGCGTAGCTACTTAACCATCTTCTTGACAAAGTCATAAACAGCCGCGGTCAAGATAGGCGCAATCGCGAACGCCCAAAGCGCGTAGATTCTGTCTCGCTTATTCACTGGGCGGAGGTATTGGCTACCGAAATCAAATTCGATGCTGGGCCATGCTGACAGAATCCAGGCCCGGGCACCAGATGCCCAGAAAAATCCCATCAGCCACCGTATAACCTCGTACTTCGCGCTGAATTGCACCGCTGCGCCTTCGTGGACGTGATCATCTAGGATCTTCGCAAACCGCCTCAAATCATCTATCGTGAAGGCTCGATCGGCAATATCAATCGTTCTGGTTCTTTGCATCTACTTCAATCTCCCGCTTGTGTTCCGCAATGCTCCTCGCCCTCAAGGCGCTTGCTCATCAGCTCCCATGGGCCCTTGGAATCAATAGGTGACGTGACCCCACGTGGCTGATTTGGAGCGGCGGAACGTGATTTTTGTGCGAGGGGGCAGATCCGACTGGCACGCTACGCAGCTCGCCTCGTCGCCAGGTCTGAGTAGATCCGCTTGTGCAACTGTTGCATCTTTCGGAGCATTTTTGTCGCAGGTCGAGGTCTGAACATCTCTTCCAACTCACGCAACAAGGGAAGGGGTGCGTTTTCCACTGCAAACGCGTTAAAGAGTGGAATTCTTATAGCTCGGATATTCTCCAGGGCATTTTGCAATTCCAGTTCCTCGGAGAGCAAACTCCAAAGATTAATGCGGGGCAGACCCGCGATATCTCGTGCCGCAACCAACTTTTCGTAATAGACATGACGCAGAACCTTTGCCGCGTTCCGAATTACTTCCAAATATTTAGCATTCTTTATTGCCTGGTCAGCTGTTTGTGGGGGGCTTTCAAAAGGCCGTTCGAAAAGCCCTTCCCTAAGAACGTCGAGATGGTGACAGGCCTGATTGAGATGGTCCAAGGTTTCTGGGGACTCACATATGCTCAGGTCCCTATTGATCTGCGCGCTTAGGACAGGGAACGCCCTTTCAAACCACTCGGCTGGCCGCTGACCGCTGAGCGTTCCTTTAACATTCACCAGAACGTCTCTTACGGGCTGAAGAGCCGCGTCATGCTCAATGGCGTTCTGGCGCTGAGCCGCGCATACGATATCAGCATTCCCATCGAAGGATTCGGTTGGGTCATTGTTGAGCGCCAGTCGCCGCATATCCACATTTTTTGCGGCTATTCGACGCATGCGGCTCAGAAGAATAGGAGCTTGTAAGAAACTGGATTCATAGTTCATCCATTGCGATGCCATTCCACCCATGCTAAGGCGCCTGTAGCAGACAACGATTATGCCGATGACAAACAAGACGCCTGCAACTCGAGACATCTAGAGCCTCCATTTCTCTGCGAGGTTATCCGAGTGGAGATGTCGCGATAGGTCTTCCCCCCCCTCGGTCCGTACCTTCCTCAGATTTCCGTTCTAGTGATTTGTTCGCCTTCTCTTAACACGCGAACCAAGAAACGATCATCGGAGTAGGTGAGCTTACCGGTTAGATAACCCCGAATGAACTCTTCCAACTGAGGAGGCAGCAACGGAGTATGGCCTCTGTAGTATGAACGAGTCTTCGTGAAGTCAATTCCAGCCATTCGCTCTTCCAGTTCCCTCTCAGCCTCGATGATGTTTTCATAACCCACTAGAACGATCTCAACTTCAGCTTCGTACGATTTACACATAACTCTCCTTTGCAATCCGCCGTTTCTTGTTAGAAACGGTCCGTGCATACACCCGCATTACAAGCGAGTGTATTGCGTATTTCGGCGTTGTTTGAAGGAGTGGATTGCCCTGCTAATCTAGAGACAGTCGAACTCATAATAGGCGCATTTGCGCCGCGCCGCAACATCCTTCAACGAAACCATCGGAGCCAGGCTCTCGACCGAACGGCCGTGTGTGCGCCGGCTCACAGTTGGCGCCTTCGAGCTATGGTTTACGATTGCCGGCATGGGATGGCACCACGGCGCCGAGCTGGCCAGAACGATCCGGGCGCGTGCCTACGCATTCGGTGAAGTGAAGAAGGCGGAGGCCCGCCTCACGAAGCTGGGCAACGAGGCCAAGGCGGCAGAAAAGGTCCGAGCAGATGCAATGGCAAAAGTCGCAGCCCTGGATGAGGAGATTGCTCACCGTTGGAAGGTCGATCCAGACCGAATCAGGCCTATCAACCGCACTCCGCGAAGGCTGATTAAGCGGCACGGTTCTTTAACCTCGGAGATCCTTGACTACATGGGTAGCTTCAAGCGGGCGGTCACCACGATCGAGCTCACTGAGCACTTGACTCGGGTACTCGCCCTGCCATCGGACACGGCCGAAGAACGCGAAGAGTCGCGACGGACGATCAGACATCGGCTGCGCCACCTAGTGGATGACGGCTGGATTCAACGGCTCCACAAACGGGAAACCAACGGGATTGGGAAGTGGGCGTTGGTGAAGCAGCCTCCGAAGAAGTCATCCCAGTCACAGCGCTAAGCAGTCAGCCGGCACATGCTGTCTAAGCGGCTTAGCCAGTTGTACCCCGGCTCACACCGCTCCTTCCGGTCATCCTTTACGATTGCTGGCATGGGATGGCACTACGGCGCTGGCCTGGCTAAGGCGATCCGTGCACGAGCCTGCGCAGCCAATGAAGTCAAGAAGGCGGAAGCCCGCCTTGCGCAAATCGCAATCGATGTTCAATCGGCAGAGAAGGCACACGAAGAGGCAAAAGCAAGAGTCGCGGAGCTGGACGAACAACTTAGGCATCGCTGGAAGATCGATCCAAACCTTATTCGACCTATCAGCCGCCAAACGAGCAGGTTGATTCCGAGCCACGGTGCTTTGACGTCCGTGATCTTTGAGTACATGCGCAGCGCCAAACGGGCGGTGAGCACGATCGAGATCAGGGGGCACTTGGCCGGTCTATTCGGCCTGCCATCCGGCACGACCAAGCAACGCGAAGAATCGCGGCGAATGGTAACGAGGCGGCTGCGGCAACTCGCGGCAGCCGGCTGGATGAAGCCGCTCCACAAACCGAGAACCAATCGGATTGGGAAGTGGGCGCTGGTGAAGCGGCCACGGACGAAGGCACCATAGATTCCTACTGCTTCGCCGGCTCCGGAACCAACTCCGCCGCAACGTGCACAGCCCCGCCAGTGACGTTGAGTGTCCTGCTCCAGCTTGTGAAGCCGGGCTTGCTAACCACGATCACATGACGGCCTGAAGCGACGGCAAGCGATGAGGGCGTATTACCAACGAAGGCGCCGTCAATCTCGATGTCGGCCCCGGCAGGAGTGGAGTCGATGGTCACGGACGCTTGCGCAGCGGGAGCAATTGCGGCGGCCGGCGCCACCTGGCTCAGACCTTCAGCTGGCCGTGGAGCAACGGGTGTCACACCCGGAGCGCGTTTTCTGATCTCCTTGACGATCTCTATCGTGTGCTCTTTGTTGTCTTCGTCCAAAACGTGAAGCTTCCTGCCATCGACGTCGTACTTGATCGTGTCGTACACGGCAGCATGGGTCCCGTGCGACCAGCGCCACCGGAGGCGTTCGGAGGTGACGTACACGGTGTCCGCACCCTCGATTACCAGGTTGTCGTAGATCTTGTAGACGGCTTGCGACGATCCATAGGTGGAGGTTTGTCTGGTTCCGGAATAGCCACCGTTGGCGTTTGTGTTCGTCGTATCGCCAAATGAAGTGCTGTTCGCATTCCCGTTCCAGGTGCCGTTTTCTGTCGATGTTGAGGTCGAATTGTTCACCGTTCCGACATAAATCCGGGAGCAAGGAGCCGCTCCAGAATCTCCGCATCGGTCAGCGAACCTGGCCAGCCGTAAGCAGCGAACACAGCGGCATCCAGTTTCTGATGCAGTTGCGCCAGCCACGTCGGGCGTTGGTTGTAGAGATTCGTGAGCGTACCTAATTCGGCCCCGCAAGATAGCCCTCTAGCCGTCGTAAAGACATGAAACACTCACGCTCATGTACTTGTGCTCGTATGACCCTCTCGGTTTTTCAGTGTCCCAGGGGCCCAAATTGTTGTTCCAACCCTTCTCGGAAACCGCCTTCTTAATTGCCTCGACAAGAGATCTTGCTTGCTCTGCGCTTGGTGTCTTTTCAGGCCTCCAATAGAATTCGCTCAGTGTGCAAAACGGAAGAAAGCAAAGAACAAGGTCTACCATGTCATAATATGAATTCTCCCGAAGGACCACAGCGTTCGAGTCCTTGTGCCGCTTCCACCATTCCTTCTTAACTCGAACCCCAAACTCAAAACCTCCCACACCTAACCGCATGAATATCTCAGGACTCCAACTCCCAACACAGCACAAGCCAGATGAGCGACACCATGTAACCCAATCAAAATCAGCTACTTTGAAATCAAATCCATGGATTCGTTTCAACTCTTCCCACCTGGCCCAATCAATTCCAAACATGTCTGTTCCCATAGGGACCAACCGATAGAACCTGTTTGGAGTACTTGCATAACGGGCTTCCCACGGAAAATGAATCACGGCCCGCCCTGACCATACAGCCCCGCGTCCTGCAAGGAATACTGCATAGAGACCATGGCACAGGACATTATTTTCCTTCCATGGCACTGCTGAGTCGTTGAAGGGCCCGAATAGTCGCATAAACTCCTCGCTCGACTGAACCAGCCCAATATCTAGAAACATTCGACAGGCTGAAGGGTAACAACGGAGTTCATAAGGCGTGAATTGATACCTGTCAGCTGGCGACCCCATCCAAGTGGACCAATTTAGCATCAAGAAAAACAGACCCAGACCAAGCGACTGTCTCAGAGAAAACCCGCAAGCGCCGAAAAGCCAGCCGATCATCAGCGCAGAAAACAGTGCGATCCCGACGTACTTGTTTCCAATGAAATCTGCGATGGCCTCGCGGGCAGCCCAGTATGCACTCATCGCGCTTCCTCCTCAAGAGATCGCCGAAAAAGAATATGGCATTTGAATATTGGCAGATTGAATGCTTTAGCAGAATACTCAAACGGAATAATTCGTTCGTGAATATTGAAAATAGTGCCACTGTGTGCGCTGGCGCACAAAGACCACTGCAAGCGCAGTACCTTTAGGTTGAAAACTCGCATCGCTCGCCGAACAGCCTGCCCAGCAAAGCCGATTGCACTGAAAACCGCACTGCGAAAGGCTGCCATCATGTTTGAACGCGATGATCAACACCTCGGCAAGCTGCGCGACACCTACGCCGCGCAACAAGTCCTGCCAGCGTTTCCCGAAATGAGCAAGTTCCTCGGCCTGCGCTCCACCTCCCAAGTATCCGGCGTGGTGGACCGCTTGAAAGAGGATGGATTCCTTGAATCGACAATCAATCAGGGCCTGCGCCCGGCAAGCAGATTCTTCGATCGAGTTTTCATAACTGGCGTTCAGGCCGGCAAAGCTGATTATGAGATGGAGAAGTTCGTCGAAGAGCACCAGCTTGACCGGTACCTCATCAGCGAACCCTCAAGGTCGGTTGTCGTGCAGGTGAAGGGAGACTCGATGAACGGTGCCGGCCTGCTGAATGGGGATTACGTCATTGTGAATACGGGCGCGCAGGCCAAAGCGGGCGACATCGTGATCGCGATCGTGGATGGTGAATACACGGTCAAGTACTTGGCGAAGGACAAAAAAGGCTACTACCTGAAGCCGGCCAATAAGGCGTTCAAGAATATCCGCGCCGAAGAGGAGCTCCAGATATTCGGACGTGTGGTGGGCCTGGCGAGGAAGTACCAATAGAGGACCGATCATCAAGGGATTATCGGCGGCGGCGGTGGAGACTGAGCCCCGGCAGCTGATGCTTGCGCCGGCGGCGCCTGGAAGAGGATCTCTTCGGCCCGCTTGTGGCCCTGGGCATATCCGCACCAGTCCTTTGACACGCCGGCATCGAATACCCTTTCGAGTAGGGAACTAAGCTGGACCCAGGTGTCCATGCGCCGCACGTCTTCGCGCCAGGCCATCTCATTTGCGTAATCGATCATGTACATCGGCGTGAACCGGTGGTAGATCCCAATGACCGCCCGGCGCATCCGGGAGAAGAAGCTCTCCGCCTGGTTCTCGTTCACGCCATTCTTCGTTGAGAATTCCTTGGTGTGATTGACGGCGGCGTGTTTATAGCCGCGCTTCTTCAGATTTCCATACGCAGATAGCTCGTCCGTCCAGATCAGGGAACCTCTCTTCACGGTTTTGGCGACCAGCGCTTCAATGTCGGCCGCATTCTCCGACTTGCAAATTTCGACAATCGTCCGTTTTGCTCCCTTCCCTTTCTCGCCGTATACACGCAGCACCATCACGATGCGCCGGTTCGGATGAAATGGGAACACGTTTGGAGGCTGCTTTTGGCGTTGGGGCGGCGGTTGCTGGTATTTCAGGGGGATGGTCGGTGCTGCGGCTTTGGGCGGGGCCTTGTTGCCCTTCCGGGGCCGGCCGGAGAAGTGCGCGCCGTCCATCTCGATCCTGCCCTCAAGAAGTTCCGTGGATACGGTGACCATGATGGCTTCCCTGAGCTTATGCAGGAGAACGAATGCGGTCCTGTACTGGCATCGAATGACCCGCTTCAGAGCCAGGGCAGCAATACCTTTCTGGCTGATGACAAAGGTAAAAATGCCCAGAACCAGCTTTTTGAAGCTGATCTTCCTATCCGCGAACGGCGTCCTCGTGGTGACCGAAAATGTAGATTTGCAGGCCTTGCACCGCCATCGCCTGCGGCTGGGGATGTTGTAGTGCTGGTCTTTCTTGCCGCATTTTGGGCAACACTGCCTCTTGCTGCTGCCCCACCGGATCTGTGCGAACAGCCGCCAGGCCTGCTCCTCCGTAAGCGCCATCGCATCTTCGAGCGTCATCGGGACAGCTGCGGGAGTTAGCCAAAAACGTGCGGCCATTTCTAGAATATACAGGGTAGCCGAATGCTCGTTCGGTAACATTCACATATGCCGCCCAATCGTACGTACCCACAAGTGGGTGCCTTTCGGGTAAAAAGTTACTCGGAGGCAGTATTGTTTTCCAAATGAACATTCGCTACAATTCGAGTATGAAAAACCGCGATGCCGAATACCTTGAGAAACTACGTGACTACTACGCCATCCATCGCGTGCTGCCGCCGTTTACCGGGATCGCCAAGCTGGTGGGCCTGCGCAGCACCGCCACAATTGCGTTGATGGTGGGGCGGCTCAAGGCCGCTGGGTATCTGTCATCATCCCCGGAACGGCGCCTGCAGCCAGGAAGACGGTTCTTTGAACGGATCAATGTGGATCACGTTCCAGCGGGCTCCCCGCAGACGGCGAACGATGGACTCTCTTCCGTCTGCTACCTCGATCAACTGCTCGTCAGGATCCCATCACGAACAGTTGTCCTTACCGTGGACGGTGACTCGATGGAAGAAGCTGGGATGCACTCTGGCGACCTCGTGGTGGTGCAGAAAGGAGCACCGACCAAACCGGGCGACGTGGTCGTCGCCATCGTGGATCGGGAATGTACGGTCAAGTTCCTTGCGAAAGATAAAGACGGGTTCTACCTGAAACCCGGCAATAGGGCCTACAAGAACATTCGCCCGAAGGAGGAGTTGGAATTGTTCGGGAAAGTGGTTGGATTGGTCAGGCAGTACAAGTGAATCGCTCGATACTCTCCGGGGGGCTGTCAAGCGGACAATTCATCGCGGTTTTAGCTGCTGAACAAGCCGGTTGCTTGGAGGCGAGCAGATGACCGGCACGGGCGCGCGTCGGTGGACGGTCAGAAAGTGAAAAGCCCATTTTTCAACATCTGAGACTGATGACCCGCCATAAATAGCTGATGCAGAACAGCTTAAGTGGAAATTTGCAAGGGTTTGAATTCGAACCGCTCT
>CAZTLV010000003.1:0-178752 GCA_964614635.1 uncultured Occallatibacter sp.
CGGGTTGCCGATGGCCAGCGAACGTGCGATGGTGTTGGGGCGCTGCGGCTCAATCTGCTCAGTGTTGTTCTTGACGGCAACAGAGATGGGCGAACAGCCGGTGGCCTGCGCTCCAAAGAATTTGACAGGCTTGTCTTCAACCAGGCCGAGAGCAACCAGTTCACTGAAGGCCTTGCGGATCTTGGTAATCAAGGAGCCGCCGGCCATGGGGCAAACAATGTTGTCGGGCAGGCGCCAGCCAAGCTGCTCGGCAATTTCATAGCCGACTGTCTTGGACCCTTCAGCATAGTAAGGGCGCAGGTTCACATTCACAAAGCCCCAGTTATAACGGTCGGCAATCTGCGAGCAGAGGCGATTGCAGTGATCGTAGTTGCCATCGATGCGCACCAGGGTTGCGCCGTAGACCTCGGTGTTGAGAATCTTGGCTGGCTCAAGGTCCGACGGAACCAGAATGAAAGTCTTCAACCCCAGGCGGGCAGCCCCTGCGGCAACTGCGTTGGCCAGGTTGCCGGTCGAGGAGCAACCGACCGTATCAAATCCAAAGGCCTGCGCATTGGCCAGGGCTACGGCCACCACACGGTCTTTGAAGCTCAACGTGGGCAGGCAAACGGCGTCGTTCTTCAAATAGAGGTTACGCGCCCCGATATGCGCGCCAAGGCGCGGAGCACTCATGAGCGGCGTGAATCCGGCCGGGGTCTGGGCAACGTAGGAATCCGACACCGGCAGCAAAGCGCGATAGCGCCACATATTCAGCGGTCCCTGGGAGATGGCTTCGCGGGTAAAACGGGTGCGAGCGTACTCAAGATCGAAGACGACCTCGAGTGGGGAGAAACAATCATCACAGATGGAAAGCGGTTGAATCCCGTAGGATTTCCCACATTCCCGACAACGCAATTCGTAAGCAGTCGCCACAAATCCCTCGCTAGGTCAGCGAGTGACTGAAGGTATGCAAGCGTGTGACCTGCTCAGATACAAGCGAACGTGAGTTGACTCGAATAACCTTGCGAGCCGCCTAAGCCAAGAGTGCTGAAGCGACCCCCGAATCTCATGTTCCCCGTCTCCGGGCAAGAGTTGACACCATACTCCCGTTTTGCGCGGGCAGGTTGTCGTGGCGTCACAGGGCTCGTCCCTCAACCACTCTGCATGAAACTCAGGCTTGCCCTTTGGGGGCAAAACTGAATGATTTGGTTGTATCACAAGGGACAAAACCAACGCAAGAACGTTTGCAGCAAACGGCACGCTGGAGCGTTCCAAAGGTCAGATACAGCCATTGAAGCGGCGATACGGTTCAGTTGGTATAAACACGCACGTAATCTACCAGCATCGGCGAGGGGAAGACCGTGGTGCCATTGGGAGAACCGGGCCAATCCCCGCCCACGGCCAGGTTCAGAAGGACGAATTCCGGGCCTGAATCGAAGGGCCAGGTACCGGGCTGGGTGGCTGGGGTGAAGGTCTCGTAGATGTTGCTCGGGCTGTCTACATAGAACTGAATTTGTCCCTTGGTCCAGATCATGCCGTAGGTGTGCCAGGCGGCCGCGGAAAAACCCTGAGTGGTGTAAGGAGTGCCGCCGTTGAGATTTGTTCCATGGATCGATGACTGCACCCAGTCGTAGCCCGGCCCATTACCGTTGATGGGCGGGTTGTTGGCGTCGATATGCTCCATCAGGTCGAGTTCACCGCATGCCGGCCAATTGACAGTGGTGATGTTGTTGCCGAGCATCCAGAAGGCCGGCCACATACCCTGCGACTCCGGTAACATCAGGCGTGCTTCGATGCGTCCGTACTGGAAGCTGAACAGGCCCTGGGACTTCAGGCGGGCAGAAGTATAGATGGCTACATTCGCAGTGGGCTGCTGCGCCACGATGTGGAGATACCCATCGGTTCCGACGTAAGCGTTGGGGCTGGCCGGATTGCAGGGGCCGGTCGTGGAACCCCAGGAGCAGTAGGTCTCAAGCTCGTTGTTTCCACAACAATTGGTACCTGTGTCGTAGGTCCAGAAGGCGGGATTGGGCTGAGCATTGGCGCCGGTTGTATTACTGAATTCTTCTGACCAGACCAGAGTCCCCGAGGGGATATTGGGCGCAAAGGTCTGACTTGCCACAGTGCTTGGAGTGTTGCCAGGGGCGATGGCGATTGCCTTGATCGTCATGCTCGACGCAAGAAGAAAAGGCGCGATGGATTGCTGCGATGCAGTGGTTGGTGTTGTGCCGTCTACTGTGTAGTAAATGACGGAGCCGGGGGTTGTGTAGCCCAGGCTGACCATCAGGGCGCCGTTTTGCAGCGCTGTATTTGTGAACGTAGATATGGTGGGAGCAGCGGTTTGGGTTTGTGTCGTGCTGCCACCGCCTCCACCGCCGCTGGCGGCGCCGCCGCATCCGCACAACAATGCACTCGATAGAACCATTGCCATCAACATCGCTTCACCTTGCCGCATTCCCTAATCCCCAGTCTTCCGCGGAATCAGGGCTGCCAACCCCGCACTCACCATGAGAGCACCGGCAGAATCGATGCGTCAATCGGCACCGGATGAGTAAGGTCAGCGCGCTTATGTCTGAGTTGGCGGCGTTGCGACGTGCTGGCGGAACGCCTGTGCCAGACGCGGGTTACCTGCCTGGTCGACTGCCTGTTGGACGCGAGCATACAGCTCCGCATTGGGCGCGATGCGGCCGATGGACTCGATGGCGTTGGACGCCCCTCGGCCATCGGAAGAGATAAGACCAGTTAGATAATCGAATGCCGCCGGGAGTCGCGTGAGCGCGATGGCGCTTAGAAGCACGGAAGAAAACCAAACCGCGGAATGGTGATCGAGTCCGGTACGATGGCGATCAATCAAAGGGGCAAGCGCCTCGGGAGTCCGCAGATCGGCCAGCGCATACGCAGCTTCAGCGCCAAGTTCACCGCCGTCGTCCATGACAGCCGACACCAACGGAATGGCTCGCTCCCCTTCAAGAGACAAGAGGGCGGAGTAGACTGCGCCCAGGACTTCAACGTTGAGATTGTCTTCGGAGCCGGGGCCAAGCATGACGCGCAACCGAAGCAGAAGCGCGGCGCTGATCCCACCCACCGCGGCGATGGCGCGGGCAGCCTCCACGCGGACCGCCTTGTCAGTGTCTGTGAGCGGCTCCAGCAGGGCAGCGAGCAGATCGGCGTCAGAGATGCCCGGACAGTCAACCAAAGCGTGGGCGCATATGCTGCGCAAACCGCCGGCCGAATCCACCGGAGGACCAAAGCTTCCTTCCATTTGATGGTGGCGCATGCCGCGCAGATAGGCATCCTTGGCACGGTGCTCCAGCTTGACGAGGGCCCTGGCGAGGGCTTCTTTGGCCCAGCATTTGGGGTCGGTCTTGACCGGGTCGATGAAGAAACGATCGTAGGCCGTCAGAACGTCAGGAAGCAGAGCGGTGAGTTCGGCTTCCGCGATGAGTTTGGCAGCCTTGGAGACGAGGAAATTGTTGTGCTGTGTGAGAGCGCTGCGCAGGTACTGCACTTGAGCAGTGTCCGGCTTCGCGCCGGAATTCATGGCTGCGCTCAAGGCTTCCAACTGGGCAAGGTCCTTGTCAAAGCCGCGCGGAGCTGCCTTGCTCGACTGCTTTGCACTCATCCATCAGCCTCCGGATCTTATCCCGCAGGATCGTAGTTGAGGTTCTGGCCAAGCCAGCGCTCGACTTCGGTTATGGCCATTCCCTTGCGCAATGCATAGTCGACCACCTGGTCGCGCTCGATTTTGCCGAGAGAAAAATAACGCGAATCGGGGTGGGCGAAGTACAAGCCACTCACGCTGGAGCCAGGCCACATGGCAAAGGATTCGGTGATCTGCATGCCAGTATTCGCCTCGACGTTGAGCAGGCGCCACAGAGTTCCCTTCTCCGTGTGATCGGGGCAGGCGGGGTAACCGGCGGCGGGGCGAATGCCGCGATACTTCTCGTGAATCAGGTCGTCGACACTCAGGGATTCGGCACGGCCGTAGCCCCACTCATCTCTGACTTTCTTATGCAGGCACTCGGCGAAGGCTTCGGCAAGGCGGTCGGCGATGGCTTCGGCCATGATGGCGTTGTAATCGTCCTGTTGGGCGCGGAAGCCGTCGCAGAGGGCCTTCAGCCCAATGCCGCTAGTCACCGCAAATGCGCCTATGTGATCGTCCAAACCCGTTCCCTTGGGCGCGATGAAATCAGCTAACGAGCGGCAGGGTTCGCTCCCTTCCCTGTTAGCTTGCTGGCGGAGAAAGTGGAAGCGCCCAAGAACCTGTGCGTGGGTTCGATCGGTGTAAAGCTCCACATCGTCGCCGAGACTTGTTGCAGGGAAGAACCCGTAAACGCCGCGCGCTGTCAGCAGATTCTTCTCGACGATGGTGTCGAGCAGCGCGTTGGCCTCAGTGAAAATCTGCCGAGCCTGCTCGCCCTGCTCGGGATGATCGAAAATGCGGGGGTAAACGCCTTTCAGCTCCCAGGTGTGGAAGAAGGGCGTCCAGTCAATGAACTCGCGGAGCGTGGCCAGTGGAAAATTGTCCAGCGCGCGCACGCCGATAAACTCGGTGACGGGCAGGTCTTCAGCTCGCCACTTGATCGGGGTGCGCCTTGCTCGGGCAGCCTCGAGGTCAACGCCCTTTTGACGCGGCGAAGCGTGCTGCTTGCGCAGCGCCTCATAGCCGGCGCGGTGCTCGGCGACGAATGCGGCTTTGCCATCGTCACTGAGCAGGCTGGTTGTTACAGGTACGGCGCGGCTGGCATCGAGCACGTGTACCACCGGCTCGCTGTAGTGAGGTGCAATTTTAACGGCGGTATGCGCGCGGCTGGTGGTTGCGCCGCCGATCAGCAGCGGCAGCTTGAACCCCTGACGCTCCATCTCGCGAGCCACATGAACCATTTCGTCGAGCGAGGGCGTAATAAGACCGCTGAGACCGATCAGGTCAGCCTTCTCCGCGGTGGCGCGCTCAAGGATTTTTTCGCAGGAGACCATCACGCCGAGGTCGATCACCTCGTAGTTGTTGCATGCCAGGACGACGCCGACAATGTTCTTGCCGATGTCGTGGACGTCTCCCTTGACGGTGGCGAGGACGATTTTTCCCTGTGCCCTGGCGACCTGGCCAGAAGCAACCAGCGCGGCCTTCTCCGCCTCCATGAAAGGCGTCAGGTGGGCTACGGCCTTCTTCATCACGCGAGCGGATTTGACCACCTGGGGCAAAAACATTTTGCCGGCGCCGAAGAGATCGCCGACCACGCTCATGCCGTCCATCAGCGGGCCTTCAATCACCAGCAGAGGGCGGCCCAGCTTGACGCGGGCTTCTTCGGCATCGATCTCGATGTATGCGTCAATCCCCTTGACCAGCGCGTGGGAAAGACGCTCTTCGACAGTGCCGCTGCGCCATTCTTCAGCCTTCTTTTCACTCGCAACCGTGCCAACGCTCTTCAGCTTTTCACCAAAGTCGACCAGGCGTTCCGTGGCGTCGGGCCGGCGATTGAGCAACACGTCCTCCACCAGCACCTTCAGCTCCGGCTCAATCTCTTCGTAGACCTCCAGCATGCCAGCATTGACGATACCCATGTCCATGCCCGCGGCAATGGCGTGATAGAGAAACGCGGAGTGCATGGCTTCGCGGACTTTGTTGTTACCTCTGAAACTGAACGAAACGTTGGAGACACCGCCCGACACTTTGGCGTGCGGAAGGTTGGCTTTGATCCAGCGCGTGGCGTTGATAAAGTCCACTGCGTAGTTGTTATGCTCCTCCATGCCAGTGGCCACGGTGAGGATGTTGGGATCGAAGATGATGTCTTCCGGCGGAAATCCGACATCATTGACCAGGAGCTTGTACGCACGCTCGCAGATGCGGATTTTCTCGTCGTAGGTGGCCGCCTGTCCCTGCTCGTCGAAGGCCATCACCACTGCTGCCGCGCCGTATTTGAGCACCGTCGAGGCGTGCCTGCGGAATCTCTCCTCGCCCTCTTTGAGGGAGATGGAATTCACGATGCCCTTGCCCTGCAGGCACTTGAGACCGGCCTCAATGACCTCCCATTTTGACGAGTCGACCATGAAAGGGACCTTGGCGACTTCAGGCTCACTGGCCAGCAACTGCAGGAAGCGCGTCATGGCGGCGACGCCATCGATCATTCCTTCATCCATGCAGATATCGATCACGTTCGCCCCGTTCTCAACTTGCTGACGGGCGACGCTCACCGCTTCCTCATAGTTGCCCTGTTTCACCACCTTGGCGAACTTGGGCGAACCAGCCACGTTGGTCCGCTCACCGATGAGGATGTAGACGCCGGGCTGCTGGGTGAATGGCTGCGACCCGGAAAGGCGCAGAGGCCTTGTCTCGATAGGCTTTGTCATGCTTCGCCCTCATCGTGGCGCAGCTTGCGCGGAGGCAGGCCGTCGAGCGCTTTGGCAATGGCCGCAATGTGCTCCGGAGTGTTGCCGCAGCAGCCGCCGGCGATGTTGATTAGCCCTGCGCGTGCAAACTCCCCGAGATAGCGAGCCATGTCGTCGGGGCCGAGATCGAAACCAGTCTCAGAGAGCGGGTTAGGCAGTCCGGCGTTCGGGTAGCAGGAGATGGCGACGTTAGCCTTTTGCGAGAGCTCTTCGAGAAACGGATACATGAGATCGGGACCGAGTGAGCAGTTCAGGCCTACCGACAGGGGCTTGACATGCTGCACCGCGTTCCAAAACGCCTCGATGGTTTGCGCGGAGATCATGGTCTCGCCGCCACGGCCAACCGCCGCGGAGATCATCACCGGCAGGACTTTCCTGTCTTCGTCGAACACCTCGCGAATGGCTACAAGGGCGGCCTTGGCGTTGAGCGAGTCGAAGATGGTTTCCACCAGAAGCAAGTCAACTCCGCCGCCTATCAGCGCACGAGCCTGCTGAGCGTAGGCAGTTTTGACCTGGTCGAAGGTGACAACCCGGAAACCTGCATCGTCGGCATCTGGAGAGCTGGAGAGGGATACCGTCAATGGCCCCATGGCTCCAGCCACAAAACGTGGGCGCGCGGTTTCGCTGGCCGCGCGATCAGCCATTTCACGACACTGCCGAGCCGATTGTTCGTTCATCTCTGCAGCCAAATCGCTGAGAAACGGGTCTTCAATAATCTTCTGGTAGAACGCTGGATCCTTCCGGCCACCGTGCTCACGGGGATCGTCGACGAAGAACTCGCTTTGCGTGATGCTTGTGGCGCCGAAGGTGTTGGTCTCAATGATGTCCGCTCCGGCCTCCAGAAAGCGGCGATGGATGTCACAGATCATCTCCGGCTGAGTCAGCGAAAAGAGGTCGCCGTCGTTGAGCAGATCCTTGGTAGCGTTCTTGAAGCGCTCGCCGCGGATGTCCGCTTCCTTCATGCCGTAGTTGCGGATGGTGGTGCCCATCGCTCCATCGATGATGGCGATTCGGCTTTGAAGAATTTGTTGCAGCGGATGTTGATGGGCGTTGGTCATAACTTTCCGGTGGTCTTGAGCGCGGCGCTTCCCTGCGTGACCGCGTATGAATTCAATTCTGATGAAAATCCGCCAAGGTTGTGCGCCCGACCAGCCGCCGCTGACCGGCGATTCACCCCTTTATCAGCATAGACGGTGGCCCGGTGCTGGCCAATCGAGGGGGAAAGCGCCGGCG
Organism: uncultured Occallatibacter sp.; assembly: GCA_964614635.1. GTDB lineage: Bacteria > Acidobacteriota > Terriglobia > Terriglobales > Acidobacteriaceae > Telmatobacter. The sequence continues at coordinate 7,600 of CAZTLV010000003.1, forward strand.
GCCTATTTCGCTGCAGTCAGCGAGGCAACCGGCACCAGCATGTCCTCTTTGCGCATCACAAGGTTTGTGGCATTCAGGGTGGCCAGCTCAAATCCGTGGCCGTGAGTGATGGCGTCGGTCGGGCATGCCTCAACGCAGTAGCCGCAGAAGATGCAGCGGTTGTAGTCGATGTTGTAGACCTTGGCGTAGCGCTCGGAGGAAGAGATGCGTTTCTCCTCAGTGTTTTCGTCCGCCACGATGAAGATGCAATTCGAAGGGCAGGCGGCGGCACAAAGGAAACAGGCGACGCATTTTTCCAGACCGTTTTCGTCGCGCTGCAAGACGTGAGCGCCGCGAAAGCGCTGCTCGAAGACTGCTCCGCGCAAGGGGCCTTTGCCGTCAGGATAGTTCTCAACCTGCGAGGGTTCAAGCATCTCCCCGAAGGTGATGCTCATGCCCTTGACTACCCCGGCAATGTTGCGGACGATCGACATGAAGCCAGTATACGATGGTTTGCGGGAGGATTTCTTGATGCGCTGCGGGATTGATTGGGTGGTCGCGCTGCTGGTATTGGGGTTATCGACGGGTGGAGCGCTGGGCCAAATGACCCCTGGCTCGAATCAAACCCAGGGAGTTCCGATGAGTGGCGCGACGCCCCAGCCGGACACATCCCGCATACAACAGGAGATGGCGGTCGCGCATCCGGCCGCGGGACCACTCAAGTTGACCTTCGGCAAGAAGTCTGGCGAGTGGACTCCGGCGACTCTTGCCGCGCTACCGCACCAGACCATCACCATATTCAACGAGCATGCGAAGGCGAATCAGACCTACAGCGGCGTTCCCCTGTTCGAATTGCTGAAGCCGCTTGGGGTACCAGACAAGCCGCACGGAAGAGACCTGCGGCTGTACCTGGTAGCCGAGGGGTCAGACGGGTACGGTGCAGTGTATGCCGTAGCGGAAGTCAATCCCGACGTACATGACGGTACCGTGATTGTGGCCGATGCCATGGACGGCAAGGCCATTCGCGATGAAGGGCCGTTCAAGCTGGTTGCCACAGGCGAGAAGCGCCCCGCCCGCTGGGTGCGCAATTTGGTGGCAGTGCGGGTGATGCCTGCGCAGTAGTTGCGTGCCGCCAGGCGCACTACTACCCAAATACCCCGCAGGACGCTACTTCTTCTTTGAATCATCCTTTTGCGGCGGTGCAGCAGGATGTTGTTGAGGCGGCGCCTGGTGTTGCTGCTGCGGAGGCGCCTGGCGTTGTTGCTGCTGAGGAGCCGCTGGGCGCTGTTGCGGTTGAGGAGCAGCTTGATGCTGCTGTTGCTGCTGAGGTATCGCCTGGCGTTGTTGCTGCTGTTGCGGGACAACCTGACGCTGTGGCTGCTGTTGAGGCATTTCCTGACGCTGTGGCTGGACAGGTGCGGATTGCCGCCGTTCCTGCTGCGGTGGAACGGACGGACGCTGTTGCGGCACAACCTGCCGTGGTTGCTGTTGTTGCGCAGATGCCTGGCGTTGCGGCTGCACAGGAGCTGCTTGCCGCAGCTGTGGTTGAGGCGCTTCCTGACGCGGCTGCTGCTGACGCGGTTGCGGCACTTCCTGGCGCACCTGATGCTGAGGTACTTCCTGACGCTGCTGTTGGGGTTGCGTTACCTGCGGCGTCTGCCGTTCCTGCACTTCCTGGTTGCGCACCTGCAACGCCGCTGGAGCCCTGACGTTGCGATCCGCAGGCAGCGGCTGACTGACTGCTGCGTTAGCCGGACGTCCATGGTTGACGTTGGCAAACTGAGCACGATTGGTGCCCGCAGCTTGCTCATTCTGTACCTGGGCTTTCATCGGCGCGGAGTGAGGTGCGCGCATCGCCGCCCATTCCGCGGGCTTGGCCCGCACCTGGACGCCACCTGAACCGCCGTTGAAACTCACACGGGCGCCCCTGTTGTTGTCACTGACCGGTCGGCTGTAGACGTTGTGGACCAAGTTCACGTCAACGCGGTTGACTGAGCGATTGTAGTTAAAGTGGCCCCCGCTCCAGTAGCCGCCCTGGTATCCATAGCCGACGTAACCAAATCCGTAGTCAACGCCTCCGTAGAAGCCTATGTACTGACCCCAATAGCCAGGATAGAACCGGTAGTGGTGATTCCAGTAGCCCCAATAGCCTGGCGTCCACAGGGCGCCTTGATAGGGAGCCTGAACCCAGACACCGGGCACCCAGTAATAGCCCGGCTGCGAATAGCCTGTGGGTGTGTACGCCCAGTAGCCGGGAGTCCACAGGTAGTCGTCGCCCGGAGCCGGTGGCTGGTCGTATTCCGGAAGAGGAGGCGGCGGGTCATCGGTGGAATAGACCGGCTGCTCGGCGTTATCTGGATACTCCGGCGCCTGCTCAGACGACTGCGCAGGCGCCTGACCGCCCGACTCCGCCGAAACGGGGGCCAGGTTGGCCGTGGCCGGGTCTAAGGATGAATCCTGGGTTGAGGCTTGACCCGGGACAGCGCCCGCATCGTTCTGATTGCTGCGGCATCCGATTGTGCAAAGCATTATGGCCACAACGAATAGAGATAACAGGCCTAATCCCCGGTATCGGAAATCGTTCATTTCACACTCCAATAGACTTGGATGCTACCGGAGGAGCGCAGGGTTTCACTGCGCTCAATTGACCACTACGCAGTTGGTCTCAATGGCGTGAACCTGGCGGCACTGACTTGCCACGGTTATTGGCTGGCGGGGTGGTGACGGGCTTGCGCTCAGCGTGGGGTGGAGGGAGAAGCTGCTGGCAGAGTGATGAGTCCTGGCCTCGTGCCAGTCCGGGCAGCGCGCCCTGCCCGCTGCAGAGGCGCAGTTTAAGCGCATCGGCATCCTTTCCAACGATGGGTTGAGTGTGTTCCAGGCCGCTGTAGGCATCCAGATCGTAGCGATAGATGAAGTCCGCGGGCGGCTTCTCGCTTCCGTAGTTGAAGTGGCTCCAGGTGGCCATGAATTCGCGGCCATTGGGGTCGGCCATGGCAGCGTAAACCTGGGTCAGAGTCACTCCATCGGGAGGATTCGCACTCCAGATGGGTGCGGTTTGGCCACCTCGCAGCCAGCGAGCCGACCACGCATGCTGTGCCATGTCGTAGTGGAAGGCCGTGAAATAGGTATCGGCGGCGCACTCGGCACAGTTGTTATAAAGAGCACCCAGTTCGCGAGGCGCGCTCTCAGAAAACCTGAGCCAGTCAACGAAATGCAAATTGACGCCGGTAATGAGCGGCGTGACGACGTGGTGGGTGAGAGAGGCGCTCCAAACCGTAAAGAGATCTCCGCCCGGCAGCGCCTGCGACGAGGGCCGCATCATGGTTACGACGAGCGCCGCGTCGTACTCCACGCCGATCTCGCTGATTGCGGTCCAGTGCTCCGCCTCCAGCGAACGCGTCACCCACACCACGACGTCGTTGTCAGTGGAAGAGTGGAAGTTGACCCAGCGAAACTGTTCGGGTGCTTGCTGCGCAGAGAGGGGACAGGCAAAAAGAAGCACCGCTGCGAAGAAGAAGGACAGAAATCTGGGGACAGCGACCCGCATGTTTCTACATATAGCAGAGCGGCGGCAGCGAAGGGAGCGGTCGCGAGCGTTGCTTTGAGCTCGCTGCAAGGAATCGTTCATTGACGGGCTCACAACCCCAGTTTAGCCCAGAGCGCATCCACTTTGGCCTTGGTGGCGCGGTCCATCTCGATCATCGCGGGCCAAGGGCGCTCAAAGCCCTCAGCCTTCCATTTGCGGGTGGCGTCGATGCCCATCTTGGATCCATAGTTGGGCAGGCGCGATGCGTGATCGAGCGAATCGATAGGGCCAAGCGTGAACTGAATATCGCGTTCGGGATCGATGTTGTTGGTCACACGGAGCGTGACTTCGGCGATGTTCTGCACATCGCAGTCCTCGTCGACAACGACGATGCACTTGGTGAACATGGCCTGGCCAAGCGCCCAGATGGCGTTCATCACCTTGCGCGCCTGGCCGGGATAACTTTTCTTGATTGAGACCAGCATCAGGTTGTGAAATACGCCTTCAACCGGGAGATTGATGTCCACAATCTCAGGAATGGTCACCTTCATCGCGGGTAGAAAGATCCGTTCCACGGCCTTGCCCATCCATGCGTCTTCCATGGGCGGCTTGCCGACGATGGTTGCGGCGTAAATTGGATTTTTTCGATGCGTGATGCAGGTCAGATGAAAGACTGGGTATTGATCGGTGAGGGTATAGAAGCCGGTATGGTCGCCGAATGGGCCCTCGGCCCGCAGCTCACCAAGCTCGACGTAGCCCTCAAGGATGATCTCGGCGTTTGCCGGGACTTCAAGATCGACGGTCTCGCATTTGACGATCTCAACCGGCTTGCCGCGCAGGAAGCCGGCAATCATAAACTCCTCAACTTCAGGCGGCGCGGGAACAATGGCAGCGAAAGTGGTTGCCGGACCGGTGCCGATGGCCACCGCAACCTGGAGCCGCGAGCCTTTCAGATTGCCAAGAGCCACCTGTGGCAGCCCGCCAACAGGGCCGTCAGAAATGGAGACCGCACCGCCGGCAGACTCTGCCATCGCCGCTACCCGAGCAGTGAGTGGATCTGCATCAGCGGACGCGGCGGCGGCGATCCGAAGTGCCTCACGATAGTGCTCCGCGGCTACTTTCTGGCGTTGCCAGTGCATGCCCGTGGTCTGGCCATCGTAGACCTGCATTCGATACATGCCGATGTTGCGCTTGCCGGTGCGCGGATCGCGCGTGTGCACGCAGGGCAATGTGATGAAACGACCACCATCCTGCGGCCAGCACTTGAGGATGGGGAAAAAGCTCAGATCGAAGTTGTCTTTTCGAATGACTTCTTTGCAGGGAGCATCTTTGGCGCTGACCGTCTTGGGAAATGCGCTGGTGATCGCTCCGAGCTGCGGCAGCATCTTGAGCTTGTCGAAGAGGCCTTCGGGCGCCTTCATGTTCATCAGGCCCCGGATGCGCTCGGCGATATCATCGAGCTTTTCTACGCCAAGGGCCATGGCCATTCGGCGTTCGCTGCCAAACTGGTTGATGAAGACCTTCTGACCCGGATGGCCTTTGATGTTCTCAAACAGCAACGCCGGACCGCCGGGAGCATACTTGGCCTGCGCGGCGTTTCCCTTCGATCCAATTTTGCTCACGCGATCGGTGATCTCGGTGATTTCGAGTTCCGGCGAAACTTCAGCGGTGATGCGCTTGAGTTCACCGGCTCTTTCCAGAGTCCTGATCCAGTCGCGCAGATCGTCGTAGGCCAAGGAAGTGCTCCCGTGAGGCAGATGCCATACTCAACCCCTCCAGCTTATAGGCTTTTGGCGGGTTCGAGGGGAGGTTTGGCCAATTGGACGGCGTCCAGAGGAAATCCGAGGCGTTTCCACTCGTCGTAGCCGCCGCGGAGAGGACGCACGCGCTCGATGCCGAGTTTGTGCAGCATCAAGGCTGTTTTGGCGGCTGTGGCCTCGCTGGGGCAGGTGCAGAACAGCACCACATCGCGGTCGCGTGGAATTTCCATGTGCCGTTCTGTGATGGTGTCCGGCGAGAAATGAAACGCACCGGGAAGGGTGAAAGGGTCGGGCAACAATTCCAATGGGTGGCGCAGGTCGACGATATACACCTTTTCGCCGGCGTCGAGCTGGCGCTTCAGCTCTTCAGGCTCGAGACGGGCCTGCACAAGCTCCTTGAGCACCATACGTCGGCGCATCACGCGCCAAAAGAAGAAGCCGGCAATACCCAGAATCAACAAAGCTCCGCTGAAGCGGCCGGCCCAGTCCAGAGCGCTGGGGTTTCGACGGAGGACATCGCCGAAGAGGCGCCCGAGCACTAGCAGGGTCCCAATCCACAGCGAGGCGCCGATGCTGTCAAAGACCAGGAAGCGACTGAATGCCATTCCGTTCTGACCCGCCACCGGTGCGGCGAGAGTAGCCAATCCCGGAACAAACTTGGCAAAAAGCAGCGTAGTTTCGCGCCCGCGGCCGAAGGAATCCTGGGTCTTGCGAACACAGATCGTCGGCTCCATGGATAACTTGCAGAGAACGCGCAGGACATGGTGACCGTAACGGCGGCCAATCATGAACCATGTCGAATCCGAGACAAGCGCTGCGGCCAGAGCTGCCAATAATGCTAGGGGAAAACTCAATTCGTCCTGGGCGGTAAGGGCTCCCGCGGCCAGAAGCACCGGCGTGGAGGGCAACGGGATGCCGACCTGGCCAACCAGAACCCAGGCGAAGAGCAGCACGTAGCCATAGACCAATAAGAAATGCGTGGACAGTTCCATTGCGGGTTTTCCTGTCTTCGCTTGCCGGAAATCAGGCCGTTTTGTTTCGCCGTGCAGAGCTTCGACGGCTCGAAACAAGGGAAAGGCCTCACACTATCGGATGATCGATCAAGGATTTCGCTTCATGCAAAGAAGCATGGCGGGCACAAAACCGTGAAAAGCCGCCCGGAGGCGGCTTCTCAAACGCATCATGGGGGCCGGTTCGATGATTACTGCGCGGCGGGTGTCCCTGCGGGTTGCGGTGAGGCTGGCGTGTTGAGGGACGCCGCCTGCTGCTGGCCCTTGTCCGCAAAGTAGTTGCGGTCCCAAAGATTCTTGTAGAAAGCGCCAGTCAGCTCTGCCGCGCGGGGACCGAAGGTGGAGCGGCCGCCTTCAAGAAAGAACACCGTGACCAAGCTCCCTTGGGGCGCGTCAGAGAAAGAAGCGAACCATCCGAAGCGAGTGCCGTTGGCCGAGCAGGTTCCGGTCTTGCCGAAGACGGGCAATGCCTGAAAGGCTGCCCGAAGCCGGCGTGCGGTTCCATATTCCACCGCTCCAGCCATACCTTCTTCGATTTCTGGAACATATTTCGCGATGTCAAGGGTCCGCTTGATTTTGGGTTCAAGGGCGACTGCTTCTTCAAGGGTCGTGGGGTGCTGGAGGTAATAGAGAGTTCCGCCATTCGCCAGGGCGGCCACGTAGGCGCCAAGTTGCAACGGAGTGAGGGAAACGCCCTGGCCGAAGCTGCACATGCGACCTACGCCGCCTTCAGAAGCGGGCAATTCCTGATCGGGATAGACGCCAAGCTGTTCGCCCTGAATGTTGTAGCCGGCCAACTCGCCAAGTCCAAATTGATTGGCGTAGTGACGAACCCGGTCAAACCCCAGCTCACGGCCAAGCTCCTCAAAGTAGAGGTTGTTGCTCTTGGCCAACGCCTGGGTCATGTTCATGCGGAAGCCTTGCAACTGAACCATGGTGTCGCGGGTGACCAGGCCCTCAGCAAGCGCGGCCATGGCCACAGTGATCTTGATGGTGGAGCAGGGTTCAGCACCCGGAGAGAGCGCGAGCTTCTGATTGATCATGGCCAGGATGCGGCCATTCTTGGGGTCGATTACGACGGCGGTGCCGTTCATACCGTCCATGGCATCGATGGCCGCCTGGCGAACGACCGGGTCTTCGCCGCCCGTCACATCGCCTGCATAGATGTCTGAGGTGGCAAAGGAGTTGGCGGTAAACCGTTCGAAATAGTGATGATGACGGGTGGTCAGAGCGACACGCCGTGCCGCTGCGCGGGTCCGGCCACGTGCGGTCAGATGAGCCGGCTGCGCGGCTGACCCTGATTGAGTGGATCGGCGCGAGGTCGAAGTGTGAGCCGACGTCTGCTTTGAAGAGGTCTTGCCTGCATGCCCTGCCGCGCGATGGCCTGCGGTGCGATGGGTCTCGGTCAGGTGCGGTTCAGCCGTTTTGGCACGATGCAACGTGTGCGGAGCGTCCAACGCAGCGGCGCTCAAGAAGCCACCAAGGGACCCGATCAGCAATAAACTTAGAGTGCAAGGGGGAGACAACCTCATCCAGTGAACATCCTCTCAACCGTGGATTTCGTGCCGTACGTCTGCCCCAGGGCACCGCACTTCCTGCTTATCGGCCTCTCCGGGGCTTTTTCTCTCTTCGCCACCGGGATGGGTTACCTGGAGGTCACTGTAGTAGCGACGTTCCAAACTCGATGTGATATCAGTCACTCTGAAAAAGCAGTCCTTGATTATCTGCACAGCAACCTGCCGGGCAGCAATGCCCCTTTGATGTTAGCCAGAGTGGTTGTCTTACTGAGCTACTTTGAACTATACAGCGCCTGGCAGTGATTCCAAAACCGTACTAATCTCCTAGAACTGCAATCGTCTCATGAACGTAGGGGTATCCAGCTCACGCAGGGATTCTTCGTCGGGCTCCCTGAAAAGTGCCGTCGTGGGCTTTGTGCGCTGCTCGTCTGTCGCCGCCATCTGGGCGCTGGTGTCCATTGCGGCTGAAAAATCTCTGCCCAGCGGGGTATAGCCGGGGTCCCGTGCAATCTCAGCAGTCTGCGGCTTGGCCACCGAAGCCAGACCCAGGTCATGGTCAAGACTGGCCGGCGATTCAACTATCGTCTTTGCCGGAGACGTGGCAACACTTACCGTGGTAGCCACTGCGGGGGTGGTGGTTGAGAAAAAGAATGCAGTCTCCTCTCCAGGGTTCCCATCTGCCTCATCTTCATCCTGACTTTGAAAGTGAGGTGGCTCAGCTTCTGCAATGGGCGCGGACTCCTTCATCCACCTATCCGATGCGACAACCGGCACCGACACCACCGGCGCGTCTTCAACGCTTAACATGCGAGCGCGCCGCTCGGGCATCTGGTCGCGGAAGCCTGTGGCGATGACAGTAATCTTGACCTCGTCACCCATCTTCTCGTCGAGGACTGCGCCAAAGATGATGTTCGCGTCTTCATGCGCCGAGGATTGAATCAGAGACGAAGCCTCGTTCACTTCAGAGAGTTTCAGAGTGCTCGATCCGGTGATGTTGATGAGAATGCCGCGAGCGCCGTCAATGGCGCCTGCCTCAAGCAACGGAGATGCCATGGCCGCCTGCGCAGCCTCAACAGCGCGGTTGGCGCCGGAGCGAACTGCGGTGCCCATGACAGCATGGCCCATGCCGGCCATGGTGGTTTTTACATCTGCAAAATCGCGGTTGATGATGCCGGGAATGGTGATGATGTCAGAGATACCCTGCACGCCCTGGCGCAGCACGTCGTCGGCGATGCGGAAACTCTCAAAGAAGCCGGCGTCTTTAGCCACGGCCAAGAGTTTCTCGTTGGGGATGACGATCATGGTGTCTACGCTTTCAAGCAATTCGGTCAGCCCACGCTCGGCCTGCTGCAGGCGGCGCTTGCCTTCAAAACCGAAGGGACGCGTGATCACAGCGACGGTCAAAATGCCCATCTCGCTGGCAAGGGAAGCGATGACCGGCGCGGCGCCGGTGCCAGTGCCTCCGCCCAGGCCGGCGGTGACAAACACCATGTCGGCGCCTTCCAGCGCTTCGATGATCTTCTCTGAATCTTCAAGCGCAGCGCGTCGGCCCACGTCAGGATTTGCGCCGGCGCCGAGGCCAGCGGTAAGGCGAACGCCGAGCTGAAGCTTGATGGGCGCCTGTGAGAGCTTGAGCGCCTGCACATCTGTGTTGGCGGCGATGAATTCCACGCCCTCCATATGGGCCTGGATCATGCGGTTCACGGCATTGCCGCCGCCGCCGCCCACTCCGATGACCTTGATGCGGGCTCCGCGCAAGGGCTCTTCGTGATATTGAATGCGCATTTCCCCGGCTTCATTTTTCTGCTGTTCCATAGCGGCTCCGGCCTCCTGATTCTTGATTCAAAAGCATTGTTACTTAAAAACTGGCTGCAAACATTGCGCGCAGTCTGCTGCGCAGACCATTGTCTTCCGCCGCCCGCGTCACACGAATGCGGTGCGCATACAAAAGCAATCCCACGGCTGTGGCAAAGCCGGGATGTATCAGTTCGCCGGGCATTTGCGAGATTCGCACCGGCATTCCTGTCCGCGCGGGGACACGCAATTGGCTCTCCGTCACATCCAGCATACCGGGAAGCATGGCTCCTCCGCCGGTCAATACGCATCCTGCGCCCAGCGCCTCGACCACGCCACCCTGGCGCAGACTTTCTTTCACAAAATACAGCAGCTCGCGAGCGCGCGGTTCAAGAATCTCGGCGATGGAACGCAGCAGCAGCATGCGCGGTTGGGGATTCGCAATTTCGATGGCCGCTTGCTGGGGCACGGAAGTGACCACTGCGTTGCCGAACTGGCGCTTCAGCTCTTCAGCCTGGGCCATGGGCAAGTTCAGTCCGACAGCCAGGTCGGACGTAAAGTGCTGGCCGCCGATCGGAATTGAAGCGGTATGCGCGACGGCACCCTCGAAGAAGACCGCAAGGTCGCTGGAATGCGCGCCAATGTCCAACAGGCAGACGCCCAATTCGCGCTCGTCCGCTGAGAGTGTGGACTCAGCTGATGCGATCGATTCCAGAACCGCTTCGGTCACTTCCAGTCCGGCGCGGTTTGCGCAGGTCACCGTACTCTGCAAGGCGCTGCCGGAGCAGGTGGCAATATGCAGGTCGACCTGGAGCCGTGCTCCGACCATGCCGACTGGATCGAAGATACCGGGCTGATCGTCAAGGATGAACTGGCGGGGCAGCAAGTGGATGATCTCGCGGTCTGCCGGGCGCTCGATGGCGCGTGCGCGTTCCACAGCATAGCGAACGTCTTCGCGCGTGATCTCACGCATGCGGGTGCCGAGCGTCATTCCGTCGCTGGTATTCAGACCGCGAATGTGCGGTCCGCCCACGCCCACCACGCACTCGTCGATATTGGTGCGTGCCACCCGCTCGGCTTCTTCGTTGGCTGCTTTCACGACCCTTGCAGCCGGGGCAAGCTCCGCGATCAGGCCCTTGCGCATGCCTGCCGATTCCACCGCGCCATGCCCGCGATAGCGTAGTGCTCCTTCATTCAGATCCGCCGCCAGCACGCGCGTCCACGCACTGCCGATGTCAAGCACCACGATCAGATTGTCCTGCTTCTGGCTCATCTGTCTGGACTCACTGACCCTGCCCTGTTACCTCGGCCGGGCGGGTTGCGGGCGCGTTGCTCTTGTTGCCGTTGATCGCGGCGCGTTGATCCGCCTCGCGCTTCTTCTTCGCCGCCTTGTCTTTGGCCGTCAGGTCGCGGATTGCCTTTTCTTTTGAAGCTCTTTCTTTCGCCGCTTTGTCTTTGGCTGCCCGGCTTTTGGCGGCATTGCTCTTGGGTGGAGCCGTTTTCTTTGGCGCCGAAGAACGTGTCGTGATTGGCTCAGAGGCGCCCTTTTCCTCGGGCGCTCCGGCTGACGGTTTGGTATCGCTCGTGTCTAAAGCCGCCTCGGCGCCCGCCGTCGGCTCGACTGCATTCTTACCATGAGCCATCTCCAGCACCACCTGCTGTTCGTAGCGCAAATCTACGGCAGCGAGATTGGGATACTGCTGACGCCACTCGGCAATGTGTGCCTGAAAGCGCTGGTAGCGTTCAAGAAAATGGTCTTCTCCAAAATGGGCAAGGATGTCGGCGCCCTGCTCAGGCATCAGTACCCGCGCATCCTCGGCGTCCGTCAAATCAATCTCAGATATCTGTTCGGATAGATGTTGATTGCTTCCATCCAACTCCGCCAACAGGCGCAGATAAACGGCCATCCGCGCCGAGCGCGAGGCCAGCGGATCACCCGGATCGATGCCTGTTACAACCGGAAACGAATAATGCTTCTGCGCCATCGTGGCCGCGGGCATGCTGAGCAGTACGCCACTGGCATCTACCAAGCCAATCTGCTGGCCCTCGCGAGTAAAGGCCACTGGCTTGCGCTCGACCACGTTGACGCGAATCTGGTCAGGCAGCACACGCATCACCGTCGCCCGTTCAACCCAGGGAATCTCTTCCAGTTGCTTGCGCCGCTCCCGAAGTGGAACAAAAAAGACGTTACGTCCAATGTCTTCGCCGAAGACGGGGAGCATCTCCGCCCGGCTTACTTGCGTCAGGCCAGCGGCCTCGATGTTACCGGCCCCGGCGATGCGAAACCGCGCATCGCGTGACAGGAAGGTCTTGAACATGAGTGTGATGGTGACGAGGCTGGCCAGAACAATCAGAACGCCCACGCCCAGAAAGACGCGGCCAAGGGTACTCTCAGGACGCCACCAGGGGTTCTGTTGGGATCGAAAACGTCGCCCACCTGAGCGGTAGTTGTCTTCGCCATCCGGATCCGCCATTTCCAGCGGCATACCCGGCAGGTTGCGTCCAGACGGGGGCACACCCTCCCGCACACGCCGAAATTGGGGTTCCGTAGGCGCTTCATCCTCCCAGTCAAAGGGGCGGTTCGAGTTCTCTTTCTGTCGTCTCACGCCTGAGCAGGGTCGCGAGAATCGCCAGCCTCAACTATAGCTCGGGGATCATCCGCTTTTTTCCGCAACGGGGGCGGGGGAACCAGTGCCGTTACGGGGAAAGTTGAGGTTGCCTGGAATCAGGAATCGCGGTCACGGAACCAGGGACAACCGGGAGTCGCGACACCGGGCCAATCTGACCCGTTGCGAATCTGAAACCGTGATCGAACCGCGGCTTGGCCGCCCTTGGGACAGTAGCGGCCAAGCCACCTTCAAGACCAATGCAGGGTGTGAACTGAATCGGCGGGGAGATCGAATTCGAGGGCGTTCGAGCCCAAGGCCAACTGGACGCGCTTCTCTGGCCCACGGTTGGCGAGCACGACGACAATGGTGCCATCGGGATTGCGAAAACCGGTGTGCGAGACAGCGCCGGCAGTTCCCTGCCCTTCGCCAATGCCATCGGTTGCAAACACTTTGGCGCCGCGGCGAATATGTTTGGAGTAATGCGAGAAAGCCCAGTACTGGCCGCTCTTCGTGATTTTGTGAGTGCCACTGTCCACGGTGACCACGCCCCCGCAGGAGAAGGGGCCGATGTTCGGCTTTCCTTTTTCGTCGAGGGCGATATTCCACGCAGTGATGGACCGAGCCCAGTTGCGGAGAATGCCGTTGAACGTCTCGGCCCAACTGGCGTAGTCGGTCTGGTAGTCAGGCTGAGCAATATCCGGACCGCCTTCAGTCCAGTAAGCGTTCTTTTCGGGGAAGGCTTCATGAACGCGCGTCATGGCCGAGGGTTCGCCGACATAGCCATGCCAGGCGATGCCATCAATAAACTCGCTGGCCTCTGAGACACTGAGCTCGTCGATGGCCCGGCCCCACAGGCTGTAGTTGTGATCGAGGATCCAGATCTTGGTGGCAGCACCGGCCTTTCGCAATGCCGGTCCCAGGTAGCTCTGCACAAACTCGATTTCTTGTTCCTGGGCCCACAGGCAGGCGGGCATGTTGCCTTCCTGCTCGGCGTCCTCTTCATTCTGCACGGTGACGGCGTCAATCTGAATACCCTCAGCCTTGTAGTCTTCAAGAAACTTCAGAAAGTAGCGCGCGTATGGTTCAAAACTCGACTTGCGGATTGCGCCGCCGAGCATGGAACCATTTGGTTTCATCCATCCCGGTGGACTCCACGGCGACGAAAACAGGAACAATTCCGGATTTGTTTTGCGAGCTTCGCGCAGCATGGGTAGGATGTAAGCCTTGTCGTGGTCGATGGAGAACTTTTTCAACTCCGGATCAGGCTCGGAGCTTTCGTCGAAGCTATACAAGGTCCGCGAGTAGTCGCTGGCTCCAATGCAGGTACGGCAGACATTCATGGCCATCTGGTCGGGAGAAAACAGATCGTGCATCACGGCCTGGCGTTCTGATTCATTGATCTGGCTGAGAACATAACAGGACGAATCAGTCATCGCGGCGCCGAAGCCCAGAATTTCCTGGCGGGTCGCGGTCGGATTGAGGATGATGGCGTCGGCGGAAATTTGGGTTGAGGGCTTGAAGTAGAGTGAATCGACCTCAGCATATCGCTTGTCGCGGAATGTTGCCCACACCCGAACCGGGCCTGGTACGAGCGATACAAGAGCCCATGCAGGAATGCGTTTAGAAACAGCCAATGCGGCAGCCGTGGCTGACGCTGCTTTCAAGAACCCTCTCCGTGATCCTTGCGGCATAGATGCTCCTAAAAATCGCCTACCCTTCTGCGGGGAGAATCATAACAGCGCGATCGAAAGGCGTCTAAACCCTCTCGAGTGCGGCCAGTATCTGCGGAGCCAGTTGGCTCACGTTGCCCGCGCCAAGGGTCAGCACCAGGTCGCCTTCGCGAACTTGACCGGTCAGCAACTGGACGGCGGCGGCAAATTCGGGAGCGTACTGTACAGCCGGCCCCTGAATGCGTCCGACCAGACTCTCTGCAGTGACGCCAGGAATGGGCTCCTCGCTGGCGGCGTAAATGGGCAGCACAATCACCGCGTCCGCGTCGCGAAATGCGCCGCTGAACTCATCGAGGAGGTCGAGAGTTCGCGTATATCGATGGGGTTGAAAGACGACAAAGACACGCTTGTGGCCGCATTCGCGGGCAGCGGCGAGGGTGGCGCGGATCTCGGTAGGATGATGACCGTAATCGTCGACCACGGTGATGCCACGCGCCTGACCGCGCTGCTGGAAGCGCCGATCGACGCCGCGAAAGCTGTTGAGCCCTTCGGCAATCTTGTCCGCTGAAACCTGGAGCTGACAGGCAATCGCCACCGCCGCAGTGGCGTTGAGCACGTTGTGGCGGCCGGGAACATGTAATTCAAACGGTCCAAGGGTTCCTTGCCCAGTCACCACCTGGAATCGGGCGAACCGCCCCTCTCCGGCAACGAGATACTCCAGACGGAAGTCGGCCTGCGGTGCGGTTCCATAAGTGAAAATGCGGCGGCGGGCGCGGGGCAGGATGGCCGCCAGTTGCGGATTATCGATGCATGCCGTTACTGCGCCGTAAAAGGGGACCTTGTCCATGAAGTCCAGAAATGAGCGCTCCACGTCCGCCATGTTCACGTAGCAGTCCATGTGCTCGCGGTCGAGATTGGTAATCACTGCGAGGATCGGTGACAGCTTAAGAAAAGAGCGGTCGCTCTCATCGGCCTCGGCAACCAGATATTGCGTGGTGCCGAGGCGCGCATTCGAGCCCATCGCGTCCACGCGGCCTCCCACAACCACAGTTGGATCGAGCCCGCCAGCACTCAGCACACTGGCTACCATCGAAGTGGTCGTGGTTTTTCCGTGCATGCCGGCAATGGCAATTCCGTACTTCAAGCGCATCAGCTCGGCGAGCATCTCTGCACGCTGAATGACGGGAATCTTGCGCGACTGCGCCTCAAGGACCTCAGGATTGGCGGAGCTGACTGCTGAGCTGGTCACCACTACGGTGGCGCCGGCGATGTTGGCTGCCTGATGCCCTTCGTAAATGGCTGCACCGAGACTCGCAAGCCGGTCTGTGACGGGGCTGCGGCGCAGATCGGAGCCTGAAACCTTCATCCCCATGTTGAGCAGGATTTCGGCAATGCCGCTCATGCCGATACCGCCGATTCCAATGAAGTGCGCGTGCTGGGCTGTGGTGAACATGCTGTGGGTGAAACTCAACTCTAACATTCGCTGAGAGCCCGCAGGCGCGACGGCAAAAAGATGCGACATAAACCCCATACGTTGAGAAAGTTGCGCAGGTTTATTTTCAACGTGCGCCCGCAACCTTTTGCTGCAGAGGTGTTTGCACATGCATAACCGGCAGGCCGGAGAGGCAGAAAGAGACAAACCTCAACCGGAACCAAGCCGGGCCGGCTGATCGACAGGACAGCCCGGCAGGGATGGAGGTTTTATGGGCAGCATGCGGAATTGGATGCTCGGTGCAGCCGTAGTGGCTGGCGGATTGGGTCTGGGAGCAACATCAGCCCAGGCAGCTGAATTTGGAGTTTATGTTCGCGGACCGGTGGCCTATGTTCCACCCTGCCCTGGACCTGGATACATCTGGATCGCCGGCTACCAGGCAAGTGGATATTGGATTCCGGGACGCTGGGCGTTTCAAGGCTACAGGGACCGCGGCCCGGTAGTGCGCGGCTACGTCGGTTGGGGGCACGGACCCGTTTTCGAGCGGCATTTCGACCGTGACCATGATCGCTTCCGCAGGTAGATTCGAGTGCCCAATACCTGCATTTCAGCGGCCTCTCCCCAATGGAGAGGCCGCATGTTCTTGCGTGGAATCGCCACCGAAAACCGGCTTTTACGGGAACGATTTCCCCGGCCGGGCTGCATGCCAAACACAACTTGCGATTTGCTTCCCGAAAAACCGCTTGTTCTTTAACGCTGAATGAACGATTCTTTTCAAAACGACCGCAACTTAACCTTGGAATTGTTGTTCTAATAGTCAGAAGCCGGATGGGACCAAAACCCTGGGTTCGGCAAGTGCTTAGAACGGAGGTCGATTCCAGGTTTCGGGCCCTTACAGGAACGAAACGGAATAGACCGGCACAAGGAGGATTTATGCGGAGTATGCGCCTGGTTCTAATCGCAATGATTCTGGCCCTGCCGTTCGCGGCAACGGCAAAGGCCCAAGTGGAAGTGGGGGTTGGCCCGGCCGTGGCTTATGCTCCTGATGAGGCAGGTCCACCTGATTGCCAGTGGGGCTACTACGCTTATTACCCGTATGCCTGTGCACCCTATGGCTATTACGGTCCGCAGTGGTTCTACGGTGGCCTCTTTATCGGCGTAGGTCCCTGGTATCGCTGGGGCTTCTATGGTCACCCGGGTTACTACATGCGCGGCGGCTTCGGCTATCGCGGCGGCTACGGATTCCGCGGTGGATATGCGGCTCGCGGCGGATATGTCGGTGGCGCCCGCGGCTACGCCGGTGGCGGAGCACGTGGCTACGCCGGTGGCGGAGCACGTGGCTACGCCGGTGGCGGAGCACGCGGCTATGCGGGTGGCGGAGCCGCTCGAGGATTTAGTGGCGGCGGAGCACGCGGCGGATTCAGCGGTGGTGGTGCTCGCGGCGGCGGTGGCGGCCATGGTGGTGGTGGACACCGGTAACACTTGATCCTTTCTCCAGAAAGGCCCGTTTGCTTCGGCAGGCGGGCCCTGCTTTTTGGGGCAAAGTTCTTGGGAATCGGAACCAACCGAGCGGCTTCGCTGTCATCACAGGGGTCGCATTTCTATGAAGCCTTCTGCTGCGCGAGCCCGGCCAGGCGGTCGGCAATGCGCCGTGCAGCGTCAGGATGAGCCTGGGTACGTGCCGCTGAAGCCTTCCGTGAAAGCCCACCAGGGTCGTTCAACAAACCAGACAACGCGGTAAGCAGTCTGCCAGGAATATCAAGGTCCGGTTCCTGCAGCATGACTGCGGCTCCGGCCTCCACCATGGATTCAGCATTTCGCTTCTGATGCTCATCCGCGGCAGCGGCAAAGGGGACAAGCAAACTCGGCTTACCCGCTGCGGCCAATTCCGCCACGGTAGATGCCCCAGAACGCGCCATGATCAAATGCGCAGCGGCGAATCGTAACGGCATGTCGTCCAGGAATGCCTTGACCTGCCACCTGAGAGGATCTGCACCGCTTGCTGCGTAAGCCGTCTGCGTTGTCTCAAGATGGCGCACTCCGCTCTGGTGGAGTACCGTCAGGCCGGGTACCGCGCCGAGCAGCTCGGCAATTACCTTAGGCAGATGGTCATTGAAGATGCGCGCTCCCTGAGATCCTCCAAATACGAGCAGGTGGGGCGCCTGGCTGACTGCCGGCGCCAATTCGAAAAACTCGGGACGCACAGGAATTCCCGTCACCTCGCAGTTGTTGAACCACCTGCAAGCAGCAGGAAAGTTGACCGCTGCCGCTTGAACCCTTTTGCCAATCAGACGATTGGCGAGCCCAGGCATGGCGTTGGGCTCAAAGGCCATGGATGGAACTTTCAATTGCAGCGCGGCCGCCATTGCCGGCCCCGACGCGTATCCGCCTACACCAAATACAACGTTGGGCTGGAACTCGCGGATGAGCGCCTTGCAGCCGGAGATGCTTTTGGGCAGATGCAGCAAAGTGCGTAACCGGGTTGTCAGTGACACGTTCTTGAGCGGTCCAACCTCGATCAGGCGCAGGTTGAAACCAGCCTCAGGCACCAGACGGACCTCCATGCCGCGCGAGGTGCCTACAAAAAGCACTTCGGCTGAATGCCGGGCGACCAGATCGCGCGCGACGGCCATCGCTGGAATGATGTGGCCTCCGGTGCCGCCGCCGGCAATGAGAACGCGCAGGTTCGACAAGTTCATGCCTTTCTAGACGAGATCTCCCCAGGCGCATTCGTTAGGGCGCTAAAGCCCTCGGGTTTTCTAGTAATCGGCCGCAAAACTGAAGCCGTGCCCTTTCAATATTCTCCCCTGAACCCTGCTTTACTCTCTTCTTCCAGCTCCTCGCCTTCAATCCGCCTCGCGAGTGATGTTCAGCAGGATGCCGATACTCGCCAGAGTAAAGAACAAAGAGGTTCCGCCAGAAGAAATCAAAGGCAGCGGAATCCCTTTCGTGGGCACAAGCGAGAGCACCACACTGATGTTGAAGAAGGCCTGTAACAGGATGGTCGTGGTGATGCCGAATGCCACCAGCCGGGCGAATGGGTCCTGCGATCGAAATGCCGCGCGCAATCCGCGCACGCCGAGCATCACAAAGAGCATCACGATAAAGATTGCGCCGATGAAGCCAAGCTCTTCAGCGATGTTGGCAAAAATGAAATCCGTAGATGCCTCGGGCAGGAAGAACAGCTTTTGAATGCCTTCCATGTAGCCCACGCCTGAGAACCCGCCGGTGCCCACGGCAATAAGCGACTGATTGATATGAAAACCCGCCCCCTGCGGATCGGCCTCAGGGTTGAGGAAGACCAACATGCGCTGGCGACGCCAGGCAACCATCAGGAGCAGCGCGGCCAGTCCAGGCAGCGTCGCGCAAAATCCCGCGAGGAGATACTTCCACTCCATGCCGGCAAGAATCAACATCATCGCGGTTACGCCGAGCAAAACCAGTGCCGTTCCCAGATCGGGTTGCTTCACAATCAGCAAAACAAAGGCTGCCGGAATGATGACAGCGGGCAGCAGCGTGTGCTTCAAGTCGCGCATTTCGTCCAAGCGCGTGTGGAGAAACCAGGCGACAAACAGGACAAGGACAGGTTTTGCGATCTCTGAAGGCTGGAAGGTGAAGTGCGTGCCGAAGCGAATCCAGCGATGCACGTTGTGCGAGCCGGGAATGAAGAAGACGAGAACCAGCAGCAACGTGGTGATGCTCAACGTGGTGTAGATGAATTTTGTGGATTTGTAGACGTTGTAGTCCACATGCATCAGGCCCAGCATGGCCAACACACCGGCGAGCGCCCATCCAGCCTGCCTGCCTACATCGGCAAACTCTGAGTGATATCGCTCCTGGCCCACAACCGCCGACGCGGAAAATACCATCGCCAGCCCGAACACAATGAGCAGGAGGGTAGTGAAAAACATCCACTTGTCGACGCCTATGCGCTTTGCCATGCTTTTATGTCTTCCATCCGCGCCGTTCGCCGACCAGTTCCTTGAAGATGCGGCCCCGGTGCTCGTAATTTTCGAACTGATCGTAACTGGAACAAGCCGGCGCCAGCAGCACCACATCTCCAGGGTGTGCGGCGGAGGCGGCGGCGCTGACTGCGTTCTCCAGCGTCTGGCAGGAGTGGATGGAGACGACGCCGCGCAGTTGCGATTCGATTTTGGCGGCCGCCGCACCGATGGTGTAGATGGCCCGCACCCTGGAGCGCAGCAGAGCCGCCAGCAGCCGATAATCGGAGCCTTTGTCTTTGCCGCCCAGGATGAGATGAATGCCTGATTCGAACGCGGCTACGGCCTTGGCGGTGGCATCAACGTTGGTGGCCTTCGAGTCGTTGTAGAAATCGACGCCATTGACGGTGGCTACGAACTCCAGCCGGTGTTCCACGGCCTGAAACTTCTCAATCGCCTTGCGGATTGAATCGGCTGGAGCCCCGGCCAGGCGTGCCGCACAAACCGCTGCCAGCACATTTTCAACATTGTGCGTTCCCTTCAGCGGGATTCCGCTGAGTGGCATGATGGCCTCTGTCGGCGCATCCTGAGCGGGGCGATAGACCAGCTGTCCGTCTTCCAGCCAGGCTCCTTGTGCCACTGGATGCTCAACGGAAAACCAATACACCTTGGCTTTCGAACGGGTTGCGGCTTCAGCGGCACGCACGTTGTCAGCGTTCAGCACCACGCAGTCGCGTTCGTCCTGCGCGGCAAAGATCCGCTCTTTGGCCAGCGCGTAATTTTCAAAACTTCCATGCCTGTCAAGATGGTCGGGCGTGATGTTCAAGATGACGGCGATGCTGGGGTGAAACTGATCAGTGCTTTCAAGCTGGAAACTGGAAACCTCAAGCACTGACCAGGTATTGTCCGTGCTCTGGTCAATAAGTGACACCACAGGCACGCCGATGTTGCCGCCTACCAGGGTAGGCAAGCCCGCATCTTTCAGAATCTCGCCCAGCAATGCGGTCGTCGTGGTTTTTCCGTTCGAACCGGTGATGGCCAGGGTCCGGCCTTTGATAAACCGCGCAGCCAGTTCCAGTTCCCCGATGACGGGAAGGCCGAAGCTCTTCACCTGGGCCAATTCGGGCGTGTTCAAGGGCACCCCCGGGCTCACCACAATCAGATCCTGGCGGCGAAAGGTGAGCAGGCCGTGGCCGCCGGCTTCGACCATGATGCCCTCTTCGAGCAGCGCTGGAATGTCTTTGGCCAAAGCTTCGGCGCTGCGTACGTCTGACACCGTTACCTGAGCGCCGCGATGGCGCAAAAACAACGCGGCCGCAAGACCGGATTTTCCCAGTCCAACAACCAGAACCTTCTTACCTTTCAGATCCATTCGTATAGGCTCCTGCGATCCGCGACTTCTTTTATTGTGCACCGCACGGTGCGCCGCGAGACCATGGCTAACGGAGTTTCAGGGTGGTGAGAGCAAACAATGCAAACACCAGGGCGCCGATCCAGAAGCGGACAATCACTTTGGATTCGCTCCACCCCAATTGCTCGAAGTGGTGATGCAGCGGAGCCATCTTGAAGATACGCTTGCCATTGCGCAGCTTGTAGCTGCCCACCTGCAGGATCACGGAGAGCGCCTCAAGGATGAAGATGCCCCCGATGAAGGGGAGCAGAAGCTCCTGGCGGATGATGATGGCAACTGTGCCGATGGCTCCGCCGAGCGCGAGCGAGCCCACATCGCCCATGAAGATCTCTGCCGGGTGGGCGTTGTACCAGAGAAAGCCGATGGAGGCACCCACCATGGCGCCGCAGAAGACGGTGAGTTCACCGACCATCGGCATGTGCTGCAACTCAAGGTAGTCAGAGAAGACGACGTTGCCGCTGACATAGGTCAGCGCGGCGAGCGCTCCGGCGGCAATGATGGTGCAGCCGATGGCCAGGCCGTCCAGCCCGTCGGTCAGGTTGACGGCGTTGCTTGAGCCCATCAGCACAAAAATGACAAAAGCGACGAAAGGTAGAAAGACCAGGAATCCCAGATGGGGAACCGTGCTGGGCCACCAGTGCCAAAGCAGGTTCGGGTGCCAGGTCTTGATGAAAGGCACGGTCAATTGGGTGGAGAAAAGTTTGAATTGGTCAAGCACCACGAGCGCCGATGCGACGCCTGCTCCAGCCAGGCCCTGATACAACAACTTGGCGCGCGCGGTGAGCCCCAGGCTGCGGCGCTTGACTACCTTGATGTAATCGTCGGCAAAGCCGATGGCTCCAAAGGCCAGCGTGGCGGACACAGCTATCCAGACAAAGGGGTTCGATGGATCGGACCACAACACCGTGGGCAACAGGATGGCGATCCCAATCAGCACGCCGCCCATGGTGGGCGTGCCCGATTTCTTCAGGTGCGACTGAGGCCCGTCTTCGCGGATGAATTGCCCGATTTGGAATTCGCGCAGCTTTTGTATGACCCAGGGACCGATGAACAACGCGATGAGCAATGCAGTGAGCGACGCAAATGCGGTGCGAAAGGTGAGGTAACGGAAGATCCGGAACGGATGAAAGAACGGAAACAGCTTTTCGTAGAGCAGCCAGTAAAGCAAGTGGCCTCCAGAGCCGGCATGAGGCGGGTTTCAGGGTTGATTCTACAGGCAGAGGCACAGCTCGGCTGTGGAAGAGGGAGCCCTATGGCTTGCTCGTCGACTGGCGTGCCAGCTCCGCATCAAATGCCTGCTCACGGTCCTTGATGTAGCTTCTGTAGCCGTCAGGATCGACAAAGACTTGTTTCTCGCCCTTCTTCATCCGCGCGTACTTTTGCACCATGTCGTAGTAACCGCCGTGAGCGCCGAGAAAGATGTCGCATGGCAGAGCCTTGAGGACCTGAAAGCCGCGCTTGTAATCGTCGGCAATCTGCGGATAGGCCTGATTGTTCACCAGCTTGTATCCAGGATTGACATTGGGGCTGCCAACAATCACCACGTGCAGCGTCTTGCCGCCTTGAAGTTCATCCATCGTCCACGTCGTAGTTCCCTTGGTGTGTCCTGCGGTCTTGTGCGCCGTCAGAACCACACCGCCCAGCCGCACCGTGTCGCCGTCGTGCAGAATGCGATCGACTTTCGTCCGCGGGTATTGCGTAGTTGGGTCAGCACCGTATTGGAAATCTTCTCTCCCGCCGGACTCGACTACTGGCACGTCCGCATCCATGACGAAGTATTTAGCACCGGTCAGTTGCTTGACCCTCGCGCTGCCCCCGCAGTGGTCATAGTGCGCATGGCTGATGAGAAGGATCTTCGTGTCGCCGACCTTGAATCCCAACTGCCTGATGCTGTTCCGAATGAGCGGCACCGAGGCCTGCAGACTGCTGTTGATGAGAATGTTTCCCTTGGGAGTGACAATCAGGTACGACGCCAGATCCTCGCTGCCCACGTAGTAAAGGTTACCGGCGATGCGGTGCGGTGGAAAAGGCTTGGTCCACGTGGGATTCAATGCCATGAGTTGGCAAGCGTATCCAAGAAAGACGACCAGCGGCAGGAATTTGCCCAACCGTTTACCAACGCTCATTCGCCCTCCGCAGCAGCAATTCTGGCTTTGACGGCTTCGATAGCGCGTTCGAGATGCACTCCACGAGAACCCTTTACCAGCACAACGTCGCCCGGCTGCATGGTCTGCTTGAGCCAGCGGCCGCCAGCTTCAGCATCATGGAGAAACAGCGAAGCGACACCGCCCCTGCATGCAGCCGCGGCCAGATGTTCAGCATTACCTTGAACGCCCGCCACCAGGTCAAGTCCAGCTTCAGCGGCGGCCCGCCCGCAGGCGGAATGCAATGCTGGACCCTGCTCACCAAGTTCCAACATCTCGCCGGCAACCAGGATGCGACGGCCTGCGGGGCGCGCCGCCAGCGTCCGGATCATTGAGCGCAGAGCCTCGGGGTTGGAGTTGTAACTATCATTCAGAATCGTCGCGCCGTCGATCTCAATCACCTGCCCGCGCTTGTCGCCCGCGGTCAGTGAGGCAAGAGCGGCAACCGCGTCGTCCAGATCGACGCCTGCTTCAAGAGCTGCTGCGAGACCCGCAAGTGCGTTTGAGGCATTGTGCACGCCCAGGAGATTCAGCGTGAGTTGGCCCTCGCGCTTGCCGGCACGAAACTTGAGGTGAAGACCCGACAGGTCTTCAGTGCCTTCAAGAAACTGCGGATCGGCGCACGGTCCGGCGCCGAAGTAGACCACGCGTCCAGGAAAGTCCCGGCCAAATTGCGAGACATACGGATCGTCGCAATTCAGAAAAGCTACGCCAGTCACGGGCAACGAAGCCACCAACTCAAATTTCGCGCGCGCGATGCCAGCCTGCCCGTCGGCAAAGTTTTCGACGTGCGCCGTCCCCACATTCGTAACTACGCCCCAGTCTGGTGCTGCAATGCGCGCCAAAAGAGCGATTTCGCCCGCGTGGTTCATGCCCATCTCGACTACAGCGTATTCATGTTCAGGTTCGAGACGCAGCAGCTGGAGCGGCAATCCAAACCCGTTGTTCAGGTTGCCCTGGGACTTGAGCACATTGAATTTCGCGCTCAGCGCGGCGGCTACGGCTTCCTTGGTTGTGGTCTTGCCCGCCGACCCGGTGATGGCAACTACAGTACGTCCCCATTGACGGCGGACATGCGTGGCGAGCGCCTGTAATCCAGTCAGAGGGTCTTCAGTGATTAACAGTGGGACGGCCAGCACCGCGTCGGGCAGCGTGGCCACCAGCGCGCGCGATACCACCGCGGCAATCGCTCCACGCTCCAACGCCGCCGTTACAAAATTGTGGCCGTCGTGCCGTTCTCCACGAACCGCAAAGAACAGCTCGCCGGGAGCAACGGTGCGCGAGTCAATCGAGTAGCCTCGCACCATCACCGCGCCCGCGTTGGCAATGCTGGCTGGAGCTTCAAGCACCGCGCCCGCGCCAATCGCCGCCTCTGCAAGAGTGAGCTTCATCGCTCCTCAGAATAGCCCAAATCAGCCAACGCCGTGCGTGCCACCGCTGCATCGTCAAAGGGAACGGTGCGGCCAGCGAGAATCTGCTCCTTTTCGTGACCTTTGCCGGCGATGAGAACCACGTCTCTGGCTTTGGCCTCTTTAAGTGCAAGCGAGATGGCCTTGGCCCTGTCGGGCTCGATGGTATAGCGAATCGGATGAGCCACTGCCGCGGCCTTTAAACCCGGCTCGACCTCCGCAAGAATCGCCATCGGATCTTCGCTGCGGGGATTGTCGCTTGTGGCAACGACAAAGTCGCTGGCCTCTCCCGCTGCCAGTCCCATCTTGGGGCGCTTGGTGCGGTCGCGGTCGCCGCCGCATCCAAAAACGGTGATCACCCTGGAATTGTGCTGCGCCGTGACCCCACGGGCGAGGGAAATGAGGTTACGCAATGCATCGTCGGTGTGCGCATAGTCCACAATCACGGTAAAAGGTTGGCCCGCGTCGACAGGCTGAAAGCGTCCAGGGACGGGCTTGAGGCGCGGAATGGATTCGACCAGATCCGCGAAAGGAACGCCGCGGGCTTCAGCCGCAGTGACCGCTGCCAGCAAGTTCAGAATGTTCACCTCACCGGCCAGACGTGTTACTACACTGGCCGCGCCTGCCGGGGTTTCAAGCTCGAGCGTTGCGCCGCCTGGCGTGAGGGCATATGCGGCGGTGCGCCAATCACCCTCCCCGATTCCGTAGGTCCGCACCTCTGCGCCTGCCTGGCGGGCCGCCGCAGCAAGCTGCTTCGCATGGGGATCGTGAGCGTTTACAACTGCCACACGCGGCGCGGGATAGACCGTGCCATCGAACAACAGGCGCTTTGCCGCGAAGTATTTCTCCATGCTGCCGTGATAATCGAGGTGGTCCTGCGAGAGGTTGGTGAAGACGGCGACATCAAAATTCACGCAGGCGGCGCGGCCCTGGTCCAGAGCGTGACTTGAAACCTCGGTCACCAGCTCGGTTGCCCCGCGATTGACTCCTTCGGCCATCAATTCAAAAAGATCGCGCGACTCGGGCGTGGTGTGCACTGAAGGGCGCAACTCGCCGGCCAGATGATATTCAATGGTTCCCACAAGCACGGTCTTGCGAGCCGTGGCATTCAGCAGCGCCTCTATCAGAAATGCGGTGGTTGTCTTGCCGTTGGTTCCCGTGATGCCTGTCACCGCGAGCTTTCGCTCAGGGTGGCCGAAGAAGGCAGCCGAAGCCTCGGCCAGCGCGCGCCGGCCATGTTCAACTTCAAGAACAGGAAGGCCTGGGTGAAAAACAAGCAGGCGATCGAAGGTCTGCGCGCTGTCAGTGATGATGCCCAGCGCACCCGCAGCGATCGCCTTGTCAACGTAGCGATTGCCGTCTGTCGAGCCGCCCTTCATGGCCACGAACAAAGTGCCCTGACGTACCTTGCGCGAGTCGTATTCAACGCCTGCGACAGCAAGGTCGGAGCTGCCGCCCGCGCCGACTGCCCTGACTTCCTCAACTAGTTCTTGCCAGTTCATTCTTGCTCAATTGTAGATTGCCGCTACAGTCGGCATCCTTCATCTCATGGATAGGTCTCGACGAATGCTTCGACACCCTCCATCAGCACACGGTCACCATCGTCGCCGCTCTCATTCGCCCTGTCCAGCAGTTCGGAGAGCGCATTCTTCATCAGGTCGTATCCAGAAGATGCTTCACTTTCCAGGCCAAAGAAGCGGGTGTGAAGCATGCAACCGTATATTCCGCATGTGATGGCGAATGGCGCCGCCTGGGTGTCGCGCTCAAGCGTGACCCGCGCCCCCAGCGGATGCTCTTCATCGAAAACGATCACTCCTCCCTCTGACCCTGCCTGGGAAAGAGTCGAGCCATTGTCAAACCGGTACCACGAGACTTCCTCCACGGTGAAACCTCCGCCCGATCATCCGTTGGGACAATCATCGCACCCTGATGTCCGGACGAAGAATGGACCCGGACAGGCCTGAATCACCATTGATATTCGCAAGGGCCGGTTCCCCGCAGGCTCGCATTTGAATTCGAAGAGTGCGTACGCGGCCTAGATGGCCCCCACACGCTTGCGATAAGAACCGATACCGAAGTTCACAATTCCGACAATCGTCTGAATTGCTGCGATGACGAAGATGAAGAGCGCAACCCGATAGATACTCATGTTGACCGTGTCAAGAGTTACGCCGTAGCGGGCCTGGTCCAGAGCCGGATGCTTCAACAAAACGGCCGCGTGATTGGGGACAGTCAGAAGTAGTACCAAGGGAATGAGCCCAACAACCTGCATCACGTTTTTCCGCGCCTTGCTGGGTTTCTGCCAGGTGCCGCGCGCCAATTCAAGGCACTGCCAGCCCAACTGAATCAGGCTGAGCGCGACCACGCACCAGTAGAACTCCATGAGCACCGGGCCCGGCTTGAATGGCGAAGCCTGCAGGTAGAGCGCGCCGGGGCCCATTAACACCCAGGGATGCCCCGGAATCAGCAAAATCCAAACCAGCAGGAAGAACCCGGTCAGCGCTTCGACCACCGCCTGCGCATAGCTGCGCGGCCTTTTCCCGGTCGCCGAGTCCTTCGCGATCGGCGGCAGGCTGCCCGGCGACCAGGCGGCGGGAGGAGCCATGGGCATGCATTTTATGTTGGAATGGGTCACGGCGTACTCGATGACCGCGAAGACAAAAGTGACCCACGCAACCGTAGTGATCAGGGCGCCAGGCAAACGCAGCACGGCTTCCAGCACCTGGTCGCTCGTGGCAATTCCGCCGGAAAGGATCTGCACTGCGCTCACGATCGAGTAGATGATGGTGCACCAAACGGTCGCCAGTCGCAGCACGAACCAGTAGGTCGGAAAGATGGCAGGACCGATGAGGTAGCGTTGCGGTTGGTAGGCCGCGGCAACCTGGATGGGCGCCCCAAGCTGCTTGATCCATTCTTCGGCCTCGGCGGCGGTGAGTGGCCGTCCCAGCTCGGCTTCCTTGTCTTCGAGCTGCGATTCCAGGTTTGCCTTCAGTTCGGCGATGATGTCGTCCTGCCGCTGCCAGGGCAGGTGCTTCTTCGCGGCTTGCAGGTAACGATCGAGTAGGTCCATGGCGTTTTCCTTGCTGATTACAGCGTGTTATTGATGGTTGCGGTGATGGATGCGTTGATGGCCTGCCACTCCTCGACCAGCTGGCCAAATATCTGCTCTCCGTCAGCTGACAGGCGATAAAAGCGCTTGTTTCGCCTTTCTTCCTCGCGCCACTCACTGGCCAGCAAGCCCTGGGCTTCTAGGCGCCGAAGCAGCGGGTAAAGCGTGCTTTCATCAATCTCCAGGCCCAGGTCGGCAAGAGCCTTTCGGAGGGTATAGCCGTAGAACTCCTGGCGAAGCTGGGCAAGAACAGCCAGTGTAAGGCACCCTCTGCGGAGCTCAAGTCGAAGATTCTCAAATACGTTTTCCGTGGTGCTCATGCTGTACCTCATACACTGTACATCAACTACTGTATTACACACAGTGTATGGCGTCAAGTGTAATCTTCAACTTTTTTGCAAGGAGAACGACTTGACATGCAACTAAATAGTTGCCTAATATTTGTCGCATGAGCGCAGATGTAGACAAGGTATTCAAAGCGCTCGCCGCTGCGGAGCGCCGCTCGCTGCTCGATCGTTTGCATGCTGAGAACGGGCAAACGTTGAGCCAGCTTTGCCGGCAGATGCACATGACCCGCCAGGCCGTGACCAAGCATTTGAAGTTGCTGGAAAAAGCGACGCTTGTCGCCACCGTCTGGAGGGGACGGGAGAAGTTACATTTCCTCAATCCAGTGCCCATTCACGAGATTTCAGAGCGCTGGATCGACAAGTACGAGCGCGACCGCTTGCGCGCACTGGCCGAATTGAAAACAAAACTTGAAGGAGAAAACAATGGCTGAATCGCAGTTTGTGTATGTCACCTACATTCGCACCACGCCCGAAAAGCTCTGGCAGGCACTGACGGAACCGGAGTTCACACGGAAATTCTGGATGGGAACAACACAGGAGTCGGATTGGAGGCCAGGTTCATCTTGGCGGCTTATCTTTCCAGATGGAATGCTGGCCGACAGCGGCGAAATCCTGGAGTTCGATCCGCCGGAGAAGCTGGTCTTGAAATGGCGCAATGAATTGTTTCCGGAGATGACCGCGGAGGGATATTCGCGGATGACCTACACCATTGAACAGCAGAACGAAACCGTCAAGTTCACCGTGACGCATCTCATGGAGAAGGGCGAGTCTAAGTTCATTCAGGCAGTTTCGAACGGCTGGCCGATCATTCTTTCCAGCTTGAAGAGCCTGCTCGAGACCGGCGAATCGATTGTGATGACCCGGACTCCACCCAAGTTTTCGAAGTAGGATTGACGCGGTTGTTGCAGCGCTAGCTCAATGCGCACAGCGGACGACGATCTGCGTTCCGGACGCGACCATCGTGCCCGGAGCAGGCGCCTGCTCGCGCACCGTTCCATTGCCGATAATCTGTACTTCAAGGCCTGCCGAAGCAGTCATTTCGATCACCTTTCGAACCGGCAACCCGACCAGGGAAGGCACCTTAAGCTTCTTCGCGTCGCTGAGAGTAACGGTGGCTGCGGATTGTTGTGCCGTCACTCCGGTCGATTGAGCGGCCTGTGGTCGTGTGTGCGCTGCCTGCGCAGCTGGCGATTTGCTCTTGTGGTTTTCTGACACGGTTGCTGGCTGCGAAGCGGGTTGACTCGGCGCGGAAGTCTCTGCCGGTTTGTCTCGCAGCGGATCATCGCTGGGCAAATCATTGACCGCGGCAAACAGCGCGTTGATGTCGCCGGTGTGCTCAGGGGCATCGTCTTCTGCAACAATTGCATCCTTTGCGTTTTGCTTTTTCCCCGGCTGCAATTCGATGTCGTGCGGGACGCCCAGGTACTCGAGCACCTGCTGTGCTACCTCGGCGAACACCGGCGCAGACACTGCCGTTCCGTAATAAGACGGGCCCTTGGTGGGCGTATCGATCACTACTGCCACCGCTATCACCGGATTGTTAACCGGCGCAATGCCGGCGAACGAGGCGATGTGCATGGTCTTCGAATAGAGATGCGTGACCGGATCCACTTTTTGCGCTGTGCCGGTCTTGCCGCCTGAAGAATAGCCGTTGAGTTGCGCAGGTTTGCCGGTGCCAAACAGCACCACGCCCTCCATCATCTTCCGCATCTGCGCCGCAGTCAGCGTGGAAATCACGCGGTGCGCGCCGGGAGGCAGAGGATTCGGCAGATCACCTCCCGCCTTGATGGGTGACCCCTGCAACTGCGATCCGGATTGCGCCTGGGAATTTCCCTTCGGATCGACCTGGCCGGGCATCAGCACGTGCGGAGGCAGATAAACCCCGCCATTCGCGATCGTCGAAACCATCGAAACCAGTTGGATGGGAGTGACGCCGACCTCTTGTCCTATAGCGATAGATCCGATGGATGACGGACCCCACTTGCTCACCTGCCGCAGCAGTCCGCGTGTCTCGCCTGGCAGTTCGGTGCCGGTGCGAGAACCGAAGCCAAAATCGCGAATGTACTGGCTGAAGTGTTCGGGGCCAACCTTCAATGCCAGCTTCACCGCGGCCACGTCACTGGATTCTTCAAGAGCTTTGTGGACCGTTACGACTCCCATGTGCTCGCCCTGGTTATCGTGGATCACGCGGCCGGCAAGAGTGATCTTGCCACCCTGGCAATCGATCATGTCGTCGGGCGTAGTCACGTGCTGATCCAGCGCCGCTGAATACGTCACCAGTTTGAAGACCGATCCCGGCTCGTACACGTCGCTCACAGCATGATTCTTCAACAGCGCCGGCGTGGTGTGACGAAACTGGTTGGGGTTAAATGTGGGGCGGATCGCCAGCGCCAGAATCTGGCCCGTGTGCACGTCCTGCACTACCACAGTTCCGTTGGCCGCACCCGTCCGCTCCATGGCATGATCCAGTGCGCGCTCGGCGAGGAACTGAATGTTTTCATCAATGGTCAGGATCAGGTTGACGCCCGGCTCGGGCTCATGCTCGGTCGAGCCCAGCCTTCGCGCGTGCGCGTCGACTGCGGTAAACATGCGTCCCGGTACGCCGTGCAGCTGCCCCTCGTACTTCTTCTCCAGGCCGCCCAAGCCGTTGTCGTCCACACCCACGTAGCCCAGCACCTGTGCGGCTATCTGGTTATCCGGATAGAAGCGCTGAAACTCTTTCTGGAAGTAGATCCCTTTGATGCCCTGCGCGGCGATCAGTTCACGAACGCCGGCGGCAACCTCGGGCGTGACGCGGCGTGCAATCCAGGCGAAGCTGTTCCCTTTGTCGAGGCGCGCGCCAATCTGCTGTTCAGTGGTTTGCGCGTCTTCAGGGTCAGTTTGCACCAGCGCAGCGAGCGCATGCGCGGTATTCTTGGGGTCGTCGATTTCAGTCGGCACAGCGTAGATGGAGTCCGCCTGCACGGTCATGGCGAGCTCGCGAAGATTGCGGTCGTAGAGCACACCGCGCCGAGGAGCAACCTCGAAGGTGCGCTGTTGCTGCTTCTGGGCGCGCTCAACAAACTCCCGATGGCGCACAATCTGAAGCCAGAACAGGCGGCCGCAAATGGCCACCGTCCACAGCAAGAAGAAGAGGCAAATGAGCCAGAAGCGCGTACGCTTGAGGGGAATGCCGCGTGCCGCGTTGCGGTTCCGGTTGGCTGCAGTGGCGGATGGCATGAAAACTTGAACTCCTCAGCTTCTAGCTGCTAGATGCTCGCCTGAAGCCAGGTCCTTCCTTTGCGCCCGACTCGCCAACCGCACACTGTTTCTGACTGTTGAAAACCTGACAAAACATAAAGCTCATCTGTCGCCGCGCAAAGCTGCGACCTAAAAGCTATTTTTCTGCGCCGGAGGGGTTACCTGGGCCAACGTGGGAGCATTGGAATCGGGAACAGCGCCAGGATGAATCACCTGGCCCGGCTGCGGCACCGCAAGTCCGAGCTGGCGTGCCATCTGATCGACGCGCCCGGGCTGCGAAAGTTGCGCCTCGCTGAGCCTCAACTGCCGGTTTTCCTCGCGCAACTGGTCTCGTACCTGCTTCTCTGACTCCACGCGGTAGCCACCCTCAATTGCGTAAAAGTGCTGCAAACCGTAGACCATCACCAGCAGGAAAAGCACTGTCGCGGCGAGAGAGAACACGCGCATTTCGCGTACCCGAACAGGGTCCGCGGCCTTGACCAGCCGTGAATTGTCAATGGACTTGGGGAAGTGGAATTCGGGCGTGCGCGCGCCGCGGCGACGCAATGCCTGCTGCGCCATGAGCTCCGCGTTGCGCTCGGCCACCCGGGCGCTCCAGCCACGGCCCACTTCAAAATATGTTGTTGTGCATGCCGCCATTTCTTCCTCCAACCTTCTAGCCGCCGGCTTTTCTTTCCGCGGCCCTCATCTTTGCGCTCCGTGAGCGGGGGTTTCTTTCAATCTCTTCTTCGCTTGCCGTTACCGGCTTTCTGGTAAGAATCTCCCATATTCCCTTGTGCGCGCCTTCTCGCAGACTGTCTTTCGCGATCCGATCTTCAAGTGAGTGAAAACTGATAACCACCAGCCTTGCTGAGGGCTTAAGCAACCCCGGTGCGGCCTCAAACAAAGCCTTGATCTCGTCCAACTCACGATTTACGACGATACGAAGAGCTTGAAAAGTCCTGGTCGCCGGATGAATGCGCTCCTGTTTCATTGGCGGAGCGGCTGAGGCTACAAGACGGGCCAACTGCCCCGTGGTTGTAACCGGCCGCCCCCGCACAATGGCTCTGGCGATTCTCCGCGACCTCCTTTCCTCTCCGTACTCGTAAATGAGGTTCGCAAGCTCTCGCTCGTCTTCCTCATTTACCACTTGTGCGGCGGTTCGCCCCCGGCGCGTGTCCATGCGCATGTCTAAAGGGCCGTCCGCCTGAAAACTGAATCCTCTGCACGCCTCGTCAAACTGCAGGCTGCTCGCTCCAAAGTCCGCCAGCAGGCCATCCACCGATGCCGGCTTCACATGTTCGGCAATGGAACTGAAGGGCTCGCCGACCACCGTGATCTGCGGAGCCTGGCTGCCGAGCTCGTTGCTAACCCGCGCCAGCCGCATCTTGGCAAGGACCAGGGCCTCCGGATCCCGATCAAATCCGATCAGGCGCCCTTCCGATCTCAACCGCCGGACGATGCCCTCGGCATGTCCTGCCATCCCCAGCGTGCAGTCCACATACGTGCCGCCTGCGCGTACGTTGAGAAAATCGATCGCTTCTTGAAAAAGAACACTCGCATGGCGCTCACCTGATTTCGTCATGCGTCCCCCTTGGGGGCTTTGCCGTTCAACTGTGCCGGCTCAGTATTGCCGCCATCGCTCTACGATCCTCCGCCGTCATTGCATTCCCCGGCAGACTTTGCTCAAACACTTCGCGGTTGTGAACTTCCAGGTAGGTCATCTTCCCGAAGACCGCAACTTCCGCATCCAACCGGGCCGTGGAGCGCAGGATTTGCGGCAACAGCACCCGAGCCTGGTTGTCCATTTCAACTTGCTGACCGTAATAGCTGGTCAGGTTCAGATATTTCTGTACTGCGTCGTCCAGGGTGCTGGACTCGGCAAGCTGCTGCTCCCGCTTCTCCCACTCTGAGAGCGGCCATATCTCGGCGCTCTTGCCATCAACGCTGGTGATATAGAACTGGGTGACGTTGGTCGCATTCACCAGCTGCTTGAAGGCAGCCGGGAGCTTCAGTCTCCCCTTCTCATCGACCTTCGCCGGATGGTTTCCGCGAAACATTGCATTGCCTCGTCTTCGTTCGCGGATTCCAAACCGCCCCCGCGTCCTGTTCCCTGCCCTGATTTCCCCATCTCGTTGCCTACGCTGGTACCCCGAAGGTCGTTGCACCTTCAAAAAGCGCGGAGAGGCTGGAAATCAAGTAAACTTGGGTTGAAAGTTAGTTGATTCGTTCCAAATTACTCCACTCATCACCACTTTTGACCACCGTGAGTGAATAGTAGCGCCCTTTATGGCTCTCGCCAAGTAGAAAATGGACTTAAAGCGCTGGTGGGAGATTACTAATGTGGAAATTTCCTCTAATAGTCTAAAAAAATCCAATTACCACAAGATGTAGTGTTTACTGCACTGGTTCTCGCACTAGACAGGGCCAAAAAGACGTGATAGGGGAACAAAAAGCGAAACCTGGCTCGTTCTCTTCAAAATCGCCTAATCTCAGCTACTCTCCCCTGCCCTTTTTTACTCCGCTTCAGGGTCACGCCGGTGCTTGCCGCGCTCAACGACTACCTTCATCAGGTAGAAGAAGACCAGGATGTTTAACACCAGCAAGGCCAGCCTGATCCAAGTCGCCCTGCGCATCACTTCGAAGATTTCCCAGGGGAGAAACGATGCTGTGATGGCCAGCGTCAGGTATTCGGCCCATATCTTCTCGAGATAGAGTCCAGTCCCCTCGATGATGTCAAGAGCCGCATAAATAAAGACGCCCGCGCCGATCCGTCGCAGAATATGGTCGTCAATCAGCGCGGACTTATCCAGGATGAAGTTGACGAACTTCGACTCTGGATTAAAGCGCAAATGCTCCGCCACCTGCCACACCAGGTCGCCGACATCCTTGTGCAACATGCGCAAGGCTCCCACCCCGACGGCGATGAACAACAGGGCCTGGCTGAGCTTGAATGCCGCTATCAACGTGAGCCAACGGTTACGATGGCGCGGCTTCAGCATGGGACTGGTCATGGTCTCGGTCATGATCTCGGGTGGGCCTGTCTGATCATATGCTTTCTCTTACGTTAACCGATCATCGGGAGTTCTGATTCCCGGTTTCAGCCTGGCTGATTACTATCGGCTCAGAGGCTGTCCACGAAGGATGCAGGCAGCTTTACGCGCGTCTGCGGCGATGATATGTAAGCTCCGCAATTGCATCATTTCTTCAGGCTGAGCAGCGCATCGCGATCGATCACATTGCCATCGAATATCAATCCGCAGATACGACGTGCGTTCCAGATATTGTGGGTGGGATCCCCATCGACGATAAGAATGTCGGCACGGCGGCCGGGAGCAATCTGGCCAAGCTCATTCCAGCCAAACTGGATTGCATAGTTGTTGGTCGCAGCGGCCAATGCTTCGCGCGGGGAGAGTCCGAGACGGACCAGCAATTCAAGCTCAGTGTGCAGTGAGATGCCGGCCATGGTCCCCTTCGCCGACGCGCCTGAAGCAGCAAGATAGTGCGGGAATGCGGAAAAGATTGTTTGATTGGTGCGCCACATCCGCAGTGCAGATTGGTCGGCTCTTTTTCTTTGGTTGTCTTCCATCCAACGCTGCGCGGTGGCGGGAAGGCGCCGGGTCCAGGGCGCAAGCGGGTAGGTCACCTCGCCAGTGGCCCGATCGGATGGCTGGTACATCTGGGATGGATCGAGCAGCCGGGCGGCGGGCTCTTTCCACAGGTTTCGA
Source organism: uncultured Occallatibacter sp. (assembly GCA_964614635.1). GTDB lineage: Bacteria > Acidobacteriota > Terriglobia > Terriglobales > Acidobacteriaceae > Telmatobacter. The sequence goes on from CAZTLV010000003.1 coordinate 42,205, forward strand.
TGGCCCGTCAGGTGCAGATAGAAGAGGCTGAATGTCGGCATCAACGCTGCGTGGTGCGTGGCGATCAATTGAGCGTACGCGCGCAGGTGCGGGTCACTGGGTGGCAGTCGCTCAGCATAGTCGTATGCCGTATTGGCAGCGGGTCCAATGGAGTTGTCCACCAGCGGCCTCTGCAACTCATCGGGGATCACGCCGAGTTCGTAGCGGTTCATGTGCAGCAACACGTCCACACCGGCTTCGATGCCGACACTGTAAGGCGTTGATACAAACTCCCCGTAAGTGACCAGGCCCATCTGGTGTGCATGAGCGATGATCCACTGAGTATTGGCCGCGGTGAGATTCCATCCCAGCCACAGCACGCGGGTCCCAAGCTTTACCGTGTCATTCATCTGCCGGAGCGTATCTTCAGGGCTCAGTTCGACAGGAGATGCGCCTTCTTTAAGCTTTGCAGCCCATTCGGGCCGGCCGGCAAGAAAGCTCCAGTTGTCGGTGGTGCCAATGGAGTCGATCAGATAAAGGTGCGGGCTGGGATGGGCGCCCACATCGATCATGCCCCGCTGGTCGTCGCTCGAGGCAACCACTGTTGTGACACCCATATAGAGGTTCGCACCGGCCTGGCCCTCGCTATTCATTCCCGCAAACCCGTCAACCAGGCCGGGAATAATGAACTTACCAGTGCAGTCGATTACGCGAGCGCCCTTGGGAATGGAGATGGCCCCGACTGCGCCCACCTCGGTGATGCGTCCATCGCGCACAATCACGACGGCATTTTCCAAATCTCGAGCCGAGTGTCCCCAATCTGTGACGTCTACGACCGTGCCGCCTGATAGGACCAGGGGAACCGAACCCAATGGCTTTTGAAGGGCGGGAGGCTGGGTCTGCGGCCAGGCCAGAACGCTGACCAAAGCAACCGCACCCAAACCCGAGACAACAGTACGAAATACTCGCATAAAAAGTCTTGCCTGTTAAGAAAGGATATAAACCGGCTTCGCAGTCATGATTAACCGATCGAGCTGGCGACAAGCGCTGGCCTTTGCCTGTGCGTCAGCAGCGGACGCACCTGCACCAGTGCCCCTTCAACGCTGAGGCCGTACTTGGCGCGCAAATCGTCCACCTTGCCGTGCTCGATAAACTGATCGGGCCAGCCAATGCGAACCACCGGAATTGAACTGCCCATTTCATCAAGGGCCTCGACCACCGCGGAGCCGAAGCCGCCCATCTTGACATGATCTTCAAAGGTAACGAAAGCCGCGACGCGTCCCGCGTAGTGTTCAAGCATCTCCCGGTCAACCGGTTTCACAAATCGGGGATTGATGACCGCCGCTGAAAATCCGTCGCGCTCCAGGCGCCCAGCAAGTTCCTGCGCCATCCTGGTCATCGGTCCCAGGCCGAGTATTGCAACGTCGCTACCGTCCTGCAGCACTTCTGCTTTGCCCACTGGAATCACTTCGGGCATGGCCTTGCGGGGAACGCCGGCCACTGCACCACGCGGGTATCGGATGGCGCTCGGTCCCGAAAGCTGAAATGAGGTCTTCATCATGTCAGCCAGTTCGTCTTCATCCTTGGGGGCCATCAAAACAATTCCCGGAATGCCGCGCAGGTAAGCAATATCGAAGAGCCCGTGGTGGGTGGGGCCGTCGTCACCCGAGAGCCCGGCGCGGTCCATGCAAAATACCACAGGAAGCTTCTGCAGGCAGACGTCGTGTACAACCGGGTCGAATGCGCGTTGGAGGAATGTGGAGTAGATGGCGCACACTGGACGGTAGCCCTGCGTGGCCATGCCCGAAGCAAATACCACTGCATGCTCTTCCGCAATCCCTACATCGAAGTACCGCTTGGGAAAATGAGGCCGGAATAGATCGAGCCCTGTGCCGTTGGGCATGGCGGCGGTAATCGCCACGATGCGGTCATTCTCCCGTGCCAGGTCCACAAGCGTATTGGCAAAGGACTCTGCGTAAGTTGGTACGCCGGCAGGTTTGGTCTGGCCTGTTTCCGGATCGTACGGCCCCAGACCATGGAACTTCTTTTGTCCGTCGAGCGCCGGCTGGTAGCCGCGTCCTTTTTGCGTAAGGACGTGAAGAATGACCGGCCTGTTTTCAGCTTTGAGGAACTTGAAGGTCTCAATGAGCAGAGGAAGATTGTGGCCGTCGATGGGGCCGTAGTACTGCAACCCGAACTCCTCAAACAGGATTGAGGGCCATAGCATGCTCTTGGCAGCTTCTTCGGCACGGCGCGCCAGGGTGACGGCGGTCTTGCCGCCAAACCGCTCGACAATGCGACGAGCCGAATCGTGCAGATTCTTATAGTGCTCGTTGGTCACGATGCGGTGGAAGTAGCGAGCGATGGCACCCACATTCCGGTCGATGGACCACTCGTTGTCGTTGAGCACAATGATGAGGCGCTTGGTCTGGTCAGAGATGTTGTTGAGCGCTTCAAACGAGATGCCGTTTGTGAACGCGGCGTCCCCGGCAACCGCAATCACGTGCTCCTTGCCGCCGGACAGATCGCGCGCCACCGCCATACCCAGGGCTGCTGAAAGTGCCGTGCCGGCGTGGCCGGCGCCGTAGCAGTCGTGCTCGCTTTCAGTCCGGAGCATGAAGCCGTTGAGCCCGCCCGGCTGCCGCATGGTCTCAAAGCGATCCAAACGGCCGGTAAGTATTTTGTGGATATAGGCCTGGTGGCTTACATCGAAGAGCAATTTGTCTTCAGGAGTGTTGAAAACTGTGTGCAGGGCAAGCGTAAGTTCAACCACACCAAGGTTTGGGCCCAGGTGACCGCCGGTCTTTGAAAGGGTCTGAATCAGGAAGACGCGAATCTCTTCCGCCAGTTCAGCCATCTGCGCTTCATTCAGACGCTTCAGGTCAGCAGGCGAGTGGATGGATTCCAGCAGTGCTCCCATTTACTTCCTTCCCCCGGAAAAGGGCCGGGCATCACAGAAACAAGCGCCACGCGCTGGGGGGCTGCCTGTGGCCGAGACCGGCCCGGACTGTGCCCGATCAAGTATATCAATCCGGCGAGTTGCAAGGCGTTGAATGTTTTGACGGTCTATCACTGGGCAAGATGAGCTTGGAAATGGGCTGACGCGTCACCGACCTAACGCAAGAATCCGATGTAGGATGGCGATGACGTATCAATAAGGAGGGCAGAAAAGTGCGCAGAAGTTTGAAAACAATACTGATGGGATTGTCGACGGTCATACTTGCAGTAGGTGGCCCCGTCTTCTGCCAGGTTCTGAGCCCGAACGGCTCGGCGTCAACCGCTCCGAATCCTCTGACTGACCCCACTGTGAAGCCCGGAAAGATGCTGCTGTTCGATCTTGAGGCGCGCTTTGCCAAGGACGTTCTGGAACGCGGAGGAGCCGCGTTTGCCGATTGGTTCGCCGAGGATGGGGTGGCGCTGGGGAATGGGCAAGCCCCGGTGGTGGGCCGCGTTGCCATTGCCAGGTCCGCCGCATGGGACCCCAAGGTCTACCAGCTTTCCTGGACCCCGACCGACGCATCGATGGGACCTTCCGGCGACATTGGCTACACCTGGGGACACTTTGAAGGTCACAGCAAAGATGCAAACGGCAACCCCGTGACAACGACCGGTCGCTACATCACCATCTGGCGCAAACAGCCTGACGGCAATTGGAAGGTTGTAATGGACGCAGGCGCCAACGAGCCGGCTGCGACTGGAGACTGCTGCAAGCTGCCCGCCGGCAACTAGGCCGGAATCAAGATGGCTCAAGACGCGCTCTGAATCGTCGGGTCGACGGCCCCTTTTTGACACTAGGGAGAGACATGCCATGCCAACGGAACTGCACGGGATGCCATCCCATTGATCTCAACTGTGGTGAGCAGAATTTCGAAATGGGGCAATTTAGCCAGGTTGCCGGAGTAAGCCGGAAACAACGCATCCAGATCGCGGCCATTGGTGACGAATTCCGCCGCAGCCTGCGTGCCTGCCAGTGAAAAACCCTGAACTACCACGATGTTGCCGGAACCGCTTAAGTTGGGAAGAAATGATATTGTGGCCAGGCCCCGGTGCTGCCCATCGTGGGGATCGTACGGGTAGTCGCTCTTCTCACCAGGCTTCGGGTTTCTGTTCTCCACGTGTAACGGGCCGGCGTCAGAGTCGTCGTGGACGACGAAATTCATTTGGCCGCTGACTACGGCCATCCAGGGATCCGCCTCTTCCGATCCGGCCAGAATCAGGTTCGACTCCTTGAAGTCCTTCAGCTCGAGATCGCGCGCATAGCGGATTTCTGTGCGGTCCGGTATGGCCTCCGGAATGTGTGTTACTTTGACGGCAAACTCCAGATCGCTCATCGAGGTGTAGCGCAAGGACTCGACAGTTTCAACCATGCGAGGATCGCAGGGCTTGTTGCAGACGGTTGCCTGCCTGTATTGCCCGCCCGCATAGTCCGCAAGGCGAATCGTGTGTCCCACCATCAGGCGTGTAATCACCAGGCTGCTGTCGGCTGGAACAATAATGGTTTCCTGATTGCGGTTAAACATCTGTGCCCACAGTTTGTGGGTCGCGGTGTTCTGAAGCGATGGATGATAACCGAGATAGATGAGAGTCGAAACGCTGCCAACAACCGCGACAGCGAGCAAGACTGCGGCAGCCAGGAATATCGACATGCGGGGTCGGACAGCCGCAGCCGGCAATGGATCTGCTTCTCTCCTCGCTTCCTGGCTTGGTACCGTCGGCTTAACGGGAGCCAACGACGGCCACGCTTTCTGAACGTTTGGTTCTAATTCTTCGAATATGGGGACGTAGCTTCCCCGCGGAATGCTGACACGAAGCTTCTCTGAAGCGCCCTCGCCGTCGAAGTATTCCTGCAGGCGGATTCTCAGGCGGCTGGCGTGGGAACGGACAATGTTGTCATCGCGCGGATCGTAGTTTGGGGCCCGCTCAAAGACCATCTCTCCGATGGTTCGCTCGTTGAGCGTGCCACTTTCTCCGCTTAGACTCTGCCTGGTGACAAACACGAGAAACGTCGAAAGCCGGGGTGAGTTCACAAAACCAGGGCTGGCCGCAATTCGCAGAATTAGCCGCCACCTTGGATCGCTCTCAAGCGGGACTAACGGTGAGTCCACCCCAGTCATGACTGCACCCACAACAACAGCATCTCACAACCTTCACCCCGACCGGGGGAGCTTTTTCGCAACGGGGGTATAGCAAGGGGTATAAGGAGGTAAAATCATAGGTAAAACTGACCAAAATTTGATCTCGTATCTATAACAAAATAAATATAGTAAATTGATTTACTGTGAAATCGATGTAAAACCACCTTCCCAACGTGGAAAACCTCTGCGAAGATAGAAATCGCAGCAGAGATTCGTTTCATCCCCGGAGTCACGCAACTAGTAGTTCGGCCCTATTGCTCTCCTATTGAAGCGCCCTAAAGATCCCTGCAAATCTATCCCGTCGATGCCAAATGGGGCTTCCCGTGGGCCAGCCCCGTTCTGCGCAAAAACGGAAAGGTGAATGATGGTTTGTGATCGGTTTGAAGAGAACGTTGTTTCCCCAGCGCAGTCCGCACCGGTTCTCAAAGCATGCGCGATTCTAAAGAGGTTGAGCGGTGGATTGCACACAGTCTTGGTCAAAGCATCTGACGGCTTTCTTTACGTAGTCAAAATGATGGACAGCTTTCAGGGGCCAAACGTCCTTGCGAATGAAGCTTTGGGCAACGAGTTGGCCAAGTATCTGGGCATCTCGGTTCCCGCATGGAGGCCGATTGAGATCTCCGAGTCCTGCGTGGATAAGTACTTACTCCTGCATTGGACTGGATCGGACTCCTGGCTCGATCGGCCAGGACCCGGCTTGTATTTTGGTTCGCGAGCCGTGTCCCAGGAAGAGGACGCGTTTGTTTACCATGAGTTGCCCGAAAACTGGGAAGGCAGGATCAGCAATCGAAGCGATTTCGCTGGGATGCTCCTACTTGATCTATGGGCAAACCAAATCGGTCCCAGGAAGGCGGTGTTTCTGCCTTCAGCCGACGGACTCATGGTGACGGCGTTCTTTATAGGCAATGGCCAGATGTTCGGCGGGTATTGGGGCCGAGAGGAGCAGCAACGGGGTTCTGCGCTTTACCCGGACCGCCGCGTCTATACGCATCTCGACGTGAATCGGATCTTCAACACCTGGCTTCAAAAGGCTATTGCCATGGATGAGAAGATGCTTCTGCAAATGGCGCGCATTGTTCCTCGTCAATGGCATGACAGCACCTACCTGCAGGAAGTTGCTTCGCAGCTGCAGGTGAGGAAGTGGCGCGTGGCCCAATTGCTGGCGCAGGAGATGAACCTAGTCTCAGGCGTGAAAACCAAGATCACTTCGTCAACTGGAATGGCCGATGAGGGCAGAGGTGCCGTCAGCCAGGCGGGAGGATTGGGAACAGCCAGGAAAGAAGCCTCGCGCCAGGCAGATTCGGGCGGTTCGGACTCTGCAAATGGCGAGTCAAGCCAAAACGGAGAAGCAGCCTCAAACTGATCCGAGACTCGCCCGCAGCAGTGCCAATCATGCGAAATGGCGCCCTGGCGAGCTTCGCGCCTGTGGAAAACCTGGGCCATTGAACACTGGAAATGGGCCTCGGCCATGCATTTTAGTTACCACCGCAGTTACCACTCTCGTCGAGCAGGAACTTATCGGCAGAGTGGTTTCTGTGGAAATCCAACCACCACTCTGGAAAACCCCTTTGCAACGCATGTGTGGCCCCTGATTGACATTCCGGAGGTAACACTCTACTGCAAATTAGACATAGATTTAGAGTTACTTAGGTCGCAACGCAGTTGACCGATAATTCCCCTCTTTGTGGCAGAGGCAATCCCCCTTAACTGTCGGATACTGAACGCGGGGTCAACTTGCCTGATGAGTGCCGTCCCAACATCGCAGCGCGCGGAATTCCATGTGCTCGCTTCGCGTTCGGAATTCGATATTTTCGATCGCAATCCGGACCCGGCGCTCGATGAATTGATTGAGTTTGTCGCCGTTCTGTGTGGCGCCGATTACGCCTACATCGGATGGATGGACTTCAATCGCCTTTGGTTCAAAGCCCAGTTTGGATTTCACGCGCCAGAACAAACACGTTCATCAACTGCTTGCCAGTGGGTACTCAAAAAGGGTGAGCCGCTCCTGATTCAGGATGCAGGGCGCGATCAGCGTTTTCCTCCGGAGGGCATCCCAGTGGTGGGCGGGAAGCCGTGCCGATCCTATGCCGGAACGCCTCTCATCACCAGCGCGCAGCAGGTTGTTGGAACCATGGCGCTTCTGGCCAGGGAACCGAACAAGTTTACCCAGCAGCACCTCACCTTCCTTGAGGTAATGGGCCGCCAGGCCGTCACCCGGCTTGAGCTCTACAACCGCATCATCGCCCAGGAACAGGCTCAACGAGTGCGGCAACGAACTGAACGCGCCCTGGCCATCGAGCGATTGTTTGTGGCGGCGACGCTTGACGCAATCCCCGCCCTGGTTACCGTGCTGGACACGGCAGGCCGGATGGTGCGGATGAACGAGCCCTGCGCGCAACTCATCGGGATCAGCCGGACCGACACCGGAGCCAAGGCATTCATAGACGAGGTTCTGGAGCCTGAAGACCGGGCATGGGCCATGACAAAACTGCGTGAAGCTGCCGGGGGAGCTGTGATTGGTCCCCAGGAGACCGCTTGGCGCATTCCAGAGGGCAAAACGCGCCGAGTTACCTGGACCATGCGCCCGCTGAATGGACCCAACAACGAGATCCAGTACCTGATCGTAAGCGGACAAGACGTAACCGAGCAACGGCAGATGGAGTTGGCGCTGCTTTCGAGCGAAGAACGCTATCGAGAACTGGTAGAAAACAGCCTGGGTTTTGTCTTCACCTGCTCAATGGATGGGCGGCTGACCTCGCTGAATGCCTTTACCGCAGAGACGCTTGGCTATCGCACCGACGCTTTGATCGGCCGGGCGGTTGAAGACCTGTCCAATTTGCAAGGCGCGGCCACCTTCCAGGAATGCCTGAGCACGCTTGCAACCAAAGAGGAGTGGCAAGGCGCGTTGCCGTTGCGCCGGAGTGACGGTATTTATCGACGAATCGCCTTCCGCAGCCGGCGCATGGAGTTGCCCGGAGAACGGCCATTCATCCTTGCCCATGGAATGGATGTCACCGAGCAGCACGAGGCCGAAGAAGCACTGCACCACATCACGCGCCAGCGTGAGTTGATCCTCGAATCCGTCGGAGACGGCATTTACGGAATTGACCTGGATGGGCGCCTGACCTTCATCAACCAGGCTGCAGCACGCTCCCTTGGATACACTGCTGACGAACTGACGGGCCGGGACATGCACGAGGTGATTCACCATAGCCACGTCGACGGCACCCCTTACTCCAAGACAAGCAGTCCCATTCTTCAAGGCATGCGCCGCCGGGAAACCGTGCGCATGCGGGACGAAGTGTTCTGGCGCCACGACGGCGTCGCAGTTCCGGTGGAATACACGGCGACTCCGCTGCTTGAAAATGGCCAGATCTCCGGCATGGTCATCGCCTTTCAAGACATCACCGACCGCCGCCGCCTGGAGCGCATGAAAGATGAATTCGTGTCTACGGTCAGCCACGAGCTGCGTACTCCGTTAACTTCGCTGCGGGCTTCCCTGGGGCTGATTGCTTCAGGCTCGCTCGATAAGCGCCCTGAAAAGCAGCGCCAGATGATCGACATGGCCATCGGGAACTGCGACCGCCTGGTCCGCCTGGTCAATGACATCCTCGACTTCGACAGCGGCGAAAAGGGCAAGCTGCCCTTGCACCGCCAGCCCATTGAAGCTGTTGACCTGCTGCGACGCGCTGCGGATGTGGCGCATACCACGGCAACGCAGCTTCATATCGGTTTCCGCATCGATGCACCGCCATCAGCGGTGTTGGCCGACCAGGATCGCATCCTGCAAGTGCTCAATGAGCTGGTGACAAATGCTCTTAAATTCTCTCCGCGCGATACCACCATTCGCCTGAGCGCGCATCCCTTCGGCACCGGCGAAATCTGCTTCTCGGTAGAAGATCAGGGCCGCGGCATCGCACCGGAAAAGTTGGAGCGAATATTTGAGCGGTTTCAACAGGGCGATGCATCCGACTCCCGCGCTCTTGGCGGAACCGGGCTTGGGCTTGCACTCTGCCGCAGCATTGTGGAGCAGCATGGCGGGCGTATTTGGGCCGAGAGCATGCCCGGTCAGGGGAGCCGCTTCCAGTTCACGCTCCCCGCCGCCCCTTCAAGCCCGCAATAACTCTCGCACCCGCCGGGCTCGAAAACAGAAGCCTCTGCCACGACAGCCTTTTTCCTTCCGTATCGTTGTTCTCTGCGGGTAGAATTGCGCCCATCAAAAGGAGGCTTGAATGGGACGCAGATACGCCAATATCCTGGAAACGGTTGGCAAAACCCCTGTTGTGAAAATCAACAAGCTCGCACCGCCAGACGTGAACCTCTATGTCAAGATCGAGGCTTTCAACCCGCTGGGCTCGGTCAAAGATCGCCTTGCCCTTGGCGTTATCGAAGATGCGGAGAGAACAGGGCAGTTGAAGCCGGGACAGACTGTGGTTGAGGCAACCAGCGGTAATACCGGCATTGGACTGGCCATGGTCTGCGCCCAGAAAGGCTATCCGCTGGTGGTAACCATGGCTGAATCTTTCAGCATCGAGCGCCGCAGGCTCATGCGCTTTCTGGGGGCGAAGGTCATCGTAACGCCCGCTTCAGCGCGGGCTGTGGGGATGGTGAACAAAACCATCGAGCTTGCCGAAACGCATGGGTGGTTCTATACGCGCCAGTTCGAAAATGAAGCCAATGCCGACATGCATTCGCGGACGACTGCGAAGGAGATTCTGGACGACTTCAATGGTGAGCGCCTTGACTATTGGGTGACAGGTTTTGGCACCGGCGGCACGCTGAAAGGCGTTGCCCGCGTGCTGGCCAAAGAGCGGCCAGAGACAAAGATTGTTGTCTGCGAGCCGGAGGACGCGCCCATGCTCTCCAGCGGCATTGAACAGCAGAGGAACGAGGACGGATCAGCCTCCGCGCCGCACCCTTCATGGAAACCTCATCCAATGCAGGGCTGGAGCCCGGACTTTGTGGCCAAGCTTACCGGAGATGCCGTGGCCTCAAAGGCAATCAGCGAGGTGCTGCGCATCGCCGGGCCGGATGCCATCCGCTGCAGCAAGGAACTCGCGCGCAAGGAAGGAATTTTCGTGGGCATATCCTCGGGCGCAACCTTTGCCGGCGCGTTGCGGGTTGCCGCTGAGGCCCCAAAGGGATCGTCAATTCTCTGCATGCTGCCCGACACTGGCGAGCGCTATCTGAGCACCCCGCTCTTTGCCGACGTTTCCACGGACATGACCGAAGAAGAGATTGCAATCTCCCATTCCACCCCCGGCTGCTGGCTCCCGACCCCTGCATAGATTCAACGCTAAAATCAATCGGCCAGCTCGCGGCGATTCTTCGAGCTGGCCGAAATATTCATGTCATTGGCCCGTGAGACAATCTCTTCGTCAGCCATTTTCCCCTTCCTCATAACCTCGGCTGCCGGATGAAAAACCATGGCCTTAACCTCAAGCATTCAGAACCTGCTGTTTGGCAGGCCTCTGGCGACGAGCGAAGAACGCGCTGAGCATATCGGACCAATCGCCGGCATTCCCATCTTCGGACTGGACGCTCTCAGTTCCGCCGCATACGGCCCAGAAGCCGCGCTGACGCTGCTGATTCCGCTCGGCCTGGTCGGTGTGCATTACATTGTCCCCGTCAGCGCGGCCATTGTCGGCCTGCTGATCATCGTCTTTTTCAGCTACCGCCAGACCATCGATGCCTATCCCCATGGCGGCGGTTCGTACACGGTGGCCTCACAGAACCTTGGTGAGGGCGCAGGTTTGCTGGCAGCGGCCGCGTTGATGATTGACTACGTGTTGACGGCCGCGGTCGGTATTTCGGCGGGCGTTGGCGCGCTGATCTCCGCCGCTCCTGAACTACAACCTCACACGTTGCAACTTTGCCTGCTTGTCCTGCTGATCCTGACTATCGTCAACATGCGCGGTGTACACGACACTGGCGTAGTATTCATGATTCCGACCTACATGTTCACTGGAACCCTGCTCATTGTGATTGCCGTGGGTGCGTGGCATGTCCTGACCACTGGAGGTCATCCACAGCCGATTTCGACGCTGCCCGTGGTTCCCCCAGCCGCTGCGGCAGTGAGCTTCTGGCTGCTCCTGAAAGTCTTCTCTTCAGGCTGCACTGCCATGACCGGCGTTGAAGCAGTGAGCAACGGCGTGATGGCTTTCCGTGACGACACGCGCAAGAACGCCAAGATCACTCTGACCATCATCATCGTTCTGCTGGGCGTGCTGTTGGCCGGCATCGCGCTCTTGTGCCGCTCCTACAAAATCGCCGCCACTGACCCCGAAGGCCCCGGCTACGAGAGCGTGCTGTCGATGCTGACCCGCGCTGTGATGGGCCATGGATGGTTTTACTATCTGACGATCGCTTCAGTGCTGCTGGTGCTGGCCCTTTCAGCCAATACAGCCTTTGCGGATTTCCCGCGCCTGACGCGCGCCATCGCACTTGACGATTACATGCCGCATGTATTCATGCTGCGAGGCCGGCGCCTGTTGTACTCGTGGGGTATCTATGTCCTGGTGGCATTGACAGCCTTGCTGCTGATTGTCTTCCGCGGCGTCACCGATAGATTGATTCCCTTGTTCGCCATCGGCGCATTCATGGCATTTACGCTCTCCCAGGCGGGCATGGTGATGCACTGGAAGCGCAAGGGTAAAGCGACGCTGCGCATGATGGTCAACGGCCTGGGAGCCGTGGCCACGGGGATTACTGCGCTGGTCGTGTTGCTTGCCAAGTTCATGGATGGCGCCTGGATCACCGCCCTCCTGATCGTGGTGCTGATCATTCTCATGCGCGCCGTTCATCGCCACTATGTCAGTGTCGATCGAGAAACGGATCTCGACAGGCCTATCGTGCCGGCCGAGGTGACCAAGCCCATCGTGGTTGTGCCCATCGACAGGTGGAGCCGCATCACTGAGAAGGCGCTCAGCTTCGCATTGGGGATGTCCGACGACATTCGCTGCCTGCACGTGCAAACCACCGATGTGCCTGACAAGATTTGCGAGTTTTGGGAGCGCGACGTGGCTGCGCCGCTGCGCGATGCTGGAAAGTGCGTACCTAAATTGGAGATTCTGCAATCGCCCTACCGCTATGTACTGGCGCCGGTGGTGAATTACGTACTGGCCGCAGAAAAGGAGTCTGAGTTTCACAAAATCTGCGTGCTGGTACCGGAACTGGTGGTGTCCCACTGGTGGGAGAACCTGATGCACAACCGCCGCGCCGACATGCTCAAGGTAATTCTGCTGCTGCGCGGCAATCGACGCATCATCGTGATCAACATTCCCTGGTACCTGCACCGGGATTGAGAATTCTTACCAGGCATTGGCTGGGCGCATGGCAATCGGCGCCCGGCTTTCTTTCTCCTGAATCGGATGACCATCGCCGCCCTCGGCGGTCAAACTCCTGTCGCATCCAGGCCAAGTTACGCCTGAATCCCGTGAGTCGTTCCCGATTGGTTGGGTTGGGGCTTCTATGAACCGGGGTCAAGAGGATAGTCTATGAAGGTACATCAAATCAGCCGCGGCCCCGCAGCCTGCAAATCCAGGTGAGCGTTACTCGGCGGCCCAGCGGTCAAAGCACGGTATTCAGGAGAGTTTCAAGTTGAAGAGGACGGTTCTGCTTTCGATTCTGGCCTTGGTATCGGCCGCACTTTCGCCCCTTGCAGCATCAAGCCAGGTTGCCCCAGCTCGTGGATCGCGAAACGTCGACCAGGGCGAGTCCACTGAGAAATGGTCCGTCTTTGCGGGAATGGGCTACAGCAGCCTTAACCACGTCAACTTGTCGAGAAGCGGACTCCTGGGAGTCGAAGTGGATGTGACGCGTAATTTCGGAAAATATTTCGGCATTATGGCGGACGGCTCCTATTACAGATACGCAGTTGTCTCCGGGAACCCAGGAAATCCCACGCTCGACTCGCTGCTCTTCGGACCTGAGATTCACGCCCCACTTTATAAGGAATACGGCGGATTTCTTCATGCCCTCATCGGCGGGGAACACAGTGCAGGCGAGAGCCAAACGCCGAACATCTCATTCGCGGGTGGTTTCGGCGGCGGCCTGGAATACAAGCTCGGCTCCCGTCTTTCCATTCGCGCCGGCGGGGACTACATCGGAGCATCGTTTTCTCCGATCAATAATTCAAAGCAATTGGGATATTCACCGCACTTGACCTTCAACGACCGCGCCACGTTTGGTGCCAGGTACAGTTTTTGAACAGGGCCTGATCAGGCATACGATGAATGAGGCGTCCAATCCATTGGACGCCTCTTGCTTTTTGGATTTGGAGAAGTTACGCGCCCATCGCAAAGTGCGATGTTTGGCGCGCGGACTTCCAAATGAATTTACACAATCGAATACGACAATATCAAAATCCCGCTTGGCAATGTCTTGCAAGTTTCCAGGTGAATACTCCGGCGTTGCCCGGCGGGCAACAGGGGAACACCGCTGCCAATCATGACCGGCATCACTGATATATCCATGGCATCCACAAGGCCTGCGTCCAGCAGGGTCCGAAACAGCACACCCCCACCAAAAAGCCAGATGTCTTTGCCCGGCTGCCCTTTCAATGCCGCAACCTGATCTGGAACATCGCGATTAAGAACCGTGACATCGGGATGCGCTTCAGGCTTCATCGTGGTTGACGCGACGATCCAGCGCTGTCCAGAACGGTCCCACGACTTGCCCTTTTCTCTGGCGACTTCATACGTCTTCCGCCCCATCAGAAAAGTGTCGAACTGGGCAAAGATGGCTGCGAAATCGATCAGCGGATCGGACACGATCCAGTCGTATTCCCCGTTGGGACCGGCGATAAAGCCGTCGAAGCTCATGGCTACGCCATAGCGCAGACGCCGCATGGTTGCCTCCACTCGTCGGTGCTAACCTTCTTCAGCCTCGCGCAACTTGGCGATGACGGTGAAGTCTTCCAGCGTGGTCGTATCGCCCTTGATTTCGCCATGGGTAGCCAGTTCCCTGAGCAGGCGGCGCATGATTTTTCCGGAACGGGTCTTCGGCAAGGCCTCGGTAAAACGAATGTCGTCGGGCCGCGCCAGCGAACCGATCTCCTTCGACACCCACTTACGCAGTTCGTCTTTCAATTCCTCACTGGGATAGTTGCCGCCTTCCAACGAGACGAATGCGGAGATGGCCTGACCCTTGAGCTCATCGGGACGGCCGACCACGGCGGCCTCAGCCACCTTTGGATGCGCCACCAGCGCCGACTCCACCTCCATGGTTCCCAGCCTGTGGCCGCTGACGTTGATCACGTCGTCCACTCGGCCCATGAGCCAGAAGTAGCCTTCGGCATCCATGCGCGCGCCGTCGCCAGTAAAGTAACAACCGGGAACGTCGCTCCAGTAGGTCTTCTTGAAGCGCTCCGGATCGCCATAAATGGTGCGCGCCATGGACGGCCACGGCTTGCGAACCACCAGCAGGCCGCCGCTCCCCGCGGGTACCGGTACACCTTCTTTGGTAACCACCTCAGGCTGAATGCCGAAGAAGGGACGCGTGGCCGAACCCGGCTTGGTGGGCACCGCACCGGGGATCGGCGCAATCATAATAGCGCCCGTCTCGGTCTGCCACCAGGTATCGACGATGGGACAGCGGTTGTGGCCGATCTTCTCCCGGTACCACATCCACGCTTCAGGATTGATGGGCTCGCCAACCGTGCCGAGCAGGCGCAGCGAGTCCAGCTTGAACTTCTCGACGTACTGGTCGCCCCACTTGATAAACGCGCGGATGGCGGTCGGCGCGGTGTAGAAGATGGTGACCTGGTGGTCGTCGATGATCTTCCAGAACCGTGAGAAATCCGGCCAGTTGGGCGCGCCTTCATACATCAGCACGGTGGCGCCATTCTGCAGCGGTCCATACACCACATACGAGTGGCCCGTGACCCAGCCAATGTCCGCCGTGCACCAGTAGATGTCCTGGTCACTGAGGTCGAACACATACTTCGTCGTGAGGTACGTTTGCACCGCATAGCCGCCCGTGGTGTGGACAAGCCCCTTGGGCTTGCCGGTCGTGCCGGAGGTGTAGAGAACGTAGAGCGGATCTTCCGAGTCGAGTTCCTCGGCTGGGCATTCAGGCGCGGCGGCGGCTACCAGGTCGTGCCACCAGTGGTCGCGGCCCTCAGCCATCTTCACCGGGCTACCGGTGCGCCGGTACACCACCACATGCTTCACCGTGGGACAAGCGACCACCGCTTCATCCACGGTCCGCTTCAGTTGGATTTCACCACCGCGGCGAAAGCTCGTGTCCTGGGTGAGAATCGCCACACATCCCGAGTCATTGACGCGGTCGGCGATCGCGTTGGCGGCGAACCCGCCAAAGATGACTGAGTGAACGGCTCCGATGCGCGCACAGGCCAACAGAGCAATCGCCAGTTCCGGCGTCATGCCCATGTAAACGGCGACACGGTCGCCTTTCTTGATGCCCAGGGACTTGAGCGCGTTGGCGAACTTCTGCACTTCTGCGTGAAGTTCTTCGTAGGAAAGCCGGCGCACTTCGCCTGGCTCACCTTCCCAGATGATCGCTGTCTTGTTGCGGCGGGCGCCCAGGGCGTGACGATCGACGCAGTTATAGCTCAGGTTGATCTTGCCGCCCACAAACCATTTGGCCCGCGGCTCGTTCCATTCCAGCACCTTGTCCCACGGTTTGAACCAGTGCAAATCCTTTGCAACCCCGGCCCAAAAACTCTCCGGATCTTCGATCGATTGCTTGTAGAGAGTCTCGTACTGCTCAAGGCTCTTGATGTGCGCCTTGGCGCTGAACTCCGGCGGAGGCGGGAAGACGCGAAACTCTCGAAGCGTTGAGTCAAGGTCCTGATTGACAATGGCGGGAACGGGCAAGGAAGACATGAAAACGTCCTTCTGAGAAAGTTATCCTGGTGGATCTTGGCGCTCCGGCGGAGGCCGCGCGAAGAGATTCCGCGTGGGGTCACTTTAAAGGGACAGGCTCACAATCTGCAAGGTCTGTCAGCGGGCCGACGCCGGGCTGTCGCTTCAAGCCTTGTTTTCCGCCTCGTTCCAGATCAGCGTGCCGTGTGTCTCCTTCAGCAGCAGGACCCCGCAGATAAAGGTGATGGAGGCGATTCCTATTGGATAGTAGAGCCCCGCATAGATGTTCCCCGTGGCGGCGCACAATCCCAGCCCGATCAACGGCAACAAACCGCCAAAAACGCCATTCCCCAGGTGATAAGGCAGAGACACCGATGTGTATCGCACCTTTGCCGGGAACACCTCTACCAGGTAGGCGGCGATGGGCCCGTAGGTCATGCAGACAAACAGGACTTGAATCCAGATGTAGAACACCAGCATTGGCTGGTTGGCGTTGACCGCCTCCTTGGCCGGGACCAGGTTGCCCGTCGCTTCGTCTGTGGTAAGCGGCGTGAGCTTGATGGCGCCGGTTACTTTGTCCTTTACCGAGTTCAGCGCCACAACATTGTTTCCCGCAGCCTGTTGCATGCCCTTGTAGATGGGAAGGTACGTCAGCAGCGCGCACAGCATGCCGGCCATCATCAGCTTCTTGCGGCCAATGCGGTCGCTCAACGCGCCGAACGCGGTAAAGAAAGGCATGCCCAGCAACAAGGCAAAGGCCACCAGGATGTTGGCCATCTTGGGATTCACCTTGAGCACCGTTTGCAGGTAGAAGAGCGCGTAGAACTGGCCGGTGTACCAGACGACTCCCTGCCCCATGGTGGCGCCTACCAGTGAAATCAGGACACGCTTCAAGTTCGGCCACTTGGTGAATGCATCAGTCAGCGGCTTGGTAGAGCTCATGCCCGCGCCCTTGATCTGGGCGAAGATGGGCGACTCTTTCATCTTGAGCCGGATGTAGAGGGAGATCGAAACCAGCACGATCGACAGCAGGAAAGGCAATCGCCATCCCCACGCCTGGAAGGTAGCTGGGCTCATGCTCTGCTGCGTAGCCACAATCACGGCGAGAGAGATGAACAGCCCCAGCGTCGCGGTGATCTGAATAAAGCTGGTGTAGAAGCCGCGACGGTTGTCTGGCACGTGTTCGGCTACAAAAACCGCGGCTCCCCCGTATTCGCCGCCCAGTGCCAATCCCTGCAAAACGCGAATGAAGATGAGGATGATTGGCGAAAACCAGCCGGCTGTATGGAAAGTGGGCAGCAGGCCGATCGAGGCAGTGGCAAATCCCATGATGGACAGCGTGAAGATGAAGGCGATTCTGCGCCCTATCAGGTCACCCATGCGGCCAAAGAAGAGCGCGCCGAATGGCCTGACCAGGAAGCCAACTGCAAACGTCGCCAGGTAAGCGATCAGCGCAAACGTATCGTTGCCGGGCGGATAGAACTTGACCGCGAGAACCGTGGTGAGCGAGCCGAAGATGTAAAAGTCGTACCACTCGATCAGGGTTCCCAGCGAGGAACCGAAGATGACCTTAGGCAAACTGGTGACGCTCTTCGCTGCGGGAAGAGAATCGGAATTCGATGCCATCAGACGGAAGACCTTTCGGACTGGCTGCAGGCCCGCGCATGAGGGGAAAGGTCCTGAGCGGAAGCTTCAGGAGCGCTGACGGAACCAGTGGATTTCAGCACTCCACGTTGCTTGCGCGGGGAGATGAAAGTCAAGTTAATTTATGCGCAACACAGGTCGGCTAGCCTCCGTATCTCTTTTGATGCCATACCCACGCGGTGCCGATGATCTGATCGAGTTGGGTGTATTTCGGCACCCAGCCAAGCTCGCGGATGGCTTTCTCTGAGCTGGCAACCAACACTGCGGGGTCGCCGGGACGTCGTGGATGGACTTCGGCGGGAATGGGATGGCCGGTAACGCGTCGAGCCGATTCGATGACCTCCAGGACACTGAATCCCTGGCCGTTGCCGAGATTCAAGATGAGCCGATCCTGCGACTCCAGTGCGTTCAGGGCCAGAAGGTGCGCGTCGGCAAGGTCTGAGACGTGGATGTAGTCCCGGATACACGTGCCGTCTGGCGTGGGGTAGTCCTCACCGTAAATCCTGATGGATTGGCGCCGGCCCAGGGCAACATCCAGCACCAGTGGAATCAGGTGCGTCTCCGGTTCGTGAGCTTCGCCGCTTGTGATCCCGTTCGGGCCTTCCGGCGCGCCGGCCACGTTGAAATAGCGCAGCGATGCGTAACGCAGGCCGTGAATGCGGTTGAACCAGCCGAGCATGTGCTCGACCAGCAGTTTTGACTCGCCGTAGGCGTTGGTGGGCAGTAGCCGAGCATCTTCTCTGATCGGCACTGATTCCGGCTCGCCATACACGGCAGCCGTTGAAGAAAACACGATTCGCCGCAGTCCTTGCGCCAGGATTGCCTCAAGCAGCGTGAGCGTTGAAGCGGTGTTGTTGCGAAAGAAAATCTCAGGACGGATCATGGACTCGCCGGCCTCAATGAGGGCAGCAAAGTGGAGCACGCCGTCGAAGGGATTGCCCCCATCTTTGGCTCCCTTGAAAAGGTTTTCAAGCTTGTCTCGATCAGAAAGCTCACCTTCAACAAACTGAACGTCCTTAGGCAGCAGGTCGCGCCGTCCGTGACTCAAGTTGTCGAACGCAACCACAGAATGTCCTGATTTGGCAAGGAGTCCCGCAACTGTACTACCTATATACCCCGCACCACCAGTAACCAATATCTTCACAAATTTACGTCCCTTTCTGAACGGTTTGGTTTAACGTGAGTCTATTACAATAGGGATGGGAAGGCTGACCGCCTTTTCACACCTCAGACCGCCTCGCAGGCGGCTAGCGGTACAGAAGATTTGCGTGCCGCATTGTCATGGCGCAAGGCATCTGTCTCGCCGGAGTCCCATAGCCGGAAACCGGGTACTTTTTGTTCCCTACCCTGAAAGAGGGATTGCCATTCTTTCAGTGGATGCCTTGGATGTAAAGTGGAGTGCCTTCATGTCCAGGGTCTATGCACCAGACATTTCGTGTTCGGCCCAACTGGCGTTCGCAGACCTCGGTTTTGCATGCTTTGGCGTTGCCTTGCCAAGTTCGTCATGCATCCATAAAGCAACTCCTACTATCACAAAGAAGATTTTCGAGGATTGATAACCATGCCGTTGAACTACTCCCCCGGACGGACCAACTTTGGCTTGCTGCCCGAACCCGAGACTTCTCCAGCCTCGTTTATCTCGAGTATGCTTATCAATGGGCTGATCCTTGTCGTGATGATCTACATCGGAGCAACGGCAAGGCGGGTCATCGAAGAGCACAAGTACGAAGATACGGTTTTGATCATACCCACCACCCCGCCTCCGCCGGCAAAGGTAAAGCTGCCTGAGCCGCCCAAGATCAAGCCCCCCGAGCCGCCCAAGCTTGAAATCAAGCTCGACGCTCCAAAAATCAATGTGCCCAAGCCGGAGCCCAAGCCCGATCTGAAGCCGATTCAGATGGAGGCGAAAGTTGCGCTGCCGGTGGTCAAAGCAGCCAAGCCTTCGATTATCCTTGCGCCCCAGCCCAAGGCCGCCCTCACGGCGGCCATGCCGGCGCAGAATAGCCAGGTGAAGCCCTCAACAGCGCCGGTGCACCTGGGTCAGACGTTTGGGGTAACACCAAATTCCAACGCAACCCGGCCAGCGACGGTTGCCGCAATCGGGAATCCTTACGGCGGCATGAACGGTCCTGCAGTCGCGCCTCACGGCCTGGTGGGTTCGACCGGCATTGGCAACAGCACCACAAGGGTTGGTTCCAACTCAGGAGTTGTGGGCAAAGTGGCCTCCGCCGGTATTCCCGGCGCCACCGGCACGGCGACAAACGGTTATGCCAACGCCAGGGTGGCCTCTGCTGAGATCCCCAAGGCGCAGGCTGCCGCGCCCGTGCAGCAGGCGACGAACGGGCCCGCCGCAACCGGCCTGGAGATTGTTTCCAAGCCCCCTGTCCAATACACAAGCGAAGCAAGGCAGATGAAAGTGGAAGGCAACGTGATCCTGCGCGTGACCTTTACTTCAAACGGCCGGGTCGTGGTGCAGAGCATTGTGCATGGACTTGGACATGGTCTGGATGAAGAGGCTCGCCGCGTGGCAGAGCAGATTCGCTTCCATCCGGCCACTCGAAATGGGCAGGCGGTCGACTTGACCACCAACATCACGATCACGTTCCAACTGGCATAGAGGCTACACTGCTGTAAGGAACAAATGCTGGACTCGGCCGTGCGATGACGATTTCTCGCGCGGCCAGAGCAACACTTGGAAGAACACACCCTAGGAGCTTGACATGACGTTTCGGAAGATATCCCTCACCTTCCTGATCATTACAATGAGTGCGGCGTGCGCGTATGCGAAGAAAGAGCCAAAGTACGAGCAAGCCCACCAACTTACTCCCGAACAAGCCGCCCTGGTGGTAAAGGCGATCGCGCGTGAGAAAGTGCTGATCAAGAACATTCAGCAACGCACGCCATTGGTGGAAACCTACATCCAGGATACGCGGCCCGACGTCAAGCTTTATCAGGTTCCCATCGACGACCAGTATTCGCTGAGCCGCGTCGATTTTGCCAAAGGCTTCGTCGACAAGACCTACACTGAAACGCAGCGGGCCACCACAAAGAAGCATGGGTTTTTCAAGGGTTCATTCCAGGCCATCACTGGACTGACAAAGGCGCTGGGGCTCGAACGCTTTACTTATTCGCCCACCGGCTTCATGCAGATGATGTTTCTTGACCCGACAGGCTTTGACAACCAGCACTACGCCTTCAGCTATGTGCGCCGCGAATTCCTCGGTTCGGTTCGCACCTGGGTCTACGATGTCCATCCAAAGGTCCCTGGCATGGGCCGTTTTTATGGCCGAATCTGGGTTGAGGATCAAGATGGTAACGTGGTCCGGTTCAATGGCACCTACACCGGTCCCACCTCAGAAGATTCCTCCAAGTACTACTTCCACTTCGATAGCTGGCGCATGAACGTGCAGCCGGGCATTTGGCTGCCGGTGGCCGTTTACGTCGAAGAGACGACCCGCATGGAAGGCGAAAAGACGGTCGGCCTGAAGGCGCAGACCCACTTCTGGGGCTACTCTCTCAAATTACCTACCCGTGACAGCGAGAATGTCAGCGTGAGGGTGGACGACGCCGTCGACAACAGCCAGGACTCGCAGGATGTGGGCCCGCTGCAGGCGTCGCGCGCATGGGTTACGCAGGCTGAAAACAACGTGATCGACCGCCTTGTTGAAGCCGGCCTGGTGGCCCCGCTCAATCCCGGCGGCTACGAGAACAAGGTGCTGGACCAGATCGTCATCAACCTGGTAGTGCCGAATAACCTGGCCTTCAGCGACCAGATCCATACCCGCATCCTGCTGTCGACCACCGTGGAAACAACCACGGTAGGCAACACCATTCTCATCAGCAAGGGCCTGATCGACAGCCTGCCCAATGAGGAAGCGATTGCCTCAGTGGTTGCCATGGAGCTTGCGCACATCGCCATGGGACACCACATTGACACACGGTACGCCTTCAATGACCGGCTGATGTTCCCTGATACGGCTACCTTCCAGCGCATTGACATGTACCACAGCGACCACGACAACGGTGACGCCGCCAAGCGTGCCATGGAGTACCTGCAGAACTCCATGTACAAGGACAAGCTGCCTTCGGCCGGCCTCTACTATGCGCAGCTGGTAGATCGTGAAAAGGCGCTGAAGGGGCTCAATACGCCCAAGCTTGGCGATTCGCTGCTGAAAGCCGATGGAACACCGTGGATGGCCGACCTGCAGAAGATGGCGCCCAAGCTGAACTGGGACGACCTGACACAGATGGCCGCATTGCCCCTGGGAAGCTGGATCAAGACCGATCCGTGGGACGACAAGGTGCACCAGATGAATGCCAAGATCTATGCACCCATGAACGCCCGCGACAAGATGCCTTTTGAAGTGACGCCGGTCTTCTTCAAGTTGCAGCGCTATGACCTCGCCAAGGCCGAACCTCCGGCGGCGCCCGCAGCTGCTCCAGCGGCGGCCCCTGCAGCCTCGGGAGACCCTGCGACGCAGCAACCGGCAGCACAGCCCGCGGCCACGCCTGATGCTACACAGCAGGCGCCTGAAACGCAGCAGCCGGCCAGCGGCGATGCAGCGGCGGCCCAACCTGCCACTGGCAATGCAGCGGCCCAGCCACCCGCGCAAGCCCCAACAACCCAGCAATAGAACAGCTCCGAGGGACCCCAGGCCGGATTGGCTCGCAATATCCGGCCTGAGGCTCTTAGATTGAGTGAACTTGAGCTTTAAACAGCAACTCAAATTCACCTGGACTGGACGTGATTTGTGCCCAAGTGTTCTTTGAAGATCAGACGATCGACCCGGAATTTGTTTTTACTCCTGCTGAGCGCAGGAGCCAGTTTTGTCCACAGCCAGGTGGTGCCTTCAGCGAGTGGAGGCCAGTTCGCCGTGACTGCCGGCGGCTTGGCTTCGATGTTTCAGCCCGACTACGCGGGATTTGGCGTGGCTCAAACCAGCCCCAACCGGCTCTACGGCATTGGCGCCTTTGTCGACGTGAAGTTCACCCACTGGATTCAGCTCGAGGCTGAAGGCCGCTGGCTCCGCTTCAATCAGTTCGAGAGCATTTACGAGGACAACTACCTCGCTGGCCCCCGGGTTCCGCTGCACACTTTCAAGTTCATGCAGGCCACACCCTATGCCAAGGTTCTGATCGGCATCGGCAAAATGAATTTTGAAAACAACGATGCCTACGGCCGCTTTACCGACATCGCTTACGGCGGCGGCGCGGACTTCAGGCTGACTGACAGGATCAGTTTGCGCGGCGATTTCGAGTACCAGCAGTGGCCTGCCTGGTTGAACAGCCAATTGTTTCCCTACGGCGGCAGCGTTGGCGTAAGCTACCGGCTCATCGGCGGCCGCCACGGGCTTCGCAAGCTGACAAGAAAAGAGCGGGGCCAGTAACTGGTCCAGCGGCAGGCACCTCGAGATTGGCAAAGGCGCCAGCCCCGGCTCCCCGATCCACCTCAGGCTTCAACTCCAACACGCACAGAAAAAGGGCCACTCACATCGAGTGGCCCTTTCGCTATGGATTGGTTGTCGGCGGGATCCGTCGCGGCTGCCCCACCGCAGGTGGTTACGCGGGTGAAGGCGAACCCTCGGGGTAGTTGGGACCGCCGCGGCTCTCGGGCTTCAGCACCTGCTGCACGCCGCTGTCGCCCTTGTCTGTGGGCGAAGCCAGGATTGAACGCAGCGGAGGCAGCTCCTGGCCCTCGATCAGCATCCTCACCTCCTCCGCGTCGATGGTCTCACGCTCAAGAAGAGCGGCGGCGATGCGGTGCATTGCGTCGCTGTGCGTTTCAACCAGGGCGTGTGCGGACTGGTAGGCTTCGTCGATCAGGCGGCGAACCTCAAGATCGATCTGCCGGGCCGTCTCCTCGCTGAAGTCGCGATGTTGTGCAATCTCGCGGCCGAGGAATATCTGCTCTTCTTTCTTGCCGAAGGTGAGCGGTCCCAGGCGGCTCATGCCGTACTCACAGACCATGCGACGAGCCAGATCGGTAGCGCTCTCAATATCGCTGCCGGCGCCGGTGGACATCTGGTTGAGGAAAATCTCCTCTGCCACACGGCCGCCGTAAGCAATGGCCAGGTTGGCCTCAAGATATTCCCGCGTATAGTTGTGGCGATCGCCAGGCAGGAAGATGGTGACGCCCAGGGCCATGCCGCGCGGAATGATGGTGACCTTGTGAATCGGGTCGGAGTGCTCGCGCATGATCGACACCAGCGCGTGGCCCGCTTCGTGATAGGCGGTTACCCGCTTCTCCTCCTCGGTGAGCAGCATGGACTTGCGCTCGGCGCCCATCAGCACCTTGTCCTTGGCCAGCTCGAAGTCGTACATGGTCACTTGCTTGCGATTCAGGCGCGCGGCATTCAGCGCCGCCTCGTTCACCATGTTGGCAAGATCCGCGCCACTGAAGCCCGGCGTTCCGCGCGCCAGCACGTTCAGGTTGGTATCTTCGCTCACCGGAACCTTCTTGATGTGGACCTTGAGCACTTCCTCCCGCCCGCGTATGTCAGGCAGGCCCACAACCACGCGGCGGTCGAACCGGCCGGGGCGCAGCAGCGCAGGATCCAGCACGTCGGGGCGGTTGGTCGCCGCCACTAAAATTACCCCGTCATTCGACTCGAAGCCATCCATCTCCACCAGCAGTTGGTTCAGCGTCTGCTCGCGCTCGTCGTGTCCGCCGCCCAGCCCGGCGCCGCGATGGCGCCCGACTGCGTCAATCTCGTCGATAAAGATGATGCAGGGCGCGTTCTTCTTGCCCTGCTCGAACAGGTCGCGCACGCGGCTCGCGCCCACGCCCACGAACATCTCCACAAAATCAGAACCCGAAATGGAAAAGAAGGGAACATTCGCTTCGCCGGCTACGGCCCTCGCCAGCAGCGTCTTGCCGGTGCCCGGAGGTCCAACCAGCAGCACGCCCTTGGGAATGCGCCCGCCCAGCTTCTGAAACTTCTGCGGCTCGCGCAGGTATTCGATAATCTCCTTCAGCTCTTCCTTGGCCTCATCCACACCGGCCACATCCTTGAAGGTGATCTTCTTCTGCTGCATCGAGAGCAGGCGCGCGCGGCTCTTGCCGAACGACAGCGCCTTGTTGCCGCCCGACTGCATCTGCCGCAGCATGAAGAACCAGATTGCGCCCAGCAGCACGAACGGGCCAATGTTGATCAGCAATGGAATCAGATAGCCGGTCTGCGGCGTCTTGATGGCCAGCGAAACTTTGTCGGCACGCAGCGCCTGTTCAAGATCCTGGTAATTCGCAGGAACCGTGGTGTGGAACTGATCCTTCGGCGTCGCCTTCAGGTGGCCGTGCAGCTCAGTGCCCTCAATGGTCACGTCCTGCACCAAGCCGGCTTGGGCTTTGTCGAACAGATCGGAGTAGGAAATCTCCTGGTCTTTGCCCCCGCCTGTGTTCTTTGTGACCACGGTCCAAAGAAGCATCAGGCACATGAGTATGAAGACCCAGAACATTACCGTTTTAACTGTCGAATTCACCAGGATTCCTCTTTCCCGGCGGGGGGGAAGTCATGATTGTTCTTCCATCACCGCCCACATCACCCTTAATAGACGCGCGTACATCCCTTGAAGTCACAGAAAGTACACACCGCCCTTGCGGAAGACACGCAAGTCTCGCCGCTTGGATGAGCAGTAACGTCGATTGTACTCTGAACGCTCGGCAAGTTGGAATAAGCAAACAACTGATTCTTTGCATGCCTTTGGGTCATGAAGCTACATCCAAAGTTCCACGGCAAGCGGTTAAACGCCAGCGGCGCCATGGCCTTCGTCCAAAGTCGTCGCCACGACTTCAATTCCCTGCTCCGGCTCCACTTCGACGCCCTGCATCCAGGCGATCTTGCCGCTGACTTCCAGAACCGGCCAGACCGTCCGGCGGCTCCCGGTAACACGCAGCCGCTCAAGCACTTCCTTTACTTTGCGGGGCCCGCTGGAGTGCCGTAACCTGACCCGGTCTCCGGGGCGCCAGTTGCGCAGTTTGGCGACCTGAATTTGATCGGCTGGAAGTTCGGCCCTGGCGCCAGTGCCCGAGAATTGGATGCTCAAGCGCAGGCCGAAGGCCGGCGCGGCAATTTCCCCAGGAATCGCCTCACTGTATTCGGCACCCGGAGCAGCCTCGCTGCCCTTGATCCCTACTGGCTCTCCCACTATCAATCTGAGTTCCCGGGGAGTCCGCTCCGCCTTGACTCCCTGCAGGAGTTCACGTTTTTGGCCAGCCTTCCCCGTCAAGGCAAGATTGAGCAAGGCTTCCGTCGACTGAAAGTCCAATGCAGCGCCAAGCTGTTCCACTGCGAAACGGAGAATTCTGCGCTGCACCGCCGGGTTGAGGGCAGCCAGTCGCGTCACATCGATCGCCACGCCACCGCCCGCCGCTCGACCTCCGCCACGAACCGGACGGCCCGGCAGCAGCAATTGCGGCGCAAGCCTTGCCATCTCAGCCTGCCACGCCGCCTCATCGTCTCGAGCCAGTTCAGCCATATGTGCCAGATGCGTCCGCAAACGCGGATTCCATGCTTCCAACAGAGGTAACAACTCGTGACGAATTCGGTTGCGGGTATACGCAGGGTCTGAGTTCGACGAATCTTCACGCCACGCCTGTCCTAGCGATCGGAGATACGCCTCTACTTCAACCCTGGTTGCGGCCAGCAATGGGCGCAGGATCCGGCCTTCAGGAAATTCAAGCACCGGATGGATGCCGCCCAGGCCTTCAGTCCATGCGCCGCGCAAGAATTTGGCCAGCACTGTTTCCGCCTGGTCGTCGAGCGTATGAGCCGTAGCCACCGCATCCACCTCGCCACTCGCCATCAGTTGCCGGAACCAGTTGTACCGCAAACGCCGGGCAGCCTCCTCGATGGATTCGCCGCTTTTGCGAGCCTCATTCCGCGTATCGACACGGGCCTCGTGGAACGGGATCGACAGCTGCGCTGCGAGGGTACGTACAAACTCCAGATCGACGTCGGCCTCCGCGTCCCGCAGGCCGTGGTGCAGGTGCGCGACATGCAGCACCAGCCCAAGCACTCCGGCTCGCTGTGCCAGAGCACGCATCAGCGCAACCGAGTCAGCGCCGCCGGAAAGGCCCACCGCCAGCCGCAATCCAGGCTTCAACAGGGCGGTGTCAATGGGCAAGGGTGGCGGGAGCGGTGTGCGCATCCCAGAATGATAGTGCGTCTGCCGCAAGGCCCCGCGCAGCCGAGGACAATTTCAGCGAAACTCCCCTATACTTCAAGGAATGGAGACACGACCCACTACCCCAGCCGATGCCTCGCTCGTCACTGCCCACCGGCGGGCCATGTTCGCCGCCATGGGCAGGACGCAGGAGTCGATTCTCGACGCCATGAGCCGGAACTTTGAGCCCTGGGTTCATCGCATGATCAGCGAGGGTAAATACGCGGGCTGGGTCACTGTAGACAATGGCCATCCCGTCGCCTCCGCCGGCATCCTGATGCTCGACTGGCCGCCGCATCCCCTTGACCCCAGCGGAGTGGAGCGCGGCTACATGTTGAACGTCTTTGTCGAGCCGGATTACCGCAAACGCGGCCTGGCGCATGCGCTGGTAGACCTTTGCCTGGCTGAGGCGCACAAACGAGGCTTGCGCGTTGTTGCGCTGCATAGCTCCGACGCGGCACGGCCGATCTACGAGACTTTCGGATTTCGCTCTACAAGCGAAATGCTCTACGTGGAGCCGCTTCACGAGTAGGGGCTGACCGGTTGCCGGCTGGCCTGCTGGTTGCCCTTCCTCGCAAAGAACACTACTAGCGGTTATGGCCTGATGCCACACGGCTCAACGCCTGCCGGCCTGTGAAGTGCTCCGGCCTGCCAATTTGATAACCCTGCGCATAGTCCACACCCAGCGCGCGCAAGCGCAACAGCTTTTCGTCGCTATCCACCCACTCGGCGATCGTCATCTGGCCAGTGGCCCTGCTGATTCGGTGGATCGCCTCGATGACCGCAAGGTTGACCGGAAGGTCGAACATCTCGGTGATGAACGAACCATCGATCTTGATGTATTCCGCGGGTAAATGTTTGAGGTAGGTGAAGGACGACATGCCGGCGCCGAAATCGTCGAGCGCGAAGGTGCACCCGAGCGATTGAAGGTCCCGGATGAATCGGGCTGCCTGCTCCAGGTTGCCGACCGCCGCAGTCTCGGTGATCTCAAAACAAATGGTGTTCAGTGGAATGCCGTGTTGCGCAGCGCACTCCTGAATATAGGCAGGCATCGAACTGTCTGCCAGCGACGCGCCGCAAAGATTGATCGAACAGACCGCAATATCCCGCGGCGCCGCGGCGTTCCGGCCGGCCAGTTCGGCAAAGGCAGAGCCAATGACCCACCGGTCCAGCATGGGCATCAGGTTGTAGCGCTCGCAGGCGGGAATGAATTCCATAGGCGTAACTATGCGGCCGGCTTCATCCACCATGCGCAAGAGCAGTTCGATGTGCCGTCCTGCGCCGGGGCTGTTTTGCAAGGGTGTGATCTCCTGCGAATACAGACAAAAGCGCTCTTCGGCGAGCGCCGCGTGCACACGGCTTACCCACTCCATCTCGCCATGAAAAACCTGGATGGCATCGTCGTGCAGCTGATAAACCTGGACGCGATTGCGCCCATTCTGCTTTGCCAGATAGCAGGCGGCGTCGGCAGCGCTGAGCGCCTCGGCCACTTTTGTAACCGTCTGGTCCAGATTGATGACGCCGATACTCACGCCAAGTGAAAAAGTGCGATGTCGATACACAAATTGAAAGCTTGAAATGGCATTGCGGATGGCCTCGGCAAGATGCTCGTCATCCCCGGCGGCGCAGTGTTCGAGCAGCACGCCGAATTCGTCTCCGCCAAGGCGGGCCAGGGTATCGGTTTGGCGCAACTGGGCACGCATGAGGGCGCCGATCTGGCGAATCAACTCGTCGCCACCGGCGTGGCCGCAAGTATCGTTGACCACCTTGAATTGATCCAGATCGAGGTACATTAGCGCGTGCGTCGACCCGTTTTGATGCGCCTCGTCGATGGCATTGGACAATCGGCGTTCGAATTCAATGCGATTGAAGAGCCCGGTGAGGGAGTCGTGGCTTGCCAGGTGGGCCAGGCGCAACGAATGCCTGCGTTCGCGGCGAACGTCGCGCAGCACCAGGGCAACCCCTGGGAATAAGAGCGAAGCCGCCACGATGCCGATGCCAGGGATCAAAAAGTCGCGCAATCGCCGCGAGATTTCGCCCAGTGAGGAAGAGAAAGCTCCCTCAAGCGGCGTAACCCGCGCATCGGTCTCCCGAATGCCCTGCAGCAACGGCGCGAGATCGGCGGCGCTGTTGTGGCCGGCCCGCACTGCGTCATGGAGTTGAAATGCCAACTGGTTCAGCGTTGCCACTTCGTCATCCCCGTGCGCCCAGATTTCGAGTGCTCGATCGATGGCCGGCAGGCGTCCGAAGTAGCGAACCAATCGAATCATGCCTGGAATATCGTCGGGGTGATTTCCGCCCTGAAGCAGGCCCTCGGCAGCCTTGCGGTAGTCAGGCCGTTCGCGAGCCAACTCGACCCTTGCCTGGCGGTCGCCTAGTGGCACGGCAATAGCGCGTTGGTAAGCGAGGAACTCCTCCTCATCACCGCCATATGCATAGCGCATGAGGTGAATCACGGCAGCTTTCTGCCCCTTGCTCCACAGGCTTTCACCTCCAACGAAGGCGCGGGCCGCAGATAGAAGATCAATGCTGAAGGCGCTGAGCAGCACAAGCCCAAGGAAAATGACTACGAAGGGCAGCACCAGGCGCAGATCACGTTTGCCTCGGATTGGAGATCTGGGATTGTTTCTCATGATCGCCACGCCCGCCGAAGTGCCGATTATATGCGAGTTGCCAATGTACTATCGGCAGATCCTACCTTCAGTCATTTTGAGCCCTGTTCCGTTAGCTTCCGGGCGAAGATTCGGCATAGGAAATCCTGGCGGCAGAGCTGACCCGAAATCCCGGCCTGTGCAAGCCCCGTTGTATACTTCACCCGTTATGCAAGTATTCGTAATCCTGCCCGCTGCTGGCCTGGGCACCCGGATGGCCGGACCACAGCCCAAGCAGTTTCTCGCACTTGATGGTCTGCCGATACTGATTCATTCGCTCCGCGCCTTTGCGGCGGTGGAGCGAATGACGGCCATTTACGTTGCCGTGCGCAAGCCGGAAGTGGAACGAGTGCAAGCGCAGGTAGCCGACTACGCAGCAGAGCATGGATTCGCCAGACGCGTGCACGTGGTTGAAGGCGGAGACAATCGCCAACAGTCCGTTTTAAATGCCCTCGCCGCCCTTCCTGCCCAGGACGACGACATCGTGCTGGTGCATGACGCAGTGCGGCCGCTGATTGACGTCGCCACCATTGACCGCACCATCGATGCGGTGGCGCAATTCGGAGCAGCTATCGTGGGCCTGCCTGCCGTGGACACCATCAAGCAGGTCGAACGGACCGCCCACGGCGCGCTCATTACCTCGACTATTCCGCGCGAGTTTGTGGTGCTGGCACAAACGCCGCAGGGATTCCGCTACGGCCTGTTGCAGAAGGCTTTTGCCGAGGCCACTGCGGATGGATTTATCGGTACGGACGAAGCCTCGGTTGTGGAACGTGCCGGCTTGCCAGTAGCCGTGGTGCACGGTTCTCAGGTTAATCTGAAGATTACACAGCCCGGCGACCTGGAGTTGGCCGAGTTCTACCTCCGCCAGCGCGCCCGCTGACTCCGATCTACGAGGATTTGCGATCGCGGTCGGATATCTTTGGCAGAAATAGGCATAGGAACCATGGATACTCGTATCGGTTTTGGCTATGACTCGCACGTCTTCAAGCCCGGCGTGCCGCTGCGCATTGGCGGGCTGACGATCAAGCACCCTGAGGGTCTTGCCGGCCACTCCGACGGCGACGTGTTGCTGCATGCCATTACCGACGCCCTTCTGGGCTCCGTTGCTGCGGGCGACATTGGCAGCTTTTTCCCGCCCGGCGATCCGCGCTGGAAAGACGCCGACTCGGCCATCTTCCTCAACCTGTCCATGGAAGAGTTGCAACACGCTGGATTCCGCATCGTCAACATCGACACTACGCTGGTGCTGGCTGCGCCCAAGATTGGCCCTATCGCCGGTGAGATGCGGGCTCGCGTCGCCGATCTTCTGAATGTGGAGATCGACCAGGTCAGCATCAAGGCCAAAACTCCCGAGGGCCTCAACCTTGACAATGTGGCCCAGTGCCACGCGGTGGTTCTGGTTGAGCGAGTCCGCGAACCCGAAGAGCTGACCAGCATGAGCGCCGTCATTGAAACCCAGCGCCAGCTCGAAGACGTGGTCGAAGATCTGCTCAGTTCCGTGCACGGCGTGCCGAAAAAACGCGTTGCCCCGGTCTACGACACGGAAGACATCACGTAACAGGCCAGGGGTCAGAGAACAGAGATCAGGAAAGCCCTATCCTGGTCTTGTTGGAGGTCTTTCGCCTTGAAGATAAAAATGCCTTTCTTGTTGACAGCCGCCGCTCTTGCCGCTTTGTCATTTGTCGCAAAAGCGCAGGTTGTCGAGGCCCCCGATTGGCGCGCCCCTGCCGAAATCAGCAGTTACCGTACCACGCCTGACTACTCCGAGACCGCCGTCTATTTGGAGCGGGTTGCCGCGGCCCATCCCGCCCTGGTCAAAATTGAAGACTTTGGCAAAACCGGTGAAGGCCGCGACCTGAAGATCGTCATCGCCTCCAAAGACGGCGTTTTCGATCCCGACGCCATTCACGCCTCCGGCCGCGCCATTCTGCTGGTTCAGAACTCCATTCACGCCGGAGAAATGGACGGCAAAGACGCTTGCCTCTCCCTGCTCAGAGATATCGTTCAGGACAAGAACGGCGCGAAGCGCCTGCTCGATCACGTCGTCTTGGTCTTCATCCCGGTCTACAACATCGACGGCCACGAGCGCCGGTCAGCTTACAACCGCATCAACCAGAACGGGCCGGAGCTTGCCGGTTGGCGCGGCAACGGCACCAACATCAATCTCAATCGCGACTACATGAAGGCCGACGCGCCTGAGACCCGCGCCTTCCTGAAGATGTTTCATCGCTGGCTGCCCGACTTCTTTGTCGACGACCACGTGACCGACGGGATGGACTACCAATACGACGTGACCTTCTCCATCGATGCCGGCCCCGACGTCGCTCCGGAAACTGCCAGTTGGATTCGCCAGACCGTGACCCCGGAACTGGCCGAGCGAGTGAATGCAGCCGGCCACATGGCGTTCCCTTCCCTGATCGATCTCAACGACGACACTGACCCAGCCAAAGGGCTGAGTTTCACTCCCAACAAGCCGCGCTTCTCCACCGGGCAGATGATCCTCGAAAACCGCCCTGGCTTGCTGGTCGAGTTGCACATGCTGAAGGACTACAAGACTCGCGTGACCGGGAATTATCAGATTCTTTGGGCGCTGCTAGAGGTGATGAACCGCGACACCGCCAAGTTAATCGCTCTCAACAAACAGGCGGATGCCGATGCAGCCTCACTCGGCTCACACCCTCTGAGCAACACACGATTTCCGCTGGCAATTGAAGGGAACGGCGAAACCACCCCGGTCCTCTTTCACGGCTGGCAGTTCACCCGCGCACTCAGCGAAGTCTCAGGCGCCATGTGGGTGCAGTACTCGCATGCCCCCTGGAACGTGACGCTCCCCCTGGCCACCGGATCCAAAGTCACGGCCACAACCGACCCGCCGGCCGCATACATTGTTCCGCCGCAATGGGCTCATGTGATTGACGTGCTGGCAGCTCACGACATCGCCATGCGCCGGACCAGCGCGCCGTGGGCCGGGAAAGTGGAGCGCTATCGCTGCTCGGGAATGCAGTGGCAGGGACCTCCATTTGAAGGGCGCCACCCGATCTTCCCGGGCGAAGCGCCAGGCGCTCAGCCCGGCCAGTATGGTGAATGCGTTTTAACCAGTGAAACCCTTACGTTTCCCGCAGGGTCGACCGTGGTGCCGCTCAACCAGAGGCTCTCCAAAGTCGCGATTCACTGGTTGGAGCCGGATGCGCCTGATTCGGCCCTGCGCTGGGGCTTCGTCGACCCGATCTTTGAGCAAAAGGAATACGGCGAAGGGTACGTGCTTGAGAAGCTTGCCCGCGAAGAGATGGCCAAGGATCCGGCCCTGAAAGCTGAATTTGAACAGCGCATCCAGTCTGACCCTCGCTTTGCCGCAAGCCCCACCGCGCGCCTGAAATTCTTCTACGAGCGCTCGCCCTGGTTCCTTGAGAATCGCGTCGGCGTGTACCCGGTTGGACGACTGCACTCGCTCGACGGTCTGCCACTGGAATAGCCAGCTGCTGGTTTCATGGAAAATGCCGCGCTGCCCTCCCGCAACGCGAATCTATTTCGGATCGGGTCCAGTTTTTGATTGCAGAATTTCCCGTTTCGCCGTACCGTTGCATCGAGATTTCATCCCATTCATGGAGCGTACCCAATGCACTTTCTGGCGCTACTCCTTCAGGACCAGCCCGATACAACAACTGCGATGCACATGGCGATGGCCATGCTTGCAATCCTGCCCATCATCTTCCTGGTGGTAATTCTGATCATCATTGTGCCTTTTTGGTTTATCTGCAAAAAGGCGGGCTATTCGCCCTGGCTCTCAATGCTCTGCCTCATTCCATCCATCGGCATGCTGGTTTTGCTGTACGTGCTGGCCTTTGGTGAATGGAAGGTTGTGCCCGCGCCGCAACAAGCGTGGACGCCGACCCAATACCCCCCGCAGCCGCCTGCGATCCCTCCCACGGTGTAACCAGGGGCATGGCTTGATGAGAGGGAGCGAATGCTAGCATCGTGAATGGGAAGTTACCTCGACGATGCCTGATTCAGCTCCCTCCGCAGCCACCGCTCACCGCTTCCGTTCTGCTCCATCACCGGCCGGCTATCCGTACCTGGGCGGCGTCCCCACATCCCGCGTCAAGAGGCTTGTTCCCCGCAATGCCGCCTGGGCCCTGTTTCGGCCCAATCGAATCATCGACTCCGAAACGCCCACTCGCGCCGCGGTCAGGCTCGGCTGCAGGGTTGGCCGCGCTCGTATCTATCCGGTCCATTCCTGCATTTTTCAGTTCAGCCTGACCTGTTCATAAGGAATCACAGCCCCAAGGAAGCGCAATCATGACCGACTCGAATCCGGAAACTCAAGACGCTCGAAATCAGGACATTGCAGTTCCTGAAGCTCGCCCCTCCACCAACTTCCTCCATGATCTCATCGCCGAGGACGTGCGCACCGGCAAGTATGGCGACGCTCAGGTCCAGACCCGCTTTCCCCCCGAGCCCAATGGTTACCTCCACATCGGCCATGCCAAGGCTATCTGCCTCGACTTCGGGCTCGCCGATGAGTTCGGCGGCAAGACCAACCTGCGTTTCGACGACACCAACCCTGAAAAAGAGGAGCAGGAGTACGTTGATTCCATCAAGGATGATGTACGCTGGCTCGGCTTCCAGTGGGACCGCCTTTGCTACGCCTCAGACTACTTCCCGCAGCTCTACGAATGGGCATTGCAGCTGATCGGCGCTGGGAAGGCTTACGTCGACGATCTCTCCGCAGATCAGATCCGCCAGCACCGCGGCACCCTGACCGAGCCGGGCATCGACAGCCCTTTTCGCGATCGATCGATCGAAGAGAATCTTGACCTGTTTACCCGGATGAAGAATGGCGAGTTCCCTGACGGCAGCCGCGTCTTGAGAGCAAAAATCGATATGGCATCGCCCAATCTCAACATGCGTGATCCGGTCATGTACCGCATCCTCCACGCCACACATCACCGCACCGGCGACCGGTGGTGCATCTACCCCATGTACGACTATGCCCACGGCCAGTCCGATTCGCTGGAGTGCGTCACCCACTCCATGTGCACCCTCGAATTCACTGACCATCAGCCGCTCTACCGCTGGTACATAGAGAAATTGGGCATCTTCCCTTCGCAACAGATTGAATTCGACCGCTTGAACATCACCTACACCGTGCTAAGCAAGCGCAAACTGATCCAGTTCGTGCGTGAAAATGTTGTCCATGGCTGGGACGATCCCCGCATGCCCACACTCTCTGGCTTTCGTCGCCGCGGCTTCACACCTGAAGCGATTCGCGCTTTTTGCGCAGCTATCGGCGCCTCCCGCACCAACGGGACAACAGATATTGAAATGCTCGAGCACTTTCAGCGCGACGACCTCAACCGGCACGCCAGGCGCGCCATGGCCGTGCTGCATCCCCTCAAGCTGGTCATCGACAATTACCCGGTTGGCCAGGAGGAGAACGTCGAAGTGCAGAATAATCCTGAGGACCCCGCTGCGGGTACCCGCCAGGTGCCGTTTTCCCGCGAGATTTATATCGAGCAGGACGATTTCCGCGAGGTCCCGCCCCCAAAGTATTACCGCCTGTCTCCCGGCAAGGAGGTCCGCCTGCGCAACGCCTATTTCATCACCGCTCATGAAGTGGTGAAAGACTCGGCCGGCGACATTGTCGAAGTCCACTGCACGTACGATCCGGCCAGCCACGGCGGCAACTCGCCTGACGGCCGCAAGGTCAAGTCCACCATGCACTGGGTCTCGGCAGCGCACGCCATCTCCGCTGAAATCCGTCTCTACGAGAAGCTTTTTCTCAAGCCCGATCCAGCAGACGTCGAGGAAGGCCGCGATGTTCTCGACAACCTGAATCCCAACTCTTTGGAGGTTCTTACCGGCACCAGGCTTGAGCCTTCGCTTGCCAGTGCCAAGGTCGGCGATCGTTTCCAGTTCGAGCGAGTCGGCTACTTCTGCCTTGACCCGGACTCCGATTTCTCAGCCGCAGGTCTGGTCTTCAACCGGACGCTTCCGTTGAAAGACTCCTGGGCCAAGATCGAGAAAAAGGCCGGAGCATAGCGGGCTGCAGCATATTTTTTACGGAGCGATTGACCGGCATCCTGAGCAAACACGGGAACCGGCCTTTTTACTTCCCGATCACGTCGATTGCAACTGGAATGGCCTTTGGCGGCATGCAGGCGTTTTTGTCGCAGGCCTGGTAGCGGAGCCTTGCCTCCACAAGGTGATTGCCGACGGTGGCCACAATTTGTGCCTGAATCGTGAATTCGGCGGTGTAAACGCTGAGTTTGGTGTTGGGATCAAGCGGCAATACAAACTCCTCACCCGCCGGATAGGTGGCCTTGCTCAGCCTGACGCCGGCGTCCTCTGGGATCGAGAACGTGGTTGGAATCAGAAACTCATCTTTGGGCGTGTGCGAGTTGATGTGCAACCCCGGCGCAATGCGAAAGTGCAGAGTAATATCGCTGGCTTTGCCCGCGGGCACCGTAACCTGCTCAGGAAACAGGTACTCGACCGCCGCTCCTTTCAGGATCGATCGCGCGGGCAAGTCGCTCTGCGCAGAAGCAAATATGCTCGCGACCGCGAGCCATGAAAAGGCCATGCCGACTTGTCTTCGCATCCCGTTCATCGAAACCAACTCCAACTCTCGAATCTGAGCTAAAAACCGCTCTTCACTCCCCCAGCGCCTTCTTGATATTGGCTTCAATATCCGCCTTCGAGGTCAGCCCGAGTTGTGCCGCGACCACCGTTCCGTTGCGATCCACAAAGAACGATGTGGGCATCTCGTCCAGCCCGCCGTAGGGTGTGCTCAGTGTGGCGCCGTCGATCAGCACAGGATAAGAGATCTTCAACTGTTGCGCGGAACGCGCAATATCCTTCTTCTCATCGCTCAGCTTTTGCTTGTCGTCGCGATCGAGGTCATCGGTTGAAACGCCCAGGATTTCAAAGCCCTTTGCCGCATACTGGCTGCGCAACTCAACCAGCCAGGGCGTTTCGATCTTGCATGGGCCGCACCAGGTTGCCCAGAAGTTGATCAGCACAGCCTTGCCTTTGTAACTTGCCAGCGAAACCTTGTTGCCGCCCAGGTCTTCAAGCGTGAACGTGGGCGCGGGCTTGCCTTTCAGGGG
Source organism: uncultured Occallatibacter sp. (assembly GCA_964614635.1). GTDB lineage: Bacteria > Acidobacteriota > Terriglobia > Terriglobales > Acidobacteriaceae > Telmatobacter. The sequence continues at coordinate 78,711 of CAZTLV010000003.1, forward strand.
GGAAACATACTGTGGCATCCCCCCGTTGGTGTCGGGTACGAGCTCAGCCTGTGCGGTGGCGGCGAGTGCCTTCTCCGCTGCCTGCTTGCGGTACTCCCAGTTGGCCCAGCCCGCCCAGGCAAAGGTAGCCAGAATAAACAGCACAATGGTGATGACAATGGAGTTGCGCTTCACGGGGATTTGCCTCTCCCATCCATTGTACGAAAGCCGCGGGCGGGGCGGCACCGCCGAAAACTGTTAACATCAGAAACCAATGAGCCAGTCGAGTCAGCGCAATCCTGAACCAGGCTCGGTGGGGCCTGCGGGGCTGGTCCGCACCGAAGCGGCGGCGCTTGAGGCGCTGGCCACGCGGCTGGACGGCCCGATGGCCGAACCCTTCGATCGAGCGGTCGAGTTGATGCTGCGCTGTGGTCAGGGCAATGGCCGCGTGGTGGTCACGGGAATGGGCAAGAGCGGGATCATCGCGCAGAAAATAGCCGCCACGCTCAGTTCCACCGGCTCGCCCGCCTTGTTCCTTCATCCAGCTGAAGCCGTTCACGGCGACCTGGGCGTTTTGCTCGCGGGCGATGTGGTGGTTGCGCTCTCTGCCAGCGGCGAGACGGAAGAGATTCTGCGACTGCTTGCCACGCTGAAGCGCAAGGGCGACGCGCTTGTGAGCTTTACATGCAACCTGAACTCGACGCTTGCGCAGGCCAGCGATGTGGCTCTCGACTGCGGCGTTGAACGCGAAGCCTGCGGGTTGAATCTCGCGCCCACCGCTTCAACCACTACGATGCTGGCGCTGGGCGACGCGCTGGCGATTGCCGTAAGCCTGCGCAAAGGCTTCCGCGCCGAGGATTTTGCAGAACTGCATCCCGGCGGCAAGCTGGGCAAGCGGCTGGCCAAAGTTGGAGACCTGATGCACACCGGCGAAGCTGTCCCGGTTGTTTCGCCCGCCACGCCGATGACCGATGTGATTTACGAAATGTCGTCGAAAAAGCTGGGCATTGCAACGGTGCAGGACCAGGGCAAACTTCGTGGCGTGATCAGCGACGGCGATTTGAGGCGGCTGCTGGAGCGTGAAGGCGGGGCAGCTTTAAGCCGCACAGCCGGCGAGGCAATGAACGCGCATCCTCGCACCATCGCATCGTCTGAGTTGGCAGCCACGGCACTCGCTCTCCTTGAAGAGCGCAAAATCACCTCGTTGATTGTGATCGACGGTGAGCAGGTCGTTGAAGGTGTGGTGCACCTGCACGATTTGTGGGGCGTCGAGCTGATTTGAAGGTGATCGGGACCGGTCGTCCTGAACATTTAGAATAGAGGTTGCTTCAATTTTGTCTTGCGTTCGCGCAATTCCGGGGTCCCCGGCGACAGGTCTTCGTCGCTGGGGTGGTCGGCGGACGGGAAAGCACGTTCAAACATCTCTATGCATCGCTGGTCCAAGCTCTTTGTTCCCACTCTTCGCGAGGCCCCGGCAGACGCCGAGGTGGCTAGCCACAAGTTTCTGCTTCGCGCCGGCTACATTCGCCAGCTCGGCGCGGGCATTTACAACTATCTTTTCCTTGGCCAACGCTCACTCAACAAAATCATTGGCATTGTACGGCAGGAGATGGACGAGATTGGCCAGGAGTTCTTTCTCCCCGCAATCCTGCCGCGCGAACTCTGGGAACAGAGTGGCCGCTGGAGCATCATGGGCGAGAACATGTTCCGGCTGAAAGATCGCAAGGGCGCAGATCTTTGCCTGGGCATGACGCACGAAGAGATCATGACCAGCATCGCGCGCAGCGAGTTGCGCAGCTACAAGCAGTTGCCGCAAATCTGGTATCAGATTCAGACCAAGTTCCGTGACGAGCCCCGTCCCAAGTCAGGCCTGCTGCGAGTGCGCCAGTTCACCATGAAAGACAGTTATAGTTTCGATCTCGATAAGGCCGGCCTCGATAAGAGCTACGACTTGCACGATGCGGCATACCGCAACATCTTTACGCGCTGTGGCCTCAAGTTTGTAGCCGTCGAGGCTGACAGCGGCTCGATGGGCGGTTCGCAGTCGCAGGAGTTCATGATCTACACCGATGCCGGCGAAGATCTGATTGCTAGCTGCCCGGTGTGCGGCTACGCGGCCAATCTTGAGAAAGCGACATCGCGTCTCGATCCGGTTGCCGAGATGGAGCCGACCGGCGACGGCGCGCCGGAGTTGGTGCATACGCCGGGATGCGGAGCCATCGCCGATGTAGCGGAGTTCTTCAAAATCTCTCCCGCTTCAGATATCAAGTGCGTTGCGTACATGGGATTGAAGCGCGGTGAAGCAGGAAAGCCAGCAACATGGCACGCGGTTGCGGCGTTTTTGCGGGGTGATCACCAGGTGAATGAGACCAAGCTGCTTGGCGCGACCGGTGCGACGGATTTACGCACCATGCAGGCCGAAGAGCTGACGCAGTATTTCAATGGCCCGGCAGGGTTCCTTGGACCCGTAGGCCTGAAGCCGAGCGCGACACCGCTCGGAAATGGTCTGACTGCCGTGATCGACAAGTCGCTTGAAGAACGCGGGAACATGGTTGCCGGGGCAAACAAGCTCGACTATCACTTGCGCAACGTGAAGCCTGGCCGCGATTTTTCATGGACGGTGAGTGCCGACATTCGCAGCGTGAACGAAGGCGAACCCTGCCCTCAAGTCGGCCAATCCGGCGAGAATTGCACCGGCAGACTGGTTGTGGGCAAGGCCGTCGAAGTGGGCCACATCTTCAAGCTGGGCGATCGGTATACGAAATCGATGGGCGCGCGCGTGCTCGACCCGAATGGCAAGGAAGTGACACCGATCATGGGCTGCTATGGAATCGGCATCGAGCGCATTCTGACTGCGGCCATCGAGCAATCGAACGACAAGAACGGATTCTGGCTCCCGTCTTCCATTGCGCCATTCACCGTGGTGGTTACAGTGACCAATGTCTCCGACCCTGCGCTTGCCGCAACCGGCGAAAAGCTGGCTTCAGAGTTGGCGGCCGCGGGGCTGGATGTATTGCTTGATGACCGGGACGAGCGTGCCGGCGTCAAATTCAAAGATGCGGACTTGATCGGCATCCCGTACCGCATCAATGTTGGCAAGAAAGCGGTTGACGGCTTTGTCGAACTGGTGACCCGCGCCACGTCCAGCAGTGTGGATGTGGCATTGAAGGACCTGGTAGAGCAGGTTGAGACCCGCGTAAAGGAAGATGCACTGTTGGAATCGATCCCTGCCTAGAAGCGCTGGGCTTGCGGGCATTGGATTCAAACCATTGAAGGAGCAGCGATGGCAGTGAAGATCAAATGGTCGAGGCCCACGGGGCGTCACCCCATGAGAACGCTGCTGCTGCGCATTGTTCTGTTGACCGTCGGGGCGGTGGCCCTGATCGGGTTTTCAATCTTCGGATACTTTTACATCAAGTATCAGCACGTTGTAGACGAGCGGCTGAAGCAGCCCATCTTTGCCACCACCGCCAAAATCTTTGCCGCACCCCGGGAAGTTCGCCCCGGGCAAAAGCTCAGTGTCAAGCTTCTTGCCAATGAACTGCGCGATGCCGGCTATTCAACCGACCGAGACACGCAGCCATCGCAATTGGGCACTTACAGTGAGAGCGCCGGCGAAGTAACTGTCCACCCCGGACCGCAGTCCTTTCATGCGCAGGACGGCGCAGTGATTCACATTGGGTCAGGCTCGGTGCAGTCCATCATCGACGACCACGGCCAGCCATTGGCCAGCTATGAGCTCGAGCCGCTGCTGATCACCGGCCTGAGCGATGACGCGAATCGAACCAAGCGCAGACTCGTGACTTACGACGAAATTCCGCCTGATCTTGTGAACGCGGTGGTGGCCATCGAGGATAGGCGCTTCTTTGAGCACAGCGGCGTCAACTACTGGCGACTGCTTGAAGCTGGGTTCCGCGATGTAACCACGGGACAGAAGCAGCAGGGCGGCTCGACGCTGACCATGCAACTGGCGAAGAACTTCTTTCTTTCGCCGGAAAAACGCTTCAAGCGCAAGGTCATCGAGATCGTCATTACATTCCAGCTGGAACATCGTTTCGACAAGAAGCAGATCTTCGAAATGTATGCCAACGAGATCAATCTCGGTCAGCGCGGAAGCTTCTCCATCGACGGATTTGGCGAGGCATCGCAAGCCTATTTTGGCAAGGACGTGCATCAACTCGATTTGGCGGAATGCGCGATGCTGGCGGGCATTATCCAGCGGCCAAATTACTTCAACCCGTTTCGTCATGCGGATCGGACGATCGACCGAAGGAACCTTGTTCTTGATTCGATGGTCGAGACCGGGGCCATCACCAAAGAGCAGGCGGAACGCGCCAAAGCTGAACCGCTCCACCTTTCTGAAGCCAGCGTTGATGCCAGCGAGGCGCCCTACTTTGTCGACCTGGTTCATGACCAATTGCAACAGAAGCTAGGCGATCGCGACTTCAATCGCGAAGGACTGCGCATCTACACTTCGCTCGATCCCGATCTGCAGAGGGAAGCTACGGCCGCGGTCGATTCCACCATCCATGTTGTGGATGAACAGGTCGACCGGAAGCATAAACATCACAAGCCGGGCGAGACCTGGACGTACCCGCAGGTGGCGCTGGTGGCCCTGAACCCGCACACCGGCCAGGTGCTGGCGCTGGTGGGTGGGCGCAGTTATGGCACCTCGCAGTTAAACCACGCTGTCGCCAAGCGGCCTACGGGTTCCATCTTCAAACCGTTCGTCTACGCCGCCGCTTTCGACACTGCCGTTGAAGGCACCGTGCTGCCTGGGCAAAACAAACTCTTTTCGCAGGTGACTATGCTCAGTGATGAGCAGACCACTTACGACGTTGGCGGCCAGGAGTACACGCCGCGCAACTACGAAGGGGTTTATCACGACCAGGTAACGGCGCGTTTCGCCTTGCAGAAATCGCTCAACAACGCGACCATCGGCCTGGCAAGCATGGTCGGCTTCGATCGCGTGGCTGCCCTGGGACGTGAAGCCGGAGTTAAGAGCGCGCGCGGAACACCTTCAGTGGCTATCGGCTCCTACGACGCGACACCTCTGGATATGGCAGGCGCTTACACGATCTTCGCCAATGGCGGGCTTCATCTTGATCCTTGGATGCTGGCGAGCGTGCGGACGTCGACGGGCGACATTGTCAGTGATTACACCCCCACCTCCAAACAGGTGCTTGATCCGCGCGTGGCCTTCCTGACTACCGACATGCTTGAGAACGTGATCAATCATGGTACCGGTGCGAAGACACGCTCCCTTGGATTTACCGCTCCCGCCGCAGGCAAAACAGGCACCGATCACGATGCCTGGTTCGCTGGCTACACGTCAAACCTGCTCTGCATCGTCTGGGTGGGCAACGACGACTACACCGATATCAAGATCGAGGGCGCGGACGCCGCCGCACCCATCTGGGCCGAGTTTATGAAGAAGGCAGTGCTGTTGCCCCAGTACTCCGACACCCGCGAGTTCTCTGCTGTTGAAGGAGTTCAGGTTGTCGCCATCGACAAGGCCAGTAACCTGCTGAGCGACACGACCTGCCCGGACAGCTATGATGCGGCCTTCCTTGACGGCACAGCGCCTACCGATACCTGCGACCATCCGGCGGACCGCCGCAACTTCCTGCAAAAAATATTCGGCGGCGGCAAGAATTAAGAGCGGCTGGCGTCTGTATGCTCACCCGTCCACGATGCTGCCATCAGACATTGGCTGGCATCGCTGGCACCAGAAGGTAACGCGCGCATCGGGGCCCTGGATGCGCCGGTGAACGCGCTCGCCGCAGCGCCTGCAGGGTTCTCCATCGCGGCCATAGACCCACAAGCTTGCGCCGGGATCCGACTCGTGCGTGGTGCGCCGCCTCCTGCCGCTGTAGGTGACGATTGTGTCCCCGGAATCCTCAAGCACGTTCGCCGCAACAAGTCGCTGCGACTCGACTACCAGTGCCGTTACCTGCGACCGCTCAAGCGAGGCTACCTTAGAGAAAGGGTTGATGCCGGTGACAAAACAGACTTCAGACTTGAAGACATTGCCGACGCCGGCCATTACTTCCTGATGCAGCAATACGTCGGCTACCTGTTCATCAGCGCATGCCAGCAAGCGGCGCGAGACTTCAGCCCAGTCAAATTGCTCGCTTAAAACATCGATGGCGGGAGGAGGAATTCCGGTGGCGCGCGCCAGTTCCTGGGGCTTCAGCATCTTCGCCACCGGCACGCGAAACCCTACTGCGCAATATTCGCTGTTTTCGATCACGATCCGCATGTTCATGCGCGGCTGCTGCCAGCGTTCCCGCGGGCGGTAGATGTGCCAGCTGCCACTCATCAGCATATGTGTGGCAAGGGTCCCCCCGCCCGAAAAATGAATCAAGAGCCATTTGCCGCGCGACTCCACCTGCTCCACAGTCTGACCCATGAGCGGCGTGTCATCGTTGAACCGCGTGAGAAGCGGGTAGGTTGAACGAAATCCTGTGATCAGCTTGCCGGTAAGGGCGCGTCCCAGTGCGCGCGCCGTGCGAAAGATGGTATCGCCCTCAGGCATGCGCTATTGCACCTCTCCAGGGCGCGTATCTTGAGCGTGCTGCCCAACCGGCAAAACAATGCGGCGCAGGTGCATGCCCAGCGGACCAGGATGAAAGCCCGCATCCATCAGGAATCGTGCCATTGGATGTGCGGCGACTGGTTGCCCGTTAATGGTGGTAATGAGGACGCCTTGATGGCTTCCGCCGCGCAGGCGTTCCTGCCCCCGAGAACAGAGGAAATGCGCAAGTCCCGCTGCCGTCTGCGAACGATCAGGCTCTTCCGCCGGCAAAAAGACCAGCAGGTTCGGGTTGCCGCGCCTGAGCCACGCGACCAACTGCCCATTACGCAGAATCACCTCAGCATAAGCGGCGCGAGTGAGCAACCGAGGTGCAGTTTCTGCGTCGTCTTCAGCAACGGGAAGTTCGGGCCAGCGAAGCACAGAACCATAGGGATTCGCCGGATCAGTGGCTGCCAGTTGCACAAACTCAGGCTTCTCGGCGGCCGGCGCGGTCCGCAGCTGGCGCAGAAGATCCACAGCGGCGGGCAGTGCAAACTGGGTGGCGCCAAGCCCGGCCACAAAGTACCCGCGGCGAATGCGACCACTCTCCTCCAGTGCTTTCAGCACGTCATACACCGCGCTGAATCCGCCGGGAACATTCTCGGCCGCCACGTGTTCCCTCAGTAACACTCCATAGCGATTCAGAAGTTGCAACGCGAGCGCGTGACTTGCTTCCGTGGCCGAGGGCCCGTCTATGCCCTTCTGCAAACGCGACGGCAGCAGCGACCATCGTCCTTGCGCAGTGGGTGGCACAGTCCTGCGTGAGCGAAAAACGGTGCCGGTCTGCAGCCTCCGCGGCGCGCGCGCGCTGTCTGGCCTGGCGATATAAGCTCGCAGCGCATGAAGCGAATCGTTGGTGATCAAGCCGCGCCAAACCAGGGTCCATAGCGCTTCAATCGTCTCACCGGGATAGCCACCGCCCAGAGCCTGGTGCAAGGCGTCAAAAAAGCTCGCCCCTGAAGACTCAAGCACCGACAGTAGCTTTGCTTGTTTGTCGCTCAACGGCTCTGTCTGAGGTCGAGTTTGCGCCAGCAGAGTCAATTTATCGGTGAGGAAAAGCGCAATGCGTCCGTCACGCTCTCCTATGGGCTCAACGCCTGCCCATGCCACTTCGCCGGCGGCGATCAGAGTATCCAGGCCCGCCTGCGCATATTCGGCGATGCGCGCCGGCAAAATAGCGGTCTCTACAAGCGATGCGGGCAGAGGCGCCCCTTGCAGGCTGTCGATTGAGTCCAACAGGCCGTCGAGATTGCCATGCCCGCTGCGGCGGGGCGCCAAAACGCCCTGCCAATGAGTGAGAAAGCGCGCCAGCGTGAACTGTTCAACCGGCTCCACTTCGCGACGAAGCCTGGCCAGCGATTTGCGGCGGATCAGTCGCAGCATTTCCGCATCGCACCACTCGCGATGGAGGCCACCGGGGCAAAATCCTCCTTCAAGGATGCGTCCTTCATGCGCAAGATTGCGCAGCGCGGTCTCGACGGCTGCACCATCCAACCCGAACCGTTCCGCCGCTTCTCGCAGCGTGAACGGCCCATGAGTGCGCGCATAGCGGCGGACCAATTCAAGTACTGGATGCGCCACCGGCTCCAGCAAAGCTGTAGCCAGCCCCGGCGGTAAAGGAATCCCGAGCCCATCACGATAGCGTGCCGCGTCTTCCGATGCAATCACGCGGCGCTCGCCTGCGATGCGCACCTCAAGCAGGCGGCGGGAGCGGATGAGCCGGTCGACATGCTGCAGCAGATCAGTCGAAGCCACACGCCGCGCCAGTTCTTCGCGCGAAAGGTCTCCCAATCGCAAGCAAAGATCGTGAATGCCATCTGCTGAGCGGGCGCGATAGTCCGCTGTCAAACATTGCGCAACTTCCTCAATCGCCGCAATGGCATCCGCATCCAGCAGCTCGCGCAAGTCGGCCTCGCCGAGCAACTCGCGCAGCTGATCCTGGTCAATGGTTAAAGCTTGTGCACGGCGCTCCGCGAGTGGCGCGTCGCCATCATAAAGAAAATTAGACACATAACTGAACAGCAGCGAGGCGGCAAAAGGAGATGGCTTGCGCGTCTCCACCACGTGTACACGGAGCTTCCGCTCTTCTATTTCCTTCAGAATCTCGATAAGAGAAGACATGTCGAAAACATCGCGCAAGCATTCTCGATAAGCCTCAAGCAGCAAGGGGAAACTTGGATAGCGTGAGGCCACGCTCAGCAAGTCATAAGAGCGCTTGCGCAATTGCCACAACGGCGACCGCGCATCGGCGCGCCGCCTTGGCAACAGTAAAGCGCGGCCCGCTGCCTCACGGAATCTTCCGGCAAACAGCGCGCTGGTGCCCAACTGACGCAGGACAAGCGCCATCGCTTCCGCGGATTCGACGAGAAACCAATCCGGATCAGGTGGTTCATCGGTGTCAGGAAAACGCAGCACAAATCCATCGTCGGACCAGAGTGTCTCCACCTCAGGTCCGCCGCCGGCACGAATCCGCGCGCTGACGGCCATGGCCCAAGGAATATGGATGCGGCTTCCAAAAGGCGTAAGCACGCAAACGCGCCAGTCGCCGAGTTCGTCGCGGCAGCGCTCAATCACCACTGTGCCATCGTCGGGCACCGAGCCGGTGGCTGCTTCCTGATCGGCGAGGAATTGCATCAGATTTTCCGCCGCGTCAGGGTCGAGGTCGTGTTCCGCGACAAGCCTTGTAAGTGCAGCAGGCTTCGGCAGGGCACGCAGTTCACGAACCAGCGCACCAATGCGGCGACCGAATTCGAGTGGTCTTCCCGGGCCATCGCCCTTCCAGAACGGCATCTTGCCCGGTTCTCCCGGAGCGGGTGTCACCAGCACGCGATCATGCGTGATCTCTGCGATCCGCCAGGTTGACGCGCCCAGGATGAAGGTCTCGCCGGGATGGCTCTCAAAGACCATCTCCTCATCCAATTCGCCAACGCGGACGGCTTTTCCTTCGCTGTGCGCCAGAAAAACGCCGTACAAGCCGCGGTCGGGAATGGTGCCTGCATTGAGGATCGCCAGCCGTGCCGCACCATCGCGCGCGGTGACAACATTGCGTACACGATCCCACGTGATGCGTGGCCTGAGCTCAGCAAACTCGTCAGAAGGATAGCGTCCGCTGAGCAGATCGAGCACACCCTCGAATGCGCTCCTGCTCAAGCCTCCAAACGGCGCGGCGCGGCGTACTAGGTCAAATAGCGCATCCACACTAACTTCCGGCTTTGACGCTTCCGCTGCCTTCCGAGTCGATTCCCAATCATCAAACTTCAGCTCTGCCGAGTGGGTCTGTGCGCGCCGCGAACTCTTCAGCACCCTGGGCTTGCGCGCGGGCGCAGCGGTAGACGGTGGATGTGCGACGATCGCGACAAGTTGTTGCGCCAGCACATCCAACGGGTTGCGCGGGAAACGAGTTGACTCGATGTGCCCCTCGTGCATGGCGCGCGTAACCGCTGCGCAGGCCACAAGGTCAGCGCGATATTTGGGGAATAGAATTCCTTCGCTGACCGCGCTCACATGATGCCCTGCGCGTCCAATGCGCTGCATTCCACTCGCCACCGAGGGCGGCGCTTCGATCTGGATCACAAGGTCCACGGCGCCCATGTCGATGCCCAATTCCAGCGTCGATGTAGCGCAAAGAGCGCGAATTTGGCCCGCTTTCAACTGCTCCTCAATCACCGATCGCTGCGCTGCTGCAAGCGAGCCGTGATGCGCGCGGGCGATTGCTTCACCCGCAAGCTCGTTCAAGGCGCCCGCGAGTCGCTCAGCCACCTGGCGGCTGTTGACAAAAAGAATGGTCGAGTTGCGCGCGCGAATAATCTCCAGCAGGCGAGGATGAATTGCGTTCCAGATTGAGACGCGTTTCGGCGCTTGCGAGGCCGGACCGCTGGGCAACTCCTCCTGTTGACCGAGGTGCGCCATATCTTCAACCGGGACCTCGATGCGCAACTTCAACTGTTTGGGTGCGCTGGCGTTGATGATAGTCACCGGCCGATAGCGCAGCACTGCAGTATCCACCGCGTCCGAGGACCAGGATTCAGTTGCAGTCAATGCCGGCATCAAATCCGAGGAAGCCTGAACATGCGGTTGATGCGCTTCGACGCGGGCGGCAATTGGCTCACCGATCTCGACGCCGCCCAGAAATCGGGCGACTTCCTCCAGCGGACGTTGCGTGGCCGACAATCCGATCCGTTGAAGCCGCCGCCTGGTCAGCGCCTCAAGCCGTTCAAGTGTAAGCGCGAGATGCGCGCCGCGCTTGGTGGGCACAAGGGCATGAATCTCGTCGATGATCACCGTATCCACGGTGCGCAGCGCCTCAGACACCTGCGATGTCAGGAGCAGATAGAGCGACTCCGGCGTGGTGATGAGAATGTCTGCGGGATGGCGCGCAAATCGCGCTCGCTCCCTCTGCGGCGTGTCGCCTGTGCGCACGCTGATTGCAGGTTCACGGAAGGCCACTCCCATCCGTCGCGCCATGTTGGCCATGCCGGCCAGAGGCGATCGCAGATTTCGCTCTACATCGACAGCGAGTGCCTTCAGCGGCGATACGTAAACGATCCTGCAGCCAGCCTTGGCATCCCGTGGCTGAAGCATGAGCCTGTCGAGGCACCAAAGGAACGCAGCCAAGGTTTTGCCCGTGCCGGTGGGCGCCAGGATCAGCGCGCTGTCTCCGCGAGCAATGGCCGGCCAACCCATCTGCTGTGGCAGGGTCGGGGCATCAAAAACAGCCCGGAACCACTCCGCCGTCACTGGATGAAATCCGGCAAACGCGTCCTGTGCTGTTTCCGGGCCGGAACGGGGTGGCTGCATGCTCACTAGAATAGCGCGGGAGGCGGCGAAGAGGAAGCGAAAGACCCTCAAGCATTTCAATGCTGACTTCAACGACAGGGAGTGCCCATTTCCGCTAACTTAATGCAGCGCGTATGTTTTCGCGCACCGGTAGCAGGAACCACGCATCTAATCGCAAGACACCCAAGCGATTGCCGGAGCACCCATGCGAGACCACTTGGCTGCACTGCTCGACGACTTCCGCAGTTATGGGCGCGAAGTGGCCGTGGTGCGCTACCAGGGGAATCGCCGCCGGGTAACCACATACGGCGAGCTGGCGTGCCTGGCCGGGCGGTTCGCGGCTCTGCTGGCAGGGCGGGACATCGGGCTGGGCGACCGGGTGCTGATCTGGGCAGAGAATAGTGCCGAGTGGATTGCCGCCTTTTATGGCTGCATGTTGCGCGGAGTGATGGCAGTTCCTCTTGACTCGAATGGTACGGCCGATTTTGCGGCACGAGTCTCGAATGACGTGTCACCCCGGCTTGTTGTGGGCGACGCCCGGCTGCTGATCCAGCTTCCTGAGGGCCTTCCCCGCCTGGCTTTTGAGGATTGGATGACACAGTTGCCTGCCGCGGAGGCCAGTGGAGTGGCAGGAATTACTGCCGACACCCCGCTGCAAATCCTGTTCACGTCGGGCACCACCGGGGATCCCAAGGGAATTGTGCTTACGCATGGGAACGTCCTGGCCAGCGTTGGGCCGATTGAGAGTGCAGGCAGGCCCTACCTGCCCTACGAGCGATTGATCCACCCCTTGCGCATTTTGCAAACGCTGCCGCTGAGCCATGTTTTCGGACAGACCATGAGCCTCTGGGTTCCACCCATCTTCAAAGCGGAGGTTCACTTTGAAGGCCGGCTGGTAGCCCCGCGGTTGATTGAGACCGTCCGCAAAGAACGCATTTCGGTTCTTGCGGCCGTGCCCCGGGTGATCGCCTTGCTCAAGGTCCAGCTTGAATCCAGCCTACCCGGCCTGACCGAACGAGTTCTTGGCCCCTGGGGACAGCCCGGGCCAACGATTGCCAAGTTGTCGCTGCTTGGCTGGATTGCAACGACAGCAGCAGTCGCACGGCGTTGGCTTCACTTTCGCGATGTCCACCGTGCGTTCGGTCCGAAGTTCTGGGCCATCGTCTGTGGCGGCGGCGCGCTTCAGGGCCCTCTCGAAGAGTTCTGGAATGCGGTTGGACTTGTGGTGGTGCAGGGATACGGGATGACCGAGACCACCGCGATCATTACGCTCAACCATCCCTTCCACGTAGCGGAGGGAACCATCGGCAAGCCGCTGCCCGGCCGAGAGGTGAAGCTCGGGCCGGATGGCGAGGTCCTGGTTCGCGGCGCATCGATCTCCGGCGCCACATGGTCGGGCGGCGCCCTTCACCCGCGACAGAGTGAATGGCTGGCTACTGGCGACCTTGCGGTCGCCCAGGCTACTGGCGAGTTACGGTTCCTGGGGCGCAAGAGCGAAGTCATCGTGACGTCATCCGGGGTGAACCTGCATCCCGAAGATATTGAAGCCGCAATCGACCAGGAGCCTGGGGTGAATGCGTGTGCCGTTGTGGCCCTGGAGACCACTGCCGGACCTGAGCCTTGCGCAGTGCTCGCCTTCCGCGGGACGCGAGATGAAGCAGCGGCGGCGATTGAGCGGGCAAACAGCCAACTGGCTGAGTATCAGAGAATCCTGCGATGGGAGTTATGGCCGGAACCTGACTTGCCGCGCACCTCAACCGGCAAGGTCAAGCGCAAGGCCGTGGCGCAGTGGCTCGCTGGGAAACATGCGGTAGCAGGGTCTGTCATCACGACAAATCACCACGACCTGAGAGCTGGAAGCGTTGATTGGCTACTGATGTTGATTGCGCAGATCACTGGCGAGCCGTTGGCAGAAGATGGCGACAGCCTGCGATTGACTGAAGACCTTCATCTCGACAGCCTGGGCCGGGTGCAGTTGGGGGCCGCAATCGAAGAACGACTCGGCACAACCCCTGAGGCGGGCAATGGAACCCTGGATAACGTTCACACCCTGGGACAGCTGCGACGATTGCTCAGCGCGAACCCGGAGAACGGAGCGGAACAAGATCAAGCCGCCCCGTCGATTTCACCGCGTTCGACGAACGGGCAGCCGAAAGAAGAGCATAATCAGCAAATTCAAGCGGCTGCGGCCAATCCTCAAATCCAGCCGGAACCTTCGGCCGAATCAACCTATCTCTATCCGCACTGGCCATGGGCGTTTCCCATTCGATGGCTCAGAGTTGCGTTTCTCGAGGGAGTGATGCGTCCCCTCGTGTGGCTGTTTGCCAGGCCAGTAGTGGAAGGTCCCGAACATCTCAATGCGTCCGAGCCCGTGCTGATTATTGCCAATCACATCACGGCATTCGACGGTCCATTGTTGGAATACGCGCTCCCGGGGGCTATTCGCCGGCGGATGGCGGTGGCCATGTCAGGGGAGATGCTCGAGGATTTTCGACACTTCCGCAACCCGGATCATGCGATGGGTAAAATCAGGTTTTTCCTTCCGGGACCGTTGTATTACCTGCTGGTAACTGCTCTGTTCAACGTGTTTCCACTGCCCAGACAACGGGATTTTCAACGCAGTTTTGCGCATGCGGGAGCGGCGCTGGACAAGGGAATGAACCTGCTTGTCTTTCCAGAAGGGGCGCGTTCGGAAGAAGGAAAACTGGCCCGCTTCCGGCCAGGCATCGGGTTGCTTGTCAAACAATCCGGAACCGCTGTGCTGCCCATGGCGATGCGCGGCCTGGGAGAGTTGAAGGCTAGCCATGGCCGTTGGTTTCATGCAGGTGCGATTGCGATCCGAATCGGGCAACCAATTCAGTTCTCTCCGCTCGACAGCGAGTCGACGATCACTGCACGGCTTCAATTTGAAGTCGAACAGATGTTAGCTGATTGAATGTAAATAGCTTATCAATGAAACGATACCCCGCCCTGCAAAAATACATTGGCTTTGATGATGAGCCCAACGGCATGTCGGACTTCAACTAGAGCGACGACACGTTTGTGGTAAACGACGATAGTTACGACAACACATCAGTGACTCCCGAACCGAGCAGCCTTCATTTGATGGGAACGGGGCTCCTGGCCCTGGTGCGATTTGGCCGCCGAAAGGCGCACGCATAGTTTCCAATCAGAAATCTTCTTTGCAAAGCCACGCGCTTCAAACCTGAACCTGGGGCTTTCTGTTGTCGATCATTCAAACAGCGGGCTTGGCGATTAGATCTTGCTCAGCTTTTTGGGCCTGAAATGACAGGTGCCGCCGGCAAGGACCGCCGTCCAGATAGATGGGTCGGCGGGTTGCCCGCTTGACCCGAGCAAGAGGATGCCGTCGGGCGCAAGCAGTCGATGGATCGCGGCCAGCAGCAAGCGACGAGTCTCATGTGAAAAATGGAGCATCACGTTGCCTAGAAAGATGATGTCAAATCGATCGTCGGCGCGGTTGAAGGGCAATTGCGGTGCGCAAAGGTTTGCCTGATCGAATCAGCCGATGTACAGCCAAGCCGTCGATGCTTTAGCCTCAACTTTCAGGTTAAGCATCGATTGGAGGCCAGATGAACGCCGAGGACGAATTGCCGCCTGCGCTTGCAGACCTGATGAAACAAGCGCGGCAAGTCGCCGCCAATGCCTACGCGCCTTATTCCGGCTTCCGCGTCGGCGCGGCTCTTAAGCTGACCAGCGGCGAAGTTGTGACCGGAACGAACGTTGAGAACATCAGCTACGGCCTGACGATCTGTGCGGAGCGGTCAGCTCTGGTGCGCGCCGTTGCTCAATTCGGAAGCGAGATCCGGATCGCGGCAGTTGCCGTTGCAAACCTGAACAACGGGGCCAGCCCACCGTGCGGCGCCTGTCGCCAGGTACTGGCCGAGTTCATCCAGCCCCAGGCTCCGGTGATCTTCCCCGCCGCTGGCGGCGTTCGCACCATGCCTTTTGAAGCGCTCATGCCGCTGGCCTTTGATATGAAACTAAAATAAGCATGTACCTGAATAGAGCTAACTGATCGCATGCAGACTGTCCCGAACTCCGCGCCGCTGCACACGGTGGACCTGATCCGCAAAAAGCGCGACGGCCTCGCCCTCGACGAGGGCGAAATAAAATTCCTCGCCGATGGTGCGGCAGACGGCTCTATTCCTCTTGAACAGCTTTCGGCCTGGCTTATGGCTGCATGGATTCGCGGCCTCTCGCTGGGCGAAACGCGGGCATTGACCATTGCCATGCGTGACTCCGGAGAGAAGTTTTCGCCGGCGCGACTGGGAAAGACAGCAGTCGACAAGCACTCCACCGGCGGAGTCGGCGACAAGACCAGCTTTTTGATTGCGCCATTGGCGGCGGCATGTGGCGTGGCTGTCCCCATGATCAGCGGACGCGCCCTGGGCCACACCGGCGGCACTCTCGACAAGCTTGAATCCATCCCCGGCTACCGCACCGCCCTTACGTTGCAGGAATTTGAGACTGTTCTTATGCGCTGCGGTGCGTCCATCGTCAGCCAGACGCCGTCGCTGGTTCCAGCCGACCGCGTGCTCTATGCGTTACGCGACCGTACCGGCACGGTCGAAAATCCGGGACTCATCTGCGCTTCGATCTTGAGCAAGAAGCTAGCTGCCGGCCTTGACGCATTGGTGCTCGACGTTAAGACCGGGTCAGGCGCCTTCCTGCGCAAACAGGAAGACAGTGAGTACCTTGGCGCCCTGATGGTGGCCACAGCGGAGGCGGCCGGAACAAGAACTGTCGCCCTGCTTACCGATATGGGCCAGCCCCTGGGTCGCACTGCAGGAAACTGGATTGAACTGGTCGAGGCCGTCGATCTGCTTCGTGGACACCGCCCAGCCGAAAGCGAAGACCTTCGCCAACTATCACTCGTACTTGCCGGCTGGATGATTCACCTTGGCGGCCAGGCCGCGACCCCGAAGGCTGGTTACGCTCGCGCTGAATCTGCTCTCGCTGACGGTTCTGCGCTGCGCAATTTTTTCTGTATGATTGAGGCCCAGGACGGCGACCTTAGAGTCTTCGACGATCCGATGACGTTCCACAAACCCGGCGCAACAGCGGTGCTTAAGGCCTGGAAGAGCGGCTACATCTCTGCGATGGATACAACAAAAATTGGTTGGGCGGTTCAGCGACTCGGCGCAGGCCGCGAGAAAGCCGGCGAACCAGTCGATCCCCACGCCGGCATCGATTTCATTGCCCGTCGCGGTGCAAAGATCGAACAGGGTCAGGCGATCGCGACCCTCTTCGCCACAAGCTCAGCATTGCTCGAGGAACCGATCGCTTTGCTGAAAGAAGCGATTACCGCGTCCGAGGCTCCGCCGGAACCTGTACCGCTGGTTGGCCGCGTCATTACCCGCGAAAATGCAGAGGATTATTTGCAAAATGCTGTAAGGTAGTCGGAGAACTCAATCTAGAGGCTGGGAGCTAGTGGCTAGCAGCTGTTCCTCAAGGAGGAACATTGGATCGATACACCGGAGTGTTGGGAATTCTTGCTGTTCTTCTGGCAGCGTGGCTCGGCTCCACTGACCGCAAACACATCCGCTGGCGCACCGTTGCATGGGGACTGGGTCTCCAGGTGACATTTGCATTTATCGTGTTGCGCTTCGACTACGGGCAGCGCGCCATGACCTGGGCGGGCGGCGTAGTCAACAGCATGCTCTCCGCGACGTTTGCTGGAACGCGGGTCCTGTTTGGCCAGTTGGGACTTCCCAATTCCGGAGCATTTGGCAATCTTCTTCCGGCGAATTCGGGCTCGATCTTTGCCTTCCAGGTTCTGCCCACCATCATTTTCATCTCCGCGTTCTTCGCAGTGCTTTATCACATCGGGCTGATGCAAATCATCATCCGCGGGATGGCGTGGGTGATGCTCAAGACCATGCGCATCAGCGGCGCCGAGAGCATGAATGTGGCTGCGTCAATCTTCATGGGACAGACGGAAGCTCCGCTCACTATCCGCCCATTCCTCAAGGGCGCCACGCGCAGTGAACTCATGGTCATCATGACCAGCGGCATGGCGCACGTCTCCGGCGGCATCATGGCCATGTACATTTCTCAAGGCGTTGAAGCGCGGCATCTGTTATCCGCGGTTATCATGACCTCGCCGGGAACCATCCTGATTGCCAAGATGCTGGTGCCTGAAACGGATGTGCCTGCAACCGAAGGCAGGGTCGTGATCCCTAAAGACGAGCTGCACCAGGATGAGAACCTCATCGGCGCCATCGCTCGCGGCACCATCGATGGGGGCAAGCTGGCCATGAATGTGGCCATCATGCTCATCAGCTTCCTGGCGCTGGTCGCGCTGCTCGACATGCTGCTTACGTGGGTGCACGGCGGCCTCCCCTGGGTTCCCGGCTCGCTCGGCCAGATTCTCGGCTTCGCCTTCGCTCCGGTCGCCTGGCTCATCGGTGTGCCGTGGCATGATTGCCTCGCCATCGGCAACTTGCTTGGCACGCGCATGGCGCTGAATGAAGTGATCGCCTATATCTCGCTCGGTGCGCAAAAGGCCACGCTTGATCCGCGCTCCTTCACCATCGCAACCTTTGCGTTGTGCGGGTTTGCAAACCTGGGTTCGATTGGCATGCAGATCGGCGGGATTGGCGCGTTGGTTCCGGAACGAAGAAACGATCTGGCCAAACTGGGCGTGCGCGCCATGCTGGCAGGCACCATGGCCAACTTGATTTCAGCCTCGATTGCGGGAATGTTCCTGGGGTAGCATGGAGCGCGAGGGAATCTCGATGAGCAACTCCCCATTCGAAGCGATGCTGGCCGAACTGTCCGATGGGCGTACGGAGTTAGTTTTCGACCTTCTTCCCCGTGGAGTTCCCGCCAGCCACAAAGACGAGAACGGCGTCTCCCTGATTCAACATTGCGCGTACTACGGAGACGTAAGTGCCGTTCGCTTCCTTCTCTCGCACGGAGAATCCCTGCGCTCGCTGGGCCAAAACTTAGGCTTGAGCGTCGCCGCTTTTCATGGCCATTGGCGTCTCTGCAAATTTCTTTTGGAAAAGGGCGCGGAAGCGAACTACCCCGATGCTGATAGCGGGGAAACTCCGCTCCATTCTGCCCTGTGCAAGACAGACCGAATGCTCTACGATCGTGTCCTCACCGTGCTTCTGTCGCATGGCGCGAACCCAAACGTCGCTACAAAGCCTGGAGTGGAAACAGGCTGTTTCATGCGCGACTGCCGGACCAAGGGCGAGACTCCCCTGCACCGGGCTGCGGCATTCGGCGAAGTGGAGACCATCCGCCAGCTGGTGAACGCCGGCGCCGTCGTCGATGCAAAGGATTCGAACGGCGATACGCCGCTTTCATGGGCCAGTTGGTACGGGCGTCCCACGCCGATATTGAGGGAACTGCTTTACGGAGACTTCCGCATTCATCCGCAGAATCAACCCATGCGCGCCAACCTGCTGGGGAAGCCGCACGCTTAGCTCTTGTCGATGTACGACGTAGCACCTCCTATCCTCCTCAAGCGGTAAAAGAGCGTCAAAAACGCCACCGACCCGCAGGTCAGCAAGCTCGCCGCCATGCCCAGGATGAGCGATAGGTCACGCTGGTAGCTGCCGTGCACAATCCCGACGGCCTGCAGCACGCTGAAGCCTCCGAATGTGATCAGAGAAATGCCTTCATCGGTCTTCTTCCGCCACACGGCCAGTACCTGGGGCACGAACAGCAACGCATTGCATCCCAGGCCAAGCCCGAAAATCACGGCGACAATCTCTTTCATGCGACACGTCCCTGGTTCCCGAATCTCTCCGCGCTGCGTGCCCTTGCCTTGGCAGCTTCTTCTTCCCGATTGCGCTTGGGCGCGCTGGTTTCGAGCGACGACAACAGTCGTGCCGATGCTGCGGCAACGTCTTCCACTGCTGCCTGGAACGCCGCTTCGTTCGCCTTGGACGGCTTGTTCAGGCCGCTGACCTTTCTGACGTACTGCAGCGACGCAGCCCGAATCTCCTCATCAGTCACAGGCGGATCGAAGTTGAAAAGCATCTTGATATTCCGGCACATCTGAAGGCCCTCGGCTAAATCTTATCCGCTGGCTGTAGAATCTCAAAAAGCGCGCATTCAAGCTTATCCATGACCTACTTCGACCAGGTATCTGAAGCGGCCGCATTTCTCAAGAGAAAGCTCGGCACTCTCGCTCCGCGAATTGGCATCGTGCTGGGCTCGGGACTGGGCGCAGTGGCCGACGCCGTGGCCGACCCGATTGCCATTCCTTTCGGCGAAATTCCACACTTTCCCCAATCCACTGTCGAAGGACACTCCGGACGGCTGGTTGCGGGTCTTGTGGCCGGGATCCCCGTGGTCGTCATGCAAGGGCGTGTTCATTTTTACGAAGGGTACACGCCGCAACAGGTCACGTTTCCCATACGAGTCCTGGGCGCGTTCGGGATTCAAACCGTCATCCTGACCAATGCGGCAGGGGGAATTGCCGAGGGCCTGCACATTGGTCAGCTGGTTGCGCTTGCCGACCACATCAACTTTATGGGCTTCAATCCGCTGAATGGGGTGAACGAAGCAAGATTCGGCTTCAAGCCTGGCGCCGGGCTGCGCTTCCTTGACATGACAGAAGCCTACTCAAAACAGCTTCGCTCGCTTGCCCGGGATGCAGCAGCCAGCGAGGGATTCCAGCTTGCAGAGGGCGTGTACCTTGCGGTCCCCGGTCCCAGCTTCGAGACTCCGGCCGAGATTCGCGCTTTCCGCACGCTTGGCGCAACGCTTGTAGGCATGTCCACCGTGCCGGAAACTATCGTGGCACGCCACATGGGGCTTGAGGTGCTTGGAATCTCTTGTGTCACAAATCTTGCCGCAGGTCTCGGCGCGAAGCAATTGAGTCATGCGGAAGTCTTCGAGGCAGGCCGCGGTGTTGAACATCTGCTGGCCCGCCTCTTCACGCGCCTGGTTCCGGCCATAGCAGCGAGCATGGAAAGCAAACCTTGATCGACACATCCACGCACGATGGCGGCAACAACGACGGCTCGGCCGAAGGCTTTGAGGATCGCACAGCCCGGCTTCCCTTTCCTCCCGTAGTGCTGGCCATTGCCGGTTGCTCCGGCTCAGGAAAGACTACCCTGGCTGCGCAGCTTGCACGCACTCTTGGCGGAGTCCACTTCCACTTCGACAACTACTACCGCGACCTGTCGCACCTGCCGCCGGCACAGCGCGCCCTGGAGAATTTCGACGACCCCGCGCTGATCGAGAGTCCGCTGCTGGTGACCCACATGCGTACCCTGGCGGCTGGCAGCCCCATTGAGCGACCGCTCTACGACTTCTCTACCCACAGTCGTATTCCCGGGCAAACTGAGACGTTTCGGCCTGGACCTTTCCTGCTGGTTGAAGGTATTTTCGCGCTCTACTTTCCAGAATTGCTCCCGCTGTATCAGCTGCGCGTGTACGTCGATACCCCGGACGAGCTTTGCTTTGAACGACGCATGAAGCGCGACATTGAAGAACGCGGGCGCTCGCCAGAGTCGATCCGCCGCCAATACGAAACCACGGTGCGCCCATCGAGCGGCGAGTTCGTGCGCCCGTCAGCCGCGCATGCGGACCTGATCGTGGATGGCACCGGCGCGCTTGATTGGAAGGTGGAGCGTGTGCTGATTGAAATGCGCAGCCGTGGCATTCTGCCCGGAGCATCCAAAAGGGCATGAGCGTTTTTTGAAGCGACAGGATCGAGCCGGCGCGGGAGCAGCGCTCGCGAGTAACCCCTCGGTGATTGCCCCATGACGCCAAAGTGAATGTGCCCTCGGCCCCACTGCAACTTTTGGTTCATTTACCAAAGATTTATTGCAGGTTTAATGGTTATCTGCATTGAAACAGTTAGCTTTGGGGAGTAATGAGCAAATACCTGGGGACCACAAACATCACTGCGATGAACCTCGCCTCGATGAATAGCAGTGCAGCCGCCTGGCTGTGTCAGGGCAATTCGCCCAGCCGTCTGGCGCTCACGCTCGCGCTTGGATTCGCCATCGGCTGCTTCCCCGTTGTGGGCATTCCGACAGCGATCTGCGCCGTACTTGCTCTCGGGCTCAGGCTGAATCTTCCCGCCATTCAGGCCGCCAACTACCTGGTGATGCCGCTGCAGCTCGTGCTCATTGTGCCGTTTGTCCGGCTAGGTGGATGGCTGCTCTCATCGGACTCCACCAATGCCGCGAAAGCGGGCGGACTGCTGCACATGTCACCCCACCAGTTTCTCTCCAGCCTGAGTGGACTTGCCGGTCACGCCGTCTTGGGCTGGCTCATCCTTGCCGTTCCCGCAGTTGCGTTGATGACCTTCACCCTCACCCTGGTGTTGCGCCGCATTCCTGCCCTGGCCGCTCCTGAAACCGCCAACTAGAAGTCATCCAGCGAATCCCGGAAAAACATATGCAGGCCCTTACTTCCCTGCATAAGGATCGGGCACGGGCTTGGCGCTTTCTACCCATGCAGTCATGATCATGTCCCGCAGCATTGAGGCTCCCGCAGCCAGCCGCTCCGCCGTAAATTCCCGCGACTCGGGGGATCCCGCACCCGCGAACCCTCCGACCTTGTCCAACTGGTAGACCTTTTCGACATAGCTGTTGGTGTGCCGCAGGTAGGCGAGATAGCTGTCGAAAATGTCCCCGTCAATGGCCTTTGGCTCCGTCATCTTCGCCTTGACCTCGGGCTCATGTTCGTTGGCGGCGACAAACGGTCCTTCGAACTGGTAATGAATCTGGTGAGCCGTCGTGTAGCCGTTGGGATTCGGTCCCGTCCAGCCGTTGTACTGAATGGTGGTGTGCAGCGGTTGCGAGGCGTCGCCTACATAATGGCCGAGCCACCCGGCGTAAAAGATGGCCACCTCCTCCACGGGGCGCGTGTCCTGGCCTGCCGCGGAAAGGTTGCGGTACTCGCGCAGCGCAGCCTTCAGACGCTCCCATACCTCAGTTGCCTCCCACGGCTGCAGGCCAATCTTCTCTGGCCGCTGGCCGGCGGCAAACACCTTTGCTTCAAAATCCAGCCGGTTGCGCGGCAAGGGACCTAGCGCATCGGCTGGTTCCAGGTCAATAAAGTGCTCAGGCGCTTGCGCAGCGCTTAGTTCCGGCTCTGCGCGCGACCTCCAACGATCCGGCTCCGGGCCAAGGTACTCAATTTCCTTGATAGCCGAGTCAGAACGCAGAAACGCCGGTAAGGTCGCAGGAAGCGTTTCGGCGGCCAGCCGGTTGATCAGGCGGTGGCCTTCGTTGCCCCACGCGGAAGCGGCTTGCGGCAGAGCGAGGACGCAACCCATTGCCGCGGTGGCAAGGGCCGTCGGCAGGAAACGAAGTGAAAGCGATGCTTGCAACATGAGGCCAGTATACGATTGGCTGCGGCCGTACTTCCTCAAATCGAACCTCACCGCTGAACGCTGCTTTGCAAGCTTCCTGGGCGGGCCACCCCGCCTCGCCACGCCAACCCATTAACTGCCATGTGTCATCCCTGGGCGCGCCGTTTCCGATTTGCCTAGAGAGTCCGCAGCCGAACGCTTATACTACCTGCAAATTGCACCAGATGGATGTTCGCCTTGTCTGCGGGCAATGCGAGCCTTTCGTTAAAGGTTTTCGGCGCGCAAACGGCTGCAAAACAGCAGCGTGATTGCCAGGCTATTGGATCATTGCCGTGGGGGTAACATGCAGGACCAGCCCGAAGTGATTCCGGCAGAAAAAGGGCGGCCTGCGCAGGCGGAAGGAAGCGGTTTGGCCAAAAGCAAGGGTATGACCAAGAACTGGCCTACTCTGGCAGGATTGACCTTCGGGCTGGTCGCGGGCGCCATTTCAGTGCGCTCCACGGGCGGACCTCGCTTCGATGGACTGTTGATTTTTGCAGCGGGGGCGGCCGGCATTGTTGTCGCTCTTCTCGCCATTCGCCTCTTGCTCAGTAATTCCATTTCTGTGCCCGAACCCGTGGCGTTGCCAGTCCCCGGGAAGCGGCCCATCCCGCTCCAGGACGTCGTCGATTCCGCCGGCCCTGCCATCGTGTCCATCAGTTCCGATGGCCGCCTCACCCACGCCAACCCCGCCGCGGAACGACTACTGGGCTATCACGCTCACGAATTGATGAAGGAATGGACGACAGTAGAGATTCTGGCTCCCGGCGAAGGGGCACGCCTGGTCTCGGAGATTGAAAAACTCTGCGGCGTTCCCAGGTCTGCGGCGCCAACTCCCGCCGGCCGTATGGCCGCTTACCTGAAATGTGTGCAAAGCCTGCCGCCAAGCCAGGTGCCCAGCTTCGATGCGCGCCTGCGTCACAAGAATGGAACCTTGCTTCCGGTCACGCTGCACATCTCTGCGCTGCGCGACGCGGCAGGAGAGTCTACTGGCCTGGTAGCCGTTGCCCTCGACCAAAGCGGGACTGTTCGCCGGGAGCTGGAACAACGCGAATCACAGGAGCGTTTCCGCGATCTGTTTGAAAGCTCCAGCGAGATGATTGCGACGCTGAGCCCCACAGGAAAATTTCTCTATGCCAATCCCGCCTGGAAGCAGTGCTTTGGCAAGGAAATTACAACACTGATCGAACTCCCATCTTTTGAATACGTCTTTGCGCCAGCCACCCGCAGCGAGGCCGCCTCACTGTTTCGGCAGGCGTTGGATGGCTACGTCGTGGATCGGGCGCCCCTGCGCCACCATACACCCGATGGCCGCCTGCTGGAGCTGGAATTGAGCCTGAGCCAGAGGCAAGAGGCGGGCAGTCCCCTTGCAGTGCGGTGCCTTCTGCGCGACGTAACTCAGCAACGGCAACGCGAACATCGACTCGCCCTGCAGCTCCGCGTGAGCCAGATCGTGGGAGAGAATGCTTCACCCGGAGTTGCCTCCACGCGCATTCTTGAAGCCCTGTGTGTGTCTCAGGGCTGGGACATGGCCATCAACTGGGTGGTCGATGACGAGGGCAATCGCCTGGAGTTCTCCTCGGCATGGGGCGCTCCAGGAAAGCATGCCCAGATTTTGATTCAGGAGAGCATGGGGCTGACTCTGGCCAGCGGAGCTGACCTGCCAGGCCGCGCATGGAAAGACAGCCGACCAGTCTGGTTTGCCGACCTGGCAACCATGCCTTTCAGCCAGCGCATTACGTCGGCCTTGCACCATGAGATGGTCTCCGGCTGGGCGGTGCCTGTTCGCGTGGGAAACAAGGTGCTGGCCATCCTCGAATTCTATTGCCATTTCTGCCTTCGCCAGGATCGCGAGGCTTTGGCGGCGGTCGAGACTGTGGCTGCTTCGCTGGGCCAGATCCTGGCTCGCTCTCACGAGCACGGACGGGCTGAGGGCCTCTATCGCCAACAGGAGATTCTGCTTGATTCGGTTGCCGACGGCATCTGCGGAGTCGATCGCCATGGCCTGGTCAGCTTTGCCAACCCCGCCGCTGCCCGCCTGCTTGGCGCACCCAGGGGAAGCCTGACCGGCAGTTCAATCCATGAACTGCTGCACGGCTCGGCAGACACGCTTAAACGCTGCAAGAACGATTGCGCCCTTCTGCGCGCTACTTCAGACCACAAGGCCGCGTCTGGCGAAGACACCATCTTCCGCGCGGGCGGCTCATCCTTCCCGGCCGAATTCACGCTTACTCCAATTCTAGAACAGGGACGATTTTCAGGGTCCGTGCTCAGCTTCCGCGACATCAGCCAGCGCTTCGCGCTTGACCGTTTGAAGGATGAATTCATCTCCACCGTCAGCCACGAATTGCGCACGCCCCTCACGTCGATCCGCGGCGCGCTCGGCTTGCTTTCCTCGGGAATTCTGGGCGAAATGAACGACCGGGCCGCCAACCTGCTGCGCATAGCCAGCACCAACTCCGACCGCCTGGTGAGGCTGATCAACGATATTCTCGACCTGGAACGGATTCAGAGCGGCCGTGAACCGCTTGCCTTCCGCACCGTGAAGCTGGCTGAGATCGTGCACCAGGCCATCGATGGAATGGCCCCCGTGGCTGAAGCTGCCGGCGTTCAATTGATCCACGACACCACGCAGATTGAGATCGCCGCCGACCCTGACCGCTTGCTCCAGGTGCTTACCAACCTGCTCTCCAATGCCGTAAAATTCTCCCCTCCAAGCTCAACCATCTCTGTGATGCTGCGCCCCGGCGCGAACGGTGTGGTTCTCTCGGTTATTGACCAGGGTCGCGGCATTCCCGCAGACAAGCTCGAAGCCGTCTTTGGCCGGTTCCAGCAGGTGGATGCCTCGGATTCCCGCCAGAAAGGCGGCAGCGGCCTGGGACTGGCCATTTGCCGCACCATTGTGTTGCAACACGCGGGGCGCATCTGGGCCGAGCGCAACCAGGTAAGAGGCACAACCTTCCGCGTCTTCCTGCCCTATCACCCGGATTTGACTGAAGCTGCGCCCGTGGTCGCCACCGAGCATCTGAACGGTGCGGAGTTGTCCAGCGCCAATGGAACCGGGCAACAGCCGGTTGTGGCCAACTGGCCCACACCGCCGCCCGTCGCCTAACCGTCCCCTTCGCCGGAACTCAACTGGCAACCACCTGTTGCTCAAAAGGTTGCCTTCAGCTTGAGTCATTTGCCGTGCCCATCGACAAAGCCGCAAGAACGTTCCAGAATAACCATGGCTGCCTTGCGGCCGATGAAAATGTTGTTCGCAAGACCCATGAGGCTGTTCTTCCATGTCCCACCGGATTCTGATCATTGACGACGAAGAGGACATACGCGATGTAGCCGCGCTGAGCCTTGAGACTGTTGCGGGCTGGGACGTGGTGGTTGCAAGTTCAGGTGCCCAGGGTATTGCACGCGCCATTGAACATCAACCCGACGCCATTCTTCTCGACGTGATGATGCCCGAAATGGATGGCCCCACCACGTTTCGTGAGCTGCGCAAGAACGCCGCCACGCAAAAAATCCCCGTGGTGTTGCTCACCGCAAAGGTGCAATCCTCTGATCAACGCCGCTTCGCCGACCTCGGCGTCGAGGGTATTCTTTTCAAGCCCTTTGACCCAATGACGCTTTCCGCCCAGATTGCTGCCGCGCTGGGTTGGAACTGACTCCAGGATCCGAATCTTGGACCCCATTGAGCAGGACGTTCTAGGCGAGGCTCTCGACCGCATGTGGGCCCAATTCCTGCCCCTGATGGAAGAGCGGGTGAGCCTGCTTCAGAATGCTGCCGCCGCCTTTTCAGCCGACACGTTGTCGATCGAGGAGCGCCAGGCCGCCATGGCCGCCGCACACAAGCTCGCAGGGGTGCTGGGAACCTTTGGGCTCACCAAGGGCACGGTGCTTGCCCGCGAGTTGGAGATCCTGTACTCCCGTGAAGGCGGTCCCGAGCGCTCCCTTTCACCGCGGCTTGCGGCAGCTGCCGCCGAGTTGCGCACCATCATTGCCAGCCGCAAATAATGCCAGCGCCTCAATAAGGAACAGGCCCGGACTTCTCAGTCCGGGCCTGTTCCTTTGTACTGCATTGCCTGAATCGGCTTCTTCTGTGGCCCTACCTCAGGATGGTGAAAGTGAGTATCGTGGTGTGCGTCACGTCGCCAGACTTGCCCGAAATCGTGATGGGGTACGTGCCCGTCCTTGCCGATCTGGAAACCGTCAGCGTGAAATGTGCCGTGCCCGCGCCCGGCGCCGCAATGGAGGCGGGACTAAAGGTGCCCATGACGCCCGACGGCACGCCCGTGGCAGAGAGGGCAACCGGGGCGTTAAATCCGCCGGAGACCGTTGTTGTGACGACAGCGTAGCCGCTTTGCCCGAGGTCCAAAGATCCAGCGGTCGGCGAAACGGAAATGGTAAATGCGGGAGTTGCCGGAGAAGTAACGGTGAGGGAGACGATGGTTGTTTCCGTCAATCCGCCGCCGGTGCCCGTCACGGTGATCGGATAGGTGCCGGCAGCGGTAGACGAGGCTACCGTGAATGTTGCCGTTGACGTGCCCGAGCCTGGCGCCGCGATCGACGCCGGGCTGAACGCGACGGTCACACCAGACGGCTGGCCAGATGCCGTAAGAGCGACGGCAGAGTTGAATCCGTTCAAGGCACCGGTGGTAATGGTCGATGACCCGCTGCTGCCCTGCAGCACCGAGACTGCACCCGGCGAAGCGGTGATGCTGAAGGCCGGGGTGGTCGAAGGCGGTCCGGCAAGCGAAGCAATCAGCCCGCTTCCGTTCGGACTGCCCCAACCGGTCGCCAAGTCATAGCCGGTTGTTGCCGAATAGCCATTGCTACCGCTGGTGATGTCGTGGAAGTTGCTGCCATAGCTCGATCCCATGCCAATGGTGTATAGCGAGGGGTTGATGAAGCCGATCCCTTTGGTAGCGCCGTTCAGGGCCGCTTGTTGATTGACCAGGGCCAGGTATCCGGCCCACATGGGAGTTGCAAAGCTGGTGCCGCCATACTCGTTAGCCGTGCAGGTTGTCTGGTCGGCGCAAACGTAAAACGTAAAATTCGCGTTTGCGGAAACATCGGGACCATTGCGATAGGTCTTTGAGCAGCTGGCGCAGCCAGCCGCAGCCGCGGTCTGCCACGAAGGAATGGCAAACTTATCCGGTGAAATACCGCCGCCGCTGTCTGACCAGGCGCTCTCAGAACTCCAGGGTCCAGCCGCCGAACTGGTGTTCAGGTCTGTGCCGCCCACTGAGGTGACGTAGATATCATCTGCGGGATAGATCTCAGATGCCGTTCCTGAGGTCGTCCACTTGCTGCTGTCACCCGCCGCCTGAAACAGATTCTGTCCCTGCGCGGCGAACTCCTGAAAGTAGGGATTGTCGGTGTTGGGATCAGCTGGAGACCAAGTCCATGAGGAGCTCAGCTGCGCATTCAGCGGGCTGTGCGTGGCCATGGAGTTGAAGATGGCGGCATCCGTCGATCCGACGTAGACCACCAGGCTTGAAAGCCCCGGCGCCATGCCGATTGCCTGGGTCATGTCCAGAGTTTGTTCCGTATCGTCGCAGCCTGGAGAGACGCAGGCTGTGCTGGTCCCATCTGTTGAGAGCAACGAAACCGGAACGCCGTTGGTTTGACGCGCATTCGTGAAATATGTTGAGAGGTCGGCCAGATCGGTGCCGTAATACTCGAGCAATCCGAGGGATTGGCCGCTGCCGGTCAGCGCCGTTCCTCCATAGTAGGCCGCACGCATATCGCTGCCAAGGAAGGAAGCGGATGGACCGGAGCCAGTTGTGGCATTGGAGCGGGAAGGATTGGAGTTCCTGGTCAGGCCGGCGGGATGCGGGATGGAAAAGTTGTCCAGCCCGGCAATGTGCCAGAGCGAGAACGGCAGGGCGACGGTGGGTTCGCGGTCGGCGGAGAAGAATACTCGGTTTTCAGTGGGGTGTTGGTAGGTAGTCATTCGCACATGGAAAGCGCTCTCGATGTTGGATACAGATCCCTGCACATGCACGTTCATGCGGTTGGGAGCACTGCCGATGACGGTGAGACCGTTCGCCTTTGCGAGATTGATCACGGAGTCATAGGTCTGCTGCGTCGGGCCAAATCTCTCAGTAAACTCCGCCACGGTGAGGAACTGGTGATAGGAGGGACTCGCCGGGTCATAAAGCGCCTGCAGGAAGGAATTCAATCCTGCCGGGTCGCTCAGTGGCAGGACAATATCCACGCTCATTGTCTGGTTTGACGGCAGGTGGCCGACCGGCTGCGCCTGGCCGGTGCGAATCTCGTCGCGCACGTGACGGGTCAATACCGTTTGTGCCTGGGAATTGTTGGCCGCGATACAGAGCATCGCACCTACTGTCAGCAAGAACAGTCCTATTCTTCGCACGGTGGTCTCTCCTGTGACTACGATTGTGATGTGGATGGCGTTGGCAAGGGGCGCGTGGGGAACCGGGAAAGGGAAGAGTGGCCCTTTTGGCAACGTGATTAACGCTGCAGTAGCGTAGCACCGGCGAGGTTGGATTTGGGAGGTAAAAATCGGTCCAAGTCCCCAACTTTAGTAACATCCCGGTCACTTTTTCCAAAAGGAAATTCGCCAGGAATTACCTTCTGTCAGGAAAGACAGCTCCCGGCCGCGGTTTCGGCTGCCGCGGCCGGATCTCGGATTGAAGCGCTAGTCTTCGCGCAGGGCCACCATCGGTTCCACCGCCATGGCACGCCGGGCGGGAAGATAACACGAGCCCAAGGCTACGAATGCCAGAACTGTGACCACCACGGCGTACGTTACGGGGTCGTTCACACTGACCACAACAAAGCTCCCGGCAGCTTGCGCCACCAGAAAAGCCAGAACAAGGCCAATCCCAACGCCGGCAGCGACAATCACCACTGATTGGCGGTAGATCATTTTGAAAACCGCACTCCGGCTGGCGCCAAGCGCAATCCGCAACCCGATCTCATGCGTGCGCCGGCTTACCGCGTAGGAGACGACGCCGTAAAGGCCAATCACCGCCAGTGTCAGTCCGAGACACCCGATGATGGCAGCAACCGTAGCCCCGATCTGAAAAAGCAGAAGTCCGTTCAGCGTGTAGAGTCCCTGGCGCATGGTTTGCACCTGAAAAACCGGGAGCTGCGGGGCCAAATCGTGGATCGTCCTTTCCACGGTTGGGGCCAGCGCAAGCGCATCGCCTTCAGTCTTCAACTGGATGACCATCAGGCGATTGTTCACAATGTGCTGTTCATAGGGGAGATAGAAGAACGGCCGCGCCTTGCCACCGCCGTAAATCTGAAATTCCGCGTCACGAACGATACCCACGACCTCAAGCTGGCGATCCTTATCGCTTTGCATTCTGAAGGTGCGTCCTACCGCGTCTTGATTGGGCCAGTAATTCCTCGCCGTGCTCTCGCTGATCACCGCGACATCCCGGCCGTGCGTGTTGTCTGCATCGGTGAAACCGCGGCCGCGCACAAAATCGATGCCCATCACGTTGAAGTACTCCGTCGAAACGACGTTGTACCCGGCGCCGAAGGCCGACGGATCGTGTGCTTGCGGAGCGCCGTCGATGACCATTGTGTCACCGCCGTTGCTCATGTAGCCCAGAGGAACGGTCCCCGCGTGGCTGACAGACTCCACTCCTGGCACTTGATGCACACGGGCAAGAATGTTCGCCGCAAGGTCGTGAGCCTGCGCATCGTTCATCCCAATTTCATTCGCGTCGATGGCCAGGTTCAGCACATGATCCGGCTTGAATCCGAAATCCATGGTCTGCATTGCAGAGAGGCTGCGCACAAAGAGGCCTGCCACCACCAGCAGCACAAGCGAGCCCGCAATCTGCACCACAACCAAACCATCGCGCATCCAATGGCGTCCAGAAGTTACGCCGCGGCCTCCCTCATGCAGCACCGCGCTTACGTTCGCCTTGGCAACCCGCAGCGCTGGCACGATGCCTACAATAATCCCGGCCAGCAAAGCAATCACAAACGAATAGATGAAGATACGCCAATCGAATGCGAACTCCAGATTTATGGGCAGACCAGCATGCGGGTCAATGTGGCTGAGCGCTGAGCTGGCCCACATGCCAAAGAGCACTCCCATCACCCCGCCCATCAGTGCCAACGTAACGCTCTCTGTGACCATTTGAGCGATCATGCGGAGCCGTTGCGCTCCGAGCGCCGAGCGGATGGCCATTTCACGCTCGCGCACGGTGGCGCGCACCAACACCAGGTTGGCCACATTCACGCAAGCAAGCAACAAGACCAAAGCCGCCAGAGAGAGAAATAGACCTGCCATGATCGGCATCGTGCTTGTGTCGCCAGTGGGGATGCGGAGACTCGGTTCGGGGACAGCCGCCATGTCCATGTTCTTCTCAGCATCCGGATGCAGCCCGGTCATTCGCCTGGCGATCACGCTCAGTTCCGAGCTGGCTTGCTTGTCGCTCACGCCGGGACGCAGCCGCCCAAAGACGAAGAATCCCCGAGCCTGCCAGCTGTTCATCTGGTCCGCCGGAGTCCCGGTAACCGTGAGGGCCGACAATGGAATATATGCCGCCGTCTTTACAAAACTCTGGACGCCGCTGAAGCCCTTTGGCGCGACGCCCACAATGGTGAAAGGATGCCCGTCGATGGTTGCTTGCCGTCCCACCACACTTGCATCGCCGTTGAATTTTTCCCTCCAGAACTCGTAACCAAGCACAACAACCCGGTCGTTGCCCAGAACCTCGCCTTCGCCCGGCAGGAGCAAACGCCCCACCACCGGCTTCAGGCCGAGCCCCTGGAAGAAGTTGCCACTGACGAAGCCGGTGAGGATAGGCTGCGGTTGCTGCCCTTCAATGGCAAAGCCGTCCAAGCCCAGCAAATTAGCAAATACGTCGCTGAACAAGCCATGGCTCTGATCGCGAATCACCTTGTATTCCTGCCACGAAAAGTTCGGCAACAGCGGGCCATTGTCCTGCCGCTGGCCTAGCGATGCCAGCTGATTTGGATTTGCCACCGGAAGGGGCTTGATCAGGAGAGAGTTCACCAGGCTGAAGATGGCCGTATTTGCGCCAATTCCAAGCGCGAGAGTCAGCACCGCGGTGATGGCGAAGCTCGGCGACTTTCTGAGCTGGCGAAACGCAAAGCGAATATCCTGGAGCACGATCCCCATTGTTTCCTCCGCATAAATCTCGGTTCCACTCAGCAAAGCACGTTGTCTTCCAATTGTCCCCAAGAGATAAGCGCTTCATTTGCAAGCAAATACACTGGCGATGACGCCTTGATCAATCGCCGCCGTGTACGGAATCGTGAATTGCTGTCCGAAAATGAACGGCATTTTCGCCGGAGTCGCCCGGTAAGTTTCAGGGAAGTTTCTGACCGTCGGCAGATTCAAAGAGCGCAGTATGCCGTCGCCGCGCAGGACTGCAAATGTGCCACACCGCCTCAACAATTACACTTTGTAAGCAATGAATCGGGAAGACCCATTCGCGCCGCAACTCGACCTTACGTTTGAGGAGCCGCGTCACACCCGGCGCATCTGGCTCGTCCGCCAGTTGGTTGCGGAGGTCCGCGAACTGGTTGAACAGGAATACGCCGACGTCTGGGTGGAGGGTGAAATCTCCAATTTCCGCCCTGCGCCGTCCGGCCATGTGTATTTCACGCTGAAGGACGCCGACGCGCAGCTGCCGATTGTTCTCTTCCGGCGCCAGGCCATGTTGCTGCGATTCCGCCCTGAAGACGGTCTCCACGTGCTGGTGCGTGGTCGCGTGAGCGTCTATGAGCAGCGCGGACAGATGCAACTGGTGGCTGAAACCATGGAGCCCGTGGGCGCGGGCTCCCTGCAACTGGCCTTTGAGCAACTCAAGGAGCGGCTCAAAGCTGAAGGCCTCTTCGACCCTGAACGCAAGCGACCCCTGCCCGCGTTTCCCCGCACCGTGGGCATCATCACCTCGCCCACCGGCGCCGTGATCCGCGACTTCATCAACATTGTGGCCCGCCGCCACTCAGGCCTCAGCGTCCTGCTGTTTCCCGTCTCGGTTCAAGGCGATCAAGCTCCCGCGGAAATTGAATACGCACTCGCGCTGCTCAACGAGGCACACCTCGTAGACGTGATCGTCCTGGCCCGCGGCGGCGGTTCGCTGGAGGACCTGGCCGCGTTCAATAGCGAGCGGGTGGCCCGCGCCATTGTTGCTTCTCGACTGCCAGTCGTTTCCGCCATCGGCCATGAAACCGACTTCACCATCGCCGATTTTGCCGCCGACCTGCGCGCGCCGACTCCCTCGGCTGCTGCCGAAATCATTACCGAGACCCAGCACACAATCGCCGAGTATCTGGCGAACCAGAGTCATCGCCTCGATCGCGCCGTTCGGTTCCAGCTTTTGCAGGCCCGCCAGCTTCTGACTCGCTATGCGGTGGCGGACCGGGCCGAGTCTCGCGTCACAACACTTCTGCACCGCCAGGCTCAGCGGCTCGACGACCTTGCCTTCCGCGCTGAAGCCGCCCTCACTGACCAACTTCGCCAGCAACAAGGCCAGGTCGCCGATCTGGCCGCTGCAGTGCTCCGCCACGACCCGCGCCAGGCTCTTGCCCAGGCTCGCGAGCGCCTTGCCGCACTTCGCGCAAGGATGGACCGCTCGATCGATAGGAAATTGCAGCGCAGCATGGTCCGTGTAAGCGCCGTTGCCGCCCGGCTCCATTCGCTTTCGCCTCTTGCTGTCCTCGACCGCGGCTATGCCCTGGTGATGGACGCTGCAGGCAGCCTCGTCCGCTCCACAGCCCAACTCAACACCGGCGACCAGGTCACCACCCGCCTCGCAGACGGCTCCTTCAGCAGCCGTGTAGAGAGTACCTCTCCAAGCAAGCCGGCTCCCGCGCAATAGAATCAAGAGTGAAACAAAGACCATACTTATGAGCGAATCGAACCAGCGCAAACTCTTTGGCACCGACGGTATCCGCGCAGTCGCCGGCGAATCCCCTCTCGACCCAACCACCATTTATGCTGTCGGGCTGGCCCTCGGCCACTCGCTTGGCAATTTGTCTGCATCTCCCGCCGCACTGATCGGCCGCGACACGCGCGAATCGAGTCCCTGGATCACTGCCACGCTGGCCGCAGGATTGCGCCAGGCCGGGGTCCGCGTCGAGAGCGCCGGGGTCGTACCCACTCCGGCCATCGCCTTCCTCGCCCGCTCGCACGGATTCCAAGCCGGCGTTGTCATCTCCGCCTCTCACAATCCCTGGCGCGACAACGGCATCAAGCTTTTCGGAGCAGACGGCTTCAAGCTGGCCGACGCGCTGGAATTGTCCATGGAAGAAGAGATCCTTCTTCACGCTTCAAAGATTGAAGCTCCCGATCCGGCCAGGTTGCCGTTGCTTCAAGACAATCGGACGCTCCAAAGTGACTACATTCAATTCCTCATCGACTCGGTCCCGGAACTCTCGCTTGCCGGCCTCAACCTCGTTGTCGACTGTGCCAACGGAGCAGCCGCAGCCATCGCTCCCGAGCTCTTCCTTCGGCTGAGCGCCGCAGGTTCGGCAAGCGTCACCATGCTCAACATTGGGCCGAATGGGCGCAACATCAACGACAACTGTGGCGCGCTTCATCCAAACTTTGTCGCCGCCGAAGTGGCCGGTCGCGGCGCCGACCTCGGGATCACCTTTGATGGCGATGCCGACCGCTGCATGTTGGCTGGGGCACATAATAACGTGATCAACGGCGACGCGATCCTGCTGATGGCCGCGCGTGACCTGAAAGCCCGCGGCCTGCTTACTGGCGACATTGTAGTTGCAACCACCATGTCGAACATGGGCCTTGAAGCGGCCCTGCGCCGCTCAGGCATCCGCATGCTCCGCGCCCCGGTGGGAGACCGCTATGTGCTCGAACAGATGCTTGAACACAACGCTGCTCTTGGCGGAGAGCAGTCCGGGCACATTCTTCTGCCCCACCTGGCCACCACCGGCGATGGACTGCTGACTTCACTGGTCGTCCTCGACCTGATTGCGCGCAGCGGAAAGTCAATTGCCGACTTGACCGATGACTTGAAGGTTTTTCCACAAGTGATTGTCAATGTTAAAGTCCGCGAAAAACGTTCCCTTGATTCCATCCCTGCTGTCGTCGCCACCATCCGCGCCGCCGAGGAAGCCCTCAAGGACTCGGGCCGGGTCGTCATTCGCTACAGCGGAACAGAGGCGCTGGCTCGCGTCATGATCGAAGCGGAGAGCGAAACGGCGATGCACCATCACGCGAATTCGATCGCAGGAGCCATCCGAGCCGAACTCGGCGCATAGTCGGTTTTGACTTGGCCGATCGTGTTTGTCGCTGCAGTCTATTCCTCCCGCAATGTCGTTGCAGGATCGATCCTCGCAATCCGGAGAACCGGGACAGTGGTTGCAATCGCGGTGACCGCTGCCAGCGTCAGGGACACGGCAACAAGCGTTCGCGGATCGTAGACGCCGACTCCGTAGAGGACGCTGCGCATGGCTCGCAACGCTCCGGCGCACAGAATCAATCCCACCGCAAGCCCCAGCACGGCGGCACTGACGCCGGGCCCGCCAACCTGAACCATGGCATGGCGCACGCTCGACCCCAATGCGATGCGGATGCCGATTTCGCGCGTTCTCTGCATCACCATGTTGGCCACCAGCGCAAATATGCCCACCCCGCTAAGTAACAGAGCAAGGCCCGCCATGGCGCTGAGCAGCGCGACTTCGATTCTCTGCGTCGCGAGGGTTTTGGCCATCAGGTCGTTCATGCCGTAGAACCCTGAAAACGGCAAGCCTGGATCCGCGTTGGCGAGCGCGCGCTGCATTTGCGCTGTCAACCCTTCTGCGGGAGCGGAGGTGCGGACGATCCAGCTCGGCTGAAACCAGGTGTGGAGGACTTGCAAATACTGTGACTTCAACTGCGCGGCTGGAATGTAGATGGTCTGTTCGCTCATGAGCGGAGCCACAGGGTTCAGGCCGGAGGAAAGCTGAACGTCTCCCACCTCGCCCACAATCACGACGCCCTTGTTCAACGAGCGGCCAACCGGATTGGCTCCATGGAAGAACTTGTTTGCGAACGTCCGGTTGACGATGGCAACCGGCTGGGCAAGGGGGCCATCTGCCCCGCCAAAATCGCGCCCTTGCAGCAGCGGAATCTGGAGGGTGCTGAAGTAGCGGGGTGTCACGTAAACCTCATCCGTCTGGACCTGCTGTCCCGCCTCTGGACCGCCGTCGAGGGCAACTGAGTCGTTCACGACGCGCTCATAGGGCAGACTCAACCCGACTGCGGCATCTTCGACGCCGGGAATTTGCCGCATGGCTGCGGTCGACTGGTCGAGCAGCTTTAGAAATGCCTCCGGGTCGTGATAGCGCGCATCGTCAAGCGAGGCCTTTGCAGTCATCACTCCCTGAGCATTGAATCCAGCCGGAAGGGTCTCCAGGTGAATCAGAGTTCTGATCAACAGCCCCGAGCCAGCCAGAAGCACTACGGTCAGAGCAACCTCACTGGCGATCAGTGCCTGCCGCAGACGCAGTCCTTCAACGCTCGCGCCGTACCGTGTCGCCATTGAAGAGCGCAGATCAACCTTGCGTGTCACAAGAGCAGGCAGCATCCCAAACAGTACGCTCGTCAGCACCGTGACAAACAGCGTAAATCCCAGCACTCGGCCATCGAGGGGCACGCGCGCGACGGGGAGAAAGTTCTCAGGCAAGAGCGAAAGCAGGCCACGCAGGGCAACGAATCCCACTCCAACCGCAGCCAGGCCTCCCATCAATGCCAGGACCAGGCTCTCAACCCACAGCTGCCTCTGGATCTGCCAGTGGGACGCGCCCAGAGCCAACTTCGTGGCAATCTCAGGAGCTCGGCGCATGGTGCGCACCAGCGCCAGTCCTGCCAGGTTGCCACAAGCAATCAGCAGGATTATTCCCGCTGCGAGCATCAGCGTCATCGCCTTGGGCCGCAGATAAGCTGTTGCCCCTTTTTGCATCGGAACCAGGTAGTAGGTCATCTTTGCGCCTGGGCTGCGCGCTGCGTAGTTCTCTGTACGGTAAGCCCAGGCGCGATTGAGTTCGCCGCCCGCTTGCTGCCAGGTAGCTCCATCACGCAGCCGGGTGATCACATCGAAGTTGGTTCCCTGCCCTTCGCCGGCGCGGCTCGGTTGAAGAGCGGTATACAAATCGGCGCTCGCCGGGGTCGTAGCTCCTTCAGGCAACACGCCGACGACTAGGTACGGTTCTCCCTTCAACCGAATGGTCTGCCCTATCAGATCGCGATCGCCGCCGAATGTCGTTTGCCAGAGGGCAAAGCTCAGAATCACTGACTTGGCTGCGCCCGGCCGATCTTCGGCCTCGGCGAAGTTGCGCCCAACAATGGGACTGATCGCCAATACGTCAAGGTAGTGCGCAGAGATGCGGGCCGCGTGGACGTATTGCGCACGGTCGCCTGCAACCAGGTTCACGCCCGATGAAATGCCTCCGGAAATGGCGGAGATCAGCGATGGAACATTGTCGCGAAGCGTTTCCCACTGCTGGCCATCAATACTCTTCCGGCCATCGAACGGATCAGAACCCTCGGCACTCATATAGATGGCTCCCATGCGCTCAGGGTGTGCATAGGGCAAGCTCTTCAGCATCAGTGCATTCACAATGGAAAAGATCGCCGTGTTGGCGCCGATCGAGAGAGCCAGCGTCAGCAGGACCGTCAATGTGAAACCCGGATTGCGAGACAACTGGCGCAGACCATAGCGTGTATCGCGCGCAAGCAATTCAAGAAAAGGAAGTCCGCGCCGCTCCCGATAGCGCTCCTTTGTTTGGGTCACGCCTCCGAACGCCATTAAAGCCTGGGTCCGCGCCTCCTGCTCCGGCAGACCTCGGCTCAGATTCTCTTCCACAGCCAGCTCAACGTGCGCGCGCAATTCCTCATCCAGATCGGCGTCGAGTCTCTGCCTGCGGAAAAGCGCAGCGCAGCGGCTCAGCATAATGCGCAGCTCGTCCATCTCTCGCTCCTATTCCGTTCTCAGGGCCCGCATGGGGTCAATCGAGGCTGCCCGCCGCGCGGGGACAATTGCGGCGAAAATCGCAGCGGCCAACAACAACGCAATGCTCACTGAAATCGCCACCGGATCCCCAGGCTGGGTTTCAAACAGCAAGCTGCGCATCCAGCGCGTGGCTACGAAAGAAAGTGCAAGGCCCGCGACCGTACCGTAAACCACGGGATAGGCGGCTTGACGCATGACCAGAAACGTCAGGCCTGCACGATCGGAGCCGAGAGCAATGCGGATGCCAAACTCCTGCTGCCGCAATGACACGGAGTAAGTCATGACACCGTAGACCCCCAGAAGTGCCAACAGCAACGCTGCTGTGCCGAAACTAGAAAGCAGTAGCGTCTGGAATCGATCGGTAGCCACCGAATCATTGACTTGATCATCAAAAGACTTCAGCGCCGGAATCGGAACCTGGGGATCGACCTTCCAGATAACGCCGCGAATTGAAGCGGCAAGCGCCGATGACGATAACGGACTGCGCACCAGGAAATAGAGCCGCCAGCGCGGATTCTCCCAGTAGGGCTCATACACCATGCTCGCAGTCTTCTTCAAATCGTTCACACGCGCGTCGCCGATGACACCAATCACCGTGCGCATTTCACTGTCGAGCTGAAATCGCTTGCCGATCGGGTCTTCTCCGGGCCACACGGTGCGCGCAGTCTGCGCGGAGATCAGGACGTTTCCTGGATGGCTCTTGTCTCCAAGCTCAAGATCCCGCCCGGCAATGAGCGGAATCTCCAGTGTGCTCCGGTAGTTCGCGCTGACCATGCGCACATTCACCAACGGGCGTTGGCCCTCGGGCGTTGGCTGATCAGGCCTCAAAACGCTGTCGATCCAGGACTCGCCCGCCAAGGGCATTTCGCTGGTGACCGCGACGCTGGTCACGCCGGGGATTTGGGCCAGGCCAGTCAGAGTTCGATCAATGAAGGAGTTCTTTGCCGCATCGAAGTTCTGAACTTTCTGCCCATAGTTCGAGTTGAAGAGGTCAGCCTCTGCGAGTGTCACATGATCGGCATCGAAGTTGCGCTGTTGAGTGATCACGCGCGCAAAGCTCTTAACCACTAGCGCAGTGACCACAAGCAAGAGGAGCGTGCATGCAACCTCAGTGCCTACAAGCACGTTGCGCAGCAGCTGCCCCTGGCGCGTGTTGGCCACGCGCGTTGAAGTACCCTGCATCGCTGCCTGGGGTTCGACGCGCATGGATCGCAATGCGGGAATGAGACCAAACAAAAGCGCTGTGGCGACGGATAAAGCCGCTGCAAAGAAGAGCACCAGCCAACTTACGCCTACCTCATTCAAGCGTGGCATACCCTCCGGTGCCGCTGAAACAAAGATCCGCACTCCGGCGAAAGCAAACAGCACTCCCAGGGTGCCTCCAATCGCCGCTAGCAGCAGGCTTTCGATCAGTGCAAGTTGCAGCAACCGCTTGCGGCCCGCGCCAAGTGCAGATCGAATCGAGCTCTCGCGTTCGCGGGCGACCGCGCGCGCCAGTTGCAGATTCGCCAGGTTCACGCACGCAATCAGCAATACTGCTCCAATTCCGGCAAGCAATAGCCATAGGCCCGTGCTTACGCTCGCCGTCACCTCTTCCATCAATGGAATCACTCCAATCCCCAAGTGCGACTTCAGGTGTGTGGCGAGCGTGTATTCCTGCTGCAGCCCTTGCAATTCGCTTTGCGCCTGGCTGAGAGAAACGCCAGGCCTCATTCGCCCGATGACGAGATAGTTGTAATCGCCCTGGTCCGCGGACTTGCTTAAATCGATTGCCAGCGGCTTGAAAATCTCAAGCGGGGCCGCCTCAAAATGCCGCGCGACCGGCATGAGGTCGATAGTGGGAAATGCGAATTCCTTTGGCAGAACGCCAACGACCGTGCTCTCTCCCCCGTCAACATGCAGGGTGCGGCCTACGGCGTTTGGATCGCCTTGAAAATAGCGCTGCCAGGCGGCCCAGGTGAGGATCACCTCAGAATCGTGGCCATCTGTTGCCTCTTCAGGTCGGAAGGAGCGCCCGATCGCCGGTTGCATTCCCAGCACCGAGAAGAAACTCGGCGCCACCTGGAGCCCCTTGACGATCTGTGGATGATCGTTTCCCACGGCGACGCTGAAACCGCGGGGTTGAAGGATCGCCATATCCTCGATCGTCTTCGAGTGCGCTTTCAAATTTTCGTAATGCCTGGGATTGTCCGGCAGTATAGGCGCAATTTTGGCCAATTCCTGAACCTTTTCGCGCAGCACCACCAATCGGCCCGGATCCGGGAAGCTAAATGGCTTCAGAAGCACGCTGTTCACCACGCTGAAGATCGCTGTGTTCGCACCGATCCCCAGGCCAAGCGTAAGAATCGCCGTCAAGGCGAATCCCGGAGACCGGCGCATCTGGCGCAGCGCAAAGCGCACATCTTGCCATACGGTTGACGGGAATGGCACCCCTCGCTGCACGCGATAGCGCTCCTTGGTCTGCGTGACGCCGCCGAACTCCCGCAAGGCAGTTGTCCTCGCGTCTTGAGGGGTCATCCCGAGCGTCAAATTCTCTTCGACAGCGAGGTCGATATGTGATTGAAGCTCCGCATCGAGATCATCGTCCAGCTTGGGTCTGCTGAAAAAGGCCGTGCATCGGCTCCACAGAATCCTAATCAGGTCCATGACTGGCTCCTAGTTTGAAGAGGCAAGAAAGCGCGCCATTGTGCCGGCTACACGCTCCCAGTTTTCGGTCTCCTGGGTAATCTGCTTCCGTCCAATGCGGGTCAGCGCGTAGAACTTTGCCCGGCGCCGGGTCTCAGACAGACCCCAGTCCGCCTTGATCCATCCCCGTTGCTGCAGGCGCAAAAGCGCTGGATAGATGGTTCCCTGGTTCAGACAGAGACCGTTATCGCTCACCTGCTCAATGCGGCGAGCAATGCCGTAACCGTGCAAAGGCCCCATCGCCTCAAGGGTTTTCAGCACCATCAGGTCCAGCGTGCCTTGCAAAACGTCAGATTTGTTTTCGCCCATGGGGTACCTGTTGTCTTTCTACAGATACTCTGCACCTTGCATAGGTTGGATGTCAACATATAGATCTTATGAACAGAATTGTCCAGAACCTGGACGATCATGCGGGACGTTTGGGTAGGTGGCTGGACACCGCGAACGATTCTCGTCCGCTAGACGCAAATGCACGATGCTTTCTAGTCCCTGTTCCCGATCCCTGTTCCCTGTTTTAAAGATCCCGCCAATTTGCGCCAAAGCCCAGGTCGGCCACCAATGGAACACCCAGTTTGACCACGCCTTCCATCTCCGTGCGCACCAGCTCTTCAATCTCCGCAGTCTCATCTACGGGCACTTCAAACAGGAGTTCGTCATGAACCTGGAGAACCATGCGTGTCTTGAGGCCACTCTCAGTGAGCTTTCGATCAATCACGATCATTGCGAGCTTGATCAGGTCCGCCGCGGTGCCTTGCAGAGGCGTGTTGATCGCCGTGCGCTCGGCGAATCCGCGCTGGTTGGGATTGCGGCTCTCGATATCCGGAATGGGGCGAACCCGCCCGAACATGGTGCGCACCGAGCCCTGGAGCCGGGTCTGCTTCAACGTCTTCTCAATAAATGCCTGAACCCCGGCGTAGCGTTCGAAGTACCGCTCGATGTATGCCTTGGCCTCCGACCGCGGAATGCTCAACTGCGCGGCGAGCCCGAACGCCGAAATCCCGTAGACAATGCCAAAGTTGACCGCCTTTGCACGGTTCCTTGTCTCCTTGTCCATGGTGGCCGCGGGAACGTTGAACACCTCACTCGCCGTAAGTATGTGAATGTCGATGTTCTCCGCGTAGGCCTTGGTCAGGAGCGGATCTCCGCTGAAGTGAGCCAACAGGCGCAGTTCAATCTGCGAGTAATCCGCTGAAAGCAGTTGCGAGCCAGGCGCGGCGGTGAAGGCCGCTCGAATCTCACGGCCCAGTTCGGTACGGATTGGAATATTCTGCAGGTTCGGATTGACTGAAGACAGCCGTCCCGTTGCCGTTGCCGCGGCCTGGAAGGTGGTATGCACCCTGGAATCGGAATCGGCCAACAGAGGCAACGCGTCAACGTAGTTTGATTTGAGCTTCGAAAGATGGCGGTATTCGAGCACCAGGCGGGGTACTTCATTCTGCTCTGCCAGTTGCTCAAGCACATCTTGCGCCGTTGAAATGGCCTTGCCTTTTCCGCGGCTCGCCGGTGCAGGCAAGCCCAAATGGGTAAACAATACTTCGCCGAGTTGTTTGGGCGAATTGACATTGAACCGCCGCCCCGCCAGCACGAAGATACGTTCGCCAACGCGCTCCAGCTCCGCGCTGAAGCGCTGGGAAAGCCCGTTCAAAACACCTACATCAATGCGCACACCAGCCTTCTCCATGCGGTAAAGGACTGGCGCGAGCGGAAGGTCAATCTCTTTGTAAACAGCTTCGACTTTCACCGTTTCCGCTTCGGTGCGGAGTACGGGAACGAGCGCATGGATCGCGGCCGCGCCCGCAGCAAGTGTAGATGGCGCAGGCTGGCCATGGCGCGCGGAAACATCGGCCAACGCCTGCGTGGTGTGCGTTGGATTGAGCGCGTAGGACAGCAGCATTGTGTCGTCAACCGTGCCCTGCAATTCGACGCCTTGCGCGGAAAGCAAATGCAGCGCCGACTTCCAATCGTGCGTGCATTTCGGCACCGACGGGTCCTCAAGCAGCGCCCGCAGTTCAGGTGTCAGCCCCAATCTCAGCGCCGTTCCCGGCTCCGCGCAAACACCCACGCTGAAGCCGACCTGTCTCTCGGCGCCTTCCGCTGCATCCAGCAGCGACATCGATTGTTGCGCTTCCTCATCAACCTCAGGCACCGGCGCCTTTGCATCGAGCGCAAACGCAAAGCCATTGGCCTGCGCCGCGGCATAGAAAGCGGTGGCCTGATCGCCGGTCGGCTCTTCGATCAGCTCGACTGCGGGCGCCGTTTCTGATGGCGCAAGATCACGCAGCATTGAAGTGAATTCAAGCTCTGTAAACAGCTCGCGGCAGGCTTCAAGGTCCGGCGGCTGCGTTTGCATCGCGCTCAGGTCCAAATCCAGTGGCACGTTGCTGTCGATGGTGACCAGTTCCTTCGACAACAGCACGGCATCTCGATTCTGTTCCAGCGACTCGCGGTAGCTCTTGCGTTTGACCTCGGAGGCGCGGTTCAGCACTGCCTCAACGCTGCCGAATTCAAGAATAAGTTCCACGCTGCCCTTGTCGCCGATTCCCGGCGCGCCGGGAATGTTATCCACCGCATCGCCACGCAGGGCCATCACATCGACGACTTTTTCCGGAGGGACCCCGAGCGTCTCCACAACTTTGCTGGGATCAAGGACAAGGTTGTCTTTCTGAGGATTGAGAATCTTTACCTGGGACGTCACCAACTGCATCATGTCCTTGTCGCCAGATACGATGAAGACTTCGTGTTGCTCCAGTGCAGCCTTTCGTGCCAGGGTGCCGATCACATCGTCGGCCTCGAACCCCTCGGCCTCAAGAATGGGGATGTGCAGGGCCTCAAGGGCGCGGCGGATGTAAGGTATTTGCCGCCTCAGGTCCTCAGGCATGGCCGCGCGATTGGCTTTGTAGCCCTCGTAGCTGACCTCGTCGAAGCTCTGCGTCTTTCCGTTCCACTTCCGCAGCGGTCCCATGGTACGTGCGCGCTCGTCGCGGAAGACTTCGCCGCTCACGTCAAAGACCGCCGCAAAATAAAGCGGCGAAAAATCCTGGCGCAGCTTTTTGATCATGTTGACGAAGACATAAATTGCGGCTGTCGGCAACCCGCCCCGCGTAGACATGGGCCTGCTGCGCTGCATCGCGTGGTAGGCGCGAAAAATGAACGACATGGTGTCGAGCAGGAAGACGGGCGGCTTGGCTTGGTCAGGCACGCTACAGAGTCTATCAGGACAGGGATCGGAAATCAGGCGGCGGCCATCAGCAAACGAACATGCAGTCGCCATAGCTGAAGAAGCGGTACTTCTGCTGCACAGCGTGACGATAGGCAGTCAGCACCGGCTCGCTCCCGGCAAAGGCGCTCACCAGCATCAACAGACTCGATTGGGGCAAGTGGAAGTTGGTCAACAGCCCATCCACAAGCCGAAATTCGAATCCCGGTGAAATGAAAATCTCCGTTATGCCGGAGTGCGGCTTCAATTCACTGCCTGCCGCCTGCGCCGTCACCGCGATGGTCTCAAGCGTACGCACCACCGTCGTGCCCACAGCCACGATGCGCCTGCCTTCGCGGATCGCTCGATTCAGTATCTGCGCCGCATCCTCAGAGACTCTGTAATGTTCGCGGTGCAGGCGCACGTCGTCCAGCTTTGTTACGCGGAGAGGAGCAAAGGTACCGAGGCCGACGTGCAGCGTAATCCCGGCAATGTAAATGCCATTCGCAACCAGCGTCTCCAGCATCGCCGGCGTAAAGTGCAATCCGGCGGTGGGGGCGGCAACCGACCCTGGCTCACGCGAAAAGACTGTCTGATACCGCTCGCGATCCGCCTCTTCATCGTCGCGCCGGATGTACGGCGGCAGAGGCATATGGCCAATTCTGTCGAGCGTGGCGAAAAAGTCGTCCACTGGAGAAAACCGAAGCAGCCGCTCGCCGAACGGTCCTCGCTCCAGAACCTCGGCCTCCAGGCTGGTGGCTCCAGATAGGTCGGGAAACGCCAGCAACTCGCCGATACCCACTTTCTTCCCTGGCTTGACCAGGGCGCGCCAAACGTTGTCACCCACGGGCTCGGTAAGCAGCACTTCAACGAGCCCAGTTGGCTCTTGCCGGTCGCGGATCAACGTGCGCCTGGCATAGAGCCGCGCAGGAATCACGCGGCTGTCGTTGAGCACCAGCACATCACCCGGTTTGAGCAAAGCGGAGAATTCCTTAAAACTTGCATCGCGCAAATCTCCGCTGGCACGATCCATGACCAGCATGCGGCTCAGTCCGCGTTCCGCGGGAGGCTGCTGGGCAATCAACTCCGAGGGCAGATCGAAGTCAAAGTCGTCGACGCGCAGGCCGCTCATCCAGCAGCCTGCCTGAAGTGTTCAAGCGC
This sequence comes from uncultured Occallatibacter sp., assembly GCA_964614635.1. Classification (GTDB taxonomy): domain Bacteria; phylum Acidobacteriota; class Terriglobia; order Terriglobales; family Acidobacteriaceae; genus Telmatobacter. Next base: position 123,407 of record CAZTLV010000003.1, read on the forward strand.
GCGCAGCCGAGCGGATTCAATCGCCGCATTCAGTTCGCTTCTCTTGCTCTCAAATTCTTGCGCAGCAAGATCGGGGGCCACGTGGGTCCATGGCCCCCAACTTACGACGATCCGGGTAAAGGGCCTGGGTACCAGAAACTTGTCCCAGGAGCGCATGGTCCATTTGCGCTCCGGTTCAAGGTGGAAACAGCCGATTGGGGCTCCCGTCATTTGCGCAAGTTTGATGGGTCCCGTCTTGGTACGATAGATGGGTCCGCGTGGGCCGTCTGCGGTAAAGATCGCCGGTGTGCCACTGTCGATCACCTCGGCCAGGCCCAGCAACCCCTCCCGCGCGCCTCGGGAGCTGGAGCCACGCACAGCACGGAAGCCGAACAACTGAAGGACACGTGTGATCAGTTCGCCATCGAAGCTCTGGCTGATGAGGATGGTGGCGTGTGTGCGCCGGAAATACACCGTGCAAGGCAGCACGCACTGGTGCCAGAAGCAGAATATCTCGCGGCCGGCGCCAAGTCCCATGATCAGCGGGGTTACACCTTCTGGGGCGATTTCTTCAAAGCGCCAGGTGCGGCTGACAACCCAGAGCAGAGCCCACACCAAACGCGGAACCACGGCCAGCATGATTCGCTGACCAAACGTGAATTTGGGTTCGGTGATCACTTAGATGATTCTAGTGTAAGCAGCCAATTGCAAATCCTTCCACTCTGATCACGAGTAGCGCATCCAGCGCAGCAATTCGGGCAGGGTGGCGCGCTTGCCATACATCAGGATGCCCACGCGATAGAGCCGCGAAGACCCCCAGAGGACGGCCCAGATGCTCAGAATCATCAGGCTGATTGAAACTGCAAATTGCCACAATGGCGGGATCTCTGACGCCATCCGCAAAAACATGATGATGGGCGCTGTTGGCGGAAAGAATGATGCTGCGATGGACCAAACCGAATTCGAATCGTTAATGATCATCAGAATCATCGCGAAGCTCAGCCAGGTGGGAGCTGCGGCGAGCGGCATGTACATTTGCAATTCCTGCTCTGTCTCGCAGGTCGCTGCCAGCCCGGCGAACAACGAGCTGTAGAGAAGGTATCCAAGGACGAAATACACCGGAAAGAGCACAGTTTCGGTCAATGAAAAGTGCAAAGCCAGATCGCCGGTAAGCAATGCGGTTGCAAACGGAGTTACGAGAATAACGGCGGCGGCGACCAGCCAGATGCCGATCTGCGTCAGACCCACCGCGCCCACACCAATCAGCTTGCCGGCAAGCATATCTCCCGGCCTGGCCGTCGCCAGCATGACTTCAAAAATGCGTGACGTCTTCTCCTGGATAATTGAACGGGCGACGTTCATACCGTAAATCATGGTGGTCATGGAAAGTAGAATTGCCATCACATAACCTTTCCAGAAAGAAGCCTGAGCATTGCTCTTGACAACCGAACCGTCCTTTTTCACCAGGTAGGTTTGGATGGCAATGCCCTTCACCACGGCATCCGCTTCACCTTGCATCATCCCCGCACCCACGAGATGTTCATCCACGAGGCTGTCGTTGAGCGCGTCCTTCATCCTGCCGGTCGTCACAAAGTCACCCGCGGCTTGCGACGTGTATGAAGCGGTTGGCACACCTCCAGTCGAAGATTCAATGGTCAAGACCCCATCAATGGACTTTGATTGAACCCGCTTGATCAAATCCGCGCGGGCATCCGGACCCGCAGCAGTGACAATATCGACAATCGCCTTATCGCTCTTGTCACCCACCAGCCTTGCGCGGATATCGTTCGCCAACACAACGTCGTCCGTCATAATTGCGAGATGCTTGTTGTGACCAAGGCCCAGGCTCGAGAGATAGCCGACAAAGACAATCAATGCGAATACGGCAGGCAAGGCGAACGTGGTCACTCTGAAGGCGCGACCGCGAATCTGCTCCAGATACTCTCGCCTGGCTATCAACATCATGTTATGCATCGGCCTTGGCTCCAACTGTCTTGATGAAGATTTCTTCGAGCGACGGTTCGACCAGCTCAAATCGGTACACTTTCGCTGATGCTGCAGCTTCGTGCAGGAGCTTCTGTGCATCACCGTGCGGCTTAAGTTTGATCTCCGCGTGGCCGGAAAAGTTCTTCGCTTCTTCGATTTCATCGCTCTTCAAAAACGCGGCGCTGCCTTCGAACTCGACGATCACGCGATTGCGCTCATAACTGGCCTTGATTTCGCGTAGATTTCCGGCCAGCACCGCCTTACCGTTGTTGATGAGGCAAATGCTGTCGCACAGCTTTTCTACCTGGTCCATGCGATGGGTCGAAAACAGAATCGCCTTGCCCTGGTCTTTGAGCTCGAGCAAGGTGCGCTCAACCAATACTGCATTGACCGGATCAAGGCCACTGAATGGCTCATCCATGACAATCAGGCCCGGATCGTGCAGCACCGAAGCGATAAACTGAATTTTCTGCTGCATGCCTTTTGAGAGCTCTTCGGTTTTCTTGGGCAGAGAATCGGCAATCTCCATTCGCGCAGCCCACGCAGCGGCTCGGCTGCGCGCTTCTTCAGCCATGAGCCCGTGCAGCTGACCAAAAAACACCAGCTGGTCGATGACCTTCATCTTCTTATAGAGGCCCCGCTCCTCGGGCAGGTATCCAACGCGCTCCAGGCTTTTGCGCTCAAAGGGATGCCCGAAAAGGCTGATGCGGCCCGAGTCAGGAATCGTAATGCCCATCATCATCCGGATGGAGCTGGTCTTTCCGGCGCCATTCGGCCCCAGCAGGCCAAACATCTGGCCAGCATCGATGGACAGGCTGAGGTTACCGACGGCGACCTTATCCTCATAGGCCTTGGTCACTCCCGCGAGTTCAACAACCGGCATGGGTTCTCCCGCCGTTCTCCACATGCGCGCGGCGCCAGGTTTCTCGAGGAACGGTCACTGGAGAAGTGTAGCAAAGCAGTCATTGCCGAAGGCTCAAATCAACACTGTCGCCCGTGAATGATTGCCGACGCTCGCTTCGGGTTGAAGTGGCGCTTTTCCCACATGTTAACCGGCACTCAACTTAGCGCGAGCAAATCCACCTGCCATCTCCGCAGACGCACGATTCAGCCTGTAACTGGCCTGACACTTATGGGTCAGAAGATGGTGACTCAATTCCGGGCAAGGGGTATATTGACATCAGGAATCGAGAGGCGAAATGGAAGACTTATTCAGAATCGACCAGTTTACTGTCACGCCCCCGCCTGTTGGCCCAACCCACAGGCCGCAGACCATCCCGGAACTTGGCGTGCGGCAAGCTGTTCTCGATGACCTCGCCCTAAAGCTCCTGTATATGTCAGGGCCATTTTCGATTCTGGAACTATCGAAACTGACCTGTCTCAGCTACGAGGTAGCTAACGAGCTTTTTAACCGCATGCGCTCTGAAATGCTTTGCCAGGTGACGGGAATGAACAACAACGTTCCCCAGATCGCGATCACCACCCAGGGCAGAATTCGGGCGATGGAGTTGCTTTCTCACAGTCATTACACCGGCCCCGCGCCTGTGTCGCTAGAAGCCTACGCGAACCAGGTGAGGAAGCAGAGCGTCAAAAACGTTGAAGTGCATCCGGCTGACGTGGAACGTGCCTTTGCCCATCTTGTGATCGACAACAAGACCCTGTGGCAATTCGGTACGGCGCTTAACTCCGGCTCCCCAATTTTTCTTTACGGACCGGCCGGAACCGGCAAGACGACGGTTGCAGAGACCCTTTCGCGCGTAATTTCAGAGACAGATGTCTGGCTGCCTTACGCCGTTGAAGTGGATGGCCAGATGATTACCGTCTACGATTCCTCGATTCACGTTCGGGTTCGAGAGGCAGAACCGGCGGAGAGGGATGAACGCTGGGTGCTTTGCAATCGCCCAGCCGTACTGGTTGGCGGTGAGCTCACAGTCGAGATGCTCGACCTGCAGTTCAATCCGCTGACAAAGTTCTATGTCGGCCCTGTGCAGATGAAAGCCAACAATGGGGTGCTCATCATTGACGACTTCGGCCGACAGCGGGTTCGACCCGAGGAACTGCTGAATCGCTGGATCGTTCCACTGGACCGGCGCATCGACTTCCTCAGCCTGGCAGGAGGTAAAAAGGTCGAGATCCCGTTCGAAATGCTGGTGGTGTTTGCTTCCAACATGGATCCGTACGAATTGATCGATGCAGCGTTTCTGCGCAGAATCCAAACCAAGATCAAGATCGGTGAAATCTCGGATGAACAGTTCCTTGAAATCTTCCGCCGCGTCGCCGTCGATCGCAACATTAAGTGCGAAGCGGGCATCGGCGAGAACCTGATCGATGTGATTCGCGGCACTTTGAAGCAGGAGTTACGATCCTGCTTCCCGCGCGACATTATCAACCAGGTCTGCTGGGCTGCACGATACGAGAGCCGGGCCCCGTATCTTGATCGAGTTTCGGTCATTCAGGCAGTCGAGGCCTACTTCCTGGCCAAGCCGTAAAAGACCTGGCCTCGACTCGCTCCCTGCCCGTCCCATATTTTGATCGCAGGTTATTTTTCGACAGGAGCGCCTGCAATCCGGCACCGGCGGAAATGCGATAGCATCCGAAGTGTGCCCGGCCTCGATACTCCAATCATGTACGTGCGTGGCGTTGGACCGCGCCTGGCGGAGATGCTCGCTGCCCGGGAGATCCTCACCGCTGAAGACCTTCTGTACCATCTCCCCTTCCGTTACGAGGACCGCCAGAATCCGCGCAGGCTGGACGAACTGAAACCCGGCGAGACAGCCAGCGTCATTGCAGAAGTCCGCGGCTCCACGCTGTTGCGAACGCGCAGGGCACCCATCTTTGAGATGACGGTTGGCCAGGGGCGGCTTTCGCTGAAATGCATCTGGTTCAACGGGACCTACCTGAACGGAAAATTCCACCCCGGGCAAATGGTGGCTGTGTACGGCAAGGTGGAACCCTCGCGCTCAACCAGCAACCTCAAGATGATCCAGCCGCAATTCGAAGTGCTGCCTGACGCTACAGACGACGCGGAAACGCGCTTGCTTGAAGTGGGCCGGATCACGCCGGTATATGAATCATTGGGCGGCAGCCGGCTTGCGTCACGGTGGCAGCGCAAGGTGATCTTCAACCTGCTAGAGGGCATGCGTGGCGCGGTACCTGAATGCCTGCCCAAGGAAATGCTGGCACGGCTCAATCTCGCTGACCGTGAGACAGCCCTGCGAGAGGTTCATTTCCCTCCCGAAGGTACGCCCTTCACCCAACTGCAAGCCTCAGCGACGCCATCTCACCGGCGGCTGATCTTTGAGGAGCTGTTCTTTCTGGAATTGGGCCTGGAGCTAAAGCGACGCCGCATGAGGCAGCGCCCGGGCATCGAATTCACCACCGGCGATCGCGTCCGCGGAGCCATTCGCGAGGTGCTCCCGTTCCATCCAACTGCGGCGCAGAAGCGGGCACTCGGAGAAATTGTCGCCGACATGCGACAGGCCAGCCCGATGCGCCGCCTTCTGCAAGGGGATGTGGGATCGGGGAAAACCATTGTTGCGTTGCAGGCCATGTTGGTTGCTATGGAAAATGGCTACCAGGCGGCTCTGATGGCGCCAACGGAGATTCTGGCCACGCAGCACTTTCTGGCCGCGCGCAAATTGCTTGAGCGTTCCTCACGCCGATACCGCATCGTCCTGCTGACCGGTTCGCTCGATGAGGACCGCAAACGCCACGCGCGCAGCCTGATCAACAGCGGCGAAGCGCAGCTGGTGATCGGCACACATGCCCTGATCGAAGAAAAAGTCGAATTCGATCGATTGGGTCTCGTCGTAGTGGACGAGCAGCATCGGTTTGGGGTGTTGCAGCGCTTTAAGCTGATGAAGAAGCCTAACCAGGCGGAGCCGGATGTGCTGGTGATGACGGCAACCCCAATTCCGCGCACATTGGCCCTCTCGCTCTACGGCGACCTGGACGTCAGCATCCTGGATGAGCTGCCACCCGGACGGACGCCCATCGTTACCCGCCGCGTTCCCAGCGAGCGTTCTGACGAGGTTTGGGACTTTGTCCGCAAACTGGTTGGGAAGGGCCAGCAGGCGTACATCGTCTACCCGGTGATTGAGGGGGCAAAGGATGACCAGCCGGAGCTGGATTTCCCGCAAGAGGAAGCCGAACCACAGGTCGATCTGGCCCCTGCGGCCTCTGGGAAGACCACCCGCAAAGGTAAAACTGCGAAACTGTTTCCCAAGGCCGCTTCGGACTCAGATTCAGGCGCCAGGGCAGGCTTGAAATCCGCTCTCAAATCGGCGACCGAAATGTACGAGAAACTCCGCAGAGGTCCGCTCTCCGGGCTCCGTGTCGGGCTGCTGCATGGACGCCTGGATGCAGATGAGAAAGAGATCATCATGCGCCGTTTCCAGCGCGGGGAAATTGACGTGCTCGTGGCCACCACGGTCATTGAAGTCGGTGTTGACGTCCCCAACGCGACGGTGATGGTTGTGGAACATGCAGAACGCTTTGGGCTGGCACAGCTTCACCAGTTGCGCGGCAGGGTAGGTCGCGGTGCTGCCAAAAGCTACTGCGTTCTCATGACAGGTCCGCGGATCTCCCCGCTTGGCGAGGAGCGTTTGAACGCCATGGTCCGCACCCAGGATGGATTCGAGCTTGCTGAATTGGACCTGGCCATGCGAGGGCCGGGAGAGTTCTTCGGTACCCGCCAGGCCGGGTTGCCGGAGTTTCGCGTGGCCAATTTGATCCGCGACCGCCAGTTGCTCGAGCTGGCCAAGTTGGAGGCGGCCCGCTTCGCAAATGCTTCCATTGCCAATCGGGCGGCAAAGTCTGACGCCGGCGAATCTGAGCGTGCACGCGTCTGGGCACGGCTCAAAGACGCCTGGCAGCGCCGCTATGGATTGGTCGAGGCCGGATAAGCAGCCAGCATCTTCGACTGCTTCAGGCTGTCCCTCGTGCCTGTCTGTCCTGCGCAGGCGCCGCAGGGAAGGTTTGGACTTCGAGATCGATACTGGCAATTTCGGTGTCGCAATCCTGCACCTGATTGCGCGTGCAATGACAGAGTTCCGTGAAGCGGATGTGCCCGCTCTGGCTCAGGTCAAGACCGGCGGCGATCAGCACGCTGTAATGTCGACGCAAGCTTGGCGTTCGAACTCAAACAACATGCTCACCGTTCCATCGTCGCTTGCTCCGCGGCTCAGCACCCAGCCCCCACAACCGAGAATCGCGCCCATTAGCGTCTTGACAAGGAGCGCGGGCTGCTCCATCGAAACGGCCTTCATTTGCATTGCCCAGGGGATGGTCAGGGCTTGCCTCCGGTGGATCTCGGGCATTGTGAGCCCCACACCGGTCTTATCGGTAAACAGAGTGCGCGCATCACGAGTGTGCTGGAGTCGAACGCCTCATGACCGGCTTTGAAGCATCGTCGGCTCCCTCGCCCGTTCAAGGCTCTTTTCCGGTAATTGGAATCCATTTGACTAGCCGCAGGCGGGCGGCGGTTACCCTGGGAAATGAAGGCCGCCACCCGAAGCGCAAACGCAACAAATCTAGAATGTTGTAGCCTTATAGCCAGCATGATTATTGGTTCAGGAATTGATCTGGTGGAGATCGGGCGTATCCAGAAGTCAATGGATCGTTATGGAAGTCGTTTCCTCGATCGCGTCTACACCAGCGGGGAGCAGGCCTACTGCTTGCGCAAGCGCAAATCCGCGGAGAGCTTCGCAGCCCGATTTGCCGCCAAGGAAGCCGGGGCCAAGGCCCTGGGTACGGGCATTAGTCACGGCGTGAGCTGGCTCGAAATTGAAGTCGTTCGAGAGCCCAGCGGGAGGCCCAACCTTCAGTTTCGCGGACGCGCGGCACAGATCGCTGCTCGCCTTGGCGTCGTCCACGCTGCATTGTCGATTACGCATACCGACGAGTTGGCCATGGCCAGCGTGCTGCTGGAAAACGGGGGCTAGCCACACCCCCCGAATGCTTTAACCCAAGCCATCCGTTCGAGTTGGCGCAACCGGCAAAAAGCGTTGTCCGGCGGACCGGGAATCCGCCTTTAAGGTTTCAGAGAGTGCCTTGATCCGCCCCGTCTGGTATCCTCAAGGCGTCCACCGCATCTTTTCAGCCAGAGGGAGTCTTCGTGCCAAGCCGCAAAGAGATTCAATGGTCGCAGCTGAGAGTTGGAGCGCTGGTCCTGGTGGGCATGGCCGTGCTCGTCGGGCTCATTTTGCTCATGTCTGGCACAACCGGCGGACTGTTTTCCCATAAGCTGGTGCTCCGCTCCTATTTTGAGAATGCGGCAGGGGTTAAGGACGGTGCGCCCGTAACGCTGGAAGGCGTCACCATTGGCAACGTGACTCATGTCAGCGTGGTGCCGGAGCGCAATCCCACCCCGGTTGAAGTCATCATGCAGGTCGGCTATGAGTTTGCGCCCAAGTTGCACACCGATTCAACGGCCTCGATCAACCAGGCCGGCGTCCTCGGCGACAGCTACGTGGACATCAGTTCTGCCTACGCCAAAGGCCCAGCGCCAGCCAACAACGCCGAGCTCAGGACGACGGGCGCGCCCAGCATCCAGGATGTCATTCGTAACAGCAACGACTCCATTGTGCAGATGCAGAAGGTGCTGATTCCAAAGGTCGTTACGCTCATCGACACCCTCAATTCCAAGAAGGGGACCGCGGGCGAGTTCATCAACGATCCCGCACTCTACAACAAGATCACGCTGCTCGCTACCGACCTTCAAACCATTACCAGTGCAATCGCCAATGGCAAAGGCAGTCTGGGGAAACTGATCACGGACGATACGCTCTATACCCGCGCCAACTCCGCTATCGACAAGCTCGACAAGATTACGACTGACCTTGAAGCGGGCAAGGGCAGCGCAGGCAAGCTCCTGAAGGATGAATCGTTCTATAACAATTTGAATTCAGCCGTTTCTAACACCAACCAGCTTGTTGCCGATATCAACGCCGGCAAGGGCAGCCTGGGGAAGCTGGCCAAGGACCCCGCGTTCGCGCAAAAGCTGGATGACACCGTGACCCGCTTGAACAACATCCTGCAGGGCGTCCAGGAAGGCAAGGGCACCCTGGGCCAACTCGCTCAGAACCGCTCCCTCTACGATCATGCTGACCAAACCCTGGATCAGACCCAGCAGCTGGTAAAGGGCATCCGCGACGACCCCAGGAAGTATCTCGTGATCCACTTGAAGATCTTCTAATCGCCGCTTGCCAAAAAGGGGCGCTTGGGGGCTGATCACCCTTGAGCCTGGGCGCCCCTGAACATCTTCCAAAACTCCACAAAGCCCTTCAGGCGGACAACCTGAAAGTAATCGTTGGCCACAAGGTAAAAAACCAGCGCGGTCGCATCGATTCCATGGAGCGCGTCGGTTCCAAGCTGGTCGCTGAAGGGCAAAGGTGCTGCGGAGAGCACCAGCGCCAGCACGATCAATGCCAGCTTGACAATGCCCATGACCAGGTTGATTTCGGCCAGCTTGGCGGTGAAGACCTTCCCCAGCCTCAAACTCTCTCTCATTGACTCCAGGGCTGAGCGCTCTTCAAGGAGCATCAACAACGGGGCAATGGCGAGCGCCCAGCTTGCCAGCGCCCACAGGGTATAGAACCCCAACGAAAGAAAGATAAGCCAGAATGAAAAGCCAATCAGGTCTGGCTCGCCACCAGCAGTGATATGTGTTGCCACCACCCACCCGACACTCCGGAACCAGCCCCAGAATGTCGCGAGCATCCCCACCAGGAACACCGCTTGCAACAGAATCATTTGCACAGGTCTGAACGGCAACTGCGGGGCCATCCCTTTCAGCACAGCGCTACGTCCCAGTCCCGAAACCAGCACCCATCCCATCGCAGCCGACGGTCCAAGCCAGCGCGCCACCGCAACCACGCTTGGCTCATAGAGCGTCCAGGCGTGGGCAAGCTGGACTGCCGCCACCCAGGGATTCTGTGGGTTGATTGAACTGAGCCCCGTCGACTCGAGTGGCAGTGCAGCGAGGATATGTTGCGCCCGCACCCAGCAAACCAAGAGAAGCGGAATGCCGATGACCCAGCGCCAGGCAACCTCCAGGAGGGTCAGCAGGGGCCTCGCGAACACCCAGCCCATCTGCCCGACAAGCGATTGCGTCCCGCGCAACGGTGCGGGCATGCTACCTCACAACCAGGTTCACCAGCTTGGCCGGTACCACAATCACCTTGGCAACAGTTTTCCCGGTCGTGCGCGACTGCACCTTTTCGTCGGCAAGCGCAGCGGCCTCAATCGCCTTGGCATCCGCATCGGCAGCGACCCTTATGACTGTCACCAGCTTGCCGTTGACCTGCACCGGAATCTCCAACTCATCTTCTTTTGCCAGCCCCGGATCGCTCTTGGGCCACGGTGCACGGAGCACGGTCCCTTCTCCTCCCAGCTCTTCCCAAAGCTCCGCCGCCAGATACGGCGCAAACGGCGCCAGCAACAATACCAGCGAATGCAGCAGCTCGTGCATCACCGCCGGGCTTACCTCACCCGCCGCCAGTTGCGCATCCGCTGCTTGAAGATCGTTGACCAGTTCCATGATGGCCGCGACGCAGGTGTTGAAATGCCAGCGGGTTTCAAAATCGAGCGTGATTTTGGCAATGCTCTGGTGCAGTTTGCGCAGGAGCTTGAGTGAGATTCCAGATGGAGCATCAGCGGGTTGGCCGCGACCTGCGCGTGCGATGGGCGCATGTTTCGTGACCAGCCGCCAGACGCGGGCCAGGAAGCGGCTCACCCCGGCAACGCCATCTTCCTGCCAATCCAGGTCACGGTCGGGAGGCGCGGCAAACAGGGCATATAGCCTGGCCGAGTCCGCGCCGAATCGGGCCACCATCTCATCAGGCGAGACCACGTTGCCCTTCGACTTGGACATCTTGGCCCCGTCCTTGATCACCATGCCCTGCGTGAACAACCGCCGCACCGGCTCGTCGTTCTCAATGAGCCCCAGGTCGCGCATCACCTTGGTCCAGAAGCGTGAATAAATCAGGTGCAGAATTGCGTGCTCTACGCCGCCGATGTATTGGTCGATGGGAAACCAGTACTTTGCCACCGCGGAGTCGAACGGCGCATTCGCATTTTTTGCGTCGGGGTAGCGGTAAAAGTACCAGCTCGAATCGACAAACGTATCCATCGTGTCGGTCTCGCGCTTCGCAGGTCCACCACACTTGGGGCAGGTAGTATTCAGGAACTCAGGCACTCGGCTCAGCGGCGAACCGCCTTGCTGAGTAATTTCGATCTGCTCCGGCAGCAACACCGGCAACTGATCGTAGGGTACGGGCACAGGGCGATCCCCTACGCAGTGTGACAGACAGTAGACCATGGGAATCGGCGTTCCCCAATAGCGCTGTCTGCTCACGCCCCAGTCCTTCAGGCGGAAAGTCACCTTGGGCCCGCCAAACTTTTCGGCAATTGCCCGCTCCTGCATCTTTGCCTGCGCCTCGGCGCACGTGAGCCCGTCAAACTCCCCGGAGTTCAGCAGCACGCCCTCTTCCGAAACAAAGGGCAGCAACACCGCAAGCGTCTTGTCTTCAGGATGAATCACCTGAACAATCGGCAGGTTGTACTTGACGGCAAACTCGAAATCCCGCTCATCGTGCGCGGGAACGCTCATGATGGCGCCTGTTCCATAGTCAGCAAGAATGTAGTTGGCCACCCAGATGGGCACCCGCTGGCCGTTGTAGGGATTCACGGCAAAGTGCCCCGTGGGCACGCCGTGTTTTTCGATTGCGCCCAGGTCTCCGGCTTCCCTGGCCCGCTTTTGCTGCTCGATCATCTCCTCGACCTGGACTTTCAGGTCCGGGTTGGCGGCAGTGAACTCGGCAACCAGCACATGCTGCGGGGCAAGCTGCACACTGGTGGCCCCGAAGATCGTGTCTACGCGCGTGGTAAAGACCCGGATCCGGGTCTTCGCGGCCCCCTTCTTCTTTGCTTCCTCAAGAAAGAAATCCACCTCGGTGCCTTCACTGCGGCCGATCCAGTTGCGCTGCATGGTGCGGACCTTTTCAGGCCAGCCATCCAGCTTGTCAAGACCATCGAGCAAGTCTTGCGCGTATGCAGTAATCCTGAAGAACCACTGCACCAGGTCGCGCTGTTCGACCGGGGTATTTTCATGGCGCCAGCAGCATCCGTCGATCACCTGCTCATTGGCAAGGACCGTGGCGCACTCAGGACACCAGTTCACCTTGCTCTTTTTGCGATAGACCAGGTCTCGCTCATGCATGCGCAGGAAAAACCATTGATTCCAGCCGTAATAGTCCGGCATGCAGGTAGTTACTTCAGTGGCCCAGTCGAAGCCCATGCCCAGGCGTTCAAACTGCCGCTTCATGCCGGCAATGTTGTTGAGCGTCCACTCGCGCGGAGGCGTGTGGTTCTTGAGTGCGGCATTCTCGGCAGGCAGGCCGAAGGCGTCCCAGCCCATGGGGTGAAGCACGTTGTAGCCATGCATCCACATATATCGGGCCAGCGCGTCGCCAATGGAGTAGTTGCGCACGTGTCCCATGTGCAGCTGCCCACTGGGGTACGGCAGCATTTCAAGCACGTAATACTTGAGTTTGCCGCAGGAAGCAGGCTCGGCGGCGTACAGCTTGGGGTCCGCCGCCCACCTTTTCTGCCATTTGGGTTCTATCGTCGAGGGGTCGTAACGCAGTTCGTTGTCTTCCGCCATCACGCTTTAAGTGTAAATGGGGAGGCACATCCGGTTCAGCCTCCCTCAACCAAGCTCTTCAATACACGCACGTTGCGCTCTTCGTCGCCGGGATCATCGACGGGCGTTTCCGCGATGAATGCCGAGTGAGCGAAGCGATCGTCGTTCAACAGGCGCCTGAATGGCTCCACGCCCATGGTTCCCTGGCCGATGTGCTCGTGCCGGTCGAGCTTTGATCCGCGCTCGGCCTTTGCGTCGTTGCAATGCCACACGCGTACTGCTCCAAACCCCATGGTGGTTGCAACCTGGTCCATCGTCTCGGCGTAGCCTTCGGCAGTCACCATGTCGTAACCAGCCACATGGGAGTGGCAGGTGTCCAGGCATACGCCCACAGGCGCGGTCGGCTTGAGCCGTTCCACCAGTTCGGCAACTTGCTGAAAGCTGCCGCCGAGCGAAAACTCCGCGCCCGCCGTGTTTTCAATCAGAATGTGAAAGCCTGTGCCGTGCCATGGCAGCCCATCGATGGCGCGCGTGATCGAGTCCGCCGCCAGCTTCAATCCCTCATCCCGTGTGAGTCCCTTCCACGAGCCGGGATGCAACACCAGGTATTCGGCGCCGAGAATAAGCGCTCGCTCAATCTCTCCACGAAACGCCTCGATGCTCTTCTGCCGCACATCGTCTGACTGGCTGCACACGTTCACCAGGTAGCTGGTGTGAATCACCAGGGGACCGACGTCGAGGCTGGCACGAAGTGCCTTCATCCGGTCGGCCTGCTGCGGGTCAACCTTGGGTGCGCGCCACATCCGGGGGCTCGACGAGAATATTTGAAAGGTATTGGCGCCGATCTCCCGCGCCCGTTCCACTGCCTTCGAGGCCCCGCCTGCCGTACCCAGATGCACACCAATCCGCTTGCTCATGCGGATAGTCTAACGCTCCGACTCTAGTCGTCGTCATCCTTGGTGTCGCTCTTTGCCCGCGCCTTCAACATGGCCGGCACCGCCGCATTGCCCATCGCATCTTTCCAGAGAATCATGTTCAGCTTCTGTGCGTCGGCGCGGTCCGCATGGCGAAAATCCATCTTCATGCTTTCGCTGGCACCCTGGGCTTTTTTGGTGTTGGCCGTGTAAATCAGGCCGTTGTCGCGGTTCGAGGTGTCCGCCGCAAATGCGGGCTGATCCCCGGGGCCGGTGAACAGCGAAGAAATCAGCGAGCAGAATGCGTCGTTGTTGTTCATCGGTGGCAGTCCGAGCAGGGTCTCCATGGTCCGCACCACACTGACTGTTGAGTAAAATCTGCTGTCGACAAATGGAGCCCCAGCCGCGTCATGCGGAGAGTACTTGCTGACCACCAGCTCGAGACTCCGGTGCGCGTCCACGTGGTCACCACCGTTTTGAGCATCGTCTTCAAGGATGAAGAACGCTGTATCGTCCCAGAATGGGGAGTGCGAAATCGCCTCGACCGCGCGCCCGACTGCCAGATCGTTGTCGGCAACCGAGGCCTTCGGCGTAGGCCCACCCGGAGTGGTTCCCGCCGTGTGGTCGTTACCCAGCCGCAACATCACAAAGTTCGGCATGGTGTCTTTGCCCTGCTCTTTGTCTTCGACCCAACCCTTCAAATGGCGAAGGAATATGTCAACCCGCACCTGGTCGGGCACTCTCAGGTTGAAGTCCGGCGTCTCCTCGGCAAAGTGCCCCACCAGTTCGGGCTTTGTTGCTACATTCGCCGCAATCAAAGGAATGGGCCATGGCCACTTATTGACCCCGCCGCCCCAGGCCGCTGGTAGTTCTTCGCCTGGCTTGATTTCCTTGTGGGTGCAGTCTCGACCTTGCATCAACGGCCCCATCTGCGGATCGGCTACGCGCGCTTCATTGCAGAACGTGGTGGAAATGTATTCGCCAAAGTGATAGTAGGTCTTGTCATGCGCAGCGAGATTGCCCCATAGATAGCCGCTCGCAGGCTCGTTCACATCGGGAATCTTCTGCAACAGTGGATAGTTCTCCGCTACCGCGCCTTCCCAATCGTAGCTTCTCTGCCCCCGGCTATACTCTTGCTGCCAGGTTTTCTCCAGGTAGTCAGTGCCAATGGCCGCGGTGGACCAGACGTGCCCGTCGCCCGATACCTCGCCCGAGTCAAAGAAGTTATCGAGCACCCCGAATTGCAGGGCCAGCTTGTGCTCATTTGGAGTGACCGCTTCGCCGTACATGGTCAACTTGGGATCGCCATTGCCCACCGGCTTTCCGTCTTTGCTCAGGTCGCCGAGAATCTGATCGTAGGTACGATTCTCCTTGATGATGTAGATGACGTGCTTGATCCGATCTTGCGATCCATCAGCAAAGGCGATCTTCTCCGAAGAAGCCTTCATTCGATTCGACTCGACCACAAGCGAAGTCCAAGCCGGCAAGTTCTTCTCAATCTCCGCGGAATCCAGCGTTGCCAAAGATCCATACAGCAACGTTGCAATGTAGGTAGTGGGCGTTTGATAGCGATGTTTCCTGGTTTCTTCAGTCTGCCGCTGGGGATAATTGTTGGGCCCGGTTCCCTTGCCCTTGGCTGTCGCGACGTACAGCTTGCCTCCGCTTGCAGCCGGCAGAAATGCTATGGACATGGGCATCCACTCGGTGGGCACAAAACCGATCGGCTCTACCATGCCCTGCTTCGACGCCTCGATCGTGAGCTTGGTTGTGTCGATCACTGCAATGGCATCGCTGATGGCATTTGCCACATACAGCCTGCTGCCGTCCGCGTTGACGGCAAGCGCTTCGGGCTCCGCTCCAAAGTAGCTTTGCCCGGGCAGCCGTGTGTCGAAGTATCCCTTCACTGAAAGCTGGCCCGCACCCACATTCACGGCCGCTACCGAATCACGATTGGCCAATGCTACATACAAAACTTTCCCATCCGGCGAAAAGTCGAACGCGCAGGGGTGCGTACCCGGCGCCACAGGATTCGACGGCTTGAGGAGTGCCAGCTTTCTGCTCACTACGCCCTTAGCCAGATCGAGTTCCACAATCTCCGAGGCATTCCACAACGCAACAAACGCCCGTTTTTCATCCCTGGTAACCGCGAGGGCGACGGGATAAGTGGATGGGACGGCGTCGCTCTCAGACAGATCGAAAGTCTTTTCAATCGACCCGGTTGCGGCATCGATCAGCAGCACATTGTCAGAGAGATTCTCCGCCACGAGGAGCTTTTCAGCGCCCTCGGGCCCCAAAACCCCAATCGCTGCCGGAAAAGGAACTCCTTTGTCGCTCTCGGTTCCACCTGGCAGGTTGGTTTTCCTGCCGGCGGCAAGTTTTTCAAGGGGCAGATGAATCAGGCGCTCCGGTTCGATCTTGCCCGCCTTGAAGCTGTATACAACGACGGCGCTGCCGGTCGCGTCCTTTCCGTCGCCGAGCGGATCGCTTGTCGATCCCATGCTGGCATAAAGGCGGCTACCATCTCGGCTGAAGGCCAGCCCGGAGTAAAGCGTCTGCTTGGCCACCCGGGCAAGCGTCCGCGAGTCGGGAAAGTCAGCAAGAGCGCCCGTTTGCGTGTCGAGTACAGCCAACGACTCCTCATACTGCGACTCGTACGTTCCATAGCCTGCATTCACCGTGACGACGTAGTGCTTGTCCGGCGAAACTGCCATCGTCATGGGCAGGCTGTTGAGCCGTTGCGGATGGCCCGGAATGTCTCCTATCAACTGTTTGCTGGTTGGCAGATCCAAAGTCTGTCCTGAAAGCAAAGCCGGCCCAAGAACCAGACCCGTGCCGATTAGCGCCCAAACACCCGTGTTTTCCATGGCAAAACCATAGCAAATTCAAGGCGATTTGCGCTTTACATCAGGGTTATATTCCGGCACTGGTTGATTGCATTTCCAGCCAGGAACATTTCATTCGACACCATCACCAAAGCGACATCATCCGTAACCGGCGGTGAGAGGCTCCCTAAACAGACCCGCTGGGCGGGCCTGCAATAATGGTTCACTATGCGCACGGTGCTGACGGCAAAGAAGCTTTGCAGCGGGACATCTCTGCTCGACCGTCCACTGGTGGAAATCGAGGACGGGCGAATCGCTTCGATTTCTAGCCGCGGGGATAGCGAGTTGTCAGGCCACGCACAAGTTATGGACTTTCAGGGTGCTACGCTGGCTCCGGCGTTTTTTGATGTGCATATCCATGGTTCAGCCGGCCACGATGCGATGGAAGCAACCCCTGAAGCGCTCAGCACGATCGGCAGGTTCTTAGCTTCGCATGGGACGGGAAGCTTTCTGGCGACAACTGTCACAGCTCCCCTCGATACAACGCTTCGTTCGCTTTCAGGGCTGGCAAAGCTGATTGTCAATCCGCCGGCTCTGGCAGGGCGCGCGGCCTGGCCGATTGGTATTCATCTTGAAGGTCCGTTTCTTTCGCACTCTAAACGCGGCGTGCAGCCAGCAGAACACTTGTTGGTGCCTGACATTGGAATCTTTGACCGGTTGTACGACGCGGCCGAGGGCCATATTTGCCTGATGACGCTTGCCCCGGAGCTGCCTGGGGCCGTCGAACTGGCTGCACACGCCACGGCGCGCGGAGTACGTGTCTCCTTGGGCCACTCAAATGCAACGGCTGTGGAAACGCGCGCTGCGGTTGCCGCCGGGGCCGTCAGCGCGACACATACATTCAATGCCATGCGCGCGCTTGATCACCGCGAACCGGGCATTCTTGGCGTGGTTCTGACGACCGATTCGCTGTTTGCCGAGTTAATTTGCGACGGCATTCACACTGCACCAGACCTGGTGAAGTTGTGGTGGCGAGCCAAAGGCCGCGACCGGGCGATCCTGGTAACCGATGCCATGAGCGCCGCGGGCATGCCAGACGGCACATATCAGCTTGGCGGGTTTGCAGTTCAGGTTGCCGAGGGCAAGGCATTCGTCGGGGATGTCCTGGCTGGCAGCGTCCTCACGCTTGATCGTGCGCTGACCAACTTTGTTGCGTTTACCGGCGCGCCACTTGAGCAGGCCCTCCGATTGCTCACT
Organism: uncultured Occallatibacter sp.; assembly: GCA_964614635.1. Classification (GTDB taxonomy): domain Bacteria; phylum Acidobacteriota; class Terriglobia; order Terriglobales; family Acidobacteriaceae; genus Telmatobacter. The sequence goes on from CAZTLV010000003.1 coordinate 141,007, forward strand.
GCAAATCCTGCCACGATGGCCGGCTTTAACGATAAGGCCGGCTCGCTCGCCCCAGGACAGCCTGCAAACCTGGTGGCCGTTGATGACGCGGGAAGACTTGTGGCTTCAATTCATCAAGGGCTGCCCATTCAGTCTTGATTTCGCCACAACGAGTCCCGGAGCCGAGAACGCTATTTTGCAGAGTCGGCGAGCCGTTGCGCGCGCCATAACGCACCCTCAAGGGAGACGGCTGACTCCTTCGCCACCGGCATCTCCGGGGCCGCTGCATGAAGACCGGCGAAGAATGCTTCACGAACCATGGTCATCTTCTCCACCACTCCGCCCGTCCACGCAACCGGGACCTCACCGGCGATCCCGTGCTTGCTGAGGAGCTTGGATCGGACCAGGAGCACGAAATCGACCAGGTCAGCGGACGCCTGCTTCAAGACGCCGATTGCAACCTTATCGCCGGCCTCAGCCAGCTCGTTGATTGCCGGCGCAAGGGCGGCAAAATCCGGGCCAGGCGTGCTGTCCCCCAGGCTTACAAGGTCGTCGAGAGTTGGCGTGCCCCAAATTTCGCCGACTCTTTTGAGAATCTGCGTTGGTTCATTCCGGTCGAAGGCATGGAGCGCTCGGCGCACGCTGTTGACTCCAATCCAGTATCCCGAGCCCTCATCGCCCAGTCGCGAACTGTAGCCGCCAGCGCACTCCCGGCTACCGTCAGGAGCACGGCCAATGGTGTTGGAGCCAGTTCCCGCGATTTGCAGGATTCCCGGTCCACCATGGAAGGCCGCATCCAGAGCAATGACCTCATCTCCAACCACTTCAGTGAGCTCGGCTTTGAAATCTTGCAGAACTGCGGTAATCCACTCGACCGTTCCAGGCAGGCTGGCGCTGGCCACGCCAACAGAAGCCGCGCGGACTGAATTGATACCGGTCTTGGCGTACACCGCTTTGAGCAGCTCGCGAAGATTTTCCTCGGCAGCCTCCGCACCGACCCGCAAGCGCTTGATGGAGCCGCTTTCTCCATGTGACAGAACACGCCCGTTCGCGACAATTGAAGCGCGCGTTCGAGTCCCTCCACCATCCACTCCCAGGACCACGTTCATTTTGCTTCTCCTTCAGTCTCCTGAATGACGCCGCCATCGCGCAATGTTCCGGCCAATACGTTCAAACTGCCATCCGTTTTTGGTGGAGTCAGGCCAAGCATATGGGCCAGCCAGGGATATAAATTGACGTTTTCAAACGGCTCAACTGTCTTGCCCGCCAAAATGTCCGGACCGGCTGCGTAAAAGCTGGCCTTCATCTCCGGAATCCTGCGGGGATCAAACCCGTGCATCCCCAAGGTCGGTGGATGGTCCGGCTTGTCCGCGGGAGGCGCGTGAGCGCGGATGGCGTAGGGGCCCGTCGCAATCACCACGGGATCGCCTTCGCGCGGATTTTGACTGTAATTCAGACCGGCAGGCACGTCCTTGCGGCGATAGACGAAAAACTGGGCAGATGCCTTCTTCAGTTGGTTGTAGACGCGGGCGCGATCTTCTTCAGTCTTGCCATAAAGCAATGGGCCGACCGCGTCAAAGCCGGTCAGATCGGCGAATTGGTCAAGGTTGATCCAGTCACCCTCGCGTTTGACCATTCCATGATCACTGATCACAACCAGATCGACTGGTAAGCCGGTTTTATCCAGGCCAGACTTCAACTTGCCCACCAGGTTGTCAACCTTTCGGGCTGCCGCGCGTGTCGCGGCTGCGTCGGGGCCAAACTCATGGCCCTCATGATCGGGTTCGGAGTAGTAGATGGTGATGAAATGTGGGCGGTCTTCCGGTGGCAGCATCAGCAAGGCAGCCGCATCATCGATGCGCGCTTGTTCGACCGCGTCTGTCGCTTCTGTCTTCGAATCGAATGTTGCGAACCAGGTGGGCCGGAAGCCCGCTATTTTCGCCTCGGAACCGGGCCAGAACAGGCAAGCTGTGCGCATCCCCTGGCTCTCCGCCAGGCTCCAGAGCGGAGTCCCGCTATACCAGCTTCCATCAGTGACTGCTCGTGCGTCATTGATGGCGTACCGGGCCCTTTTGGTCTCGTCGTAGAAGCCGTTGGCTACAAGGCCATGATGCTCCGGGTATAGGCCGGTCACGATGGTGAAGTGGTTAGGAAAAGTGAGTGAAGGAAAGCTCGGGAACATACCCTTCGGTGCCCAGACGCCATGCTTTCCGAGTTCCAGCAGGTGAACAGCACCGTCGCGTTGCGCGTAATCCCAGCGAAAGCCATCGAGGGAGACAAGGACAACATAGTGCTGTGCCATGGCGCTGGCGGAGTTGTGCCCGTTGTCAACGTGGGTAAGCGGTAACGCCGGATTCTGGCCGTTGAACGCAACCGGCTGCTGAGCAGCCGCAGCGAACCCAACGGACAATGCAAACGCTGCAAGTGTCCGCCGGCCGAAGGCGCGAAATCGCATCCCAAACACCCCCGCATCAGCTTACCGCATGAGTCGGCGTCTTGGAGTATTCTGCGAACTGGGAAAAGGCAGGTTGAACTCGCTGCGCCCTGGCAGCATCCGGCAGAACGGAAATGCGAGGGCGATCATTCTTCAGTCATTTTTACGAGGGGTACATTGAGCAGGCAAAAGCTTCATCTGGGAATTATTGGCGCTGGCCGCATCGGCCGGGTACATGCAGAAACACTGGCATTTCGTTTGCCTGAAGCGCATACAGTCGCCATTACCGACATCAGTCAGGACGCTGTTCAGGCCGTCGCCGCCCGGTGTGGTATTTCGAGGATCGTTCGGTCAGCTTCGGAGATCATTGCCGATCCTGAAATTGAGGCAGTGCTGATCTGCTCCCCCACCCCCACACACGCAGATTTGATTGTCGAAGCGGCCAAAGCCGGCAAACACATCTTCTGTGAGAAGCCGATTGCACACAGCCTGGACGAGATCGACCGCGCCCTGGCTGCTGTTGAGGCCGCAGGGGTCAAACTGCAGGTAGGATTCAACAGGCGATTCGACGCCAACTTCGCGCGTGTTCGCAAGGCGGTCGCGGATGGGGAGATCGGCGTGCCGAGCTTAATGCACATCATCAGCCGCGACCCTGCGCCGCCGCCGATCAGCTACATTCGAAGTTCAGGCGGGATCTTCGCCGACATGACCATTCACGACTTCGATATGGCGCGCTTCCTCATCGGCGACGAGGTCGAAGAGATCTATACAGTGGGCGGCGTGAGGGTCGACCCGGAGATAGGACTCGCGGGAGATCTGGACACTGCACTGGTGGTGCTTCGCTTCCGCAGCGGGGTGATTGGCACCATCGATAACAGCCGCCGAGCTGCCTATGGCTACGATCAACGAGTGGAGATCCTGGGTAGCAAGGGGAAGATCGCCACGGAAAACTGCTACCCGAACCAGGCCACTGTCAGCACCGGCGCTGCGGTATACACAGACCTGCCGCTCAACTTCTTCATGGAACGCTACACAGAGAGCTTTGCAGACGAGTTGCGCTCTTTTGTGCATGCAGTTCTCGCAAATCAGCCGACCGCAGTGAACGGTTCAGATGGACGGATTCCGGTTCAGATGGCGCTGGCCGCGCGGAAGTCGTACGACGAACATCGCCCCGTGCGCCTTGAAGAGATCACAGCATGATGAGATCGGGCCGTCCAGGCGGTTTTATGAAGTGGACGGTTCAAGCGCCGTGTGGGCAGGCGCTCATTTGATCTCAAACTGGTCAATCTCAAATTGAAACTTGCCCGGCTCTCGCGCATGCACGAAGCCAACTCCACTGAGATCGCTGCCATCGGTATCGAATGTCGAGAGCGGAAACGTGTATTGCTTCCACTCAGGGCCGGCCACGAAGGTGGTCATCGCGGGCAATTCGCCGGAGTTGCCTGAGCGGCTCTCCGTGAGAACGACAAGCGTGTAGGTCTTCCCATCGCCCTTTGCCCAAAAACTGATGCTCTTCTTAGCGGATAGATTGACCGGTTGCATCGGTACAGGGGCCGGCGCATACAGCGCGCCCGCCCATGAAAACGCCTGACCGGCTACAACTTCGCCGGTGATCTGCAAAGCGCCCTGGGTGTTGTCAGCCCCCGGCGAAACAACTTGCATCCCGGCAGTGGATTTCCCGCCATTCATCGAGTCTCCGGCTGCCATCCACGATCCGTAATTGGCTGAGACTTTCGCGCCATCGAAGTCGCTGACCATTCCCGACTCAGACCCCGCGGGTGGCGGAGGCAGTGCGGGGCGCCCTGTTTCACCGCGTGTCCCTGCCACGGTGAGGCGAACCGTACTGGTCTTGTTGGAACTGGCCCCGACGATCAGCTCGAAGACACCGGGCTCAACCACCCGGTGCATGTCGATATTCACGATCGATAGCGCGTCCGGCGTTACGTTGAACTCAACGGTCTTCTTTTCCCCCGGCTTGAGAGTAATGCGCTCAAACCCGATCAACTTCATCACGGGTTGAGTTACGGACGCGGTTTTTTGGTGCAGGTAAAGCTGCGGCACCTCGTCGCCTTCGCGGTTGCCGGTGTTGGTCACGTCTAGAGTGACCTTGGCCGTGCCGCCTGTGAAAATCTGCGCGGGTTCAACCTTGAGATTGGCAAAACTGAAGGTGGTGTAGCTCAGCCCGTAGCCGAACGGGAACAGCGGCTGGCGTGTGCTGAACTCGTAGCTCCTGTTGTCGGACGGCTTGTGATTGTAGAAATCAGGAAGATCGCCGACCGTGTGAGGGAATGTGATCGGCAACTTGCCGCCCGGGTTCACATCGCCGAAAATAACTTCTGCGGCACCGGTTCCACCCTCCTCGCCGAGATACCAGCCTTCAAGAATTGCCGGGGCCTTTTCCGCAATGTAGTTGATTGCCAATGGCCTCCCGTTAAGAAGCAGCACGACGGTAGGCGTTCCGGTTTCAACCACTGCCTTTACAAGATCGTTCTGCGCACCGAGCAGGTCAAGCGAATCACGGTCGCCGCGGTGTTCCTCACCCCAAGCTTCGCGGTTTGTGCTCTCGTTTTCGCCGACCACCAGAATGACAACATCGGCCTTTCGAGCAGTTTCAACAGCGGTCTGGATGGACGCGTTCTGGGTCTTTGGATCGACAAGCTCCACATTATTTGCCCACCAACCCTTGTAGCCTTGAGGCGCGGTTGTGATCTTGCAGCCCTCCGCGTAAAGCACGGTTGCTTTGTTCCCTACGCGGGCGCGAATGCCGTCAAGAACACTTACGCCCTGGCCGGGATCGCGGCTGTACCCGCCCAGGTGAACGTCAGCCGCATTTGGCCCAATCACGGCAATCGTCTTGAGCTTTGACAGGTCGAGTGGCAGGAGATTCTTCTCATTCTTGAGAAGGACAATCACTTTTTCCGCCGCTTCGGTGGCAAGCTTGCGATGTTCTTCGCTATTGGTCGTTCGCTCCGCGTAATCCGGGTCCACGTATGGGTGATCGAAGAGTCCGAGACGGAACTTGGCGGTCAGCACCCGCTCCACGGCTTTGTCCACCTCACTTGCCGGCACCAGGCCTTGCTTCACCTGGTCAACAAGCGATCGATACGCCGAGCCGTCGGAGAGGTCATAGTCCACGCCGGCGTCAAGCGCCAGCCGCGCCGCCTCAGGGTTGTTTGAAGCTACATGATGCGTCGACACCATCATCTGGATTCCGAAGTCATCGGAGATGATGTAGCCGTTGAAACCCCATTGCTGGCGAAGGACCCGATCGAGCAGCCAATGGTTCATGTGCGAAGGAACGCCGTCGATTTCGTTATACGAGGCCATGACGCTCCCTGCATGGGCTTCCTCGATCGCGGCTTGGAACGGGACCAGGAAGTTCTCGCGGATCACGCGCTCCGAGTAGTTTCCGGGTGCTGTATTCGTTCCGCCCTCCGGCTGCCCGTGCACAGCAAAATGCTTGGCTGTGGCCATTGCGTGATTGTGGCCAATCAGGTAGGACTCGCCTTGCAATCCCTCGATTGCGGCAACTCCCATGCGTGAAACCAGGTATGGATCTTCTCCATACGTCTCTTCTGTCCGCCCCCAGCGCGGGTCGCGCGCGATATCCAGAACCGGCGAAAACACCTGGCCAACGCCTCGCGCGCCGGCCTCATCTCCCGCCGCTGTAAACACCCGTTTCACCAGTGCGGGGTCCCAGGTGCTGGCGAGCCCCAGCGCCTGTGGGAAACTCGTACTTCCATATTCCATGAAGCCGTGCAGCGCCTCGCCAAGGAACAGGTGCGGGATGCCCAGTCTTGTCTTTTCAAGCTGAAACCGCTGAGCCGCGTTCCGCAGAATCGCCGATTGGCGCGGGGTGAACTTCATGTCCTCACCCCACGTATTCAAAATGGTTTTTCGTGCGGTCTCGTTGGTGTAGGTCCCAGTCGGGTCGACGACCTCAATCTTGTTCTCCCAGCCGGTCGCGAGCTGATCCACCTTTTCTTCCAGCGTCATGCGCGAGAGCAAATCGGCAACGCGCTCCTCAACGGGAAGACTGGCGTCCTTGTACCGGGGCGCACCGGACTGAGGGACCTGAACCTGGCCAACTTTCATTTCCTGGCCTACGGCGACGCTTGAAGCCAGAACGAGCAACATCAGAATGCAAGCAGGTAGGGAAGGCCGGGCACAGCGAATTGAGTTTGTCATTTGAATCCAGGAGCCTTTAGTCCTTTCAGGTTTGACCGGGGATCATTCTATTTACGCTACGCATAAAGTTCCAGGAATGTTCCTTGAGGCCGTGAATGACTAGGGTGCGGCTACACCGGATGATGAAGACGTCATAGACTGCAGTTGGCCCACATCGACCTGAACCTTCTGCCAGCGAACCGGGTCTGTCTTTGTGACAATCGGCAGAGAAGGATCGGCATAAAACGCCAGAATGTCGTCACGCAGTTTGGGTGACGTCTGATCAAATTTTCGCGCCGATAGTTCAGCGAGGAGGTTTGCGTAGGTTTCGTCTGCCAGAGAATATTCCCCGCCTTTGGTGTTGCTGCCGCTATCCAGATCGCAGTTGGGGAGTGTAAGGGTACCGGCCCGCACTTCTTCAAGAAAGGCTCGATACCGATCAACGGTGGTATCGATGCTTTTAATGTACAGGTCTTCAGTTTGAGGAGTCGGGTTATTGAATCCGAACCCTTTGAAGGGTCCGACCTTGGGGATAAATCGAAACAATGCGGCCAGAATGCGTGTGCCCACTCCCGGCTTTGTATACGTCTTCCCCCACTCACGCTCATAGTCGGATCGGGACAGACGATAGAGGAACTTCTCTCTCGCAAAATCAGGCGTCTCTTTGATCAGGTCCTTCTTGTGTAACTGCAGTGCCACCTGGGTCATCTCCGGAATTACGCGGCTGACAGCAAAGCGGAACGAACCTACCGAAAGGTCCTCGTGCTTCAGTACGTCCTTTAACTCCATGCCGTAGATCACCGGAAACGTCCGCTCCAGCAACGGCTCCGCAACCATGAACCCGATGAAGTCGTGGTACTGCTCTGGCGCATAGCGGTTCTTTGCCACCTGCAAGGTGTCGAATCCAAACTCGGTCTTCAGATGAGCCGTCCGGTCCTCGGCATAGAGAACAAACGGACCGAATTCAGAGCGCAGTTTCGGGTAATGGATTGCGACAGACTGGTTGACTGCGGGATGGCCGTTGATGTCCGCCGTGTAATGAGACAGCGCGCCCAGGGCGAATGCGTACTCGTTGGCATCCCGGCTTTGAGCCAGCAGCTCCAAGACGAAATCTCCGCTGCGGACGTAGTGAACCAGGTTGCTGAATTCCTGGTTCCCGAATGGGTAATAGCCGAGGTCCTGGATCACTGAACCGCCGTAGGCGTAGGCATGTGCTTCCTTGATCTGCTGATCGGTCAATCCGGGAAAGCGGGCCAATATGAGTGGGCGAATCTCCGACGTCCAAAGCAGGTCGACAATCTCTTCATGAGTAAGAACGGAATATCCGAACGCAGCGCCCCTCAAAATCAGCATGACCAGCAGCACCGCGGCAATGCGGGTCAAACAGGGTTTGCATCCGCTGCCTGGAGTGATCGTTGACTTGTGCAAGGTTCAAATCACTCCGACAAACAGCAGAATGATCGCTGCTATAAGGATCACGCCAATTCCCCCGGTTGGATAGTAGCCCCAGTTTCTGCTGTGCGGCCAGGTTGGAACCGCGCCAATCAGCGCCAGAATCAAAACGAAAATCAAGGTATATCCCAGCATGATTTTTCACTCCGGACCCTTGTGTTTGATGCGCGAAGCCACCATTTATTTGCCCGATCGCAATGACAGAGCAAGTCTTTCACGTTCTAGGCCGGCCAACTGAGCAATTGAATACAGGCTTCGGCCAGGGCTTGCAGCATCGCGGCGGTGATCCCCTGATTTGCATTGTCGCCGCTTCGGCTGCAATCATCGCTGCGAAGTTTCAGGCAGGGAGACGGAACAAATGAGATCGAATCAGCTTCTGGTTCTTGTGGTGGCCGCGGCACTGTCAACTAGCCTCATCGCTCAGGGTTCCGGCTGGCCCCCGGCGCCTGGCCATCTAACGATACCTGTGTGGCCGGGTATTGCGCCCGGCGCCCCAGCAAATCCACCCCCAGAGGCCGACTTGACCACAGCGAAAGACAACCTGATCGCCGGAAAGCCGCTTGTTCACCTGGGCAATGTCTCCACGCCAACGTTGACCCTCTACAAGGCCAAAGGGAACGCCAATGGCCTCGCCCCAGCGGTAGTCGTGTTCCCCGGCGGCGGCTACAACATTCTGGCAATCGATCTGGAAGGCACTGAAGTCTGCGACTGGCTTAATGCGGCTGGCGTGAACTGTGTGCTGCTCAAATACCGTGTTCCCATGACCGGGCCTTACCCCAAGTCCCCGGCGGCCCTGCAGGATGCACAGCGCGCGATGGGACTTGTGCGCATGCACGCCGCGGAGTGGGGCATCGACCCCAAGCGGGTAGGTGTGCTTGGCTTTTCAGCCGGTGGCCACCTTGTGGCAGCAATCAGCACCCACTTCGAGCAGCGCCTTTATGATCCGCTTGATGCCGCGGATAGGCTCAGCTGCCGTCCAGACTTTGCCGTGGTTGTTTATCCCGGCTATCTGGCCCTGGCAGACAAGAGTTTTGCGGCGAATCCGGATATCAACCCCACCGCCGATACCCCACCGACATTTATTGTCCAGGCCGAAGACGACCCCGTGCACGTGGAGAACGCAGTGGTCTACTTTCTAGCGCTGAAAAACGCCAAGGTCCCTGCAGAGTTGCACATTTACGCACAGGGTGGCCACGGATACGGGTTGCGTCGCACCGCACTGCCGGTGACAACCTGGCCCCAGAGCGTTGAAACCTGGCTGCACACGATTGGGGTGCTGCCCGCCGCATCGAAGTAGCGCTTGGATACAATCACCCCATGCTGTTCGCGATTCTCACCATTTCCGATCGCTGCTCTCGGGGTCTGCTTCAAGACACCGCGGGGCCGGCCGTGGCCGCATTCCTTGCCCAACATTGGCCAGAGGCTGAGCTCTGGACTGGGCTGCTGCCGGACGATGAGGACGCCATTGTGGCTACGCTGGATGAACTGAGCCTGAAGGGTACAGCCTTGATTCTGACCGTCGGCGGCACTGGGCTTGGCCCGCGCGACCGCACCCCGGAAGCGACCCGCAGGGTGATTGACCGGGAAGCTCCGGGACTTGCTGAAGCCATGCGATCTCAAGGAGCCATGCGCAACCCGTTTGCGTGGCTCTCCCGGGCAGTGGCCGGCTTGAAACGGAACACCCTGATTGTCAATCTGCCTGGCAGCCAGCGCGGAGCCGAAGAGAGCCTGACTTCTATCGCGGCCCTGCTTCACCATGGTCTGGAGGTCGTCGCCGGCGGACAAACCCATCCTTGAAGTCAGCCTGTACCAGGCTGGGGTTGCCTGATCGATCACTCTCGACACGCTGAGCAATCAACCAGGCGATTCCCTGCCTCCACTTGTCCTTAGCTTCGAATTGAAGGTACTTGGAAAACAATCGGAAAGGATACAATCGCTGTACCCTTGTCTGCCCTGCGCAAAAAACCGCAAACCCGGCTGCGCCCAGCAGCCATCAGCATCCGCGATGTCGCGAGCCGTTCCGGTGTCTCCATCGCCACGGTCTCTCGCACGGTCAACGGCATCGCAACCGTCGACCCGCAGTTGGCCCGCCAGGTCTGGCTAGCGATCGAAGAGTTAGGCTACATGCCCAACACCCAGGCCAGGGCGCTGGTATCCGGGCGCAGCCGCATGCTGGGCCTGATTGTCTCCGAGATCACCAATCCGTTTTTCCCAGAATTGGTTCAGGAGTTCGAAAATCTCGCAGTGGCGCAAGGATACGAGGTGCTGATCGGTTCCACGAACTACGAAACCGCCCGGACAGAGTCGCTGATCCGTCGCATGCTGCAGCGCAAAGTCGACGGGATAGCTGTCATGACGTTTGGCATTGAAGAGGACCTGGTAGAAAAGCTGGTGGACCATCAGTTTCCGCTGGTGTTTGTGGATGCCGGCCCGGACCTGCCCAACATCCGCATCCTGAAAGTGAATTATGGCGAAGGGATTCGTCAGGCCGTGCAGCATCTAGCCGCGCTTGGGCACCGCAGCATAGCTTTCATCAGCGGTCCTCTCCGCCTTCGCTCCGCGGTAGCGCGGCGCGACGCCTTCGTGAAGTCGATGGATGAACTCGGCCTCACCACACCCGCGCAACAGATCGTTGAGGGCGACCACACCATGGAGGGTGGCATTGCGGCTATGGGGTCTCTGATCTCGCTCAACGAATTGCCTACAGCCGTCCTCTGTTCCAACGACATGACCGCCATAGGCGCCCTCCACGCGCTCTACAAGACAACGCATGGCGTTCCGAAGGACATCTCCGTCGTTGGCTTCGACGACATTCACCTTGCGCAGTTCATGCTGCCCCCAATGACCACAGTCCAGATGTCGTGCAAAGACCTGGCGGCGGCAGCGGTTGAGGCTTTGCGTGCCGGGATCGAACGGGACCACCCCAAGATCGCGCAGAAGGAATGGCCCGTCGCAACCCGGCTGGTGGTGAGGCAGTCTACGGCGTTCCCGCGCGGAACTTTGCCGGCACTTGTCGAGCGGGGGACCGGGAAGCGTCGAGGCACCAATGCAAAGTAGTTCGTTTCGCAACTGTTTGGGTGGGTTACGATCCGACTAGACGTCACTTCTCCCGGCCGAATCGCCACGAGATGGTTCCACCCGCCCACGACACCATACGGATGCCGACGCTCTGTTCATTTGTCCCGCAAGCGAAGTCGTTCGCGGCACCGCTGGGCCCAGATCCCTGTGCGCAGGAAGGCAGGGTGCCCGTTTGCCAACCTGGAGCGAAGGCCTCCGTCGTCTGACCTGTATAGCCACGCGCCACCATTCCGTTTGCGCCGATTTCCAAACGATCATTCAGGAACGAATGGACGACGGCCAGTCTGGTCTCGCCGACTGGAATGGCTTCGTAAGCACCCGGATGCTGCACGTTGCCGATGTCCAACTGTTTGTGGCCCACATATTCATATTCGCCTCGAGCGTGAAGGCGAAAGGGTAAATGATCCAGCGTTGCAAGGGTGTCAAATATGGTCCGCGGGGCCTCTGGCGTGATTTGCGCAGGAATTGAAACGCCGTTGATTGTAGCTCCAATCAGACGCGCGTCGGCTTTGGAGAGAGTTCCCTGCACTGTGCCGAAATTGCCGAATTGATGACGCACGCTCGCTGTCAGAAACTTCAACGTGCCCGGCCCAAGCGGCTGTTGAGTGCCGTTGTCAGGATCGATCCTGCCCAGGTTCTGGGTGGTTGTGGTTCGGCCCATTGTCACCCGAAGATCGGTAGATCCAATCACTTTTTCAAGCACCAGTTGCTCTGAATGGGAGCGCTCGACCAGTGTGGACAACGCTGCTGCGGGGAGTGCGGCCCCCGTGTGAATCGCGACCGCAATGCGGGGATCTTCTGTGAAGAAAGCCTGCCCCATGCTGATTGAGGCTGAAGGCAGTAGATGGGCTGAACCAGCGCCCGGTGTCCATGCCAGACTGGCCTTGGGAGATAGAATGCCACTCCGCCAATTAAAGGAATTCGCAGAGTTCATCAAGTCAGCATTTTTCAACTCGATTGTGTCCGGACGCAGGCCTGCATAAAAACGCAGATGCCTTCCCAGGTCGCCATGCAGCGCCACATAAGGCGTAGCGTCGCGGATGGTGACGTTGCTCGATAGCACTTTCAGGAACGGTCCGTATATCTGCGATTCGCCTGAAAGATAGTGATCCAGATTGTCACGATGAATATCGTCCTCGTGATAGTCGAAGCCGGCCATGCCCTGTAACCGCTCGGTAAATGCATGGGTCTCGCGGAACTCTGCGCCATCCACAGTGCGGAACTCGCTTTGCCTGATGAGGCCTTCGCCGAAGTTCGAGAAGAGTGCGAGGTTGTAGGTGCGAAAGAATCCGGACAACGCCAATTCATCTTTCGGTGCGAGTTTCCAATGGTCGTCGATGGCATGGATCGATGTGTGGGTTTGGTCGAACTGGCGCGGGTCGACGGTGTCGCCCAATGGGAGACCGAAGCCAATCGGAACCAGGCCCGCTTCATGCGACATTCCCCAGTAACCAAGGCTGAGAACGGTGATTTCGTGCTTGCCTGGATCAAATACGCGGAATGCATTCCACTTGAACTGCTTTCTGTGCTCGAGACGCTTCATCAATCCGTTTCCATAATTGGCCTCGAGAGCCAGCCACTGCCTTTTTCCGGGATTCCCTGGCGCCAATCCGGCTACGAAATCGACGTCGTGCCCGTCGCCTGTGAGGATGAGGAAACGGCCCGGTTGCGGGCGCAAATCGTACGTTGCCGCAAGGTTCAGCGCATGATTCCCCTCAAGCACATTGAAAGCGCCGCCGTCGGTTTTTACGCTGCCCAGCCCGCCAGAGACAAAGATGTTGGGATCTGCATACCCATTCCCATGTGCGTTGGCGGAGAGGTTGTTCGTAACCAGGTAGCCGCCAACCGCAATGTACTGTGCCATTGGTTCGCCGTGATCTCCTGCTACTCCCGGCACAAAGTACTGCGGCGCCTTGATTCCGCCGGAAGCGGTCTCGATAGGAAGGCCGGGGATCGAAACTGGCGCGCCGGGACGCCCCGGGTTGGCGTCGAGCAGCTCCTCGCGGACGAATACCTTTTCAGATGGATCGGGAGTTGTGATTGAAACATCGCTCAGGTTCCCTGTCACGATTACTTCTTCAGTTTTGAAGGACAAATGCTCCAGGCGCAGGCGCAGACTTGTGATCGGGGCACCGATTTGGATCTCTCGAGTGACGGAGGCGAACCCAGTGGCCTCAACGAACACCATGTACTTGCCCCACGCGGGCAGTTCGACGGTGAAGGTGCCGTCGGTTGCCGTCGCGGAAGCGGACCCGGGGCCGGGGGCCGAATCGAACCGGACCCGCGTACCCGGGACAAGCCGTCCCAAGGAGTCTGTGACCGTGCCATCCATTCGAGCAAAGCGGTGCTGTGCCGCGAGAGGGGTCGCGCAGGCGAGTATAGTCAGCAGCAGAATGATGATTCCGAATGTTGTGCGACTCGCCGTCACAGTTCTCCCCGCGCGGAACACTCCAGGGAAAGTTCAGAGTAGCACAAAACTAAGGATCGTGCTACTGACTTGATTTGACGTTGCCGGGTCAAGGTCAAAGACGCCAGCCCATTTCCCCAAGATCATGGACACCATTGCCGGGAACGATGTCCAGTCAGCGAACGTAAACAGTGCGACCAGGAGGTTTAAATGCTTTTGAAAATCGCCCTACCCGCATGCGGTCTTCTTGTGTTCGCATGCCTTGCCGCTCTCCCCGGCTCACAATTGTCGACCGCCAGTTCAGAACCCTCTGCAAGGCCGCAATCGCCGAACGCACCCGCTTACACCAAAGAAGGCCGACTACTCTTCCCGGCACACTATCGCGAATGGGTTTTTCTAAGTTCCGGGGTCGACATGAACTATGACCCAAAGGCGCTCGCTGCGGACCACTCCACATTCGACAATGTCTTTGTGAACCCGGAGGCCTACGCGCAGTTCCTTCAAACCGGGACCTGGCCGGACAAAACGGTGCTGGTATTGGAATCGAGAATGGGTATGGATAAGGGTTCCATCAACCATCGCGGCCATTTTCAAGGCACGGAAGTGACGGGGCTTGCGGTTCACGTCAAGGATGCAAGCCACTTCGCCGGTAACTGGGCCTTCTTCGATTTTGACAATGAGGTGAGTGGCAGCTTGTTTCCGAAGGAAGCGGCCTGCTATTCCTGTCATGCCGAGCACGCCGCAGTTGACACCACGTTCGTACAGTTTTATCCAACGCTCCTGCCGATTGCAAAGCACAAAGGAACATTCAGCGCAAGCTATCTCAAGGAAGAATCAGAGGCAAAATAACTGAGACTGGCCGGGAGGCGGCCGCTAATTCAGGAACATGGTCCGGTAGAGTGTGTCGCGCTGCACTGGTTTGAAGCCGGCGTCGCGGATAATCCGACGCAGTTCCTCTTCCGTTGTGCAATTTGAAGTGCCGGCGGCTCGAACGACATTCTCTTCCAACATGACCGAACCAACATCGTTCCCGCCGAAGTGCAGGCCCATTTCCAGAACCTTCAGCCCTTGGGTAACCCAGCTCGCTTGCACGTTTTCGATGTTGTCCAGGTAGAGGCGGGAGATTGCCAGCACTTTCAGGTATTCAACTGAAGTAGCTTCTTCCCAGCCGCGCCCCCCGAGTGCGGTGTTGCCGGGCTGAAAACTCCACGGGATGAATGCGGTAAAGCCGCCCGTCTCTTCCTGGAGCCGGCGGATCACTTCGAAATGATTGATGCGCTGCTCGAAGGTTTCTCCCACGCCGAACATCATGGTGGCCGTGGTCCTCATCCCTAACTGGTGTGCAGTGCGATGCACGCTCAGCCAATCCTCGGTGCGGCACTTAAGACGCGCGATGCGCTTGCGAACGTCGTCGTCCAGAATCTCCGCACCGCCGCCGGGGATGGAGTCGAGTCCAGCGTCGCGCAGGCGCGCGATGGTGTCGCGCAGGCCCAGGTCAGAGTACCTGGCGATGGCCAGCACTTCTGAAGCAGTCAGGCAGTGCAGCCATATCTGCGGAAAGCGCTGCTTGATGCTGCTGAACAACCGCTCAAACCAATCGATCTTGAGATCGGGATGAATGCCGCCCTGCATCAGCACGCCAGTTCCACCCATCTCCACCGTCTCGGCGATCTTTTCATAGATTTTTTCGAATTCGAGGATGTAGCCTTCTTCAGACGTGGCGCCCTTCAATGGCCGGTAGAACGCGCAGAACGTGCAGTATTCAGTGCAAAAGTTCGTGTAGTTGATGTTGCGGTCGATGATGTAGGTGACCACGCCTTCAGGATGGATCTGGCGGCGCACGGCATCCGCTTCAAAGCCCAGACCAATCAAGTCGGGGGATTGGAAGTGGTCAAGCGCTTGTTGGCGGGTCAGCGACATACTTTAGATTCTAACAAATCATCGATTTGGCGGGCGAGGCGGCGTGATTGCTTGAGTCTCGCCTCTGCCTTATTGAAGCGGTAGAACCCCGCATGCGGTGAATCTATTTGTCTTGCGGTTTGCGAAAAAGAAACACTCCGCGCGTTCGCAATTGGCGGCCTTGCGCGCGTGCAAGGTTGGAGGCGGTGGAGATCCCACTGAATAGAACAAAGAAGTCCCAAAAAGCGCGGAACCAGCCTTTTGTCTCGCCGTCAGCCATCGGATCACCCTCCCGCGCAATCGCATTCAACCCCGCGCCTTTACTCACACAGTTTGAGTCGTCAGAGGGACTACAAGCTTCACGATTTCTCTTAGCAAAGCTGTGTTCAGGATCGGGCCTACGATCGCCGCGATTTTGGGCTCCGCGGGGGTTTTGGCTTTGGCGTGGCCTTCCTTGCCGGGCTGGAAACGCCCATGCTCATCAAGAGGTAGCCAAACCCCTTGCGCAGCGTGTCGAGTACGCTCATCGTTTGAGTCCTTTCCAATCCCGCTTGGGCACCCGTCTCGTTCGGTTGCAGAGAAAAGTCCGGATGTCCTATTTCGGGGGCATCTTTGATGCCGGGGCCGACTGCAGTGTCGAAACCGCCGGGAGCGTTTCGCCGCTGAGAATCACTACGGCAGCAGGGGGTAGCGGCTTGTCGGCGTTGGCCAGGAGCAGGCTCACCTGCCACATCTGTGTGTCTGTCAAGACTTGGTTGTACGCCGGCATCCCGGTCAGCCGAATGCCGTTCGACACCTTCCAGTAGGTCTCTCCCGGAGGATCATTGCTGACGCCGACCACATCGTTGTGGTGGTGCTTTTCCCACAGTGGAGGTGCATCAGGAAACATGTGGGCGCCAAACGAAGAGGGCTTGCCATGAAAGCCGTGGCACGCTGCACATTGGTCGCGATAGACCTGCGAGCCAGCCACGAGATTATCCTCGTTCACCTGAATTGGCGGAGTGCTCACCATTTCGCGATTGATTCGCGCATTCAGCGGAACGCTCGTGATCAGGCGTTCCTGCGGCAGGCGCGGGTCATCAACAGCGACCGGGACCTGTCCGAAATGAAACCATGCCAACACCGCTACGGGCACCAAAATCAGGCCCAGAACAACTCCAAACAAAACTCGAACCATATTGCCCAATGCCTCCGTTCGTCTCAATCCTAGAGCATTTACCTGTTTGTGGCATAAATGTGAGCTATTGTTTTGCTTTCAGCGAATAGAGAAACGAAATCTCGCATCTCGCAGCCCCAAAAAGGCGAACTTGGGAATGGTGGGCGCACACCCTCTTCGCAAAAAGTTTCCGCCTTCAAGGCTCAATGCTCAGCTTCGGGCAGGCTCATTAAAAGGCCAACCTGACCGTTAACGCACGTTCGGTACTCAACCCGGCATATCTTCAAGGCGATTCCGATTGGAATGCGTCCAAGACATGTCACCTCAAGCGACCGCGAGTCAGGATTTCCGATTCGCGGCAATGGTCCGAGCGCTTCCCGCCGTGTAGTGAAAAGCAGGCTCTAGGTGGTTTAATACCTAAATGGGGGGAGCGCTGCCTGCAGCTTTGGTGTGCTTCCGTATTCCCGTGGAGGAAACCCGAGACCGATGCATTCTTTTCGCCGTCTAGCCCTTTTGCTGGCGCTCATTCTGCCAGCCATGTATGCCGCCCAGGCTGAAAGCTCCAGTTCGAGCAGTAACCCCGCGACGCCTGCTTCAGCAGCAACGCAAGATCAGGCCCAGCAACCAGCCGCTCAATCCCAGCCTCAAGTCAGCGTACAGGCCCGCATCAGGGCTCGCCGGGAACAACGGCGCGTGGCAGCAATTCACGATGTCTACGATCATCGCTACGAAGTGGCTGTTGGCACAGCATTTCAGAGAACCCACGCTGGCGTTCCTCAAAAAGTGAATGAATATGCGTGGGACGTGGGCGTGACCAAGTACCTGAATGAACGCCTCGGTCTCACCGTAAACGGCCGTGGCTACTACGGCACCCCGTTTGTCGGACTCAACTTCAGCGGCATCACCAAGCCGGCCATCAGCCAGTACGCAGCACTGTTTGGCCCTACGTACCGCTTTTATTTGCAACCCAAATACTCCATCTCGGCCCGGGTCCTTGGCGGGTATGCGCAAGGCAATTTCTCGGGTGATACCAATGGGTTCGGCGGTCCGGCCCTGGGGCTGTATCCGGACTCTTCGACCTTCGCTGTCAGCGGGTCGGTGGTTGTTGAATATAACCTGGCCCCCAACATCGGATTGCGGGTTGCACCTGAGTACTACATGACCGGCTACAGCTCAACGCTGCAAAATGGACTTGGATTCACCGGCGGACTGGTCTACCGCTTTGGCAAGCAGTAACTGCGCTTGTAAGCAGAAAAAGCAAATGGGGTGCGGGGGAAGCCTTGAGCGCTTCAGCCTGCCCCATTTGCTTTTCAACTGAGCCGCCTGGGACCTGGTCCCCAATTGCCCTTACTGCAGTATTGGAATCCCCGCGATGCGCTGCTGCCACTCTGCCGGCCCAGTTTCGTGAACGCTCGTTCCTTTCGAATCCACCGCAACAGTCACGGGCATATCGCGCACGTCGAATTCGTAAATGGCCTCCATTCCTAAGTCTTCGAAGGCCATGAGGCGAGAGCCGTAAATGGCCTTTGAGACCAGGTAGGCAGCGCCGCCAACTGCCATAAGATACACGGCGCCAAACTCGCGGATCGCTTCAATGGCTACAGGACCACGTTCGGCCTTTCCAACCATGCCCAGCAGGCCTGTCTCCGCTAGCATCTGGCGGGTGAATTTGTCCATTCGCGTGGCAGTCGTAGGACCGGCAGGGCCTACCACCTCTTCACGTACCGGATCGACGGGACCGACGTAATAAATGAAGCGGTCGCGGAGGTCCACGGGGAGTTTTTCGCCGCGGCTCAACATATCGGTCATGCGCTTGTGGGCCGCGTCGCGGCCTGTCAGCAACTTGCCGGTCAGCAGCAGGACTTCACCCGGCTTCCAGGTTGCGGCTTCGGCGCGCGTCACCGTGTCGAGGTTGACGTGTCTGGCTGTTGAAACATCGTAGGTCAGCTTTGGCCAGCTATCCAGGCTTGGCGGGTCAAGATAAACAGGCCCCGAACCGTCAAGCACGATATGTGCGTGGCGAGTGGCGGCACAGTTCGGAATCATTGCGATGGGCAAGTTCGCCGCGTGGGCCGGCGTATCCAGCACCTTGACGTCCAGAACCGTGGTCAACCCGCCCAGCCCCTGTGCGCCGATGCCGAGTCGGTTTACTTTGTCGTACAACTCGATGCGCAGTTCCTCTGACCGGTTCTTTGGTCCGCGAGCGATCAGATCCTGGATATCGATCGGGTCCATCAAAGCAGTCTTGGCCAGCAACATCGCCTTTTCTGCCGTACCGCCGATCCCGATACCAAGCATTCCCGGCGGGCACCACCCCGCACCCATGGTTGGAACTGTCTTGAGAACCCATTCAACAACCGAGTCCGATGGGTTGAGCATGGCAAACTTGCTCTTGGCTTCAGACCCACCACCCTTGGCCGCAACGGTCACTTCAATCGTCGAGCCTCTCACCAGTTCCACGCTTACCACGGCCGGCGTGTTGTCTTTGGTGTTTACACGCTTGCCCGCAGGGTCTGCCAGAATGGAGGCGCGGAGCTTGTTGTCGGGGTCAAGGTAGGCGCGCCGGACTCCTGCGTCGACCATCTGCTGCAAATCCAGTGGCTCTTCACCAGGGCCGCACTCGAAGCGCACATCCATGCCAATCTTCACAAAGGCGTTCACAATGCCCGTGTCCTGGCAGATGGGCCGGTGCCCTTCAGCGCACATGCGACTGTTGATGAGTATCTGGGCGATGGCATCCTTCGCCGCGTGCGACTCCTCCCGCTCATACGCTTTGGCCAGGCTGGTGATGTAGTCCTCTGGATGGTAGTAACTGATGTATTGCAGCGCGCCAGCAACGCTGGCAATAAAGTCTTCCTGGCGGATGACGGTCATGGCAACTCCTCTGAACACTCTAGGGTAACGGACAACGAGCTTTGTCGTCTTCCCTGCCAGGGCGCGATGCAGGCGGCACATTGCGGTTTCTCTATCTCGCTCCGTGAGCTTTGGACATTGCATTTCATCAATTGATGAGGCCAACAGGGCCCGGATCGAGTCAACTCCGGCATTCCGAGCCACCCGCAGACCGCAGAATGCCCTAATCTAGAGCCATGAGCGATTCCAATGAGTATTCGGTGCTGAATCTGACGCCTGACGCGACTCCGGACCCTATTGCAGACCCGTCGCCTTATGAAATCTTTGATCTTCTTGTGATCGGGGCCGGACCAACCGGGCTGGCATGCGCCATTGAGGCACAGAAAGCCGGTTTTCGGGTGGTTGTTGTGGACAAGGGCTGCCTCTGCAACTCGCTCTTTCATTACCCGGCACACATGACCTTTTTTACAACGCCGGAGTTGCTCGAGATTGGCGACATCCCGTTCCCGAGCCCCAACGCGAAGCCCACGCGCGACGAAGCTCTGCAGTACTACCGCCGCGTGGCGGAGCACTACCGGCTCGATCTGCGCCTTTACCGGTGCGTGGACAAGGTTACGGGCTCGGACGGCGGCTTTACCGTGAATACCGTGGATCGTTTCGGCAGGTCGGGCGTCATTGTCTCCCGCAAGCTTGCACTCTCGACCGGCTATTACGATTTGCCCAATAAGATGGGGATTCCAGGTGAAGACCTGAATAAGGTCCACCACTATTACGTGGATCCGCACCCCTATTATGAGATGGACGTGGTGGTGATCGGCGGCAAGAACTCCGCGGCAATCGCGGCGCTCGAACTATGGCGGAGCGGAGCGCGTGTGACACTGGTCTATCGAGGAGCGGAGGTTCAGCCCCATGTGAAGTACTGGATCAAGCCCGATATCGAGAACCGGATCAAGAACGGCGAAATCAAGGCGTTTTTCCGTTCTAACGTAGTGGAAATCACCCCAGATACAGTGGTCGTGGAAACGCATGAGGGACACGAAATTTTACGCAACGACTTTGTTTTTGCCATGACCGGCTACCATCCCGATTTCAATTTCCTCGAATCCGTAGGCATCCGCTTCGAGGGCGAGCACCGACTTCCAGTGTGCGATCCTGAGACACTGGAGAGCAATGTGCCGGGCATCTACCTGGCTGGGGTGATCGTGGCTGGCTCACGCACGAATGAGATATTTATTGAGAACGGTCGCTTCCACGGGCGGCAAATTGCCCGAGCACTGGCATCTAGCAGATGAGGACTTGGGGCCTCGAAATCCATAAATGGGGGTATCCTTCTTTCGAGGGTTAACGCTTGCGAATTCGATGGTGGCCGCGGTCAATTAAATGGCAGATGCTGGCAGGGTTGGTGCTCCTTGAGGCGCTCTCGATCCTGCTATTCGCGGCGCTGCTCATTCGCCAGCAGTCACAGGAAGTGCACCAACGCATGGTGCAGGGCCTTGCCCACCAGGTCACTTCCATGGCCTTGCAGGCAAAAGAAGCGTTAATGCAAAACCGCCCAGGCTGGGTGGGTCTCTCTGTCAAGATGGTGGGCGAATCGCCCAGCGTGGCACTTGCAATGGTCACCGATCCGGCCGGCAAGGTGCTTTTTGTCAGTGAAGGCGTACCCGAGCAATTCACTCTCAATTCCGCCGAGCGCGCTCAGATTCCGCTGATGAAAAGGGATGAGCCGCGCGTGTTTACCTTGGGCAAGGACGAATGGGAAAGCTCCAGCCCAATCTTTACCGGCAACGACCTGCGCGGGTTCGCCTGGGTGAAGAGGGAGCGCGCCTGGGACTATGAGCAGCTCAACTCCATCTTGCGCGACACAGTAATCTTCGGAGTCATTTGGATTGCGGCATCTGGCGTGCTCGTCTTGCTGATGGATCAGTCCATTTCTCGGCCTCTCGCCACCCTGCATCGTGGCACCCGGGCATTAATGAATGCGCCTGAGAGCAGCGGCAGTTTTCCTTTGCCGGTGTCTGTACACAATGAAATTGGAGACCTGATCGAGGCTTTCAACAGGATGGTCGCGTCCATCGCTGAGCAGAGATCGGGGTTGAACGATACGCTTTCGCTATTGGACTCAATGCTGGCGAACGCGCCCATTGGCCTTGCCTTCTTTGACCGATCTTGCCGGTTCGTTCGCGTGAACCAGGTATTCGCGGACATGACTGGTGTGCCGCTGAGCCGCCACCTTGGACGCACACTGCTGGAGATGCTGCCCAATCCCGTAGCGCGAGAGCTTGAAGACACGGTGACGCGCGTCTTCGCAGAAGAAGAGGCGGTCCGCAACCTGGAAGTGACCAGTTCGGCCATGGGTGCTGCTGAGCCCGGCGCGAGAGAAAAGCTTATCCGCCCCTGGACGTGGCTCGTGAGTGCCTACCCAGTGCGCACCATGCCGCAGCAGATTCGCTGGGTTGGGGTGATCGTCCTTGATGCAAGTGACCGCAAGCGTAGCGAAGAGGCCCTTCGCAAGACTGAGAAGCTGGCAGCGACGGGGCGCCTGGCAGCATCCATCTCCCATGAGATCAACAACCCGCTTGAGGCACTGACCAACCTTTTGTTCCTGCTGCGAAACTTCTGCCAGCTCGATTCGCAACCGTTGGAATATGTGGTGATGGCCGAGCACGAAGCGCGCCGCATCGCCGAGATCACCCAGCAGACGCTGCGTTTTTACCGGCAATCCACTCTTCCGGCTCGAGCAAATGTAGCCGAGCTGCTCGATTCCGTGGTCAGCCTTTACCAGGTCCGCCTCAATACCCTCAACGTTGAGATTCAACGAAAATACGAGCCTGGTTTGGACTTGTTCTGCTTCACCGGTGAGCTGCGCCAGGTGTTCGCCAACCTGGTGGCCAATGCCATCGACGCCAGCAGCGATGGCGGCCGCATTTTGATACGCGCCCGGCACTCTCGGAATTGGAAGAATCAACCGCAGACGGGAGTTCGATTTACAGTTGCCGACACTGGCACCGGAATGGAGCCTGAGGTTCTGGAGCGCATCTTTGAGGCGTTCTTTACGACCAAGGACGTGACTGGAACCGGCCTGGGACTTTGGGTGAGTCAGGAGATCATCACAAAGCACGGGGGCATGGTTCGCGTGCGCAGCCGCGCCGCCGGTCAATTGGGAGCTCACGGCACGGTCTTCCAGCTTTTCTTCCCAGACGATCCCAACCTGACCGCACCCGCCAGGCAAACTGCCGCTGCGGCGGTTTAAAAGATAAATTTCAAAGAAAGCACTTGCACGCTCACCAATCTTGTGTGTTACAGTAAGTAACACTATGACGAGTAACACTCAAAAGCACGATCCGGCGGAATTGGGTGAACTGGAGCGCAGCATCCTTTCGATCGTCTGGCGCAACGCATCGGTCACCGCTGACAAGGTGCGCGAAGATCTGGGCAGGCCCCTCAAAGACTCGACCATTCGCACTGTATTAAGGCGGCTTGAAGAGAAGGGCTACGTCGCGCATTCCGTTTTGAACCGCACGTTCGTTTATCGTCCGGCGGAGTCACGCCAGCGAGTGGCTGGGCGCGCCGTCAAGCGCATCGTGGACTGGTTCTGCGAGGGTTCGGTGGAAGCGCTGCTGGTAGGGATGGTGGACTCAAAGGTTCTTGACCAGGCAGAGTTGCAGCGCCTTGCGGAGCGTATCGCGGCCGCTCAGAAGACCGCCGTCCATCAGAAAGGTTCGATCATTCAGGAAAAGGGGAGGAGAAAATGAACCCAGGGTTTATCTCTTCAATACTCGAAGCCGCTCTTCGGGCCATGGTGTTGGCTTTCACTGTCTGGGCCGGTTTGCGCGTCATGCGGGTGAAAAACGTGCGGTCACAGAAAGCCGTCTGGGGGCTTGTGCTGGCGTCTTCTCTTCTGATGCCGCTGATGATGCGTTGGCATTGGCTGTCATCATCCATTGCAATCAAGGCTCCTTTGCCCTCGTGGATCCCATCTTCCGAATTCCAGCACACGACGACACCCAATGCGATCTCTCCCCCAATTCCCATCGTGTCCCCTCAGCGGCCACTCAATCACTTTGCTGCACCTGAACCATCCCCAGCTACCGGCGACAGCTCCCCCGCTCCGATCGTCTCGAGCAATCCGATCGAGTTGCCGCCCACGCAATCTAAACCAAGGCCAGGATCTCAATCGGCGCCGACGGCCAGATCAGGATTGAGTATTCGCCAACCGTTGACGCTGGCCGGGGTGTTCTATCTGCTGATTTGCGGGGGGCTCCTGCTACGGATGCTCTATGGGCTTTATCTGGCGACGAAGATTTGGGCATCTGCGCAGCCCATTGTGCCCGCACCTGGGCTGGGGATCGCTCGAGGGTTGCGCTGGCGATGGAGCGAGTTAGTCGCATCCCCTGTCACCATCGGCTCGGGAATCGTCTTGCCGGCAGACTATATCCATTGGGACGCGGAGAAGCTGCGGATCGTTTTGGCCCATGAAGGTTCACATATCCGTCAGGGAGACTTTTATCTGCAAATGCTGGCGGGGGTCCATGCCTGCGTATTTTGGTTTAGCCCGCTCGCATGGTGGCTGAAGCGAAAGCTCTCAGAACTGGGTGAGGCCATCAGTGACCACGCCGGGCTACAGGAAGCTGCCAGTTGCACATCGTACGCCCGGATTTTGCTTGAATTCGCGGCAATGCCGCGCCCAACCCTAGTAGGAGTTGCCATGGCTCGCACCAGTAATCTTTCTCGCCGTATCGAGCATTTGTTGAACGATTCGAGTTTTCGTCAGGCCTTTGCAGGGAGCCGCCGTCGCACCCTGCTGGCTGTGCTCCTGGTACCAGCGGCACTCTTCGCTGCTACCGCGCTGGTCAGGGTTGAGGCTGCGCAGACTGCGCCGCTCCAGGTTGCGGCTGCGCCTGGCGCCGTGCCACCTGCCGAGCCTGTGGTCGCGGTTCCTGCGAAGGTTGGCCCGGTCGACCCAGTGCTCGCTGGACCACCTGCGCAGTCTCAGGACCAGGTACCACCCGCTGCTGCTTCTTCGCCCAGCGAGGTGGCGCCCGCTGCTCCTGCGAACCAGCCCGTTGCTCCAATGCCGCCTCAACCTCCGAGCCAGGGCAACGATACTGACCGTGACGCCCAGTCCGGCGCCACCACCAGCTCAAATGAAGATGCCGTCCCGCCCAAGCACATCTACAGGGGCCGGGGATACGGCTATTCGTATTCAACAAATGGCGACTCCTGGACATTGGTGACAGACCGAACCGAGCACTTTACGTCCTCAGGCGATTGGCAAAACAGCACCAAGGACATTGTTGACAAGGTTCGCAGCCAGGGGCACGAAAAGTTCCTCGCATTCACGCACGACGACAAGTCCTACTTTCTTGATGATCCTGCGGTGATCAGCCAGATCGAGGCAATGTACAAGCCGATAGAGGACCTTGGACGCCAGCAGGAAGAGCTCGGCAAGCAACAGGCTGCTCTCGGTAAACAACAGGCAGATCTTGGCCGCCAACAAAGGATGGTCAGCATTCCCACACCTGATCTGTCAAAGGAGATGACGGACTTGAATGCCGCGATGGCCAAGCTCCAGGACAAGCAGGCCGGCACCATCAGCCAACAGGAATTGGCCGACCTGCAGCGTAAGATCGGAGCCATACAAGGAAGACTCGGCGCTATAGAAGGCAAGATGGGTGGAGAAGAGGGCAAGTTCGGTCAAATGCAGGGCAAGCTGGGCGCCGAACAAGGCAAACTTGGCGCAGAACAGGGCCGACTTGGGGCCGAGCAAGGCAGAATCGCGAATGAAGCCAACCAGAAAGTGACGGCGATCATCGGTGAAAGCCTGAGTAATGGCAAGGCCCACCCTGTCCAGTAGCTTTGCTCTCTGACGCTGCAACGGGGAGATTCGCCGAGCCAGTCGGACCCGGATTTCCCCGGAAACCAATTGCGATTATCTTCATGTTCTGGGACGAACCTCGGCCGAGAGAATAGAATTCCTTCGTGCCCTTAAAAGTCTTTCGATCATGGAGATGAAATCTCAATGCGCTTTCCCGCACTTGCCGCAATCGCTCTATTCATAGCCACCGTTTCTTCCGCGCAAACCGCTACTCCCTGGGACTATGAGGGCAAGCGAGGCGCGCTGGTCTGGGGCAAGCTGGACCCTGCCTTCAAGGTGTGTTCGCAAGGCCACGAACAGTCGCCAATCGATATTCGGGGCGCCCACCTGAATAAGAATCTAAAGCCCATCGAATTCCATTACATTGCCGGGCCGGTCACCATGGAGCACGATGGTCACACGATTGTGGTGAAAGTAGACCCCGGCAGCTACATCGTTGCGGGCGGCGTTCGCTATGACCTCGTCCAATTCGACTTTCACCACCCTGCCGAAGAGCCGGTGAAAGGGAAGTTGACTGAGATGGATGTCCAGCTTCTGCATCGCAGTGCCGATGGCAAGCTGGCTGTAGTCGTCGTCCGACTTGCCGAAGAAGTTGGTAATCCCAATGCCGTTCTGGCCACGCTCTGGGAACATTTGCCGAAAACGGCGGGCCAAACCATCAAGGTCACAGATCTGGTGAGCCCTGGCGGGTTGCTTCCTGCGGACCGCGGGTACTGGACTTACACCGGTTCACTCTCCACCCCTCCCTGCACAGAGGGGGTTCAATGGTTTGTCTTCGAACAGGAGTTAAGTCTCAGCCGCGAGCAATTGCGCGCTTTCGCAGCGCTCTTCAGGGTCAATTCCCGACCCCTTCAGGACGCGCATGGCCGTCACATTGAAGCTAACGAATAGGATTGCGGCGGTCACTAGCGTTCAAGGGGCATTAGTGTGAGGACCATGCTCGGATCGCCAGGAACAAGAAAAACTTCGACCTCTGTCAGATCGCGGATCAAGTAGTGAGCAGCTTCAAGCGATTCAATTGAGTGTGAAAAAGTGGTGGCCACAACGGTGCAGCCCGCCGCCCGGCCAGCTTCAGTTCCAGAGGCCGCGTCCTCGAAGACCACACATTCCCCAGGCGCAAGGCCAAGAAGCGCGGCGCCTGCCAAATACGGAGCTGGATCGGGCTTGCCGCGGCCGACACTCTCAGCAGTAATGATTCGCTCGGGCACGGGAATACCGCCGGCAGCGAGCCGCACCTTCGCCAGCGCTTCGGTAGCGCTTGTCACGACTGTCCAACAGGATTTCGGGAGGTCTGCCAACACTTTCAAAACACCGGGCAGGGCCGTCACCCCTTCCGTGTCTTCAATTTCCAGATTTTCGACGATGCCGTTCTCAACCTCTGGGTCGAGGTCAGGCCGCAGCCTGGCAACGGTCTCGATACTCCGGCAACCATGAGCGATCTGGCAGGCGTAAACAGGATCCACACCACGCAAATTTGCCCATTTTGTCCAACATCGCTCCACCGAGCCAAGCGAGGAAATGAGAATTCCGTCCATGTCAAAGAGGATTCCCTTGCAGCGGATCAAGACCGGGGCCGAAGCGACAAATGAAGCCATGATTCGATTGTATCGGGAAGCAGCTTAGCGCTTCTTTGCGAGCGTTGCACGGACTACGGGAAATATGACCCTGGGAGGATCTCCTAGAGTGACTTTGGCATCCACCGCTTGCTTGCGCCCACCTTGTTGCACAAGGCTCTGCTTCACACCAATCGCGCCGTTGGCAATCTCCGCATCCGCAGTCCAATGATCGAAATGCGCCAGCGCAGGAGGAAGCATCGATGTTGCAGCCAGGGAACCGGGGAACGCTGCTTTGATTCCGGTCTGAGCGCCGACAGAGCCATGCCGCCACTCGAAATGCAAGTTGCCCTTAGCTGAAGCAGCAAGATCCTTGTCTGCAAATCCTGAGAGCTCAACCTTGCCGTCCGCACTCATGACCCCTCCCGACCAGCGCAATCCAACCAACTCCCCAACTGCCGCAGGGCTGAGCTTCTCGAATTGCCCTTCGAGCGTGTAGGTTGGCCGGTCTCCAGTGCGAAATGTGCCGGAACCATGCCAGCTTCCGCCCAGCACCTCTCCTTCAAAGTCAGTGATTTCAGCGCCGGTAGAAACAATGTGCACAGTTGCCGAAGCGCCTTGCAGCGTGATCGGTCCCAGGATGAGCGAATCCGCCTTGACTGTACCTTCAAGCTCAGGCCAGGCCGGCGCGCTGGACTGCTTTGACAAATTCAACCGGGCGATCAGTTCTGAGATCAATGTGCCGGGCTCGCGCGCGCCAAGAATTGCAGCCTGAACAACTCCAGCATCCAGGTCAGTAAACTGCAAATCGAAGCGGGGAGTGCAGACGCTCGGTGAATTGCAAACTGCGGGAAAGGTCAAACTCGCTGTTCCCTTCACCGGGCCGTAAGAAAAATCCACGTCATCCCATCGCACTTCTTCGGGATCAATGTGGAGCGTTGCGTTTGAAATCTCCACGTGACTGGCGAGGTAGTCGGCCTTCCAATTCGCGCTATGCAGAGTCACGAAACCGATGAGTGTGTCCGTCGCGGGCGACCCAGATTCATTTGTTTGCGAGGGGGCTATGATCTCCTTTCCCTGGCTGGCCACACTGCCTGGTGCGACTGCAGGCGGCGGGCTGCTGAATGGAGTAGTTTCGGCAGGCAGCCATGGACCCCCTGCAGTCAGGTCCAAGACCAAAGGGTCTCCTGCCAGCGCATCCAATGCCGCGGCATTTGGCATCCCTGCCAGGTGCGCCAGTTCCCTGGCTCGCGCGACGCTGGCCTGACCGCGCAGTCCTACCTCATAGCCGGAAAGAGTCAACCTGGGCGAGACTATGAGCGGGCTCGAGCCACCTGCGGGAAAGGCCACGCTTCCGTCGAGCGTCGCGGCCGCAGAAATATTCTCGCCTGATGGTTCTGCTCCCACCGGCTGGAGCACCAGTCTAGGCGCCTGGATGGGTGTGCCCAATCCCTCCCCACTCAATTGGAAGCCCTCAATCACCAGGCTCCCTGTGAGCGGCTCAGGCGCGGCCGGATGCGCTTTGTCAGGCCCTGCCTTGCCTCGTGCGGCCTTGCTCGCGTTTTTGTTTTGCTTATTCAATGCGGCAGTCTGAGCTGGAGTAAGTTCGGCGTAGGTGATTTTTCCCGTGATGGTTCCCCTTGCCTCCAGCCCCGGGCCAAAGCCGCTGCGAACCGTGCGCATCGCGTCCAGACCGGCTGCCACTGGAATATGGTCAAGCCCCACAGAGATGTGGGTGGGGCCGCCATCTCCGGAAAAGTCTCCGGAAACGTGAATCCGACCGTCACCGAGGGGCGAGTCGCAAGCCAGATTCTCGACCGCCCTACTTGAAAAATGATAGAGAAGACTGCAGGTAGCGTCGAAATCCATTGGCGCTGCCGGAGCAAATTCGGCGCGGTGCACGCCCGTGGCTCGCAACCTTGTCTTGATCTGCGCCGCATCGGCGGTGCCGTCGAGGTTCAATTCGCCAGTCAGATCACCGCGCCAACCTGGGTCGTAGCCGATAACGAGCCGCGCAAGCTGGCCAAGTTGCGCGTCCCGCCACTCCATATCGACATGCACCGGCATCTCTCTCAATTCCCCTGCTCGTTTTACGCTTGCTTCAACCCGCACGATCCCCGTGTCAGCCAGGTCAAGGCTCACATCGGTGCGGGCAGGTTGGCCGCGCACACGAATACGCCAGTCGCCAGGTTCCTCCTGCCAAAAAGATAGATCGGTATTGACCAATGAAAGCGGGAGTTTCTCTGACCCGCTCTTGAAATTGATACGGAAGTTGGTAGCCTCAAGGTAGGGGAATGGAGTCGTTCTCCGACTGCTCCCCGGCGTGCTGCTTCCCGCCTGTGTATCGCCGCTTGCATGGACACCGGCCTGCGCTGTAGCAGTTCGGAAAAGCGTATCCAGATTCCAGCGGCCGGCATCGGTGCGAACCAGATTCAAGCTGGCATCATCCACGCTGATACGACTGATCTCCAACTTCCCTTGCCACAGGGAGGGAATGCGGAAAGCGGCAGTAACTGTGCTGGCGTGGAGCACCGGTTCAGCCCCATATGCGGGGTCATCCTCAACACTCAGATCGGTCAGCACCAGGGCCGGCCTTGGCAACAGGTGCAATTCCACCCCGGAAAGGCGCACCGGGCGTCCCAGCGACGCGGACATGAGCTGAGTCACTTTGCTTTTATATCGGCTCAGGCTGACCAGCGGAGGCACAAACACCATCGCCAGGACAGCTGCCAGCGCCGCCAGTGCCAGCCACAGCGGACCGAGTTTTCGTCGCCGTCCTTGCACTTCTTCCGTCATGGTCTTATCGGTCGTCAGTTTCGAAAAGCCAGTGGTCTGGAATCAGTCAACAGCGATTTGGTCAGATCACTGCTCCCGGACCACTTTAGTTCAGCGGATCAGGTGCAGCGTCCGGCTCCAGCGCGTGTCTGAAATGAAATGCAGCGCAACGTGTCCCATCCAGGCCAGGTTGTTGGCGAGTCCGGTCTGTTCCAATTGCTCTTCAGTCGATTTGAACGACCAGTAATTCAGCAGCGGCCTGCCCACGATATTTTCCCTGGGCACGAAACCCCAAAAGCGTGAATCGGCGCTGTTGTGCCGGTTGTCGCCCATCATGAAGTAATGCCCCGCGGGCACCACAAGGTCTCCGTTTTCGATGTAATGGGGAAAGTCAACGGCCCACGACTCGGGAATCAAATTGCCAGGCTCAGGATCAGGCGGCACGGACGGAAATTCGTCGAGAAAATCGTTGTGATTTTCAGGCGTTGTCGGCTTGGCGTGCGGCTGGTCCTGGGCAACACCGTTAATGATCACGATTCCATTGCGCAAATGAATGTGGTCGCCGGGAACGCCGATCAGCCGTTTCACCAGAAACAAGTATTGTGGCGCGCCCGTCACAGGATCTGGATCGGATACCGGCTTCAGAAAGACCACGATATCGTTGCGCTGTGGCTCCCGGTAGTGAACCAGAGGCATCCACCTGGTGGGCGGAGCAAGAGTGATCCGGTCCACGACCAGGTGGTCGCCAACCAGCAGTGTATTCTCCATCGACCCCGATGGAATAACGAAGTTCTGGCCAAGAAACGTGAGTATAAAGAGACCTACCACGAGCACCGAACAGATGCTGGCCACCGCCTCGAATGGAGTCTCTTCCACCTTTTCTTCAACCGGAACTGCCACGGATTCGGACGGCGTCTGCGTGGGCGGCGTTTTTTTCTTCGTCATCCTGTCGCTCTTTTTGCGTGGTAAGTAGTCGACCAATAACGGTCAGACTAACGGCGGTTGGTCATCAAGGGTCCTGGACAGCTTACTTGCCTCTAGTGAACCACATGGAAGATTCGCTTCCAGCGCGCAAAACCCGTTAGCTTGGCCGAGAGTTCCCTGTCGTGTCCGAGTCTATCATCCGCGGCCTGTTGGACATCGGTGGTCGAAGGCCTGGTCAGAGAGAAGTAGATGACGAGTGGACGAGCGACAATATCCGCCCGGGAAACGAATCCCCAGAAGCGACTGTCCTTGCTGTGATTCCGATTGTCGCCGAGGACAAAGTATTGCCCTTCGGGAACCACCAGTTCCCCATCCCGGGTCAGTCCCTGCATCTGCTTCCACCAAAGTGGATCGACCGCCGGGTCGGTGTATACCTTGGCTGGAAAGTCATCGCGGAAAGGATTCGGCGGCGCAGGCTCGAATGCAGCATAGGGCTCATCAAGAACCCGCCCGTTTACCAGGACCCGCCCATCTTCGATGCGAAGCCTGTCCCCGGGCACGCCGACGACTCGCTTGACCAGAAATGGGGGCTGCGGGTGATGAAAGAAAACAATATCTCCGCGCGCAACCGCGCGATACGGCATCAACCAGCGGCCAAAACCGTTCGAGGGAGCATAGACCTGCTTGTTGACCAGCAGAAAGTCTCCCACCAGCAAAGTTCGTTCCATGCTTTCAGAAGGGATCAAGTAAGGCTGGAGCACGAAAGTCAGCAGGAATAGCGCCACGACCACCGTTTGCAAAAGTGATGCCAATGCTTCCGGCACCGTGGGCAGGTGCAGTCGCAGCCGCGAAAGCCTCGGCGGAGGCGCAGTGGCAACTTGCCCGGTTGGTGGGGTTGTGCTCATGCCTTGGCTTGCTCCTCCTTCTCCGCGCCAGAGGCCCGGATACCGGCCTTGACCTGAGCCGCTCTGAACCGCTCCAACGCCCTGCGTGCGGCATCCTGTTCGGCTTGCTTCTTGGTGCTACCCGCGCCCCTGGCCAGGGGCTTTCCCGGCTCACCCTCTCCCGCCTGGAGCCGAACCTCAACCTGAAAGCGCTTGCGATGGTCCGGTCCGCTTTCACTCTTGAGTCTATAAACCGGAGCTCCTGCCCGGGCTGCTTGCAAGTGTTCCTGAAGCGCAGACTTGTAATTTCCCAGCGCGGCCCCCGATCGCAATTCCTCGGCTAGGTGCTCGACCGCATCGCCCATCACCCACCGACGCGCAAACACCCTCACAGGTTCCAGGCCGCCGTCAAGAAAGAGCGCCGCCATGACTGCCTCCATGCTATTTGAAAGCACAGTGCCTTTGCTCCTGAGACCGCCTCGATCTTCCCCTCGACTCAATCTCAGGTGACTGCCCAATCCAATTGTCACAGCCACCTCCGCCATGTGTTGCCGGCTTACAAGTTGAGAGCGAACCCGGGTCAGTTCCCCTTCGTGCCACTCCGGATGAGCGACAAACAGGGCCTCTGCCACCACCAGCCCCAACACAGCATCGCCCAGGAACTCCATGCGTTCGTAGTCTCCCGTGTCTGAAGTCTGTGCGTTTCCGCCCTCGGCTGAATGCCCGGGCTCTGCTCTTTCGGTGACCGCCTGTTCGTTCGCGCGGGAACGGTGGGTAAGTGCCCGGACCAGCAATTCCGGCCTGACAAATTCATGCCCGAGAGCCGTTTCGAGTTCTGTTAGAACTGCATCCACCATCGCCTCGATCAGTCACTGCGGCTTCTGGGTACCATTGTCGCCCGTCGTTCCAACTCCGGTCTTGCCAGCCGGCGCAGCCGGGGAATCGTCATCCGCATCCTCATCGCAGCTGTGCCCCCGTACCGCATATGCAGCCTTGACGCCACGCTCCGCGGCCAGGCGGGTATCCTGCTGGCCGTCGCGGGCGGCAAGCGCTTCCTTGTACTCTGAAACGGCTTCATCGCGCTTGCAGTCCAGATCAAGCATGCGGCCCAGATAGATGTGTGACCAGGCCAGCAGGCGCGGTTCTTTCGTGGTAGCCAATGTCCGCTGGAATCCGTCGATTGCTTGCTCCGGATGCCCGGTCATGATGGCCGCCCGGGCAAGAATGAAGTTGGCGCGCGCTGAATCCGCAGCTGATTGAAGCGTATCGTCATGCACCGTGAGGACCTGGCGGGCCATGGAACTTGCCGTGGCTACGTCTCCGCTCGCCAGCCTCGCTTCAGCCAAATCCAATCCAGTCAACTTGTGCGGCTTGCTCTGTTGCAGCACATCTCCGTCCGCATCCTTGTCGAATTCAATTTGCCGGGCGCGACGCACCTGCTGGTCCACATCCATTGAATAGACCATTTCGCCGATCGTGTCGCGCAGGCTGGCCGGGTCTTTCTCAAATTGAATTAACTGTTCATAAAAGTACTGCGTCAGCACGAATCCCTGGGTCATATCATGATGCACTGCGGCCAATCGAACCACGTCGACCTTTTGCTGGTAGATCTGCCGATCATGTTCGTAACGCGGTAACTCCGAGCGGTCCACACCCGGCGGGATCGTGAACGCCGGAATGCCGGTATCCATGGTTCGCGCCTCGATGGCTTTGATCAGGCACTCAATCGTCAAGGGAATCGTGTCAGAGCGGTAGCGGAATTCAAGAGGCGCATCGCGAATCTCTTTCAGAATCGGCTGCGTCCGATCGACGGCAGTCGCACGCGCCAGCAACAGCGGCTCGATCACGTAATGCAGATAGGTGTGGCGTACATCGCCCATGCGAATCTGCCCATTCACGGGCGAAAGCACCACTACGTAATCGGTGCCATACACGCGCGCATTCACGATGTGCGGCGAGAGGAGAGGCTCAATGACTACAACAAAGCGTCTTCCTTCGTAAGTGGAAGCAGGCAGCTTTAGGTAAAGATTTGTGCCCACGATCATCTTCGAAAGCGGATCGTGCAGTTGGTCGGCCTCCCGGTCGTAAATGGGGTGCACGGCGAGCCAGATTCCATGCAGATCAACGGCTGCCACGAAGTCCTTCAGCAACGGAACAATCTCCACCACCTGCGTGGAGTCTGGCGGCATTTCGGTGAGTTCCGCCGAGGTCTCCATCTCGGGCGGCGGTGTCAAATATAGCGCGAGAGAGATGTATTGCGCGATGTCCCGCTCAGTGCCCGTCATTCGGTGCTGGGCAATGTATAGGCATACTTTATCTCTCTTGGCGCGGGCGTCCTCGCTCTTCGCGAGTGCGAGGTTGAGCTCATCGCGAACTCGCTTGCGCACCGGCGCGCTTTCATCCAGACCTTCGTCGTAACCGCATGCGTTCAGGGCCGCTGCCATCAGAAAGACCGGTTCGGAACTCACCAGGGAGATGGTCGGTCCTGCCGGATCCACAAGCGAGGGCGCCTTCTCCTGCTGGATTCCCGCGGAGGAGGAAGTCTGATTCTTGCCCGAACCGCCCTGCTGTGATTGTGCGTGCTCAGCGATGTAAGGGGAAAACACCAATAGGCAAATAGCCGAACCTGAAAGAAAGACGAGCGATCGAAGACTGCGAAGCGTCATGAGAATCCCTGCATGTTCAGTCTAGTTTGACGTTCTGGCAGGGTCAAACGGGAGGCAGGGACGTGGCCCGTAATGCGAATCAGTCACAAAATGCGTGCGGTGGAAGACATGCCTCAGCGGTTCGGTACGAATGGAAAGCCCCGCCCGGACGAATCCGGGCGGGGCTTCTTCTGTTCCCGAGTCCCTTTGCCAAGCCTATCCGCGCACTGAGACGCCGGAGAATGACAGTACTGCCAGGCCACGGACCGGCTGGCCGAAGAATCGAGCCGGTTCGAATCGGCTGGTCAGCAGCATATTTTCAATTTGCGACCGAGTCGCTTCATCATTGGGACCGGAAACGATGCGGTAGTCGTACATCTGACCTGAGCCGTTGATATAAGCCTCTACGACAACCGGGCCAGACAGGCCGGTGATCTGATTGCTGCCCGCACCACTCGAGAGACTCACCAGCCGAGGCGCGGTTGGATTTCCGAGCGGCTCGTCCTTGCTTGCCTGTGCCGACTCCGGATGCGCAAACATGCTGACAAGGACAATCACCGAGCCCAGCAGAAGCACCGCACTGGCAAACCCGGCTGAGGCCTGCAACAAGAAGGGACCTACAGTGTTTCTCCAAGCCAGGTTCCAAGTATGGAATGGGCTTCGACGGCTCCGCGCCCGCTCCTGACTTACAGCAACCCGAATGCGCAACAGCAGGTCTGCGGGCTCCGCCACGGGCCCCAATTCGGCAAGAGACGACTGTACCTGCCGCAAGGATCCCCACTCACTCGAACACTGCCGGCAACTTTCAAGGTGGGCAGCGATGTGCTTCATCTCGTGTCCGTTCAGCCGGCCATCCAGATACTCCGTAAACCTTGCTTGTACAGCATCGCATCCGCTCATCGCGCCTCCTCTCCCAGACCTACTTCATATCGCCTGCACCCCGGCTCATCGACTTTTGCAGGCTGAGCTGTCAAGATCAGCTTTAAACATGCTCGGCCGCGGACCAGCCTGGATTTCACCGTCCCCAGGTTCACGCCTTGCATCTCCGCCACTTCTTCGTAAACAAATCCCTCAATGTCCCGCAAGATCAAGGTGGTGCGAAAAGGCTCCGGAACCAGCTTTAACGCCGCCTCGACACGTTCCCGGTTCTCCACATGCACCATCGCTTCAAAAGGAGATTCGGCGTGATCCACCAACATATCGATCAGCCGTGCAGGTGAGCCACATTCTCCTTCGCTTACCTCTTGCTCGATGGGCACCTCCTGCTGCTTGTGGCGCGCCCACCAGCGTCGCTGATTTGAGGCCTCGCGCAGGGCGATCCGATAAATCCAAGTCCGCAACGATGACTCGCCCTGAAACTTGCCGACCCCGCGGAACACCTTGACAAATACTTCCTGGGTCAGGTCGGCGGCGTCCGCACGGTCTTGTACGGTGCGAGCCAGCAATGAATAGATCGGCTGATGGAAGCGCGCAATCAACCAGGCGAACGCTTCCTCCGAGCCGGCTCGAAGCTCCGCAATCAGAGCCGCCTCTTCAGATTGGAGCGTCAACGCGCTGGCAAGATTGCCCATGGTGAGGTCCGCCTGCAATTCAGTGTCCCCCCACTTTACCGCAACATTCGAACTTCTGGCATCAATCCATTTCTGCTCGGCAAAATTCCCCGACGCCAAATGTCTTACTGCCCTTCGTTCGAACCTACATTCTGCGGCTACTCGATCCAGCAGCTTCAAATCTGCCACTGAAAGCTCGATGCTGCCCCGAGTGCGCGGGAAACGGAACACCGGTTTTCTTCCAGATGTCCCGCGCGCTCTATTTTCTTAGACACCGGAACCCACCCAAAGTGTTCCCGGTCACGGTTGTGAAGTAAGGAAAATCAGTCAAAATCTGCTTGGCCTAGACCGTGAAAACGATCCTTCGACCCTTTTCGACATGGTTCCACGCCCCCTCAACATCGCCTAGAGGCACCTGTTCGACGTCAATTTTCAGGGTCCCCGCGGCCGCCAGGGAGAACAGCCCGGGAATGGCGGCAAGGATCACATCAAGGGATGCAGAACCGAAGCCGCTTCCCAACAAGGTGAGATCGATGGCGCGCAGCGTTGATCCGGGCAATTGAATCGTTTTGCCGGCACTCTCCCCTACCTCGACGAGCCGGGTTCGGTGCGTGGAAGTCGCTTTGAAGCCCTTCGCGAGCGCCTCGAGAAGCAATTCTGTCGGACGACCCCAGAGGTAGTCGATCACAACATCGATTCCCCTGGCGGCCTCTTCGGCAAACTTATCGCGAACAGCATCGTCAGGCTGTCCGAGTGCAATCACCGCATCCACCTCCGCCGCTGCGATTGCATCTACATTCCGTCCTACACCCACCACCCTCCCGGCCCCAAGGTAGCGCGCCACCTGCAAAGCCAATTGGCCGGCCACACCCGTCGCTCCCATCACCAGGACCGTTTCCCCTGCGACCAGCCCCCCGCGCACTTTCATGGAAATCCAAGCGGACATCCCTGGGTTGGCGATCGCCGCCGCCTGGGCATCGCCGATTCCGTCGGACAAGGGTACACACATTGACGGTCGGATCACCGTGCGCTCGGCCATCGAGCCGAAGGGTGCGCGGGCCACCCCAAAATAAACACGGCTCCCGTCTTCCAGCGTGCCCACACCGTCTACACCAGGAACAAACGGGACAACCGCATCACTCGAATAATGAGCCCCGCTCGCGCGTGCCTTCACAACGGGATGCAGCCCCGCCGCTTTGACGTTGACGATTGTTTCGTTCTCCCCCGCAACTGGACCTGGGAATTCTTGATATTTCGGTGATTGACCTAGTGCGTTCATCACGGCAGCTTTCATTGGGAAGACCTCCTTAACTTAGTTAAATTGAATTTAACATTGTTAAATCAAGAATGCTAGACTTTTTTTATGCCTCTTGATCAGCAACTTATCCTCAAACAGGCGTTTTCCATTCTCAATGAGCTGGGCCTCGATGGGTTGACTTTGCGGCGCCTTGCCTCGCGGTTGGGTGTGCAGGCGCCCGCGATCTACTGGCATTTCAAAGACAAACAGGAACTGCTGGACAAAATGGCCACCCAGGTTTTCAGGGAGGCGCTCCAAGAATCCCCTCGGTTTGATGCCATGGAAGCATGGCAGGATTGGGCATTGAATTACTGTCTCGGGTTGCGCAGAACGCTGCTTCGGTACCGGGAGGGCGCAAAAATGTTCAGCGGAACCTATCTCACTGACGATGAGCTGTACGCGCCAATGGAGGCCCGCTTGATGAAGCTCACCAGCGCGGGCTTCAGCTTGCGGCAATCGGTACTAGGTCTCAGCACGCTCTATTGTTTCTCGGTTGGCTTCGTCATCGAAGAACAGGCGACCATCCTCGCGCAGCAGGAGAAAAACCCGCGGTATGAACTGGCCCACCGAAATGCGCGGATTGACAAGATGAAACATCCTCTCGCTCACGCCGCCGGCAAGGAGATTTTTACCGACTACGATTCTCGTTTCGTTGCAGGCGTGAACCTGGTCATCACGGGAATCGCGTCATTACTGCCGTTCCCAGGCGCGGTTTGACGAATCACCCTTCAGCGGAGACAATAGGAGAGTTGCATCCCTCCAGACGTGGGCCTGTGGCGCAGCTGGGAGCGCGCTTCCATGGCATGGAAGAGGTCATC